>NZ_VTZR01000001.1:0-62010 GCF_008370385.1 Paenibacillus sp. B2(2019)
CGCCGCCAGCGTTCGTCCTGAGCCAGGATCAAACTCTCCAATTAGTATTGAAAAGAGCGATATGCTCATTTTGAAACATCTGACGAGAAAATTAATTCTCTAATTTTGGATTTCACTTTCGTGATTTCCTACTCACTCGTTGTTCAGTTTTCAAAGATCAAGTTCTCGTTGGCGCCGTTTAATGTCTCAGCAGCAACTCTTATACTATATCATGTTCAGCCGTTTAATGTCAAGCTCTTTTTTTAACTTCTTTTTCGAGCTCGGCATGTGTGTTTCTCGGCCAGAAATAGAATATATCATGTATAGAGATTCATTGCAACACTTTTTTTTCAAACAAATTAGTATTAAGCTATATATCCTCATAACGATACCAGAATCTTTACTTTCTGATCAACAGTAGCCAAGGAGAACCGCCGCTAGACAGCTCCCCTGTGCTCATTGTTGTATAAATACTATTCGTTTGTACGGTTGCGCATATGCGGGAATAGCAGTACGTCACGAATAGATGCAGAATTGGTAAGCAACATGATCAAACGGTCTACACCGATTCCCAGTCCACCTGTAGGAGGCATACCATATTCCAAAGCACGGATAAAGTCATCGTCCATTTCATGGGCTTCGTCATTACCTTGCTCTTTCTCCTGGATTTGCGCTTCAAAGCGTTGACGCTGGTCGATCGGATCATTCAATTCACTAAATGCATTCGCATGTTCACGACCCACAATAAACAATTCAAAACGATCGGTGAAGCGTGGATCCTCATCGTTTTTCTTCGCGAGTGGTGAGATTTCAACCGGATGTCCCATTACAAAGGTAGGCTGAATCAGAGTTTCCTCTACAAATTGCTCGAAGAAAGCATTAAGGATATGACCGAAAGACATGTGCTTCTCTACAGGTACACGGTGCTCTTTTGCCAGAGCCTGTGCTTCCTCATCTGTCATATGAACACTGAAATCAACACCGGTTACTTCTTTAACGGCATCAACCATAGTTACACGACGCCATCCTGGTGACAGATCTACCGGCTTGCCTTGATAGTCGACCTGTTGAGTTCCTAATACCTCTTGGGCAATATGAGCGATCATATTCTCCGTAAGGTTCATGATGTCCTTGTAATCAGCATAAGCTTCATACAGCTCAATCATAGTAAACTCAGGATTGTGACGAGTCGAAATTCCTTCATTACGGTATACACGACCGATTTCGTATACTTTTTCCAGTCCACCAACAATAAGACGTTTCAAATGAAGCTCAATAGCAATACGCATATAAAGCTGCATTTCAAGCGTGTTGTGGTAAGTAATGAACGGACGCGCTGCAGCTCCACCGGCAATCGCATGAAGTGTAGGTGTCTCAACTTCAAGATAGCCAAGTGAATCTAAATAACGACGCATAGATTGAATGATTCTTGAACGAGCAATAAAGGTCTGTTGAACTTCTGGATTAATAATCAAATCAACATAGCGCTGACGGTAACGCAGCTCTACATCTTTAAGACCATGATATTTCTCAGGAAGTGGCAACAAGGACTTGGACAAGACTTCGAGATTATGCACTTTGATGGAGGTCTCGCCTGTTTTGGTTTTGAATACTGTTCCGCGAACGCCGATAATGTCTCCTAGATCGAGAACATTGAACGCTGCGTATTGCGTTTCAGGAATGCTGTCTTGACGAACATAAAGCTGAATTCTTCCACTGAGATCTTGGATATGCGCAAAACTGGCTTTACCCATAACACGTTTTGCCATAATGCGACCTGCTATGCTGACTTCAACAGATAACTCGTCCAATTCTTCTTTAGAAAGTCCATCATACTTCGATACTAGGTCGCCAGCGTTAGCTGTACGCTCATACTTTTTGCCGAAAGGATCGATACCAAGTCCTCTTAGCTCGTCCAATTTGGCACGGCGGATTTGCAAAAGCTCACTAAGTTCGTTCTCTGCATTCTCCACATTATTCGTTTCCTCGGTCATGCTATTCATCCCCTTGCAGATATAAATCCCTTATATTTTGAAAAAAAGCTTCCCTAAGGAAGCTTTCCCAAACAATGTTCCCTTATCTGCCTGCGTACAACAAAACTACTTATACATTCGGCAGCACATCTATTTACAGACTATAAGATCTGTACACTACTTCATTCTGATATCGAGAATTTTATATTGAATAACGCCTGCAGGTGTATTAACGTCAACAATCGTGCCTATTTTCTTGCCGATGATGGCTTTGCCTACTGGACTTTCGTTGGAGATCTTATTATTCAGTGGATCGGACTCCGCTGTACCTACGATCGTGTATTCCATAGTGTCACCATATTCCAAGTCTTCAACACTTACAGTAACACCGATACTTACCACATCAGTAACGATCTCGTCGCTATTAATGATGCGCGCGTTGCGAAGCATCTTCTCCAAGGTGATAACGCGTCCTTCGATAAAAGCCTGCTCATTCTTCGCGTCTTCATACTCCGAGTTCTCACTGATATCTCCGTAGCCAATCGCTACCTTAATCCGTTCAGCAACCTCGCGGCGTTTCACAGATTTGAGGAATTCCAGCTCATCTTCCAGACGCTTTAGCCCGTCCGGCGTAAGGATGACTTCTTTATCGCTCATCTCAACCGATTCTCCTGTCGTATACATTTATTGAAAACACCATACTATATGCTAATCTAGGAGGATAAGAACCCTCCCTGCTGCATTGCTCTTACTGTAACGGCGATTTTATACTGTGAAATTATATTGGAACCGCTACAAAATGTCAATGACACCACATATAAAGTGGGATGTGTTCAAAAAGCGTAAGGAAAACAACGTTTATACTGCGGGAGCAGACATTTCATTACCCTTATTCTCTTCTTCATGCTTTAGCTGAACGACAAAATCATTCAAAATCTTCACCATTCCATCACGTTCTGTCTCTAACATGAGCACATCCTTCACTCGTGCAGCAGACTTCAGGCCTTTTAAATACCAAGCCATATGCTTACGCATCTCCCGAACGGCTACTGCTTCTCCCTTAAGTGCAACCAGCCGATCCATATGAAGAATGGCAACCTTAATCTTCTCATCCAATCCAGGTTCAGGCATCAGTTCCCCGGTGCTTAAATACTGAATCGTACGATACAGCATCCATGGGTTACCTAGCGCACCACGCCCGATCATCACGCCATCACAACCGGTCTGATCAAGCATAGCCCGAGCATCTTCAGGTGTATTGACATCACCATTGCCGATAACCGGAATGGAGACCGCTTCTTTTGCCATCTTGATATAATTCCAATCCGCACGCCCCGTGTAGAGTTGCTCCCGTGTTCGTCCATGTACACTGACAGCCTTGCCACCGGCACGTTCTACTGCACGTGCATTATCTTCGACAAAAATATGCTCGCTATCCCAGCCAATCCGCATTTTCACGGTTACGGGTTTATCGACAACATCGACAACCGCAGAGACCATTTCATAGATTTTATCGGGATTCAAAAGCCAGCGGGCTCCCGCATCACATTTAGTTACTTTAGGCACTGGGCATCCCATATTGATATCGATAATATCAGCATTGGTTTCTTTATCAACCACTTTAGCTGCTTGCACCAGTGATTCTCTATCCCCGCCAAAAATCTGCAAACTAAGCGGTTTCTCCCGTTCATCTACAAACAACATTTCGCGAGTACGCGTATTCCCGTGAATAATAGCCTTGTCGCTCACCATTTCCGCACAGACTAAACCTGTACCAAACTCTTTAGCGATTAGACGAAAGGCCGGATTGCACACCCCAGCCATAGGTGCCAGAACAACTTGATTTTTCATCTCAATGTCGCCAATCTTCAGCATTCGTATCACTTCCATTATTCCTATTTAAATTGCTTAAAAATTATGAGTCAGGGTTTACCAATTCTTCGGTTGTAACCCCTAGGACATTCGCAATTTTATCTAAAATTTGATCTTCCAAACGTCTATTGCCCCTCTCGACTGCGCCAAGCACAGCCAAGGAAATCCCAGTGAGATCCGCAAGTTCCTGCTGAGTATAGCCTTTTAGCTTGCGGAATGCCCTGACCCTCCGTCCCATACGCTTGTTGTCCACAACCGAATTCCTTCCTTCCCGTCTATGTCTTGAAGCGCTGCTGTAATCAACTTGCGGAGTCCGGAAGACTGTTCATTCTGTGGAACGATATCACTGAGCGGAAGCATTACAAATGCACGCTCAAACATACGCGGATGCGGTAACGTTAAATGCGGAGTATCAAGTGTCTGGCCCTCTACCCACAATAAATCTAGATCTACCGTTCTCGGTCCATAGCGAATATCCCGGATACGACCCAGCTGCGTTTCGATCCCCAGCATTACTTCCAGCAAGGTCTCTGGCGCAAGCGTCGTGCGCAAAGCTGCTGCCATATTAAGAAACTGCGGCTGATCTAAATAACCTACTGGCTCTGTCTCGTAGACTTTGGAGCAGCGAACTACCGATATTTCATCATGATTATTCAGTCTGTTCAAAGCCTCTGACAGCGTGCCCTCACGGTCGCCCAAATTAGCCCCTAAAGCAATATAAGCCTCTGATTCTTCAGAGGTGGAATGTATATTCATGGACTTTGTTCTCACTTTCTAGTTCTGCGCAGCTCCACAGTCACTCCCTGAAAATGAATGTCGAATGGCGGATGCGGTTTAGTTACCTTTACCGTTACTGCATTGATAACAGTATAAGTGTCCAGTACGGAGGATGCAATATATTCTGCCAGAGCTTCAATTAACTTAAAGGACTTTATTTCGACAATGTTTTTGACCAGTTCATGCACTTCAGCATAGTTTACGGTTTGGTTCAAATCATCGTTCTGGCCCGCTCCCTGTAGATCAAGTTCCAGCTCCAAATCAATGTAAAAACGTTGGCCCAGCTTACGCTCTTCTTCAAACACACCATGATATCCGTAATATTCCATTCGATGCAGTGTCATTTTATCCATCTTTAAACCCGCCCTTTTTATAAAATATCTTTATTCACGCACCAATGGAGGTGCAGCATACAACATCGCATCACACATCTTGACCGTTCGTTTTATTAGGGACACATCATGCACTCGTACGATCTGGCAGCCCTGAGCAATACCAAAGGCTACTGTAGCTGCGGTACCTTCCACAATATCATCAGCGGGTAAATTAAGTACGGTCCGGATGAATTTTTTGCGTGAAGTCGCCAGTAACAGTGGATAGCCAAACTCAGTCAACCCATCCAAAAGCATCATCGCCTGCAAATTTTCATTAAAATCCTTCGCAAAGCCGATCCCTGGATCTAAGATGATATTTGCTGGCTTCACTCCTGCGGCTAAAGCAAGATCAATACTTTCCTTAAGGTCTGCCGACATATCCGCACTTAGATTCATATAATTACGGTCCTGCCGGTTATGCATCAAAATAATGGGACAGTCTGCAGCAGCTGCCACTGCCGCCATTTCCGGATCAGCTTTACAGCCCCATATATCATTAATGATATGGGCACCAGCAGCAATAGCTTGGCGTGCCACTTCAGCTTTGTAGGTATCTATAGATAACGGAATATGCGGTGCCGCTCGATGAATACTCTCGATGACAGGCAATACACGAGCTAATTCCTCTTCAAGCCCCACTGGTTTATGACCAGGACGGGTAGATTCTCCACCAATATCTATAATATCAGCACCGTCTGCGGCCATTTGTAGCGCATGTTCTACTGCTTTGTCCGGATCATCCCAAAGTCCTCCATCTGAAAAAGAATCCGGGGTTACATTCAGGATGCCCATAATCAGCGTTCGATTTCCCAATTCCAAATCAGTATTTCCACAGCGGTATGTCCGCTTGAATATGGCTGGTCTCATTTCGGTATTCCCGTCCTTTCTCTATAGAATGAAATCAAATCCGAAGTCATTCTGCCGAAAAGGCCATCGCCAACGGTAAATTTTTTATCTTTTTCCCAAAGCGTTGTGACCGGGACAATTTCTTGTACGGAATTAGTAAGAAATACTTCGTCGGCTATTTTTAACTGCTCCCAATGATATGCGCCCTCTTCTACCCTAATCCCAGCACTACGAGCCAGCTCCATTACCATTTCCCGGGTAATTCCCGGTAGAATTCCAGTTGAGATATCTGGAGTGTGGAGAATATTGTTTTTTATAAAAAAGATGTTGCTGACAATGCCCTCTGCTATGATCTCTTGTGCAGTCAACATCAGTCCTTCAGCACCATTCGCCGCAGAGGCATAGCCCCTAAGCTCACGCTTGGCCAAAATATTATTCATATAATGCAGAGACTTGAATCGCACTGCTCCCTCCGGAGTGTTACGCCGTAAGGACAACAGTTGCAGGTCTTTGCCTTCGCTATATATCTTTTCGGATACTTTCGGCAGCGCTTTGATGTACAGCAAATGATTGGGTTCGCAATAGTCGCCCGCAGGTAATCCGAGAATATCCTCACCAGCGGTCACGGTATAGCGTATATAAGCTTCTTTTAATTCATTTTTGTCCATAACACGCTGGATCCACTCCTGCAGCTGTTCAACATCCTGCGCAAATGGAATACCAAGCTCCTTGCAGCCCTCTGCCATACGCTTCAAATGACGCTCCAGCAGAAAAGGCACTCCCCCATACGTCCGAAAGGTCTCAAACAATCCTATGCCGTATAAAAAACCGTGATCCAGCGCGGAAACCACGGCTTGTCTTGCATCAATGACACCATTGTTAAATCCTATATATTTCATGCCGTTTCTCCGGCTCTCCGTTTCAAGAAATTACGCAGCATCGTATGACCATGATCCGTAATAATCGATTCCGGATGGAATTGCACACCTTCGATAGGGTATTCTTTATGGCGCAGTGCCATAATCTCCCCTTCTTCAGTCTCCGCTGTAATCTCCAGACAATCCGGCAGACTCTCGCGCTCTACAATCAAAGAATGATATCTCGTTGCCGTAAAAGGAGACTCCAGACCTTCAAAAACCGACGTGCCCTTATGATGAATCGGGGATGTCTTTCCATGCATCAAACGCTCTGCACGAATAACATTTCCACCAAATGCTTGGCCTATCGCCTGATGCCCAAGGCATACGCCGAAGATCGGAATAATACCTTTGAAATGATGTAACAATTCCAAACTGATCCCCGCTTCATTAGGTGTACATGGTCCTGGAGAAATTAAAATATGATCGGGAGCCATTTTTTCAATCTCTTCAATGGTAATTTCATCGTTGCGGTGTACTTTAACCTCTTCCCCAAGTTCACCCAAATACTGTACGAGGTTATACGTAAAGGAATCATAATTATCGATGACCAAGATCACAGTGTTTCTCCCCCTTCGGCGCCGCTGGTAGTTTGGGATTCCTGCTGTAACTCACTACAGAGTACTGCCTTCACTACCGCTTTGGCTTTATTATGGCATTCACGGTATTCACGGTATGGATCAGAGTCGATCACGATGCCCGCACCTGTCTGAATATATCCGACTCCATCCTTTACAGCCAGTGTTCTAATAATAATATTTAATTCCATATTTCCGTTATAGTCAATAAAGCCCATGGATCCTGTATACGGCCCACGCCGAACCGGTTCCAGCTCTTCAATGATTTCCATTGTTCTTACTTTGGGCGCGCCTGTAATCGTTCCCCCTGGGAACAATGCTGCGATTACAGCATAAGCATCCTTATCCGGTGCGACCTGGCCCTCTACCTGCGAAACGAGATGCATCACATGAGAGTAGTGCTCCACCGTCATTAGCTCAGGCACGCTGACGGATCCATACGCAGCGACACGCCCGATGTCGTTGCGCTCCAGATCGACAAGCATAATATGCTCGGCGATCTCCTTTTCGCTCCCGCGAAGCTCCGCCTCCATGGCGGCATCCTCCGCGGGAGTCAGGCCTCGCCGCCGGGTGCCTGCGATTGGCCGTGCGCTCACTTTGTCCCCGTGCAGCTTGACGAGCAGCTCCGGTGAAGCGCTGGATAGCGCGAAGCCGGGCGACCGCAAGAGCCCCATGTACGGGGACGGATTGAGCTTGCGCAGCCATTCGTAAACATCCTCCGGCGAGGACTTCAGCTGCGCCTCCTGGCGCAGCGAGAGGTTCACTTGAAATACATCGCCTTGGCGGATGTATTCCTGAACGTCCAGCACGGCCTGCTGGAACTTCTCAGGCGAGAAGGCCGAGGTCATACCCGGCCACTCTCCTGAGGAATCTGTGAGGGCCTCAATGCTACCTTTGACCTCTTCGTTCAATCCCGAAGCAGTGGATACCAACTGCCACTGCTCTACCATTCGCCCAGCCTGTTCTATAGCACCGAGATAAAGGTTCTGCAAATCTTCCACCCCACATTCTGCTGGAACCGGGACGTGAACAGCACAATAAAGCACATGCTCTTCGTGATCATAAATCCATACCTCATCCATCCTCATAAAGAGATAATCAGGAAAACCGGGATCATCTTGTGCGAGAGACGGTAAACGCTCCAATGAGCGAACCACATCGTACCCTATAAATCCAATACATCCACCGGTAAATGGAGGAATGCCCTGAACGTTTAGACTTGGCGAGGTGAAACCTGACATCCATTGCTGTAGCAGCTCTAGCGGCTGACCTAGCAGCGTTGTTGTCTCATGTGAACCCTCATCGGATGTATGACCCAATGATTCGGGAGAAAGGCTAAACACCTCAGCGCCTTCTCCCTTGCCTTTTAATATTGATACAGGATTTAAACCTAAGTACGTATAGCGGCCACCCTTGCCACTCTCCAACACTACGGAGTATTCGGAAGCTAGTTCCCAGGCCTTCTTCCAGGATGCGGGCAATTCCCCCGAGCACTTGGGTGATTTTATAATCAAGGGGAACATGCTCCAGTCTTCAGCTGCCCATTGTTCCCACTCATGCCATGTCGTTATGATTTCCAAAGCCATCCTCCTAAAAGTTTTATGAAGCCATTACATCTTAGACATCACCTCGCAATAAAACTTACTTCGTAAGCATTTGCTTAAGTTTTGTCTAGCATAATCCTACAGTTTAATCTTCGGGACAAAACTTACTTCGTAAGCATTCGCTTAGTTTTATCTAGCAATTACTTATTATTAATCATCAGTAGTATATTGCCTGTCAGTATACTGTACTTAAGGCATTATTGAAAAGCCCCCAGCTATAGGAAATTATTATGGCTTTTAAGTCTTCAGTAAAAACCATAGCATTTTTCAAAAATAATAAATTACCACGTCTAGGTCGTCATATATCCATAGAGCCTTTTGCCCATAAAATCAACGAAAAGAGTCTCCATCACCACCAGAAAAGTGGTATGAAGACTCTTATAAATTACGTTATTGCAAACAATTACGCTTCGAAATTGTAAAGTGGTGTACTCAGGTAACGTTCACCATTACTTGGGATGATGACAACTACCTTCTTGCCAGGACCGAGGTCTTTAGCAACCTTAAGTGCTGCAAATACTGCTGCACCGGAAGAAATGCCAGACAAGACGCCTTCTTCTTTAGCTACACGGCGTGCAGTTTCGAATGCTTCATCGTTCTCAACATGGATGATCTCATCATAAATGTCCTGGTTCAGGATTTCAGGAATGAAGTTTGCTCCGATACCCTGAATTTTGTGAGGGCCTGGTTTGCCTCCTGCCAAGATTGGAGAAGCAGCAGGTTCCACAGCATAGATCTTCACGTCAGGATATTTGCTCTTCAGCACTTCACCTGCACCCGTGATCGTTCCACCTGTTCCGATACCTGCAATAAAAGCATCCAGTGGGCCTCCGATGGACTCAATAGCTTCAACGATTTCAGGTCCAGTGGTCTCACGGTGGATCTTCACGTTCGCTTTATTCTTGAATTGCTCCGATGGGAAATAGCTTGGGTTCTCTTTCAGAATTTCTTCCGCTTTCTTAACCGCACCATTCATGCCTTCCGATCCTGGAGTCAGAACCAATTCTGCTCCGTATGCACGAAGTAGATTACGGCGTTCCAAGCTCATGGTTTCCGGCATTACGATAACTGCCTTATAACCTTTAGCCGCAGCCACAAGTGCCAAGCCAATACCAGTGTTACCACTGGTTGCTTCTACAATTGTACCTCCAGGCTTCAGTAGACCTTCACGTTCAGCTTCTTCAACGATGCTGATTGCGATACGGTCTTTTACGCTTGATCCCGGATTCTGATATTCCAATTTCAAATAAATATCTGCGGAGCCTTCCTGTGCCAGACGATTCAAACGAACGAGCGGAGTACCTCCGATCAATTCTGTTACGTTGTTAACGACTTTAGCCATGAGCAAAAACCTCCTTAGAATGATAAATGCGATATAAGAACGTAAATTGTGACTTTACTCTTCTGTATGTGTGTCCCTATTATGCAATAATAACTGCTATAAAGGGGTATAGATATTAGACCACCGTTAGTTATTTCCGACTAAAACGGTAGGTTTTACGTTAATATCATATTATCAATCTTGCAGGCTGTTGTCAATATTTATTGCCACATCATATTTCGTGCGCAAATCACTCTCTACTTGTTGTAAAGGGGGTGCTTGCTCCAACGCCAGCTCTTGACGTATCAGCGCTCGAATTTCCTTTTGATCAGGAATATTTTGTGTGTGAATACTCTCTAGTCGAATGATAGCGAAGTCGTCCTCCGCCTGAATCGGCCCCGCTATATCACCCTCATCCAAACTAGCAGCGGTCTTAAGCAGTCCCTCAGGCCAAAAAGGATCGTCTTCCTCTACTTTGCCCAAACGGCCTCCTTGCTGCCGACTCTCTGCATCAATGGAAACTTCCCTAGCTAAATCAGCAAAATTCTCGCCCTGCTCCAAGCGATCCATTACTTGCTCGCCTTCATCATAAGATGAAACCTTAATCATGGAGAGTTCCAATTCCCTTTTGGGAGTGAAACGTTCCGTATTTTGGTCTAAATAAGTATCGATATCAGCTTCCTTAATCGTAATACCATCAGTGGCTATTGCTTGTAAGGTCAGACGATAAGCCGTTTCTGCGAACACTTCCTGACGAGATAATCCCAGCTGAGACTGCATTTGTGCATAATACTGTTCTTCCGATCCGTATCCAACCATAGTTCGTGCAAGTTCTTGCTCAACCTCATCGTCGGTCACGGTAATCCCCAGAGCCTTTGCTTCCATCTCCACAACAATATGATTGATCATTCCAACCAGCACTTCGTGGCCATGCTTTTTTTTGAGCTCATCCATCCACTGCTTATCTGTTATCGGTTGTCCGCCTGCAGTCGCTGCATCCGGTGTTTCGTTTTCTGTTGTATCCCCTTTTAGAAGAGCCATGGCGCGTAAGCTCCAGAACAATAGGCCCCCGAGCATTAAAGTTGCAACAGCCAGAATAACTACCGTATTGCGAAGTGCACGTTCCTGTCTCGTCATCATCCCATGCCCTACGATTTCGCTTGTTCTAAAATGACCTGTAATTCGTCCTTATTAAAAACATAAGCCTCGTTGCAAAAATGACATACAACTTCAGCCTGCTCATCTTCTGCAATTAATCTCTCCAGTTCATCTTGCCCTAAGCTAACCAATGTCTGCTCTACCCGCTCACGCGAACATTGACAAGCAAAGTTAATATCCAGTTCATCCATAACTACGGCATCCGGCAAAAGAAAACGCAGCATTTCTTCTGGCTCTAGGCCCTGATCAAGAAGTGTTGTCACGGAAGGCATAGCCCCTAGAGCTTTTTCGATCTCCGTAATCTCCGCATCCGTCAGTCCTGGAAGAAGCTGCACGATAAACCCTCCGGCTACAATCACTGACTCATCGGTATCCACTAATACACCTAAGCCCACTGCAGCTGGGGTTTGTTCAGAAACAGCGAAATAATAAGTGAAATCTTCCGCAAGTTCTCCGGAGATGATAGGAATACTACCTCGATAAGGTTCCTTCAAACCTAAATCCTTTATAATATCAATGAACCCTTCAGTTCCTACGGCTCCAGCAACATCCAATTTGCCCATACTATTGCTAGGTAAGTGAATGTGAGGATGGTGTACATAACCGCACACTTCTCCCAACGCATTGGACTCCGCAACGATTTGCCCGATCGGTCCATCCCCTTTGACCATGATACATAGCTTCTCTCTTCCTTTGAGCATAGCGCCCATCATGGCTGCAGCGGTAACTGTACGTCCAAGTGCGGCTGTAGCCGTTGGATACGTATCATGTCTGCGCCGCAATTCCTCGACCAATTCTGTTGTGCGGACAGCAAACGCTCTCACTTTACCATTCATAGCCGTTCCACGGATAAGTCGATCCTTCTTTTTTTCCATTGGGTGCATAGCCCTCCTATCTCTTCGCCCGTTAGGCTTCTTTATCTTTATTGGTTACGGTCATAAATAATTCGTAATCCTTCTAGTGTTAACATAGGATTTACTTCATCGATACAATCCGTCTCCCCCGCAATTAGCGAAGCGAGGCCTCCAGTAGAAATAACCTTCAGTTCCGGAGCGTTCATCTCGATTTTGATACGCTTTACAATCCCCTCGACTTGGCCTGCATACCCAAAAATAATACCAGCCTGCATAGCGTGAACTGTATTACGTCCGATAACCTTTTTAGGCTTCTCCAACTCAATTCGTGGCAGTTTCGACGCCCGCTGGTATAAGGCCTCTGTAGAAATAACAAGACCCGGAACAATCGCTCCTCCAAGATAATTAGCCCCTGCATCGATACAGTCGAAGGTCGTAGCCGTACCAAAATCAACAACAACAAGCGGACATTTATATTGTTCAATCGCAGCCACAGCATTAACAATCCGGTCTGCGCCAATCTCACGCGGATTCTCATAGCGAAGATTAAGTCCCGTTTTTATCCCTGGTCCTACGAGTAACGGATCTTTGCCTATATACTTTATACACATATCCACGATAGTCTTAACCAAAGGTGGAACTACCGAGGATATAATTACACCTTCCACATCTTTGACAGAGATCCCTGACATCTGAAAAAGATTGTGTATCAGCACTCCATATTCGTCCACGGTGGATTGGCGCGCAGTACTTAGCCGAAAATGATGTAACAATTCGCGCTTTCTGTATACACCGAGAACAATATTGGTATTACCGACATCGACAGCAAGCATCATGATGAGGACCCTTCCTTCTTGGCATTAAGGTCTAGACTAATATCCAGACTGGAAAAGGAGTACGTAAGGCGTCCTACAGAAATCACATCCACACCTGTTTCTGCGATCCCACGAACCGTTTCTAACGATACATTGCCGGAGGCCTCTGTCTTGACATGTGGAGCTTTAGCTTTAATCCTAGCCACCGCTTGCTTCATCATCTCGTTAGACATATTATCAAGCATAATAATATCAGCACCTGCTGCCAGCGCCTCTTCGACTTGCTCTAAGTTCTCAGTCTCTACTTCAATGCTCATCGTATGTGGAATGTTCTTCCGCGCACGACCTACTGCCTGCCTAATACCACCTGCACCCTTGATATGATTGTCCTTGATCATAACCGCATCATATAGACCAAAGCGATGATTAAAGCCTCCACCAACACGAACTGCATATTTTTCCAGCATACGATGTCCTGGTGTAGTCTTACGTGTATCTACTAGACGAGTCGGTAATCCATCGAGCACCTGTACGAAAGATGATGTACGTGATGCTACACCGGAAAGACGCTGCATCAAGTTGAGTGCAAGCCGTTCACCCGTAAGAATTGCATGTGTGCTTCCCTCTACCTCAATAATTACAGTCCCTTTTGTCACTGCTTGACCTTCTTCTACAAGGGCTGTAAAGCTAAGCGTAGGATCAACAATTTCAAAAACCAACTCTGCAATCGGGATACCACAAATTACGCCATCTTCTTTAGCATGAATAATCCCTTTAGATTCATGGCCAACAGGTATTGTCATTTGTGTTGTTACATCACCGGAACCTACATCTTCCCGCAGCCAAGCCTTAATGGATTGTACTAGTTCTTCATTGTAACCATTAAACATCATCGCTTAATTCCTCCACTATTCCCAGATCGCGAATTTGAAGCAGGTGCTTGCGCCACTGATCATCACTTCGCTGCGGGTAATCCTCACGGTAATGTGCCCCGCGACTCTCTTCCCGTGCTAGAGCAGACTCTGTCACGAGCAAACAGCAGGTCAGCATATTAGCGAACTCGTATTCCTCACGTTTAGTCAATACGGATCCAAAGATGGGTAGCTGCCGTTTCAATTCTTCTATTCCCTTAGACAAGGTCTCTTCATTACGTCGTAATCCAGCATATCGAACCATTACCTTTTGTAGCTTCAAACGGCGTTCCACAATAGCTTGAGTTGGCGAATCAACACGCCCTTCGTTGCTACTAACTGATGTAACATCACGTCCAAGCGGAGACAATTGGCGAATCCGCTCAATAATACGATGTCCAAAAACAACTGCTTCTGATAATGAATTGCTTGCTAATCGATTAGCCCCATGTACGCCTGTGGAAGAAACCTCCCCGCAAGCAAACAAGCGAGGAATCGTACTCTCCCCATTTAGATCGGTCTTAATGCCCCCCATCATATAATGCGCAGCTGGAGCCACTGGAATCCAATCACTTGTAATATCCAGTCCATAGCCCATACAGGTCTCATGTATTGTAGGGAAACGATGCTTCACCATTTCTGGGGATTCATGCGTAATATCCAAATAGACAAACGTTGACTTTGTAAGCTCCATTTCACTTACAATAGCCCGAGCTACAATATCTCGTGGGGCTAGCTCAAGCAACTCATGATATCGTTCCATGAACCGCTCTCCATTAATATTGCGCAATACCGCTCCTTCCCCACGGACTGCTTCGGAGATTAGGAATCTAGGAGCTCCAGGATAACTCAATGCTGTAGGATGAAATTGAATAAATTCCATATCTCGTATATGAGCCCCGGCACGATAAGCAATGGCTACCCCGTCGCCTGTAGCTACTTCAGGGTTGGTAGTGTATCTAAATAATTGTCCTGCTCCACCAGAGCACAAAATAGTCGCATCCCCTTGCAGGAATAACCGTCCGCCGCCGGGACGCTGCAACAATGCGCCTACACATTCTCCACCTTCAGTGATGAGATCAATGACATAATGATCATCCCACACCTCAATGTTCTCATGTTCAGCTACCTGTTCAGCCAAGGCACGAACAATCTCATAACCTGTAGCATCTCCATTAGCATGCAAAATACGACGGTGACTATGCGCTCCTTCCTGCGTCAAAGCCAGTACCCCATCTTCCTTATCAAAAAGAGTACCTAAACGAATTAGCTCATGAACTCTATCTGGTCCTTCATTAACAAGTGCATCGACAGCTGTGGATGAGCACAGACCTGCTCCCGCCATTAATGTATCCTGCCGGTGGTAAGCAGGGGAATCGTCCTCAGCTATTACAGCTGCGATCCCCCCCTGTGCATAGCGAGTATTACTCTCCATTACTGATTTCTTTGTGATCATAATGACACGCCGATCTTCACTAGCTTTAATAGCCGTGAACAATCCGGCAATCCCTGAACCGATAACAATACAATCTGTCTTTACTTTAGGAATATCCCGAAGATCAAAATCAACCAAATATTGTGGAATCATGACCGCGTTTCACCTGTTTCAACGAAAGAGTAGCGCATACTACCGGACTTGTAGCATGCGCTCTAGGGAAGTTCTGGCTTTGTCGGCGACAGCAGGCGGTACATAGATTTGTGGCTTCATCGTCTCCAGGCATTTCACCAGTTTTTTTAGATTGTTAACTTTCATATTAGGACAAACAAGAAATTTTGTAGCAAAATGGAATTCTTTATCCGGACTATCTTTACGAAGCTGATATCCTGTACCATCCTCAGTTCCAACGATAAATTGCTTACGGTCAGATTTCCGGCAATACTCGAGAATGGATGTAGTACTACCTACATAATCACCCATGGCCACTACTTCCGGACGACATTCTGGATGAACTACAAATTCTGCTTCTGGGTATTTCGCTCTCATTTCTACTACATCTTTAACAGTCAACATATCATGAGTGTTGCAATAGCCTTCCCAGATAATCAGTTTTTTGCCGGTCTGATCTTGTACGTATTGACCAAGATTCTTATCGGGTACCCAGATAATTTCTTCGGCATCGAGGGATTCGATTACTTTCACGGCATTGGCAGAGGTACAACAGATATCAGTTTCCGCTTTAATCTCTGCAGACGAGTTGATATAAGTCACCACTTTAGCATTTGGATGTTGCGCTTTAAGCTTACGCAAACCGTCTACATTGACCATATCTGCCATTGGGCAGCCTGCACGTTCATCAGGAATAAGGACGGTTTTGTTTGGAGCCAGAATTTTAGCACTTTCCCCCATGAAATGAACACCGCAGAATACAATAACCTCTGCATCAGTCTCTGCAGCCTTCTGAGCGAGTAAAAAAGAGTCTCCCCGGAAATCGGCAACCTCCTGAATTTCATCACGTTGATAATAATGAGCTAAAATGATTGCGTTTCTTTCCTTCTTAAGCTGTTCAAGACGTATACGAAGTTCTCGATTCTGTTCCTGCTTACGCTCAAGTGCCAGAGCTTCCACCGATTGTTCTCCCCCTTAAATCTTCGCGGCTTTACGCCGGTGCGATGTTATCAAATGGCATGAGCCATCATCCGAAAAAATGAATAAGCTGATGTTAATAGTAAGTAATATTAATCACTAATGTACACAACGTTCCAGCCCCTGTCAATGTGACTAGACAGGCTTCCAAGCATGAAATTACCTAAAAATTAAAATAAAAAATCCGGAGAGCAATTACGCTCTCCGGATTAATTTACATCTTATGAATAGTGATCCTGCTTAGGTAAGGCTAGTTCCGCCGCCTTTATTGTCATCATCAGATCCGTCATTACCCTCAGATTCAGGTTTGTTCGGGATTTCCTTTGATAGGTTCGGAGGCGTGGAATCAGTATCTTCAGACTTGCCTTGAATGCGGACACGCACATCACCGATATTATCAATGACAGGTTCGCCAACTTCAAGCGCAACGCCTTCGCCACCCTCGGCCTTGCCATCTTCAGAAAGGAATCCTTGTTCAATCAGCTCTTTAATCTGATCAAGCTCAAGTGTTTCCTTCTCAAGTAACGTATTGGCAATCAGGTGCATTTCTTTAGAGTGTTTGAGCAACAGTTCTTTACAACGTTCGTAGCTCGAAGTAATAAAGTTCTGCATTTCTTGATCAATCTCATAAGCGATTGAATCGCTATAATTCTGTTCATGCCCAATATCACGGCCCAAGAATACTTGGCCTTGAGAAGAGCCGAACTGCATAGGTCCAAGCTTATCGCTCATACCGTACTCCATGATCATGGCACGCACGATACGCGTAGCCTGTTGGAAGTCACTGTATGCGCCCGTACCGATCTCACCAATAAACAATTCTTCGGCAACACGTCCACCAAGTAATCCAGTAACCTTATCCAAAAGCTCCTGCTTGGTAACGATCATCCGATCTTCCTTCGGAAGCATAATAACATATCCGCCGGCACGTCCGCGTGGGATAATTGTAACTTTATGCACCATATCAGCATGCTCAAGGAAATAACCAGCAATAGTATGGCCTGCTTCATGGTAAGCAACAATGCGTTTCTCACGGTCACTGATAACCCGACTACGTTTCTCAGTACCCACGATAACACGGTCAATGGCTTCATCCACTTCAATCATGGAAATATCTTTGCGGTTACGACGTGCAGCTAGCAATGCTGCCTCATTTAGCAGATTCTCTAGATCAGCACCCGTGAATCCAGTTGTACGTTTAGCGACAACATCCAGTCTTACATCTTTCGTAAGCGGCTTGTTACGGGCATGAACCTTAAGTACAGCTTCACGGCCTTTTACGTCAGGGCGGTCAACCGTAATTTGACGGTCAAAACGTCCTGGACGAAGTAATGCAGGATCAAGTATATCAGCGCGGTTAGTTGCCGCAACAATAATAATGCCTTCGTTACCACCGAATCCATCCATCTCAACCAGCAATTGGTTAAGTGTCTGCTCGCGCTCGTCATGTCCGCCGCCGAGTCCGGCGCCGCGTTGACGACCCACAGCATCAATTTCATCAATGAAGATAATACATGGCGCGTTCTTCTTAGCGTTCTCGAACAAATCACGTACCCGAGAAGCACCGACACCCACGAACATTTCTACAAAATCGGAACCGGAAATACTAAAGAAAGGAACACCGGCTTCACCTGCTACTGCACGTGCAAGCAATGTTTTACCTGTTCCCGGAGGGCCTACAAGCAGTACGCCTTTAGGGATACGTGCACCGACAGCTGCAAATTTGCGCGGATCTTTCAGGAACTCAACGACTTCGACAAGCTCTTGCTTCTCTTCGTCCGCCCCTGCAACATCCTCGAAGCTGATTTTCTTCTTCTCTTCATTATATAACCGAGCCTTGCTCTTGCCGAAATTCATGACTTTACCGCCGCCACCTTGCGCCTGGTTAAACAGGAAGAAGAACAAGATGAACATAATGACTAGCGGGATAATGGAAGAAAGGAATGTCAGCCAAATGCTGGTACCTTCCATTTTCTTCTGAGTTAATTCAATCCCATTAACATCACTGGCTTGAATCAGTTCATTAATAGCAGCATCTGTTGGAGGAATATATGTGGAGAAGCTTTTCGATTTAGTATCGGCAGGCAACTCTCTATATTCGCCTGTAACTAAAAAGGCATTACCCTCAAACTGAACCGTCAAATCCTTCACATTGTTGCTCTTGATCTCCTGCCGTAACTCGTCGTATCTAGGGAAATCGGCGGCTTCATTTCCATTGCTCACAAACTGGACAATACCCACCACGACTAAAAATAAAATCAAATAAAAACCAGAATTCCGGATGAACCGATTCATCCCCTACCTCCTCTCGCAACACTCAAGTTATTGTACCATAGCCTCTTGGGACACCTCAAATAAAGGAAGCCAAGGGTGCCCGATCCGTATGATCAAGGCAATCAATAGTTCAATTGGAATAAATCTCAGGCTTCAGTACTCCAACATATGGGAGGTTCCGATACCGCTCGGCATAATCCAATCCGTAGCCTACTACAAATTCGTCTGGCAACACGAAGCCTGTATAGCTGGCTTCCAGATTAACCGTACGACCTGAGGGCTTATCAAACAAGGTAACCACATTGATAGAAGCAGCATTGCGGTTGCGGAGTAGCTCAATCAAATAGCTGAGCGTAAGGCCACTGTCAATAATATCTTCAACGATCAAGATATCGCGGCCTTCTACCGATACATCTAAATCCTTAATAATTTTGACAACACCAGAGGACTTGGTGGATGCTCCATAGCTAGATACTGCCATGAAATCCATCTCAACAGGTACTGTAATGGCTTTAACCAGATCTGCCATAAATATAAACGCGCCTTTTAGTACACAAATGACTAAAGGGGTACGTCCTGCGTATTCTTCGCTCAGTGTTCGACCGAGCTCCTTAATTTTCTGCTGAAGTTCCTCTTCGGTGATCAAGACTTCTTGAATATCATTTTGCAACTTGCGAAACCTCCTAAGTTATACTATGAAAGACTTACATCGACCATTACGTTTCTTCACGGTCATCCAGCTCTGCTAGAGACAATAGAAGTACCGAGGTCGTTTGCCGCCCTACTGCGGCATGCATCGAGCGTCTTACGCCCGGAATCCAGACGATATTGCCCAAACCATCACAAACGAGGGGGATCATTGAGCGTTCAGCAGCAGGTATTTTATCATCAATATAAATATCTTTTACCTTTTTGCTTCCGTTTAATCCCATGACTCTTATGGTATCTCCAGGCAATCGGGAACGTATCGTTAGTGGAAAGACCAGTTCATCACGGTCAAACCAAGCCGACATCTTCCCATAATCCTCCCCCTGTACAAAAAAGTTTTCTCTCTCCAGCACCGCCATCGACATCACCTTACCTATTTCCTCCAGCTTAAGCTTGGAATCCGGTAAAAACAGACGATATGTATAGCTTGCCTGTTGCTGCGCGGGCTTGGACGAGAACAAGATGATATCATATTGCCGCACACAAGTCAGGCCTCCACCTAAATCCAAACTCCAGGTGGTGGGATAGCTCTGCAGCGTTCCCCGACGTACAGATTCAATCTTGGAGAAATCAAGGGCAGATAGATCCGCCGACAGATAATTTAATATTAGTTTAATCAAACGCCGTTGTAAAGCGGAGGGTATGGCCGCAAATGAAGCTCTGTTAAAGGTATATTTCCCTTCCCCTTCCGAAACCAGCTCCTCAAAGCATTTTACCGCAGATGCCTCCATATATTCATCCTCAGCTCCTGCAATTTCCGCAAGCTGCACAAGTGACTGTCTCACTCTGCCGTTATACCTTTCCAGAAAAGGAAGAACTTCCAATCGAACAGCATTCCGCTTGTATTTCGTCAGCAGATTAGTTGCATCCTCGGCATAGGTGAAACCTTCATTCTGACATAACCCAAGAAGAGCCGTTTTGTTAATACGTAGGAATGGACGAATGAGTTCCACCTTTTTTTCTGTTCTTTTCCACTTGATACCGGACAGCCCCGATAAACCGCTTCCTCGCAATAGACGCATAATCACCGTTTCTGCCTGATCATCCGCATGATGAGCCAGAGCAACGGAGCGCGCCCCATAACGGTGTGCGGTATCAATCAGAAATTCGTATCGCTTCTCGCGTGCTGTCCCCTCAGGGCCGAGTCCACTCTCTTTAGCCAAAGAGGGAATATCGAATTCTGCCAACTCAAAGGGCAGTCCCAATTGTTCAGCCATACCACGTACTAGCTCTGCCTCTTCCTTAGACTCCGCTCTAAATCCGTGATTCACATGAGCGCATATTAAGGTAAGTGGCATAACGTTTAAAGCTATTTCATGCAAAACATGCAAAAGAGCCACAGAATCCGGGCCGCCGGAAACTGCGACTACAATGGTGTCATGGGGCGCCCACAGCTCGTGCTCGGCTGCTGACTCCAATACTGACTCCACCAGTCCATTCATTTGCTCCATATGCGGCCCCCCTTTTCTCTAACTATATGTATAAGTTCAAAACCGAAATACCCAATAAATTGTAAAGGCAAGCACAAACAAGGATAACCCAAAAGCATTTTTGAGCCAGCGAGGTGTGTCCATACTATCAGGACGCTTTCTACGCGAATTGTAAATATGGTTTCGCCAGAGCTCTGTAGCATCTGCGGAACCGGTGAAACCTCCTTTTAACGCCAAACAAATCCAAGAGGATAGTTTCTTGTCGGGTAGATTTCTAGCCAGCTTAAACAGCTCATCTACACTTCTTGTCTGCGGCAGCTGTAGCGCAGCTTTCTTGAGCCCCTCTTCATTCAAAAGACGGAGGCACAGTACAGCAAAAGCGAATAGATCATAACCCTCATCACTCGTGCGGCTGCCTGCATTCCAAAAGCCACGGTCATGCCATTCGGTAAACTGCTTCACACTGCGACCAATAGGACTTGTGCCCCCAAAGTCGATCAGCTCCACTTCGCCGTACTTTGATACCATGACGTTCTCCGGCTTCAAATCCCCGAACACAAAACCGCATTCATGCAGCGTGCGCAGCTTATCAAGCAGACCAAGCCCTACCAGGCCTAACCAGTCGGGACCGTTTTTCGATAAAAAATGATGCAGAGGTTTGCCTTCAACATACCTCATTACATAGAAGGGGACATTATCCCCATTCGCAAAATCATCCGCTTCCAAAAAATAAGAAGACAATGGATTCTCACGACGAGCACGATGCTCATTCCGCTTTCGCCGTGATTGCAGCGAGGTTAGTACATTGATCTCCGATTGAAGTTCAAGTGTATCGTATCCGATTTTTAGCGCGTACCTTTCCCGTCTGCCTTCTCTTTGCACAAGATATACGGTTCCGTTCGCGCCCCTTCCCAGCATCCGCTCAACGACATAACGGTTACCCCGCCATTTGCCGTTAATTAAGGTACCAGTAGGATAGGACGGATTAGACGACATACCCACCAATCATCCCTTCTCTTTCGTCGTGGTCATCACTTAGTCGGCGTCCACGATGTTCATCCAGTGTATCATAACGATAATGTTCAAGCACCTTGAAAATAGCTGGACCCGTCGGTGTCGCGCCTCTCATGTGTAATTTAGAGAATAACGTACGAATACCTGACATGTCATGGGTCCAATCTAGATCAAGCTTGGCATCTTCGCTGCTGTTATTTCCAGGATAATGGAACACAGCAATCTCACTCTTACCTTCCCGTGCTTCCAAACTGAGCGCCAAATCGCGGATAGCATCTTCCACTGCACCCAGTTTAGGTTTCATACTAGCACTGGCATCGATAAGAAGTGCAATGCGCAGCGGTGTTGTTTCTGTCAGTTCATCTACAACTGTAACAACCTGTGAACGTTGAACAGGAGGTAACTGATCCAGTGAGCCATCGCCTAGTATCTTTTTTACCTCTTTATTAACCGCCTGCTGGATCGTCTGAACCACGGTCTTGCGTGTCATCATCTGAATCGTCTGCGCCAGTTGTGGCGTTCCGACTATTCGGCTAAGGCCTCCCCCGGCCTTGGCAATGTCGGCAATCTCCCGGCTTCCGAGTTCGCCGATCGTACCATAATCAACTACACCAACCACATTTACGGTGATTCCCTCCTGCAGGGCATGCGCCGCTGCCAACACCGGACTTTCTCCTACATTCGAACAACCGTCAGTAATGAGCATAATTTGCTTCATAACCCTCAACTCCCCCTTTGTTTGAACCTCTGTTTCTAGCATATCCAGAAATGAGAGATTTCAAACGGTCGCTTTTGTTGGGGAAATTTGTGATCTGAACTACGGGGATAGTGAATAGGGGAACTGCGAGAAATGTTTGGGCTTTCGATCGCTGTTATTATTTGATTTCTCTATTAAAACCGCCCTCTGCGGTTGAAATCAAATAATAAAGGCGAACGCTCCGCTTCTACAGCTCCAAACTTTCTCTCCGTTCCGTACCTTCACTAGTAAACAGTTTAGATCTAAAAAATTACGCTCCAAAGTCAGCGAACCTTTGAAACGTAAATAGTAGAGGCCGGCGAGTTACACATCACAGACTCGCCTCGACTACCATTCAAGCACGGCACTGTGCCCGTGCTTCAAACCTTTAACATGCAGCACGACGCTTCGCGCGTGCCCAACCATCTAACTCACCGTACGCGGACGCTCCATTCGGCCGACACCAGGCATATGCAGGCTGGACCACTCTGGGTGGAAATGATCTACACGACTGACGACAATTGTCATGTCATCATGGATCTCATTGCCCTGATAACGAATTACCTTATCTAACAGGCTATCCGCCAAATCTTGAGGATCATCCCCCTCAAGCTCTTGGATCAACCGTTTCATCCATATCTCCTTATTAACGGCATATCCTGGCGCATCATAAATACCATCCGTCATCATAATCAAAATATCACCGGCCCGAAGCTGCATGCTAATCAGATCCACATCGATATCTTTAATGATTCCTATAGGCAGATTGCTAGAGGTTATTGGAATGACCTCACTACCCCTCCGGATAAAGCTCGGTGCGGAAGCAATCTTCATAAAAGTTGTCTGTGCGGAATACTGATCGATCAAAGCCATGTCAACGGTAGCGTAGAACTCGTCAGGAGAACGTAATAAGAGAATAGAGTTTACCGACTTTACAGCCAGCTTCTCATCCATACCGGATTGCAGTAGCTTTTCTAACATACCGAGGGCGGCACTACTCTCCATTCTCGCCCGCTCACCATTTCCCATTCCATCGCTAATGGATACTGCAAAGGTGCCGTTTCCAAGCTCTACGGTACTGAAGCTATCGCCAGATAACATATCTCCTCCTTTAGAAACAACGGCCACTCCTGTGTTTATCTCAAAGGCTTTGGCTGAACCGAAGGTAACCATCGACAATCCTTCCCGAGGATGGACTGCCGTCTCGCTCATGACAGCAATATTCTCATCCAGTATGTCGGAAAGGAGCGGAGCGATCATTTTACGGCATTCATCAAAACCACGAGTATAGGCATGCACCACCTCTATTTCTACACGCCCAGGATCTAAACTTAGGATTTCGATACTATGAATAGACAGCCCTAATTTCTCCAATGTCTCACGGATTTGAGCTTCCTGACGATACATTGCCTGTCCCTCACGTTTTATTTCACGCGCCAGGTCCTCCATAACCTGTGACACGCCCGATAACTGCTCGGCAACAAATTGACGACTATCGTATATTTGTCTTTTCCATCGCATATCATGTTGGTAAAGATCATATTGTCCTTTCATGACTTCAAGCACTTCGCCAGTTTTACCGCAAATCCGGCTCCATTCCGGAGGCAGCTGAGCTGCCGTAATATCAGGGCATTCCTCAACAGTAGTCATCATATCTGTCATGTATCTATACGTCTGATAGAATTTTGCATCCCAGCAGTGGGAACGCCGAATGCATCCTGCACAGGCACCCTCTGTCACCGTACTCATGAAATCCTCCATCTCACGGTCTGACTTCCCTACTTCTCCGGCACGTGGAATCTGCCCAAAGCTGCTCGACAGCTGCTGGAATACCTGTGAGAATTGCGTCACCCGTTCTGCCGTTAAATCCCTGACCCTTCGCGCATATTCGTGTTGAGATCGGCTATGATCTGACGTGCCAGGAACATATTTAGCAATGGCAGATATCATCGCCTTAGGCGTTATAAGAAATAGCACTACCGCTACGCAGGTTTCCCATGTTGAGGCCATCATATCACCCGGACCCGTAAAATAGACGGAAAGGATCGTGGATCCTAGTAACATCCCGATAGATACTGCACCTTTTCGACCACCCTGCATCATTCCCGCTAGCATTCCAGAAAAAGCAAGCAGGCTCATCTGATAGATAGCACTAATGTCCGCCAAACTGAGAATCAATCCGGTCACCACTCCAACAGCAGCCCCAAGAGGAGCCCCCCCTGCCATGGCGAAGAGTAGAATCAAATATCGTGACAATATATGCTCCAAAGACAAACCATTAAGGGTCCAGCCCACAAGGCCCGTCATTACTGAGGCAAGTAAGATAATAAGGCACAGAATCTCCTCGTTCCTGAGCGCTCTACTCTTTTGCTTATAGGTTAGTAAAGGCAGCGCTTGAATGAACACCAGTGTAAGCACAAAACCTAGTAAAGCATCTAGTGTTGTCATCATAAGCGGATACCAAGAAAGAGAAGGTCCAATAACAATCTGGAACAAGCCAACCATAAACGAAGACACGAACACCATAAGTGGTGCATAGGATAAATCTATTCGTTCATAACTTTCCAAGCCTTTATAAACTAAAAAGAAAATAATCAGCTCAGCAGTAGTAACCAAAGCTCCAGGGAATGGAGTAAAGAGACTTCCAGCTATAATGGCTGCAGCTACAGGTAGAATAGAGTCGCGACGCATAAACACAATGACGGCAAAGTATGCGACAGCAAAAGGGGATAGTTCGTCCAGAATCATGGCTCTACCCAGCAGAAACCCCATGAAACTGAGCAATAGCATCCATTTCTTCGCTGCTATTAGCTGAACATACCGCTGCTTCTGACCCCAAGCTGTAATACGCGTGCGCAATGCTTGTCTCTGCTTCTTATCTTCACTTCCCACTCTTGTCCACTCTGGCAAATTTACCACGTTGCTTTTACTCATTCCCCTACACCACCCGTTTAAGAATTTATGGTACTCATTATATAACCGGGGAATTGAGAAAGTTTGTCAGAAATGGAGGGACACACACAAGAAATTTCCGACAAAAAAGCCTTCATTCATGATCTGTAAAAAAGCGGTTCTATCCCTTGCGGGACGGTAGGTTGATTGGTTTCAAGATTGTTTACAACGTAATTTCACGCGCTGACGCGGCGGTTATTCGTCAGCGATTGCCCTAGAGTTATGTGAGAATGACATGGATGCTGTCGGCAATTTTATATGACATGACAAAAAAACCGCAAGGGCGAAATGCCCCTGCGGTTATTTATGATGTACAGGTATTGGATTATACGCGTTTAGCTCCACGGCCTCCGCGCTTTCCTTCTGTGTTCTTCTTAATCGAAGATATCCGTTCTTCGCTGTCTTTCAGGAATCGCGACATTTTATCCTCGAATGAAGGTTTACCGGCTGCAGGCTTAAATGGACGCCCACCCCGTTCACGATTGAATCCACCGCCGCCTCCACCACTGCCGCCTCCACCGCCGAAACGGTCTCCGCCGCTAGGACGTTCTGGTCTTGGAGCTCTAGGCGGACGTACTTCCGATGCTGGCTTGTCAACAGCCTGCTTAATGGAAAGTCCGATCTTGCCGTCCTTATCGACGTTGATCACCTTGACTGTTACTACATCACTAATCTTCAGATGATCGTTAACATCCTTGACATAATTATCGGCGATTTCCGAGATGTGAACGAGACCTGTGACACCTCCTGACAGATCCACAAATGCTCCGAAATGCGTGATGCCTGTCACTTTGCCTTCTAACTTGGTGCCCACTTCAATTGCCATAGAATAAAATGATCCTCCCTTAAAAATATACAGACGAATATTAAGGTCATCCTGTCTGCGGTGATTTGATTATACAGTAAAGAGCAAAGCAAGGCAACAGAGTAAAAGCCTCTTTTCGCCGCTATTATTGCTCTGATTGCTCTGTTCGAATAGGAGTTTCCCCTTGAGGATAGATATTGTACCATTTACGTGCTAATTGGCCAATATACTCGTCATCATTAAGTCTGGATAATTCATATTTTAATTGAGTTAAAGATGCCATGACATCCTCACTAGTCTCCTGTTTCTTTGCAAGTTCCTCACCCTTGTCCGCAATGACCGCACTTTGAGCGAAGTAAGTATAACCCGCCCAACCAAAAAATACTGCCACAAAGACAATCCACATAAATCTTCTTCTCTTCGCGCCTGCGGCCGAATTTTTGCTATGATTACTTTTCTCTTCCGCAGTAAATCTGTTCATGCAACGTACCCCCTAATTCAAGGTCAGCGTTTCCGCCATTTGGTAATCCATTCAGTGATCTTCACAATCCAGGCGCTATGTGTCAGCCGCGATAACTGTGGAGAGATCCACCTAACAGGTAATACCCAAATTGGTTTGGTCAGACGCAGCAGAAGCTTAAAGATGAACCGCAGAATACGACCTAGTAGCTTTAGCAGCCCTAAAATAAATCGCCAAAGCCAGAGAAGAGGTGTACCTATCAGGATCTCCACAAGTCTCCACAGCAACCTGCACATATACTGAACCGATTGAATTAACCTTAACACAAAACGCCGCACCGTAACACTGAAGATTAAAAAATAGATCCATACTCCTAGAAACAAACCTAGAAAGACATAAAACCGCAATTGTCCTTGATTTCCGGCATACAGCATACGAAAAACAAGCAAGGCGGCCCAAAGCCAATACAGTAGATCTAGCATGGCATTCAGCCATTTGGGAAAATTGAACTTCAGCGACAGCACCCGGTAGCTGTCATAGGCCAGTCCCATTGCCAGCCCGGCCATGATCATGTAGAACAGCGTCACCCACTGGACTGCAGGATTCATTTAAATAGCTTACCGAGCAGACCTTTATTTTTGCCCTGCGATCCGGGATCGAGATAAATCAGGGAATGTACATTGCCCTCTAAGGACAACATTCCGTTCTCCAGACTTAAATTTTTGATATGTAAATGATTCCCGCGAATGGTGAGATGGCCGAGTTCTGTACGAAGCAAAAATTCCTCGCTGTCGAAGCTCTCCACATTTTGCACGCCCGTCAACTCCAGCTGCTTCCGACTGCGCATGTGCAGATCATGCTGTTTGTTTACCTTTCCTGGCTCGATCATAGCATGTACCCCTCCTTCTTACCTCTAATCTATGGCAGAGGCAGAAGTTATAGAACATCCCGTCCCACTAAAAATAATAGAAACAAAAAGAAAAAAGAAGGCACAACTCTACAAAATGTAAAGTTATGCCTTCTTCTATTACTCTTACCAGTCCAGTCCGCTGCTTTTGGCAACAGGCTCTTCCCGAACTAGAGTATACATACCAGCGGCCTCGTCCTTGCGAGTCGTTTCGACCAGCTTTTCTACTTTGACCGTTACAAGCTTTTGTCCAAATTGTACAGTAATCTCGTCACCGATCTTAACTGCACTACTAGGTTTAGATTCCCGCCCGTTAATTAGTACCCGGCCTTGTTCGGACACATCCTTGGCCACTGTACGGCGCTTAATTAAACGGGACACTTTCAGGAATTTGTCAAGACGCATTAGTTAACGGCTTCTTTAAGCTTGTTACCAGCTTTGAAAGCCGGTACAGTCGATTCTGGAATTTCAATCGTTGTGCCCGTTTGCGGGTTGCGACCAGTACGTCCTGCACGTTTGCGAGTTTCAAAAGTTCCGAAACCGATCAGTTGGACTTTATCACCTTTTGCCAAAGCTTCTGTAATCTCACCCAAGAATCCGTTCAATACTGCTTCTACATCTTTTTTTGCCAATCCGTTTTTCTCGGAAATGTTGTTTACCAAATCTGTCTTGTTCATAATTTAAAGTTCCTCCTAGGATACGAAAAAATAAATGAAACGAGAATCACCACCATAATATGGGGCGAATCGCATTTCGTCTTTATGTTATTCTTGATGTCACCTTAAAATCCTGCCACGATTCGTCGTTTTTTTAAAAAAGAAGCAGTTATTTCTCAGAAATCGTCGCAGAATCTATTCTATAGCACTATTAAACTACTGACCACATTCTAAATCAGAAAATAAAAGCTACATCCACAGCATTGCCCCATTTTTGAGTCCATATACCGTAAAGAGGCTGTGAATTACTAGACTTTTCGCTCCTCAGCCTTAGCCTCTTGCCATAGTTCTTCCATCTCTTCCAAACTACTATCCTTTACGCTCGTTCCCTTGCGCTGCAAGCTTTGCTCAATATATTGAAACCGGCGCACAAATTTGCGGTTAGTCCGGGTTAATGCCTCTTCCGGATCTGCACCGATAAAACGAGCGACATTCGTAACTGCAAACAACAAATCCCCAAGTTCCAGAATTTGATCATCTGTTGCAGCATCTGTGTCAATCGCCTCCTGCAGCTCATCGATCTCCTCACGAATCTTGGCTATGCAATCCGTAACGTTGTCCCAGTCAAACCCCACCTTGGATGCTTTTTTCTGAAGCTTGTATGCCTTCATAAGAGCAGGCAGGTCACGCGGAACACCACTAAGAACGGATAATTCCTCTGGCTTCACACCTTTACGCCGCTTCTCTTCTGCCTTCATGCCCTCCCAGTTCTTCAGCGCTTCTTCGGCATCATTCGCATTGGTATCCCCAAATACGTGAGGGTGACGGAAGATAAGCTTATCATTCAGCCCTTCAATGACGTCATACACGTTGAACATGCCAAGCTCCTCCTCCATTTGAGAGTGAAGCATAATTTGCAGCAAAAGGTCGCCCAGCTCCTCTTTCATATGATCGGGGTCATCCTCATCAATCGTTTCAAGGACTTCATAGGTTTCTTCGATTAAATTTTTGCGCAGGGATTCATGTGTCTGCTCCCGATCCCATGGACAACCTTCCGGGCTTCGAAGAATATCGACAATCTCATGCAGACGGGCAAAGGTACGATTTCTTAGATTCTCGTCACGATTCGCAGGTACATAAACTAACGACAGGTTGCCATAACCGTCGAGTCGATCCAATTCGTACAGTGGGACTCTTACAATACTTTCTTCGTTCTCGACACCGAGTGCATGCCCCACAACAACTTCATATTCAGGCGGGTACAGCTCCATCAAACATAATTTTGTCTCCGAGGCTGTAAAGCTATCGTACACCTGACCAATCAGAGTATGTAGTTCAGGCTGAAGCTGAGCACTGCGAATGCCTGAAGCATCTAGTAACTGAAACCCTTCAATGGGGTCAAACCCCAGTCGAACAAACGCCTCGTCGAGAAAGCTCTCCCCACCCAATATTTGCAGTTCAATGCCTTCCTCAGGACACCGCTCGCGCAACTGCGATACCGCTGATTCCGCAACCATAGGATGACCCGGAACCGCGTAAACAATATCTGTACCGTCTGCTGCTGCTTGAGCCTCTTCAATCAGTTTTGAAGTAATCGCTGCATACACCTCTGGAAACGAAGATAAAGATTCATACAATCCATCAAAGGACTGGGAAGTTATTTCAAGCTCGGAGAGGGCAGCCATGACTGGATGCTCTTTTGTGCGGACATAGACAACGGATGCTGCCTTCAGCTTCTTTATAATTCCTAGCGTCAAACGATCAGGGTTGCCTGAACCCAGACCGACGACCGTTAATGTTGCACTCATGTCTGTTCCTCCTCTTAAGCGGCTGTCTCAGCAGACCGCATTTTTATATTGTGATGTAAACGTTGATTAAGGGAATAAGCGCAGCTTCTTCAGCTTGTCCGCCAGGGACGGGCCGAAGCCTGGAAGCTGGCGAAGCTCGCTCTCGCTAAGGAGCCGAAGGACTATAGCCCCTACGGCAAAGACAGCGCAGCCTGCGAGCACCCCGAGCAGGCTCTGCGCCAAGCTGGCAGTGCGCCCGCCGCCGATGCCAGCGGCCGTAGCCGCAGCGTCCACGCCCCAGCTGGTGGCTGCAGCGGCAAGAGCCAGGCCCGCTGTGAGCAGCGCGGGCCGTGCCAGGGCATCTGCGAGGCGAAGCCGCAGATGGCCCTGGCGGTAGAGCAGCAGCACGTTGAGCGCTGCTGCGAACGAATGCGCGGCCACGCCAGCGATGGCTGCGCCGGTAATGCCCTGCTGCGGAACCAGCAGCAGGTTCAGGGCCGCCTTGAGCAGCGCGGCGGCCAAAAGGTGCAGGGCCGGGGCGCGCACGTAGCCGAGGCCCTGCAGGAGTGCAGCCGAGATGATGCTGACCGTACCGCCAACAGCGGTTAAGGCCAGCCAAGTCATAGTGCTGCTACCGGCGGTGTCGCCATAAAGAGCCATATTAATCGGCTCAGCAAGCACTGCAAGGCCCGCTGACGCTGCTAGCCCTAGCAGCCAGAACCAACGCAGCGACAAGCTGCAACGGTTCTCGATCAGCTTCATGTCTCCCTTGTACTTCGCCTCTGCTAAGGCTGGTATAAACACGACAGACAAAGAAGTGGCAATCATCGTTACAATCTGCACTAGTGGCAAACCACGATTGTATATACCAAACTGTGTCATTGCCTCCACTTCGCTTCCTAGAGAGGATAGCAAGCGAGGTACAGTGAATACATCTACAAGACCGATAAGAGGCATTGCCAGCGCGCCAAGCATCACGGGAATTCCATAAGCCAGCAAGGCCCCTGCTTTAACGCCCATAATCCGTTGATTTGAACGCCCCTCATTATCTGCATTGGGCAGCTTTAAACCCTGACTTTCGACAGAAGCGGCAGCATCTAAAGGGGACCCTTGTCTTAACACCCGCCGATGACGTCGCAAAAATAGCAGCATAATCACAAGCCCTGCTGCCCCTCCCCCGGCTGAGCCAAGCAATGCGCCAGCAGCAATGCTCTCAGCGCCTGCACCCAGTGAGGTCAGGTATAAGAGCAGTACAATCATTACTGTAACACGTACGAACTGCTCAACAATTTGTGACACAGCCGTCGGAACCATATTATGAAGACCCTGAAAATAACCCCGAAGAGCTGACATGATTGGAACAACCGCAAGTCCCCAAGCACTTGTCCGTAAAGCGGGCATCACATGCGAGTTTCCGACCCACCCAGCTATAATCGGTGCACCTGCATAGGTGATTGCTCCGATAACCAAACCGCTTATGGCTGTTATAATCGTAGATAACCGCAGAATCCGCCGACCCTCGTCATCCCGCCTTCCTGCAGAGGCTTCAGCGACAAATTTGGATATGGCCGCTGGCAGACCCAGCATCGCTACCGTCAACAACATCGTGTACAAAGGATAAACCGTGTTGTATATACCAAATACCGCATCTCCGCCTAGATTTTGCAGCGGGATTTTTTGGAGTGTACCTATAAGCTTTGAAATAATCGCTGCCGCACTTAGAATAAATGCCCCTTGCAGCAATCGTGATGTTTGTGAGTTAGATTTCATAAAGTACCTGCTTCTACAACTTTAATGGGATGAATTTCTATATTATAACGTATGTATACCCACAAGTAGAAACGGTTTTGTAAGAACGACAAAACCCCGTTTGCCCTTTGTATATCTTACCAAAAGGAAAGCGGGGTCTACATTACGGTTATTGCTCCATTTGCTTGCCAAGGAATGCGGCGGCGGTTTCGGCCATTTTCACTTCCATTGACGACATTTTCACTGAATCATCCTTACTTACCATCACTACACAACCAATAGGATCTCCACCGGAAATGATCGGTGAGGCTACATATGAGGACACCAAATCCGGATGATCTTTAGCGATTTCATAACTGCCTTCGTTGGTTTCCAGTACAGTCTTACGACTATCCATGACCTTCTCCAAAAGAATTCCTACTTGTTTTTCCAAATAGTCTTTCTTGGAGCCACCAGCCAGTGCAATAAAGGTATCACGATCAGCAATCATCGTAATATGCCCAGTACCTTCGAACAAGGACTCCGCGTACTCTTTTGCAAAGTCACCAAGCTCGCCAATCGGGGAATATTTCTTGAGTATGACTTCACCGTCCCGATCGACGAAAATTTCCAGTGGGTCGCCTTCTCTAATCCGTAGAGTACGTCTAATTTCTTTGGGAATAACCACTCGTCCGAGATCATCAATACGCCGAACAATTCCAGTAGCTTTCATTTCACATGTGCCCCGCTTTCTTAAGAAGTATGGTCTTACTACTGTCCATTATGGGAAAGGATAATCCCAGTGATTTATCGTAATATCTGACCATAGTATTCATCTCTTCCCAGATCCTTATACATAAGCTGACATGTATTAATATCTGCATCAAGATAAAGGCCGTTCTGAAGATGTTTCTTCGAAATAAAAAGCCATCTTCACATTAAGTGAGGATGGCTTTTCTAAGGTAAGCTTGTCCATTTTTACCGATGTTTATTCAGCAGCTTTTGTAGCACTTGGGGATGCGCTTGGCGCAGTAGTGGCTTCTGTTCCGCTATTTTTTGTTCCGGATTCATCTGCGGCAGCAGAGCTCTTCGGCAGATTGATGCTCTCAATAATGCCTTCCAGATCTTTCTCCATGAACGCTTCTAGGTTCTTGGACACAATGGAGCTCTTAATGCCTTCTTTTTGTTCATCCGTTAACTGATCAAAGGTTTTGTCGGTACGGGACTCCACTTTGATAATGTGGTAACCATAAGAAGTCTCTACAGGATCACTAATGGTATTCAAAGGCAAGGTTTGAGCAGCCTTCTTAAACTCGTCTACATACGTTCCTACAGCTTTATCTTTATATTCTCCGCCTGTTTCCTTAGAGCTTGTATCGTCAGTGTATTCCTTAGCGATTGCTGCAAAATCAGCTCCGCCGTCCAGCTTTGCCTTAACTTCCTTCGCGATTTTCAGTGCTTCTTCACTAGTGCGCTCTTTGTTGTTAGCATCTGTGAGACCGATTAGCACATGGCGCAAAGTCGCTACCGTAAAGTCACCTTTTGTAGCTTCAAATTCTTTGACAACCTGATCATCTGTCACTTTAAGCAGCATATCCTGATAAACCGTCAGCACACGCTCCATATAACTATGGATATCGCCCTCTGTAACGTCAGCGTCTTTAAGTGTTTTCTTATAAGTGTCGCCCAGAGCTTTCTTCAAGTCAGCGATTTGGCTATCAGCCTCTTTCTTCGCCTGCTTCTTCGCTTCATCCGTTGCTTTGGAAGCCAAATATTCAAAGCCTACTTCCTGCTTCAAAATAGACTCCTTAAACGCCTCAATCTCTAAATATTGCGCTTGCTGCGGGGAGAGGAATTTCATGATTTTTTGATCCATCGCAAATTCCTTCTCTGTGATTGTTCCACCTTTATAAGTCGCAACTGCCTTGCTATCATCAGCACTACTACCGCATGCTGCTAGCATAGAAAAGGAAACCGCTGCTACCAATGAAACGAGCAGTACTTTCCATGATTTTTTTTTATTTAACGACATTGTGTAGTTCTCCCTTCGATTTAAAAGACTGTTTAGCTTCCTTAAGAAACTGTTCAAGCAAGTCAAGCAGCTGTTTATCACTTAAGTCTTTCGACTTTACTCGGATACTGGCTTTAGCATCTCTATCGAATTGTACACGTCTTTCGAAGCTATTTCCAACTTTGGCGAGTTTCGCCGTATCCAGAGCACCAAGACTTCCCTCATAGAAATTCAGGGTAACATCATCACCACGTCTGATCATGGAATCAATGCCATACATTTTTCCATACACTTTTAGACGAGCTACAGTTAATAGATTAACAACTGCTTCAGGCAATTCTCCGAACCGATCCAAGAGCTCATCCTCAAGCTCAGAAGCATCATCGAAGGATGTTACTGCCGCAACTTTTTTGTAGATTTCAATTTTCTGAATACTGTCGTAAATATACTCGGATGGCAGATATGCGTCAATCGACAAATCAATGACGGTATTGCCCTCTTTGAACGAGGTATCTTCCTCTCCAAGCACAGTAACCTTACGCTTGCGGATCTCCTCCGCCAGCATTTGTGAGTATAGATCAAATCCTACGGATGCAATAAAACCATGCTGTTCTGCACCAAGTAAGTTACCGGCACCACGAATAGATAAATCCCGCATCGCTATTTTGAAACCAGAACCCAGTTCCGTAAATTCCTTAATAGATTGCAGCCGCTTCTCTGCCACTTCAGTCAGAACCTTGTCCCGCTGGTAGGTAAAATAGGCGTACGCAATCCGGTTGGACCGGCCTACACGTCCACGTAATTGATAGAGCTGAGACAAACCCATCTTATCCGCATCATGCACAATAAGTGTATTTACGTTAGGAATATCTACACCCGTCTCAATAATACTTGTGCTGACCAGCACATCGTACTCTCCATCAAGAAAATCAAGGATCGTCTTCTCCAGCTCCGCTTCCGACATTTGGCCATGTCCGATGCCTACCCGAGCCTCAGGAACAAGCATAGAAATTTGAGCGGCCATTTCTTGAATGCCCTGCACACGATTATAGAGATAGTAGACTTGACCGCCACGAGCCAATTCACGCTCTACAGCTTCCCGCGTAAGCGTCTGACTATGCTCAACAACATAAGTCTGCACGGGGAAACGGTTCTCCGGCGGCGTCTCAATGACAGACAAATCACGCACTCCCAGCATCGACATATGCAATGTACGAGGAATTGGAGTTGCTGTCAGGGTAAGAACATCTACATTCGTTTTTAACTTCTTCAGCTTCTCTTTATGAGTCACGCCAAATCGCTGTTCCTCATCCACGATCAATAAACCTAAGTCCTTAAATACAAGGTCCTGAGACAACAAACGGTGGGTACCAATAACCACGTCAACCGTTCCTGCCCGAACGCCTTTAATCGTCTCATTCTGCTCCTTACGGCTGCGGAAACGACTTAGGACTTGAATATTTAGCGGATAATTTGCGAAGCGTTCCCGGAAGGTCTCATAATGCTGCTGAGCTAGAATCGTTGTCGGTACCAGCACAGCCACCTGTTTACCTTCAATCGCTGATTTAAAGGCTGCTCGTATAGCTACCTCCGTCTTACCATATCCAACGTCTCCACAAAGGAGCCGATCCATTGGACGATTCTGTTCCATATCCTTCTTAATCTCTTCAATCGCTCGAAGCTGATCCCGAGTCTCCTCGTAAGGGAACATTTCTTCAAATTCACGCTGTTCCTGTGTGTCCTTCTCAAAACCATACCCTGCTGCACTTTGGCGTTCAGCGTACAGTTTAATTAGATCATCAGCAATATCCTGAACGGAAGAGCGGACCTTATTGGTCACCCGCGTCCATTCATTACCGCCTAATTTATATACTTTCGGCTCTTTATCTTCTGAACCGACATATTTCTGAATCAAGTCAATTTGCTCAATCGGAACCGAGAGCTTATCGCCACCCGCATATAAAATATGCATATAGTCGCGATGAATACCGCTGACCTCCAGCGTGCCGATCCCCATATACTTACCGATACCATGGTTCTGGTGAACAACATAATCACCAATTTTCAGCTCAGTATAACTCTTGATACGTTCAGCATTATCTATCCCTTTGGAGATCTTCCGTGCCTTCCGCTGCTTCTGAGAGAACATCTCTCCTTCAGTGATAACGGCTAAATGAATAGAAGGCAGCTCAAAGCCTGAACCCAGGTTTCCTTGTACGATCGTTGGCTCATCAATGCCGTAGTCATAAAGGACTCTGCGCACACGTTCAATCCGTTCTTCACTGCTCGCAAGCATCATTACCTTTACACCAGACTTCTGCCAACGCTCCATTTCCGATTTAAGCACATTCATCTGACCATGGAAATCCTGCATCCCACGACTAATAAACCCAAGAATGTTCTGTGGTTGAATGTGTGGGACCTGGCGCAAAAAGATCGACATAAACAGGCTTTGGAACGGACGTTTGTACATCACAACATCTGTCTCGACAGAGAGATCCAGATCCGGCAATGTTTTGCCGTTTTGCATCAGATGGAGGTTCCATTCCGATTCATCTCTTTCGAGCTGTTTCGCCGTTTCAAGCAGTCTTGTCGGCTCATCGAGAATAAGAATCGTATCCTGGGCCATGTAATCAAATAAATGAGAGCGTTCAGGGTATAAAAGACTGATATATTTATAGATTTCAGGAAAATAGGTTCCTTCGCGCAGCATTTCTAGCTCGCGTCCAATTTCTTCTTTTAGACGCAACTTAGCCTGCCGGTCCGCCATTTTCTCGAGCTGTCGTTCCAGCATAACCGATGCTTCAGCAGAAGCAGATTCCTGGCGAAACCTGCTCGCTATAATCTCTTTAGCCGGTGTAATCTTCACACTTCGTACTTTATCAATAGAACGCTGATCGACTGGATCAAAAGTTCTGATGGAATCAACCTCATCATCAAATAACTCAACACGATATGCCAAAGGAGAAGTCATTGGATAAAAATCAATAATTCCACCTCTTACACTCAGTTCACCGCGATTCTCAACCCGCTCTACTCTTTCATAACCCATTTCGATCATGGACATCAAGAATTCATCCAGAGCAAGCGTTCCATCCTGAGAAACCGTAACCTGTGCCTCTGCCATAACCTCTGGTGCAGGGAGCAGTCTGCGCACTCCCGAGTAGGGAACTACAACAATACCACGGAAGCCCTGAGCACATTTGGTCAGTACATCAATACGCTGGGCTAATGTCTCTGGACTTGAGACAGCCGCTTCCGCAGCCACAAGTTCATTAGCAGGATAGAGCAATACTCGTTCCGGGGAAAGCGCTTCCTGTAAATCATCGGCCATTTTCTGAGCCGAAAACATATTATGAGTCACCACAAGCAAGGGACGAGCTGTCTCTTCATGCAGTGCTGCAAGCATGATCTGTCTAGCTGAACCTGTAAGCCCCGATATGAGCTGCTCTTTCATACCTGCAGCTACACCCTGGGTGATAGACTGGAAATCGGGATCCTTGGAAAAAGCTTCTATAATACCTTGTAACAACAGGCGCACCTCTCTTACTAAACAGGCTAACGGAAGCCAAAGCCACCGTCACCTATTATGATTGGAATCGAAAAGAAGCCTCAGCTGTAACGCCAAGGCTTGCGGATGACGATAGAGACAGGCGCTATCACCTACTGAAGCGGACTCGTCAGCAGGCTAAGCTCCGGATTATGCTCTAAAGCCTCCTTGCAATAGTCGCAAGTCACCTTTACCGTGATCTCACCTTCTGAATTATACGCTATTATATCTCTGCGCTCCGCAGGGGTCAAGGAATGAAGGCCCAACTGCATTTCTGTTACATCACTTCTATTAATGCTGCCTAGAGATGTCTTGCAGTGCCTACATACATAGTTTATTGCCATCTATATGCCTCCTGAAGGTACTATATACCTTCAGTATGTCCGGGGAGCATCATCTTTAGCCTCATAACCAACAGAGTTTACAGATCAACCATTGAATTTAGCCATCGTCTGTTCGAATGAATTCTGTAAGCTGAACTCCAGTGCATCACAAGTATTAAGGATCATCTGCTTCAGAGGATCGCCTTCCTTTTTAGGAAAAGAAGAGAGAACATAATCCACTATTGCAAAACCCGGTTCAGGGCGAGAAATACCCATGCGTACCCGATTAAAGCTTTGTGTACCTACATGCTGAATGATCGATTTAATTCCGTTATGCCCACCAGCACTACCTTGATAACGCAAGCGAATTTTTCCGATTTCGGTATCCAGATCATCGTAGACGACGATCATATCTTCTAGTTTAACTTTGTAATAATCCATATAAGCGCGAACGGCCTCACCGGACAAATTCATAAAGGTCATCGGTTTAATCAATACGGTTTTGACTCCCCCGATAACCCCTTCACCGATCACGGATTTACATTTGCTTTGGTTGAAGGAAATCCCGTTCTGAGCCGCAAGCTCATCCAATGCCATAAAACCAACATTATGCCTTGTTTTCGCATATTGTGTTCCCGGATTTCCCAATCCGACAATCCATTTCATTATCGAACCTTTCCTTTCCATTCGGGCTCTCCGGCAAGAGAAGTCCGTTTTTGGTACAATAGATCTTATCTACATATCTCTGTGCAACCAGAGCGAAATTATACTCCGAAGACAGGTGATAACCTATGCTACATCAAAGTGGAATCTTAACACATCAGCGCGATTTTCAGTACCATATCCAATATGCTGTGCCTGTGGAAATATACAGAGGCGACGTGCACATTGACATTGGTGTATTGACAGCAGTGGACGAAGGATTCGTGGAGCTGCAAGGGACACTCTATAACCGCAGCATATTCACCTTCGTCTCCCGCGCCGGGTATTGAAGCTAGCGCTTCTACCTGCATCACGCCGATAAGGGTTACATCTCCGAGAGCGGAGGTGTAACCCTTTTGTACAATATAAGAATGTATAAGTTTCACGCTATACATCATCCTTATATTTCTCGCATAAACGCTTACCGTCCTTTTGGGACGCCGAAGGCGTTTTTGCTTGCTATTATTGATTATATTTATTCAATTTCAAACAATTTACTAATCGACAACTCTTCATGAACGCGGATAATTGCCTCACCCATAAGTGGAGCCACGGACAACACTTTGAGTTTAGAAGTTGGGTTCGCGCTGCGAATTGGAATCGTATCTGTCACGATAATCTCTTTAATTGGAGAATTCTCCAGACGTTCATGTGCAGGACCAGACAATACTGGGTGTGTACAGCAAGCGTATACTTCCTTCACGCCGCCTTCCATCAAAGCATTAGCACCAAGTACAATGGTTCCAGCAGTATCGATAATATCATCGATCAGAATGGCTGTTTTACCTTCAATATTTCCGATAATGTTCATGACTTCGCTGACATTCGGCTCTGGACGACGCTTGTCTATAATTGCAAGCGGAGCGTTCAGGAAATCAGCAAGCTTTCTTGCACGTACTACACCGCCGTGATCTGGCGATACGACAACTGGGTTCTCGATTTGTTTGGAACGGAAATACTGAGCCAGGATGGGAACTCCCAGCAAGTGATCCACTGGAATATCAAAGAATCCCTGAATCTGCATAGCATGGAGGTCCATCGTAATTACACGGTGGGCGCCGGCTTTTTCAATCAAATTTGCTACCAGCTTGGCCGTAATAGGGTCACGGGAACGAGCTTTCCGATCTTGACGAGCGTAACCATAGTAAGGAATAACCACATTGATGCTTTTTGCGGAGGCGCGTTTGAGTGCGTCCACCATAACTAAAAGCTCCATTAGGTTGTCATTAACCGGGCCGCAGGTGGATTGAACAATATACACATGACAACCCCGAACGCTCTCTGACAGCTTGACCTGAATTTCTCCATCGCTAAAACTTGTAGTATGCGATTCACCCATCGGAATTCCGATGTAATCAGCGATTTGACTAGCAAGCTTTGGGTTGGAGTTACAGGTGAAAATCTTTAATTTGGAATCACAATAAGTCATAAAATTTAAACCCTCCGTGACGGAATTTAGCTTTCCAAAGGCGCCGGCGCGGAAATATAAGTCCGTCCGGCGCTTCTTAGCAACGCTTTACGATGGACTCGAGTGGTCTTTCTTCGCTTTTGCACGGGAACGGATCTTCTCTGCATATCCCGGTTTATTCTCCTGCCGCACTCTGGCAACAGCCAGATCGTTCTCTGAAACGGAACGCGTAATTGTCGAACCAGCTACAACAAAAGCCCCCTTGCCCACAGAAACCGGTGCAATAAGGTTAACGTTACTGCCGATAAAGGCATCGTCTTCAATTGTTGTCGTAAATTTATTATACCCGTCGTAGTTAACAGTAATCGCACCGCAACCGACGTTTACATTCTTACCCACAGATGCGTCGCCAATATAGCTAAGATGCGACACCTTAGAACCGTCACCAATCGTAGCATTCTTGATCTCGACGAAATCTCCAACCTTCACTTCTTCTCCAAGTATAGAACCTGGACGCAAATAGGCAAAAGGCCCAACGGTAGTCCGTGCGCCAACTTGTGCTTGATTCAATACGGACTGCTTAATCGTCGCGTCGTCCATGATCTGACAATCTTCGATTTCACTTGCCGGTCCGATCACACAGTTCTCACCGATTACAGTTTTACCCTTCAAGATGGTTCCTGGATAGATCGTTGTATCTGACCCAATGACTACATCTGCTCCGATATATGTGGAGGCAGGATCGATTATGGTTACGCCACCCAGCATATGTTTGCGGTTGATACGTTGACGCATAATACCTTCCGCATCAGATAAAGCTAAACGGTCATTAACACCAATAGACTCGTTAGCATCCTCAGTCTGGAATGCTAGAACAAGATCACCTTGCTCACGCAGAATACTGATAACATCTGTCAAATAATATTCCTGTTGATTATTGCTGTTAGTAACCTTCTCTAAAGCCGAAAATAACTTGATGTTATCAAAGCAATAAATTCCTGTGTTGATTTCATGAATAGCTGCCTGTTCGGCATTACAATCTTTCTGTTCTACGATCTTCATTAAGCCGCCATCTTCACTACGTATAATCCGTCCTAATCCAGATGGATCATCCATTACTGCGGTTAATACAGTCGCTGCCGCCTGACGCTCCTCATGCAGAGCCATCAATCCTATCAGCGTCTCCGATGTAATAAGCGGAGTGTCACCATAAGCAACAATCGTCGTTCCTTCTTCACCACCGAGCAAATCCTTAGCTTGTTTGACAGCGTGACCAGTACCGAGCTGAGTTTCCTGCAGCACGTATTCCGCACTTTGCCCTACATAGGCCTTAACCTTCTCTGCGCCATGCCCAACAACAACAACGGTGCGCTGGCATCCGGTCGCTTCTACTGTATCAAGCACGTGCCCTACCATTGGCTTACCGCAAACGGGGTGCAGCACCTTATATAATTTAGATTTCATTCGCTTGCCTTGACCTGCGGCAAGAACTACAGCCATTCTTTTCAAGAATGCCAACCTCCTACTCTTGAACTCACTACTGAATATATCTCATTCCGGGCAAAAAGAAAAGAGAACCATGAAGTCATGGTTCTCTTTTCTATAAACCCCATGTTAGAAAAGCATTTATCGCTGCCTTTCGAAGATGTCGTCAAATCCTTCACTAGCGCTAGCTTTTCTTGCAAGATCAAGCTGCTTAAGTCATGAAGTATATTCGGTATGATCTTATCAAAAACGGCGGATCCTACGCCACCCAAAAGGTAGCCGTCTTCCGAGGCAGCCTAAGCTCCCTCTTCAATAACTTCTTCTTCTTCTTCAGTAGCGGCGCGATCGTACTCGGCCAGAACCGCGGATTGAATCTTCTCGCGTGTTCCCGAAGAGATCGGGTGAGCGATATCGCGGAATTCGCCATCCGGTGTACGCTTGCTGGGCATTGCAACAAACATCCCGTTATTACCATCGATGACGCGAATGTCATGAACAACAAACTCGTTATCGATTGTAATGGATGCGATTGCTTTCATTCTCCCCTCAGAGTTAACGCGGCGGAGTCTGACATCCGTAATTTGCATGTGTGTGTTCACCACCTTTTTCCATCAGAGACTTGGTGTATAATTCCACACAGCAAAGCGAATTCCTTCTTTTTGATTCCATAAAATACCTAAAAAAGAAATATATTTTTTAGGATCTGTTGTTTTCGACACGCATCGGGTGATTTTCTTAATATCCCTTACGTTTTCGACAATTTCCACGCTTTTTGAAAACAAAGAAACGCCAATCTATCAAGAGGAAAAGTAGTTACCCGGATGCGCGGAAATCCGCCGCTCTTTCGAGTCTACCTCGCTTAGTTTCACTAAAGAAACATAGTCATGCAACAGACGCTCTTCCGTCTCTACTGCACCTGATTCGACCAACACACCCACTCCAGCAACTTCGGCATTGAACTCACCGAGTAAATCAACCATCCCTCGAACGGTCCCGCCTGCCTTCATGAAGTCATCTACAATGAGTACCCGTGATTTCTCCTTGAGTGCTCGTCTAGAAAGAGACATGGTATGTATGCTCTTATGTGATCCAGATACATAATTAATGCTTACTGCTGAGCCTTCTGTAACCTGATGATCACGTCGTACCAGCACTACTGGCAAGCCGAGCTGTGCTGCCGTTGCATAGGCTAGCGGAATCCCTTTAGTTTCTACTGTCATCACCACATCGATTTCCGATCCATAAAAGGCCGTTGCGATGATCTTCCCTGCTTGCTCCATCAAAGATGGCAGTCCAAGCAGGTCCGACATATACAAATAACCACCAGGCAATATCCGATCTGTCTGTTCCAGCTGCACACATAAACGTTTAACAAAAGAGAGCGCCATTTCTTTAGGCATCACAGGAATATAACGTACTCCACCTGCTGCACCGGCTAAGGTCTGAAGCTCTCCAATACCCTCACCTTCAAATACTTCTTTTATGATCGCCAAATCTTCACTGATGGAGGACTTAGCCGCTCCATACCGATCGGCAAATATAGACAGCGGCAGTAGGTCATGTGGCCGCTCAAGTAAAAACTGAGTCATGTCTACCAAACGTTGGCTTCTTTTTAATTTCTTCACGGAATGCTCCTCGCCAAAACCGAATATTTTATGAAAAATATATCACTTTTGTACGGGTTTACACAAGAGAAGCATACTAATTGAGTGATCTCACTGCATAGACTTCCTTGCAGAACCCTCGCAGTCCATTATAAATTCTTGCTACTTTAGACTGCTTGGACACTAAACCGAACACTGTAGGACCGCTGCCGGACATTAACACTCCGTCTGCTCCGAGCTTAACCATCGCCTCTTTGAGCTGCTGGACCTCTGGATGCAGCTTTAGGGTAACGTCCTCAAGCACATTGCCCAGATGATTACACACGCCCCCAAAATCTCCAGCTTCGATCGCGTCCTGCATCTTTCGAGCCGAAGGATGAACAGCTATATTATTGCTCCGCACACGTCCGTATACTTCCGCAGTCGATACATTGATAGGTGGCTTAGCCAATACTACCCAGCATTGCGGAGGATTCTTAATCGGCGTCAGCTTCTCGCCACGACCTGTTGCCAAGGCAGTGCCACCTGTAACGCAGAAAGGCACATCTGAGCCAAGCTCAGCGCCAAGCTCCTGCAGCTCCTGCGCAGGTATACCTAGGCGCCACAGTCGGTTCAGGCCACGTAGGGTAGCCGCTGCATCACTGCTGCCGCCAGCCAGGCCAGCTGCCACAGGTATTCTTTTATCCAGATGGATATGTACACCACTCTTCACGTTATAACGCTCTTTAATAAGCCTAGCCGCTTGAAAGGCCAGGTTCTTCTCATCTAGGGGAATATAACCCGCTTGACTTGATATTATAATAGTATCCCTTGGCAGCTCAGACAGCTCTAAACGGTCTGCTAGATCTACCATGGTCATAATCATTTCCACCTCATGAAAACCGTCAGCACGCTTGTGCAGCACATCCAGCATCAAATTAATTTTAGCTGGTGCCTTCTCATACATTTTCAAGGCGTTCACCCACCTTCAGCTTTTCCCGTAAAAACAACTTAACATATTATATGAAAAACTTCTAATGAAGTCCAATAATAAAAGGGTGTCGCCAGTTGGACGCACCCTTTTTCGTTAAATAATTGTTCACACGCTAAAGATTAAGATTTCCGGGCAGCCTCTTCAGCGAGCTGAATCGCTCTTTTTACCATATTACCTGCATCCTTCGCCCGTATTCCTCCCCAGCCTTCACGTTCCACAGTTTCGTAAAAACCAAGCTCCTTGGCTAACTCTGTCTTTAGTTCTTCCGACATCATGCCTCGTTTTCTGCGGCTCATTACGAAATTCCTCCCTTATGAAAGAAAATGATAAACCGATTGCTCGATTAGTATGCTTGCTTAGAACAAGGATCATTCACTGAATATTAACCGCCAAAAAAGAAACGGTCGTCCTTTATGAAGGACAACCGTTTCTGATACAAATAAAAAACAGCCTCCAAAGGAAGCTGCCCGTGAAACATTAAGCTTTAATATACATAATCCGCATCTGCCCATCGTCTTCACATACTGTGATTTCCACAGATTCAGTAAGGATATCGGCATAGCTATAGGAGACTCGCTTGAATGTTTGCTGCTCCTGATCCAGTTTGACAATAAATACAGAAGGGTACGTTTCTTCCAGGACACCGGTGCGTTCTACGGTTTTACGACGACCTCCGTTTGCACGCAACGTGATCTTATGACCGACGTGAGCTTCGAGACTGCGTTTGATTTCCAACAGCGCGTTATTAGCCATTGCCTGACGACCACCTCTTTTCTTGTCCATTATACAACTTCCCCAGGTGTTTGTCAAAGCAAATAAATAATTATAGATGATGAATATTTGGTTGTCAACGGAATTTTTTTGCGGAGAATCAGAGGCGAACTAATAGCCTTGTTATCTGTAATAGGTTTACCACAAAGCAAGAAAAATAACATTGTCGATCTTTAAAGATAACTACCATTTCACACAAGCATAATCGCCTTTGGCGTCCCTATAAGGACGATTAGCGTTTATGCGAGAATATAAGGATAATGTATAGCGTGAAACTTATACTTTCTTATATAAAAAAAGGGTTAAGCTCATCGCTCAACCTTTCTTCGCGTTACTTTATTCGGCCACTCCAAATTACCTATTAGCTTTGAAAATAGACCAGTGCCTGTCGATTAAATTGCGGAAGGTGTCACTTTTAGTGCTGACAGGTTCTGCAGACGCGGCATCCCAATACGGAAGCTGCCACGGGTCTCAATACCGCCGATTCCCTGATTACCACTAATGGTGTTGTTCAAAACCTCACTCAGATTCACCGTATCCCTAATGGGCGTGAACGACGATTTTGCCGCTACATAAACTGGGTCTAAGGCATGGATCAATATCCGTCCAGGAGAACTGGCGAAGTTCGCCCCTGCCCCCAGCAGTGCCTCAAAATGTGACTGACAAGCACCTGCAACAATCGTCAACGCATCAAAATTTCGCTCATAATCCCTAGCTACCCTAATAGCAGCTACGAAGTTTTGCGAATTTTTATAGCTGCTCAGACTGTGAAGATCGTAAGTATGCTGTTGCTTCAGCACCCCGTCATGACCGGTAATCACCACAATATCTGGACGCACGCGGGGCAGCAGTCGGTATAAAGTGTCAGCCATTGCGGACTCATGAACATGATGACCTTCAGCAGGGATTCGCAATTGCTCGTATAAGCTAAGGCTCTTATTCAAATACGCTGGATCGCCATCCAGATGCAGTACTTTCCCCGGTACTTCAAAATAAGCAGCTTCCTTGGGCGATGGAGCCCATGCTCCTTCTGATAGAGCGCTCCCGCTCCGCTGACTTTGCTCCTGTCGGTCTTTCCGCAGCTGTGTCAGTGATTCATTCGCTTTAATCTGTGCCTGCTGTCCTCGTTCCGTAATTCGGGTAGGAGGCACTTGAACCAAGTCATTCAGAGGAGAATCCGCCAACAGACGGAAATCTGTGCCTTTAATGACGGCTCTGTCCTGCACAATATGATCTACACGAAAAGTCAAATCTCCGCCATAAGATTTACGAACGACCAAGTCTCCTAAATTCATTACAACCACCACCTCTACCCCATCGTATGGGCAAAGGCCTCAGTTGGTTCATAACTAGCTATGTTTTTAGCTTATTCAATTCCAGCAGCTAACAGAACACCGCTCAATCGGGCGTATTCTTCTAGACTTAACGTTTCTCCACGACGGGTTGGTTCAATACCAGCTTCTGCGAGTAAAGCCTCCAGACGCTCACGTCCCTCTTCAGGGAAGTAACGAGCCTTGAGATTGTTAGCAATCGTCTTGCGACGCTGTGTGAAAGAAGCTTGGACGACCTCAAAGAAGTGCTTCTCACTCTCAACTTCTACCGGTGGACGCTCTCTTACCTTTAGACGGATTACAGCGGACTCCACATTAGGTTGAGGAATGAACACCGTACGCGGCACAATGCAGACGAGCTCAGGCTCGCTGTAGTACTGCACGGCAATGCTAAGGCTCCCGTATTCCTTTCCTCCCGGAGAAGCGGCCATACGCTCCGCAACCTCTTTCTGAATCATTACAACGATGTTATCAAGCGGAAGCTTCTCTTCGAGCAGCTTCATCAGAATCGGAGTAGTTACATAATACGGCAGATTGGCAACTACGCTTACCTTGTTCACGGATGCAAAATCTTCTTTGAACAGCTCCTGCAGATTTACATTCAGAACATCATCATTACGAACCTTAACATGCGGATAAGGGGAAAGTACGTCCCTTAAAATAGGAATCAGCCTACGGTCGATCTCCACAGCGGTCACCGCACCAGCGGTTAGCGCCAAACGCTCCGTCAGGGCACCAATCCCAGGACCGATTTCCAATGCCCCTGATTCGCTATCTAGCCCAGCAGCGTCAACAATCTTGTCCAATATATTTTGATCAATCAAAAAATTCTGTCCTAAGCTCTTCTTGAACTTGAATCCATAACGTTGAATAATTTCTTTCGTCCGTTTTGGAGTCGAAATTTCCTCTCTACCACTCATGAAGTAATGCCCCCCTGATCAATTTGGGCGAGAGCTCCGGCAAATTCCTCCCGCGTAATTCCAAACATCGCCAGCCGCTTGTACAGCTGCTTGCCATTACAATATCCGATTCCAAGCAAATTACCAAGTGCCATACGTCTTTCAGCTGCCCGAGGATGTACAAGCATTCCAGCGGCCATTAGATCATCAAGTCCAATTAAAGCAGGTGCACCTTCAAAAGAGGTATGTACATTCCGCAGCGCATGACGAATCGCCTCTGGAGAAGCGTTCTCCACACCAATATCTCCCTTGCGGGTTGCGTCCTTCTCCGGAATGAAGGCATGCTTACAGCCCGGCACCTTTGCGGACACAATCTTACGAATTCGTTCACCCGCGTGATCCGGGTCAGTAAGGATAATCACTCCTCTACGCTCCATAGCAAGCGCGATCTTCGCAATTACGGTCCGGTCTACAGCCGAGCCCCCTGTTTCGATCGTATCTGCTTCTACAGCGCGTTTAACAGCGACGGTATCACTCTTACCTTCAACGACAATTAATTCCTTAATCATATCTCTTGACTCCTTCCAAAAAAAGCAAAAAAGAAGAGGTTTCGCTCCTCTTCTTTTGGTTAAAGAATGTATAAGTGATGAGCGGTTGCTCTGCGATCAACGAAATGATCATCTGGCGTTCCTTAACGGTTATCATCACTATAGCTTATCAAAGAATAATTTGCAAAAGCTTCAGCCTAGTTTAACTCCGGCTTCACAGGTCCAATCACATAAACGGTACGTGATTTACGACCGAAATTACGGACATGGCTCAGTGAATCGTAATAGACATCTACTTTATTGCCTTTAATGGCACCGCCAGTATCTTCTGCTCGGCGGAATCCAAGCCCCTCGATATATACCCACCAGCCAATAGGGATTACATTCGGGTCTACCGCAATTGTACGACCTTCCGTTACGCGTGTTCCGGAGGCAGTTTTGGTACCAATACCTGGCTCTTCTGATGAATAAGCTGTCATGGAGACGTTCTTAATCATCTTCTTGTACTCAAAGTCTACGCCAGCCTTGCTTGTGACGTTATTAGTCTTGGCGCTAACCTTAGCCGTTTTTGAAGTGGTGTTTGATTTGGAAGTTGTTGTAGTCTTAGCTACAGCCGGCTTAGGAAGTGCTTTGGTACCAACGGCAATAATCTTATCTTTCGTTACCGTTTGTACTTCCTTACCAATCATGCGCATAGAGGCCAGTTCTCCGTCTTGGTAGATCTTTTCAATATGCTGAATCATGACGCCTGGTTTGCCTGCCTGTGCCACTCTAACTGTTCCCACAGTAAGGGAGGGGTCTGCTGTCTTAATGACTCTGAAGGGTAAGTTAGTTGTTCGCTGTACAGTCTGTTTGTTGATGCGAACAATCTTAACCTCCATGTTTGCAGAAATGGTGGTGTCTAACGAAGGGAAAATCTTATCATGACCTTCTAGGGTAATGCCCATTTTCTCAATTGCTTTACCAATTGTGTCTTCGGTCGTATATAACGTTTTTGTTGCTCCATCCGCAGTAAGACTAATTTTCTGCGCACGATTGATAACGACACGGTCACCGTCTTTTATTTCATCACTCAGTCCTAAAGATAGTTCATCATGCGGCTGCAGCGAAATTTGCTCTTTCTCCAACACATCACCAAGAAGCGCTTCCCGCGTTTCAAGCGTCTGTGTTTGCCCGTCTATTACTAAAAATAATTGTTTGTTACTTTGACCGTGTACGTACAGCAGAATAAGTAGCGCGATAGCGACTGAAATCACGCCTGCAAGTAAAAGTACGCGAGTATTTACTTGCTCCCACCGTAATGCGAAAGACCTGCTGGATGACTGCGAATCATGGGATACTTCTGGTTGGAATACGCCCATTCTCTCCATCCTCCTTACATAGCCCCGTCGTCAATTGTATATCATGAGGACTGAATTCCTTTGACGAAACTATTTGAGATTGTCACAGGACACGCACGTAATAACTTAGCGTCTCCTGCTCATGGATCGCCTGCTCGGCACAGCTACTCCCACCCCTGTTATATAACAGTATGTGGGCAACATTCTATTTATTCAAAAATAAAAAAGCCTAAAAAGAGTTCAACTGAGGACTCTTTCGTGGCTTCTCCAATATCAGAATAGAGAATGCTTGTGCACGAGGTTGCCTCTCTTACTTGCGCTTACGGGGTTAGCTGTCGGGTTCGGACGAAAGAGAGACGCCCTATTTCAGGTCACCCGCTCATGGCGGTTGCCCTTAAATTCACCCCAAAGACCACGTGAAGAAATCAAATACTGTCCTACGGCACGTCTAAACCGTATTTAAAATACAGGCATGCGGCAGGTCAATATTGGTTCCCCCGTTCTCCATACGGAGACTCAGCGAGACGATCCATGAATCAATGGCTGTCACTATAACACAGCTCACATCACTGAAAAGATGATATCCTGTTTTGATGCATGTTGTAAAGGACGATTCAACCACGTTTACGCAAAAATATGGTTAAAATATTGTAATATTCAGCCGTTTTTATATTAAAAAAGTTTAATATATCGGCCATTCTCTATTTTTCGCCTGTTTTGCTCCCGTTTTCACTCAATCCCAAATCGTTCCAGTGCGTTCGCATACGTTATTTTAGCCAATTCTTCCCATGTTAACCCTTTAATTTCAGCTGCTGCCTCTGCTACAAGCTTCACATGAGCGCTCTCATTTCGCTTCCCGCGGAAGGGGTGTGGAGTCAAATATGGAGCATCGGTTTCGATCAATAATCGGTCTAGTGGGGTCTGCGCAAGCACTTCTTTTGGCACTCTTGCATTTTTGAACGTAATGGGTCCTCCAAAGGATAAATGAAAACCAAGATTCAAGCACATTTTAGCTGTTTCCCAGCTTCCTGAGAACGAGTGCATCACGCCTCCAACCTCATTTGCTTTTTCCTCCCGTAAAATCCGTACAACATCCTCATGGGCATCACGATCATGAATACAAATCGGCATATTTAGTTCACGGGCTAGTCCAATTTGCTTGCGAAAAACTTCATGTTGCACATCCTTGGGAGAAGTATCCCAGTAATAATCCAGTCCGATTTCACCAATAGCCACTACTTTTTTATGACTGCATAGAGAAGCGATCCAATCGAGATCTCCTTCTTTCATATCAATTGCATCCTGAGGATGCCAACCCACTGCCGCATAAATATAATCATAAGATTCCGCCAGCTTCATCGTTGAGGGAATCGTCTCCCGATTAAATCCGATATTAATCATCTTGCTAACTCCTGCTTCTACAGCACGAGCGATAACTTCTTCGCGATCCTCGTCGAATTGAGGTGCATCCAGATGCGTATGTGTGTCAAACAGAAACATTTTAACCCTCACTCCTTGTTCTTTTTTAAATATAAGACAATATAAGTTTCAAGCTATCCGTTATATCTTATATTTCTACTCTTCTTGTCATAAATCCCATATTTTCTTGTATTATTTTGCAAAAATCTCTGCAATAGAAGCAGGCAATCGCGTAAGCGCATTTCTCAACTTATCCTGAGGAAAATAAAGATGATATCTGCCACGGTGAATGCCGCTAATAGAACGCACAATATCCGACACCTCTGAAATTTCCCGCAGATGATCATGCCGATCAAGCAGCAGAATTTGTTTATTGTCAAAAGCTTCTCCCGGACGGAACACATCATAGGGCAGATCTGTCGGAAAATCAATCTCCAAATCATATTCTGGGTGAAGTCCGGCTGCCGCAAAACTGCTGCGAATTTCAGTAATCATATCTGTATCGAGATTCTCCACCTCAACATATTTATACAGTTTACGATGAATAAAACGGGTACACAAGTCACTTAGTAGCTCATCTTTCTCAAGTGTCCACTGCATAAAAGCCGTCTGTACCAGTGCTTCATCTAGCATTAAATATTGCTTCACTGTCACCTCACCACGGAACAAATCCTCCAGCGGATTAATCATGAAACTAAAATTGTACCCCTCTTGGAAAAGCTCCTTGGCTCTACGGAAAATTTGTCGCAAAATAATCTCTGAGCTACGTGTCACCGGATGAAAATAGACTTGCCAGTACATTTGATAACGCGACATTAAATAATCTTCAATGGCATGCATTCCCGATTCTTTTACAACAATTCGACCATTATAAGGACGCAGCATTCTTAAAATCCGATCAATGTCGATCGTCCCATAGTTTACACCTGTATAGTACGCATCACGCAGCAAATAATCCATGCGATCGGCATCTAGCGGACTGGAAACCAGATTTACAACAATTTCATGCTCATAAGTTTTAGCGATTACAGAGGCTACTTTACGAGGAAAATCCTCCTCCACATCACGCAAGATCTCAGTAATCTCTGTGTCCTCCAGAATAATTCGACAAGTCCAATCCTCATGATTCATTTCAAAAGCTTCTTCTATAGAATGGGAAAATGGACCGTGTCCCAGATCATGCAGCAAGGCCGCACACAAGGTGAGCAGACTTTCTTCAGGAATCCAATCCTTATACCCGCTTCGTTCAAATTGCGAAATAATTCTACGTGTAATTTCGTACACCCCTAGGGAATGAGAAAACCGACTATGCTCTGCGCCATGAAAAGTGAGATACGAGGTACCCAGCTGGCGAATTCGGCGTAAACGCTGAAATTCCTTTGTATTTATTAGTCGCCAAATAATAGTATCCTGCACGTGGATATAATTGTGAACCGGATCTTTGAAAACCTTTTCTTCTGTGAGCGGCTGCTTCATGAGATCAACTCCTTTATTAAATTTAATATGATATTAACCAATATAAGTATATAATAAGTAATTATGTCGTACTTTGTCGAATAGTGACGTTTTTAGTCTTGGTAAATCGACAAAGTTTATTTTTTCACTTTTTTTAGAATTCGTGATTGTTATAGGGAATTCAAAGTTTTCGTGAAAAAGCACTTATTTAACAGATGAAAAAAGGTTGACTGTTTTGGGAATCGTTGGTATTATAAATATCATAAAACAGTGAACAATGTCGAATAATGACGTTTTTGGAACATTGAGAGGAGTAACGATTGTTATGATGAAATCAACAGGAATTGTAAGAAAAGTAGACGAACTTGGGCGGGTAGTTATTCCCATTGAATTGCGCCGTACTCTTGGCATTGGTGAAAAAGACGCACTTGAAATTTACGTTGATGGTGAGCGCATTATGCTTAAGAAATATGAGCCTGCCTGCATTTTCTGCGGCAACGCTGAGAACGTAACTTACTTCAAAGGAAAAATAGTTTGTCATGAATGCATTTCTACTATCCCTACCCCTGTGACAAACTAAAATAAATAGTATATAATAGAACTAATCAAATTGTTAATTCTAACCTTTTCATATCTCCTTGACCTCCCGTGACCGCGGGAGGTATTTTTTTTCTGCAATCACCTGTGTTTCCCGCCCCAAAAGGTGTCTATAAGGATTTACTCCCCCATGACACCTAATAATGATGGGTAATGTGGTGAGAGCATGAAGTAAAACGAGTTTTTACCATGATCTGGTCTATCTTGGGCTTCCTTTTGGGAACCACCTTCAGGCTAGAATCTCGTCAGCTTTGTAATATCCTTCGCACCTTGTTAACCTCTTAGAATTAGAATCCGTCAATAACACTTACTGCTGCTCCGCTTTATCCAGAAGTGCGTTATAAATATCCCGCTTTGACACACCACGATCAGAGGCTGCTTTTTTCATAGCTTCTTTACGCGGCATATCTGCTGCTTCGTAATGAGCAACATGTTCTTCAATACTTAACTGGCGCCACCAAGCCGATTCTGCCATTTCAGCATCTTCCTTGCTCTCGCCTTCAACGACGATAACATACTCACCAAGCGGTGGATGTTCAGCGAGCCAATCCGTACATTCCTCGATCGTCCCACGAAGAAACTCCTCATATCTCTTCGTCAGTTCACGAGCAAGCACAATTCGTCGATTGCCAAATGCTTCATGGAGATGAGCCAGTGTCTTCACCACGCGATGTGGAGATTCGTAGAACAGTATAGTCCCTTGCGCCGAACGAAGTGGACTTAATACCGCACGGATATCTTTCCGTTCTCGAGGTAAGAAGCCGATAAAAGTGAAAGTAGTCGTAGGCAGACCGGAGGCAATTAATGCTGACAAAGCTGCGTTAGCTCCTGGTATAGGAATTACTGGTATACCGTGACTTATGGCAAGGGCTACAAGGTCTGCACCAGGGTCGGAAATGGCTGGTAAACCGGCATCGCTGACGAGTGCCAAATTTTTTCCTTCTATTATATAGCGGATAAGTTCAGGTCCACTGGCAGCCTTATTATGCTCATGATAACTGAACAGCATAGAGGGTGTAATTTCAAAATGGCTCAATAATTTCCGAGTTTGTCTTGTATCCTCAGCTGCAATAATATCGCATTCCTGCAATGTACGGACAGCACGATAAGTCATATCCTCTAAATTACCGATGGGTGTTGCCACCAAAAAGAGTGAACCGGTTGATTCCTGCTTATGTGTATTGTTATTGTTCTGAAAACTGCTTTGGCATGATATCGTCATGATTTACCCTCTTTAGCACCATAGTAGATGTCCATAATTTCTGGACAGTATTGATTGTCCTCATTATATACAATGAGTGGTGGATGTAAACGAACCTCCGGCTTACCATCACGTATCGCTTCAATTAAAACCATATTCGCTTCCAGATGCGCACGTGGATGTACAAAGCGAATAATCTTAGGCTCGAGCCTATATTTTCTCATAAGACTAATAATATCGACCAATCGTTGTGGCTTGTGAACCATACTTACCTTTCCACCGGTGCGAACCAGTCTCACACAGGCTTGAATGACCTCCTCCAGCGTACACCCGATTTCATGACGAGCCATAGCCTGATGAGTGTTCAGCTTGAGGTCACTGCCGTTAAGCGGCATATAAGGAGGATTGACTGTTATTGCATCATATACGCCATGTCCTGCTACTTTATATAACTCACGTAAATCGCCTTCATGGATCACAACCTGATCCTGTAGCCCATTTAGAGCCACGCTACGCCGAGCCATATCCGCTAAACGGGGCTGAATTTCAATCCCTTCTATAGAAGCTTTAGTTCGGGTCGTCATCAAAATAGGAATTACACCATTCCCAGTACAAAGATCCAGGACTCTCCCACGAGGCGGAACGCTGGCGAAACGCGCAAGCAGTACAGCATCCATAGAAAAGCTAAATACTTCGTCACTTTGAATAATTCGCAAGTCATGCGTTAATAAATCATCCACCCGCTCCGTCGGCAACAAAGGAACAGATATATCGTTAAAAGAATTTGTCATGTAGTAATCTCCTAAATGTTTTGTTGAGCTAAAATTCAAAAAAAACCGTAGGATCAATCTCCTACGGCTGGATATCCTCATTTATTAAGAAAAGAAAGACAGAACAGACAATCACCTTCCGTGCGTAAATGTCCAAAATAAACATTACAGATGTGAAAGCCTTCATGGTAAAGCCGGGCCAAGTTGTCATAACCTTCCCCGACAACCTCTTCTGTTCCCTCTCCGGCAGCTAAAAGAGCTTCCGCCTCCGCAGAATCTACGGTAGGATCCAAAGGTGCATCCCGCTTTAAAATTTTGCGAAGCTGTTCATTCTCCAGAGTTAACCTCTGATTAGCTTCCATCAGTTCTTTTACCGTCTGTTTCCATTCTCCAAGATTGGCGCGCATCGTTTCCATCTGTGCTTCCATATCCTGCATGTGTGCAAATATATTTTTCTTCTCCAAGTTTCCACCCCGAAAGTAACCTTATAATGGTTTACTTGACGACAACATCATCCATTGGAAGTTCCTTAACTTTGCCCACTTCAAACAACTGTACATGAACCGTACGGCTTCCGGCATTAAGTCCTACTACTTTGCCATCACCCAATGAGGTCACGACAATCTTGCCGACCGCTGGCATTTCTTCCTTTACACTCTCATAATTGTCATGCTCAAATTTCAAACAACACATCAGACGTCCACAAAGTCCTGAAATCTTCGTCGGATTAAGTGACAGGTTCTGATCCTTCGCCATTTTAATGGATACGGGTTCAAAATCCCCTAACCAGGATGAACAACAAAGTACTCGCCCACAAGGTCCAAGTCCACCTAGCATTTTAGCCTCATCACGCACCCCAATTTGCCGTAGCTCAATGCGGGTCCGGAAAATACTTGCTAGATCTTTAACCAATTCTCTAAAGTCGACCCGTCCTTCGGCCGTAAAGTAAAATATAATCTTATTACGGTCAAAAGTAAACTCTACATCGACGAGCTTCATTTTGAGACCATGGTCGCGTATTTTATTTAAACAGGTGGTAAAAGCCTCTTTAGCGGCCCCTTTGTTCTCTTCAACTACGCGTGCGTCGGTTTCTCCGGCAATACGCATCACTTTTTTGAGGGGCAAAACTACGTCGGATTCTTCCACCTCTTTTTTGCCTACGACAACTTTACCGTATTCAACCCCACGTGCTGTCTCCACAATAACATATTGATCCCGTTCAATCGGAAAATCAAGTGGATCGAAATAATATATTTTACCCGCTTTTTTAAAACGGACACCTACTACGCTGTACAAAAATTAACCCCCTTGTTTGCCGGTAAAAGGAACCTATGGGCATGTCCGCTCCCTGATGATCCATGCTTGTCCTTCCTCGTCTGTTAAAACGATATTTCCAGGTAAAGCGACATCCGGAGGATATATCATAACTAATCCTTTAACTTTCCAGTCGGATTAAAAACTGCTCCAGACACAACTGGGCATTGGCATTGGATCGCAGCTTCTTAGTGCTCTCTGCAGCAAATCCCATATAAGCCACCCATTGTTCCGCACTCCGCTCACGGGCATGCCTGGAAATAAAGTCTAACTGATCTATGAAAACGATACTCTCATGCTTACGATACAGGAAGTAAAGCATATCTTTAAACCACAGATGGAACATGCTGAAGAAGATATCCAAATGTTCAGCGAGTCCGGTCTTGAACAGCTTCTGCCCAGCAGTTGCTACAGCGGAGCTGCCCTTGCCTAAGGACTCCTTAGCTAATTGTAACATTACATTTCTCATTTCTGCAAACCAATTCTGTTCCAAAAGTTTCCTGCAACCATCAAGTCCTGAACTAAGTGATACTGCACATCGAGCTAAGGGTATGGGAACGCCCTCACTTGCCAGAGCTTGGAGCATAATATCCGGGTTTAACGGACTAAATGGAATCCGCTGAGTCCGCGACTGAATGGTTGGCAATAAGGAACGGCTATTATCAGAAATTAAGATTCCAACAGCCGGAGCTGGTGGTTCCTCCAGAAATTTCAGCAGACTATTGGCAGCTTGTACCGTCATTTTGTCTGCTCCATCTATAATATAAACTTTCGGATTCACACCCTCTGACCGATAGGAAAAGACGCGCTGCAGCTCACGGATTTGATCTATTTTAATACTTGCTCCATCTGGCTGCAGCAGTGACAAATCAGGGTGGTTTCCATGCTCTACTTTGCGGCACTCCAGGCATTCCCCACAGGCATCGTCCTTGCTCTGGGTACAAAATATAGCTTGGGCAAACATCAGCGCCGTTTTCATTTGTCCACTGCCTGCCGGCCCTGTAAATAAATAAGCATGACTCACAGCTTCTTTGCGCAAGGCATTTTGGAGTAGCCGCTTGGCGTTCTCCTGGCCTACTATATCATGAAAAGGCATAATTTCCTCCCAAATCTTTCAAACATAAACGCCTTTAGCGTCCTTATAAGGACGGTAAGTGTTTAATCGAGAACTATAAGGCTAAAGTATAGTGTAAAGCATATACTTTCTTATATTTTAAAAAGAAAGGTTGATTAACAACCCACGGATTTCTCCAACGCGTCCTAACAGATCGATCCGGCCTTGCTCACTATTCAGCAAATCATCTGCCATTGATAGCAAAGCCGAATCAATTTCCTCAAGCAGCTTGTAACGCTTGCCACGTCCACGTCGATCCCATCCGCGTGTTTCCTTCAGAATGACGCCTCTTCGAGCCGTTTCCTCCAGAAATCTTTTGATCATCATCCGGTAGATGGTAAGCTCACGAATCGTCATAGACTTAGATAAACGATCGCCTTGAGACTGTATTTCTTTGATCTGGCGATTCAGTTCATCTTTGGTTTTCTGCTCACTTTGCTGCTGAAAAACATCAGAGAACGTTTTTTGCTGAACGGGTTTGTTAGCCCCTTCTGCATTTGGCATCTCACTCTTCAAGGGCCTATACCCCGGATTGATCTTCAAAGGTTATCTACCGCCCTTTTTATAAATGGCTTGCTAATCTATATTATACTTAATAATGTTCAAAACGATCTACAGGAAGTACGAATACAGTAGCTCCACCCACTTGTACCTCAACAGGAAGTGGCAAATACGAATCCGTTGTTCCACTCATCGGTGTTACAGGAGTGACTAACTGCTCACGCACTTTACAGCTGTTTCGGATTACGGTCAATACGGATTCAATCTGACTGTCTTCTACCCCGATCATAAATGTCGTATTCCCCGCCCGTAGAAATCCACCTGTACTTGCAAGTTTAGTAGCACGGAAATTGGCTTTGACTAGCTCGCTGGACAACCGGTTACTGTCTTTATCCTGGATAATTGCAATGATCAACTTCATCTTCGCATTCCCTCCCAATACTTTTATGGTGTATTACTACTTAGAGTTACTCGTAGTAACCCTTACTTCATAAGCACACGCCTAATTATATGTCACTTCTCTTAGTATATTAGACAAAACACCCTAAAAACCCTTTAATACTCTCTCTTCAAGAGTTCTCACGATATCTTGTTCTACCATATGAATGGGGCGATTAGCATCCAGAACTACTATTCTGTCCGGATTGGCCTGGGCTAATAATTGATAGCCTTCACGGACCTTCTTATGAAAAGAAAGGCTCTCCAGATCCAGACGATTCACTTCCCGTTCTTGATTCGCTGCTATCCGTGACAACCCTATCTCTGGGTCTACATCCAGATAAAAGGTTAGATCTGGCATACGGTTCCCTATCGCAAAACGATTAATACTCCATACCTCTTCTATTCCGAGTCCTCTCGCATGTCCTTGATAAACGAGGCTGCTGTCTACAAAGCGGTCACAGAGTACAGTAAGCCCTTCTCTAAGAGCCGGTTCAACGACTTCGGCGAGATGTTGGCTTCTTGATGCAGCATATAGTAATGCCTCTGTACGCGCATCCATAGCTGTATGGGCAGGATCTAGAATAATGGAACGAATCTTCTCAGCAATCTCAACGCCACCCGGTTCACGGGTAATTCGATAAGGCATGGACCGGTTCTGTAAATAGGCCGTTACTCTACCTAGTACCGTTGTTTTTCCGGAGCCTTCGCCCCCTTCTAATGTTATGAAGAAACCTTCTTTTCCCACTTATGCTTCTCCGCCCTTCTGAATGTTGTATACCTCAATACGCTGCAAGACCGGATCAGCACAAGCCTGAAATTTGGCGCCTCCTTTGGCTAAACCAGCCAGCCTTCTTTGGATCTGATTTGTGATCACTTCACCCGGATATAATACCGGGATGCCTGGTGGATAGGGAATAACCATCTCTGCCGCCACTCTACCCACGCAATGTTTAAGATCAATACTTTCAATCTCATTCGCTGACACCGGCTTCAATGAGAAGTGAACAGGATCTGAGATTTGTAAAGAATGGAAATTGTTCCACGTGGAAATATTGCGAACGCCTGATAAGTCGGGGGCGTTCAGTGATTCGGAAGGTTCCTCCGAATCTATTTCCCGCAGCGCCTGCAGCAAATGATCTGCATCTCCAGCCTTCGATCCAAGGCTGAACAGCAGCACTACGTGCCGGTCATCGCTCATCTCCGGCACGCAGCCCTTTGCCTCGAGCTTGCGCTGCAGCTCGAAGCCGCCCAGGACCCCGGTGGCGTCATAAATGACGACTTTAAAGGGGTCCTGTGTCACGTACGCCGCCATATAATCAGGCGGCGTATTCGGGTGCAGCGGCTCTGCCGGCTGCACTAGTCCGTAGCGCGGCAGCTCCGCGAGCCCGCGCCGTAGAACGTCCACGGCGGCCAGCCCCGCCGTGAAGGCACCCTTGCCCCGGCTGTGCAGCAGCCGCCGGGCAAGATCCAGCGACGCCATCATAGGATATGATGGGCTGGAGCTCTGCACCATGGCGAGCCGCTGCCGGAGCAGGGCGCGGTCGAGCCGCGGCCCTTGAACATGCAGCATAGCGCCCATGGTCATCGCTGTGAGCATCTTGTGCGTGGACTGCACGACGCCGTCCGCGCCACAAGCAAGTGCCCCGGCTGGCAGCGCCGGGTGCTGCCCGTAATGCGCCCCATGCGCCTCATCCACAAGCAGCGGTACACCGCTGTCGTGACAAATACTCGCGAGGGGCGCAAGATCACTACCCATGCCGTAATAATTCGGCATGGTAACAAGTACAGCTGCGGCTTCAGGATAGGCTGCAAGTGCAGCCTTAACAGCTTCGGCCACCGGCGCTACTGCCAAGCCGCTAAGTGGATCAATCAGAGGCTCCAGAAAAACAGCATGTACTCCAGCCAACATCAGTCCATGAATGACTGACTTATGCACATTGCGTTGAACAATCATAATCATTCCAGGCTCGGGACAAGCGGTTAGAATAAGAGCCAGATTGCCGGCTGTGCTTCCTCCAACCAGAAAAAAGCTTTCCTCTGCTCCAAAACAATCTGCTGCCAACTCTTGCGCTTCCTTGATAACTCCCTCAGGATGATGAAGATCATCCGTTCCGGAAATTTCCGTAACATCATACTTCATTACCTCATCTAAAAAGCCAGCGCCTTCAACGCCATCATATACCTCTCCATTCTTATGACCCGGCACATGATATGATCTATTACCCATAATTCTATATTGTTCCAGCATTTCGTATATAGGCGCCCTACAACGTTGTAATTTATTCATATTAAATTCCTTCCCATAGGGTTCCTTCTATTTTAACGTAAATATTCGTAAACGCCTACGCTTCAGTGTAAAAGCGGCCCCTTGGACAACAAAACGGCTCCTCCCGCCTGAAGAACGAGGAAGCCGTGTATTGAATATCACTAATGCAGCCTTCGTATCTTTCATCCAGACCGCTCTCTTAATTGCATCATTTAACAGAGTTACTCTACTTAAGCGTTCTTTTGCAATCCAATCTTCTTCATCCGGCCGATAAAAAAACGGTACTTGGCATCTTCAGCCTCGGTACGTATCATCTCAGCCTCACATTCCTCACAAATAAAATGCGAGACAATCACAATACCTTCCTCTTTTACCTGTCCACAAATGATACAAGCTTGCCCGGTTTGCTGTTCCATAACCATCCCACCTTGACTCTTTTAAGAACAGTATGATACACCTTCTATCATTTTAAACCTTTTCATAGTTTTTTCATATCCTTCGTATCTTGCATTATATATATTCCGTTGCCGTTATAACGGTGAATTTTCGCCGCAGTTTAATAAAATACATCCAATCGCCGATATTAAGAACATACGAATTCACGAGGAGGTTAGACTATAATCTATGGAACCCACTACCAAAGGTGCAGCTACATTCTATCAATATAAACTAATTAAAAAAGTCAATCTAACGGCACGCCTGCTGCCTATTTATATTATGCTTCCCTTATTAGTCCTTGTGCTCGAAACCGTATTTCTTTCCTGGTGGAGCATTCTTTACATAATCATAGCAGCGCCTGTAGCCTTCTGGGTTCAATATGTCATTTCACGCTCAGTTCTGTTAATCTCAGGACACCCCATTTCAAAAAGATGGTCTGTCTCATTTAAACTGCCTTGGTTAGGGTTTATGCCTGATCAACATATTAGTTACCGTATATTCCGTAAAGTACAGCTACATAATTTCTATATCGGTCTTTGTATTGCAGCACTCTTTATTTTCTGGTCACCGCCAGCATTTACAGTATCACTGATCACTTGTCACTTATGGCTCCTACTGCCCCGTCTTTATACTCTGTTCAGACTGAATCGACAGGATCAGGGAGGTATGCTAAAATTCAATCCGACCGATGTATCCTATTACTCTCAATAAAGTGCAGCAGTATAGCTCATATTATTTTCACGTATTAAAAAATAAACCGCCATCCTTAGGGATGGCGATTCTTTATTTCGTCTTAAGGCCTTTAATGGAGGTCTTCTTTTCTTTAGGAATCATCACTACAAAATAATCATCATGCACTGTTAAATGAACCGTTAACCCATCCTTCAGAAAAACACCCGAAGAATCACTATCATCATCTTCCTGTTCTGTCCATCCCCAGGCTTTAATAGCCTCCAAATAAGGATCCGGAATACCATTCTTCTCCTTTAATCCAGGTAAAGAATAACGTACATAATCCATAGCAACGTTAGTAGTGGTCTGGTCTGGTGAGTTTGCCTCATGGGGGACAGGGAAGCTTTTCTCATTCAGTGCACCCTCAAAAGTATCCCACTTAGGTTCTTTAGCCCCGCAACTTGCCAGTATTAAAGTTAAAATACAAGAAATCATTATTAACTTGAATATTTTTAATTGTTTCATGCCTTAAATCCTCCCTACCTCTACAATGCATCTAAAGACACAAGAAAATTCAAAGTTAGAATTTATGAGTAGTTCCTTCGTATTAAAGATCTGCTAACTATTAGCACTTTTCTATTATACTTGTATCCACCGCAGCGTCGGTAACAAAAATGTCATTCCACAGTAACCTATTCTACTGTTATTACTAGCCTTAAATACTTGCATAATAAAAAAAGAAAAAAAGCCACTGCTGATATTATCAACAATGGCTTAATCTGCTTGGCAACGTCCTACTCTCCCAGGACCCTTCGGTCCAAGTACCATCGGCGCTGGAGGGCTTAACGGTCGTGTTC
>NZ_VTZR01000010.1:0-76040 GCF_008370385.1 Paenibacillus sp. B2(2019)
CGCCGCCAGCGTTCGTCCTGAGCCAGGATCAAACTCTCCAATTAGTATTGAAAAGAGCGATATGCTCATTTTGAAACATCTGACGAGAAAATTAATTCTCTAATTTCGGATATCACTTTCGTGATTTCCCACTCACTCGTTGTTCAGTTTTCAAAGATCAAGTTCTCGTTGGCGCCGTTTAATGTCTCAGCAGCAACTCTTATACTATATCATGTTCGGCTATTTAATGTCAAGCTCTTTTTTTAACTTCTTTTTCGAGCTCGGCATGTGTATTTCTTGGCCGGACTTAGAATATATCATGTATAGAGATTCATTGCAACACTTTTTTTAATATAATCTATAAATAAGAGACTGTGCTATCAATCACCCTTAATATATTGGTATATACCTGTTAGCACAGTCTCAGTTATGCAGTCTCTTAATATTTCCTTCTCTAAGCAATGATCTCCTGAATATACAAATCTCGCTCCAACATTAGGTTAACAATCGTACCCTCTACCTTAATCATAGGACGTGTTGGATTAGCACGGTCAGTAAATATGATCTCTCCATGACGTCCATCGCTTAGACGTATTCTGGTTCCATTAAACAAATCGGTACTCTTCTGTATAAAGGTCTGTACAACGACTGGGTCGAGCTTACCGAAGCTTTCTGTCATTATCTGCTCTAACACTAAATAAGGAGACTGTGCTTTTCTATAGGCCCTTTCTAGAGTCATAGCATGGAATATATCTGCTACCGCAACTACTTTAGCGTAAAAATGAATCTGGCTACCTTCTAGCTTAAGTGGGTATCCAGACCCGTCAACCTTCTCATGATGCTGCAATGCCGTTAGTCTTACCCCTTCATTAATTGCTGTAACATTACGCAATAATTGATAGCCATATGTAGTATGTCTGCGAACCTCTTCTATTTCAGCACTATTAAGTGACTCCGGCTTATGTAAAAGAGAACTATCTACTTTTGCGTTTCCGATGTCATGTAGCAATCCGGCAAAAGCGATCTGCATCCAATCCTTTTGCGGATACCCGCACCATTGAGCAATCTTATATGATGTTAACGCGGACAGCACGGCATTGTGATAGTTGTAATCCTCGTCTTTTAGCGTACGTGGAGAAAACTTCAACACATGATAATCCTTCAAATGACTAATTAGTAACTCTAATTGACTCCGCAACTCAAAAATAGGAAGTGAGGCTGCCGTTACCGAACGATAGCTGGTCCTAATAAGTGCGATCATTTTTTCATATTCATCATGTAGTGGGGAATTGTTCTTGATCAGCATCGATTCATTTATAATCGCTCCAGCTTTAAGTGCTGTCTGCTTGGCGTTTTTTTTGACAGCATCAGAGTTGGCCTCTCCCTGAACACCTTCGATCTCCACTTGCCCAACCAAAAAAGCTTCTAAAATTTCTAGATCACGGGGGAGTAGTATCTTTCCCTTGGTGAACAAAATTCCCCCCAAAGGTGTAATTACATCTTTGGTTATTTTTGAGCCCGCTTTAACTTCTCCAGCCAATACACTTGGCATATACTCAGCCCCTTAATTTCTATAACAATAAGCTCAGGATTACCGAAATCTAATATGACAGATAATTTCTGAGAAAATAGTACTTTATATACTGATTTATACTCTATCGGCTAATTATAGTACGGATAAAAGGAAGCGACTAGTGAAATGAAAACTATTCTTATAAAAATTCTCATTAAATTTCATTAAATAACTAGCTATTAATTAATCACAGCAAAAAGAGCAAGGGTCTCTGTAATAGAAGCCCTTGCTCTTTATTGAATAAAACCTACTCTAAGTTATCTTCTTGATCCTCAGCGATTGTTTCCGGTTGATCAATATCACCAGATTCATCTACTGTTACTTGTTCCTCGAGGCCTTCCATATCTTCAGACAATTCGTCCTCTTCGTTCTTATCTGCTCTGCACAGAGTAGCCACTGCATCATCCTCGCGGATGTTAATTAGCTTAACCCCTTGCGCATAACGACCCATAGTAGAGATTCCATCCATGCTGGTACGAATCAAGGTACCGCTTGTAGTAATGATCATTAAGTCTTCATCGTTCTTAACGACTTTTAGACCAACTACAGGGCCATTCTTCTCAGTGAGATTAATGGTCTTGATTCCTTTACCACCACGAGTCTGGGAACGATAGTCACCGGCTGGTGTCCGTTTACCATAACCCTTGCTAGTAACAATCAGAACCTCAAGCTCCTTATCGACACAATCCATACCGATGACATGGTCATTACTATCAAGCGTAATGCCCTTCACGCCTGTCGCGCTACGACCCATAGAACGAACATCATTCTCTGAGAACGTAATCGACATTCCGCGAGCTGTACCGATAATAAGATTTTGCTGTCCATCTGTCAGCTTAACCTCAATTAGAGAATCCTCTTCACGAAGGTTAATAGCGATAAGTCCGCCTTTGCGGATGTTATTGTAATCCTCAAGTGGCGTCTTCTTCACGATACCTTCGCGGGTAGCAAAGAACAAGTACTTGTCACTATCGGTTTCTTCCACTTGGATTACGGCACTAATCTTCTCACCTTGTTCAATTTGAATCAGGTTGATGATTGGTGTCCCACGTGCTGTACGTCCCAGCTCTGGGATCTCATAAGCTTTAATCCGGTACACCTTACCCTTATCGGTAAAGAACATCAGATAGTTATGAGAGTTACTCACGAAGAGATGCTCCACAAAGTCCTGATCCTTGGTGTCCATCCCCATGACTCCGCGCCCTCCACGCTTCTGACTGCGGTAGGTGCTGACAGGTAGACGTTTGATGTATCCCGTATGTGTAATAGTGATAACAACCTCTTCACGCGGAATAAGGTCTTCATCCAGGATACTTTCTTCACCAACGGTAATCTCTGTCCGGCGTTCATCAGAATATCTATCACGAATATCCTGCAGCTCGTTACTGATGATTTCCAGTACAAGATGCTCATTCGCCAAGATTTCACGGTACTCTGCAATTTTAGCTAGCAATTCGTTATATTCATTCTCGATCTTTTCTCTTTCCAGACCGGTCAGACGCTGCATCCGCATATCGAGGATCGCTTGAGCCTGCTCTACACTGAGGCTAAAGGTGCTCATTAATCCCTCGCGGGCTATATCCGTTGTCCGAGAAGCGCGAATTAACGCAATCACTTCATCCAGATGATCCAGCGCAATACGCAGACCTTCTAAGATATGAGCGCGTGCTTCAGCTTTTTTAAGATCAAATATAGTACGACGACGAATAACTTCAATCTGGTGCTGCAAATAATGATAGAGCACATCACGCAGATTAAGAATTTTCGGCTCGTTGTTCACGATGGCCAGCATGTTGATACCAAATGTAGATTGCATAGAAGTATGTTTATATAGATTGTTCAACACAACATTTGGATTCACATCACGTCTCATCTCAACAACTACACGCATACCGTTACGGTCAGACTCATCTCGAAGATCCGTTATACCCTCGATCCGTTTCTCACGTACTAATTCTGCGATTTTCTCAACCAGTCTTGCCTTGTTCACCTGATACGGCAGCTCATGTACAATGATGCGAGCCTTACCGTTATTCTCTTCAATCGTTGCCTTTGCACGCATGGTCACTGAACCACGCCCCGTACGATAAGCCTGACGAATACCCTCACGACCCAAAATATATCCAGCCGTTGGGAAATCTGGGCCTTGGATATACTCCATCAATTCCATAGGTGTGATATCAGGATTCTTAATCATCGCCTGCACACCATCGATAACTTCACCTAGGTTATGCGGTGGAATATTAGTAGCCATACCTACAGCTATACCAGATACCCCATTAACGAGCAGGTTCGGATAGCGAGCTGGTAATACAACTGGCTCATTCTCTTCACCATCATAGTTGGGTGCGAAATCAACTGTTTCTTTGTTCAAATCTCGAAGCATTTCGCCTGCAATCTTGGAAAGACGGGCTTCTGTATAACGCATCGCTGCAGCCATATCACCATCAATCGAACCAAAGTTCCCGTGACCGTCCACAAGCATATAGCGCATAGAGAAATCCTGAGCCATCCGTACCATTGTTTCATAGACGGCTGAGTCACCGTGAGGGTGGTACTTACCGATAACCTCACCGACGATTCTTGCCGATTTCTTATGAGGCTTATCCGCAGACATTCCAAGTTCCGACATCGCAAACAAAATGCGTCGGTGAACCGGCTTGAGTCCGTCCCGCACATCTGGCAAAGCCCGGCTAACAATGATGCTCATTGCGTAATCCATAAAGGATTCACGCATTTCCACGCCAATGTCCCGATCTTTGACTTGTGGGTTATTTTGTTCAGCCATGAGTTGCTGGACCTCCTTCAGTTAAAAAACCGCTACCCTTAATTATATTACTTTCACAAAAGTAGCACAATTAAACATGATAGCCTTTTATCTTCTAATATTGATTTCTTTTGCGCTGATTAGGGTATTCGCCCTTTCCGCAAATGTCTTTAGTACATAGACTGTAAAGACAAGAAACACGGTTTTATTATCCTAGTATCGTTCGATAAGGCATAACCCCATATCCTTATATTATACCATTGTTTAGGTAGCTTGTCCTGATTTTCAGCTGCCAAAGATTATGCTTCCACAGCAAGTTTTGTACAAGGGAATTCCAAAGAGCAAATGCTGCACAAAATTGTTAAGGAGGAAGATAATGAAGATTCAACGAGTCCCAAGTAAATGGGCTAAAACAAAAGTTATCCTTCAAAATCAATCTCTATCTCTATATGTGCCTGATACTCGTAAATATGATTTAAATGTTCTTAAAGAAATGCTTGCGTTATATGCCATGGTCTATATAAAACCTGATCGCGGAAGCTTTGGTATTGGTGTAATGAGAGCTGAGCAGCGTACGGTGATTTTAAGTCCTAGCCAGCAGAAGACTGAAATGACTGTCACCGCCAATAACGAGGAGAGAGAACAGCAAGAAGCACAGGTCCTATATATTTTAAGATATGCAAAGACGGCAGAAGTTTTTTTCTCCCCCGAAGAGCTGCATGAGGCCTTACAGAAACGAATTCAGAACCGTACCTACCTCGTCCAAAAAGGAATTGATCTCCTGCGTCATCAAGATCGTCCCTTCGACCTTCGAGTTCTTGCCCAAAAGACTCCATCAGGTGCATGGGAAACAACAGGAATGCTCGGAAGGGTAGCTGCCCCTCAGAAAATCGTCACCAATTATCATAGTGGAGGCAGTATTCTGTCAGTAAATACATTATTAAAAAATCATATGAACTCTTCTGAAACACTCTCCACGATTAATCAATTAAAATCCTTAGGCGTACAAATTGCAGGCCAATTGGAAACCACCTATCCAGGAATTAAAGAAATTGGTCTGGATATTGCCATGGATCAGCATATGGATATGTGGCTGCTTGAGGTCAACACGCTTCCATCCATTGTTGTATTCAAGTTATTTCCTGATAAATCTATCTATCGTAGAATACACCGCTATGCTGTAGCATACGGACGTGTAAAAGCTAGAAAATCCCCATATACTACCCGCAATAGGCAATATACTAAAGCCTAAAAAATCAGCTCTGAAACCAAAAAAACCTCCAGCATTCTCATTCCGTTAGGAACAGAAGCCGGAGGTTTTATTAAAATATAAGAAAGTATAAGTTTTACACCATACTATATGTCTTATATTTCTCGTTAAAAGCTTATCGTCCTTATAAGGACGCCGAAGGCGTTTATGCTTGAATGTAATTGTTACACATCAAGGTATCTGACGCTCTTCGCATGCTCATGGATAAAGTCACGTCTTGGTTCAACATTATCGCCCATCAGCGTATCAAAGATACTATCAGCGAGCATCGCATCTTCAATCGTTACTTGTAGCATCATACGAGCCTCAGGATCCATCGTCGTGTCCCACAGCTGGGTAGCATTCATTTCACCCAAACCTTTGTAGCGCTGAACATTGACCTTAACATTCTCACCAAAAGAGGCAATAATCTCATCACGTTCCTTCTCGCTACCTGCATAACGGATCACTTTGTTGCGTTCTATCTTGAACAATGGCGGTTGTGCGATATAGATATAACCTGCATCTACTAGCTTCCGCATGTAACGGTAGAAGAATGTTAACAACAGAGTTCTAATATGAGCTCCATCGACGTCGGCATCCGTCATAATAACGACTTTATGGTAACGAGCCTTCGATAGGTCAAAATCATCACTGATTCCTGTACCAAGAGCAGTAATAATAGCCCGGATCTCGGCGTTGGATAAAATACGGTCTAAGCGTGCCTTTTCTACGTTTAGAATCTTACCACGCAGCGGTAGAATCGCTTGGAAATGACGATCCCGGCCCTGCTTGGCCGATCCACCCGCAGAGTCACCTTCGACGATATACAGTTCGCTGATAGACGCATCCTTGGATGAACAGTCCGCAAGTTTACCAGGTAGTGCACTGACTTCAAGCGCACTCTTACGGCGGGTTAACTCACGAGCTTTACGAGCAGCTTCTCGTGCACGTGAAGCTGAAAGCGACTTCTCAAGGACACGGCGTGATACTGCCGGATTCTCTTCCAGGAATTCCTGCAACTTCTCTCCGAACAGTGATTCTACTATTCCACGAACTTCACTATTTCCGAGCTTAGTCTTCGTTTGACCTTCGAACTGAGGCTCTGGAATTTTGACAGAAATAATGGCTGTCAATCCTTCACGCACGTCGTCGCCAGTCAGATTTGAATTACCATCCTTCAGCACACCCGCTTTACGGGCGTAATCGTTGATAATACGTGTTAAAGCACTTTTGAAGCCGGATTCATGCGTTCCGCCCTCATGGGTATTAATATTATTCGCAAAAGAGTAGATGTTCTCTGTATACGAATCATTATATTGGAGAGCTACTTCAACCTGAATCATATCCCGTGAGCCTTCCACGTAGATTGGTTCCTCGTGCAGCGCTTCTTTTTTCTCATTCAGATATTTCACATATTCAACGATACCACCCTCATATTTGAACACGTTGGTGACATCGGTCCGCTCATCATGCAGTGAAAGCTCAATTCCTTTGTTAAGAAAAGCTAGCTCTCGAATACGAGTAAGCAGTGTCGCATATTCAAAGACCGTGGTTTCAGTAAAGATTTCAGGGTCCGGATGAAAAGTTGTAGTCGTACCTGTCTCGTCCGTATCTCCAACAACTTTGATCTCATACTGTGGTGCACCACGTCTGTATTCCTGCTGATAAATATGCCCATCACGCTTAACATTAACAACAACCTTCTCAGACAAGGCATTTACTACGGAGATACCCACACCGTGTAAGCCGCCTGATACTTTATATCCGCCGCCGCCGAATTTACCGCCTGCATGCAGTACTGTCATTACAACTTCAAGCGTCGACTTTTTAAGTTTTTCATTTTCACCTACAGGTATGCCACGTCCATTATCGATAACAGTAATCCCGTTATCCTCATGAATAATCACTTGAATCCGGTCACAATAACCTGCTAGGGCTTCATCGATACTATTATCTACGACCTCCCACACCAAGTGATGGAGACCTTTAGAACTAGTGGAACCAATATACATGCCCGGACGTTTCCGGACAGCTTCTAGCCCTTCCAGTACCTGAATCTGGCTCTCATCATATGTCGGTTGATTCATTGACATGCCTTCACCTACTTCTTTCAGATTATCTCTTTGTTACTAAACGCAAGTTATATTTCGAGCAAAATTTTGGCTCTTTTTTTGAGAGTGGAGGAGGAAATGGGGGAGTAATACACGATATTTTTAGTTACGACAATAGATTTTGCTTCCTCTTCACCAATCCGCTCAAGCTTCTTGTCCTGCTCAGAGTGAATGACGAATTGCTTAGACACCTTGGAAGATTTCTCAATCGAAATATCAAATATTGCAATTAACTCCGAAGAGCGAATAATCTTCTCCCCGCCCAAATGAATATACATGATCTTCCTCCGCTCTTTATAACTCCACTTTTCCATCATGAACATGATATAGGCTGGCGCCCTTTAATTTATCGGCATTCAGACCCTCAATCCCGGTAGCGGTAATGAATGTCTGTACCTTGCTTTGAAAGGTTTCAATAAGCTGGGTCTGTCGGTAAGGATCAAGCTCGGATAAAACATCATCAAGAAGCAGCACAGGATATTCTCCGATTTCTTCATGGATCAGCTCGATTTCCGCCAGCTTGAGCGATAAAGCCGTTGTACGCTGCTGTCCCTGAGAACCGTAGACCTGAGCTTCCCTTCCGTTGATAAAAAAGGACAGGTCATCCCGATGGGGACCCGTCAGCGTCATGCCGCGCCTGATTTCTTGTTCTCTCGTTTGTGATAACTTTAACATAAAATTGTCTAATAAGACAGCTTCATCTTCCTCATCCCGATCGCCGAAAGAGGGGACATAGAGCAATTTCAGTTCTTCTCCGCCGTTCGTAATCCCCCGGTGTATGCTTTCAGCCCATATTTGCAGCTTCTTTATGAATTGTTTCCTTTTTTTTACGATTTTAACACCGTGCTCCACAAGTTGAGCATCCCAGATTTCCAAAAGGTCTTTTCCCGCTGCCTCTTTCCCCCACAACTGCTTCAGCAAATTGCCCCTTTGTAAGAGAATCTTTTGATACTGCTGCAGGTGAAATAGATAACTGGGCTGGACTTGGCCAATCTCCATATCGAGAAAACGCCGTCTGATGCCAGGTGTGCCTTTGACTATCTCTAAATCTTCCGGTGCAAACATGACCACATTGAGTGATCCCACAAACTCACTAAGACGTCGTTGTTCTAGACCGTTAATCTTAGCTTTTTTACCTTTGGCAGATAGGGTGAGCTCTAGCTTGAGATCGCCGTACTTACGTTCTACCTCGGCAATGATCTGAGCAGCGTCTCCAGGGGCATCGAATGAGATAAGTTCGCGATCCTTCGAGGTGCGGTGGCTTTTGGTCATCGCCAGGACGAACAATGCCTCCATGAGGTTTGTTTTGCCTTGGGCGTTCTGACCCAGAATCAGGTTCACATCGCCCAAGCTCTCCAGACGCAGCAGCCCGTAATTCCGATAATGCTGCAGACCGATATTTTTAACAAACACGAAATGGTTCCTCCCCTAGCCTACTCCTCTTTGACTCCTCCGCCTTCAACCTGAAATGTGCCGTTATCCTGCACTTCAATTTGATCACCCGGATAAAGTTTCCTTCCGCGCCGTTCCTCTACTTCTCCGTTAACAAGTACATGTCCTTCTTGCAGCAAAGCTTTAGCCATTCCACCTGTGGATACACAATCAGAAAGTTTCAGAAATTGATCCAGCTTAATATATCCACTGTGGATAAGTATTTTTTTCATGGTTTTTATCCTTTCAGCCACTTATCCACATGTTCATGAATGTTGGCATTAATTTGTTGTACGGTAAGGCAAAATAATATACAAGCTATTGGTTTGATCGAGCGGCTTCAAAATGATCGGACTCATCATTCCTGTAAATGCTATTACAAGCTGCTCACTCTCAATAACTTTTAGGACATCGAGCATATATTTGGAGTTGAATGATATTTTGAGCGGTTCACCTTTGAAATCAATGACTTCAAGTTCTTCACGAACTTTACCAAGCTCAGAAGAGCTAGAAGAAATTTCAATACCACCTTGCTCGAGCGTCTGCATGCGCACAATATTGGTTTTTTCTTCGCGGGACAGCAAATAAGCGCGATCAATCGATTCGCTTAATTTTTTTGTGTCCAAAGTTAGTTCTGTTTTGTAGGTTGTTGGAATAATTCTAGAAGTATCCGGATAAATTCCATCAAGGATCCGTGAATAGAACAGTACTTTGTCGATTTTAAAGAGAACTTGATTGTCCGCAACCACAATATCAACGAGCATATTTTGATCAGGAATAATTTTGCTTAGCTCATTAAGGGTTTTACCGGCGATTACGATATTTGCAAATTGGACATTCTCCGTACCTTCTAGTCTTGCTGCTCTTGTAGCTAAGCGGTGACGGTCTGTCGCTGTAAACTTAAACTCATTATCAGCCAGATTCCACAGTATACCTGTTAAAATCGGAGTTGTCTCTTGGGTAGAAATAGAAAAAGCGGTTTGTTTAATCATATTTTTCAGCAAATCACCTGGCAGGGAGATGGTATCGTTCTCCTCAATACTCGGTAGCACCGGGAATTCTTCAGGGTCTAAACCTACGATCTGAATCTCAGTGGATCCAGAAGAAATATACGTTTGGAATCCTTCTTTAACTTCCATGTGAATCTCTTTGGAGGGCAGCTTCTTAATAATCTCGACGAAAAATTTAGCGGGAAGAACAACACTTCCTGGCTGATCTATCTTCACGATCGTATGGCTGTCATTCTCTGCTGGAATAAACGATTGAATCGAAATATCGGTGTCGCTTGCAGTTAATGTTACGCCTTGATGGCTAACTTCCAGCTTAATACCGGTCAGAATAGGGATGGTTGTTCTACTGGAGATAGCTTTGGATACGTGTTGAATGGATTCGTTGAGTTCATTTTTAAGAATGCTTATTTTCATGATTTCACTCCTAGCTGAAAAATTGGGAATTTCGTTGTATTGGAATCTCTTTATTACGCGTCTTTACATGATGAATTATTATAGTTATTTAATAGTATTAGTAGTAGGGGCGTCTAATATGTGGATAACCCTATCAAATAGCATAAAATTAAGCCTACCCACATGTGTATAGATTGTGTATAGGCTCTTTGTTCCTCTTAGGAAGGATTTTTAATTTTCTCCGCAAGATTATTTACCACTTTGTACAACTCCTGATCGACCTTTAATGACTGTGTAATTTTATCATGTGCATGAATTACGGTCGTATGGTCACGTCCTCCGAATGCCTCACCAATCTTAGGGAGCGAATAATCGGTTAGTTCACGGGAGAGATACATTGCGATTTGACGTGGAAAAGCTACGGCTTTCGTACGTTTTCGCGCTTTGAAGTCTTCAAGGCGTAAATTGTAGTATTCACCGACTTTTTGCTGAATATCAGCGATGGTAATCATCTTAGGCCGGCTGGAAGGAATAATATCCTTGAGTGCTTCAGCTGCCAAATGAGTGGTTACATCCTGGTTAGTTAGCGATGAGTAAGCAACAACCCGGATTAATGCACCCTCCAGCTCACGAATATTGGTGTCAATCTGGTTAGCAATATACATCATGGCCTCATTAGGGATATCAAGGTTCTCTGCCTTCGCCTTTTTGCGCAAAATCGCAATCCGGGTTTCTAGATCGGGTGGTTGAATATCCGTAATCAAGCCCCACTCGAACCGGGAACGTAGCCGTTCTTCCAGTGTGGGAATTTCCTTTGGCGGTCGGTCGCTGGAGATGATAATTTGCTTGCGTTCTTCGTGGAGCGCATTGAACGTATGAAAAAACTCCTCCTGCGTGGACTCTTTTCCAGCGAGGAATTGAATATCGTCAATAAGCAAAATGTCAACGTTACGATACTTATTGCGGAAGCTTTCACCGCGGTTATCACGGATTGAATTGATAAATTCATTCGTGAATTTCTCTGATGAGATGTAAATAACCTTGTTATTCGGGTTATGTTCTAAAACATAGTGCCCAATGGCATGCATTAAATGGGTTTTGCCCAGACCTACACCACCATATAAAAACAAGGGATTGTATGCTTTGGCCGGTGCTTCGGCTACTGCCAGTGAGGCTGCATGCGCAAAACGGTTGCCGGAGCCGATTACAAAAGTGTCAAAAGTGTACTTGGGATTGAGTAGATGCGTTTGCGCTTCTTCTCGTGATACTACGGGAGTGGGAGCGGATTGTTGAACCACAAGCTCAGGCGGCTTGCTTTCTTCAATCACGAATTTTACATCCACTTGTTTCCCAGTGACTTCGTAGACCGTTGCTCCTACTAGTTTGGTGTAGCGACTTTCCAGCCATTCTACTGCGAACGTTGTAGGTGCCGAGATAATGAGAACCTGGGAGTTGAAGGTTATTGCTTTAGTAGCCTTAAACCAGGTATCAAAGCTCGGCTTGCTTAATTTGGTTTGAATAATCGATAAAATTTGCTGCCATAATTCGGAAGTATGGCTGTCCACAGACTGTCACTCCTTTAAATCTTCCAAATGTGGCATCAGCCATGAAGTGGAAATGTCGAAGAAAATAGGTTGGTGCTGATATTTATCCCCAGTAGGCAATATGAAGAGACAAAAAAATATGGATAAATTTGATTTGTTCACAACTTTATCCACAGCTTGTTGATAATTAAGAGAACAAACAAATCTATTCACATTCAAAAGTAATACCATCATAGCAAAACGCCCCTTATTTTTCAATGAGCAGGGCTATTTTATCCACAAATTCAAGCACTTGTGTACAATTATTAGGAACACCACTACATATTGTTGATAATTTGTTTACGGTTCGACACTTTACGCCAAAGCTTCGATAGTTTTATACACAGGTTGTGCTCATCTGTGAGTAGTCGACTTTATTTTTTGATCACAGGTGGATAACTGTCATATCTTGTGGATTACTTTTTTTCTAATGGGAGTTGTGGATAAGCGGCTTGAATTAGAGGGAGGGTCTGGAGCCAGCAGTAGGTTGACTTTTGCGCATAAAATATGTTTAAATATATAAAGGTGTTTTCTGTAAGGATATGTCTCGATAATTAAATGATGATTCATGTAGATACTGTCCCTACTATAAGGACGGCTTAGACCGTTTCTGCTTATATGACAGTAATTAAGTTCCTGTAAGGGAGGTGCAATTATGAGACCGACATTTAGACCAAATGTGAGCAAACGCAAGAAGGTTCACGGTTTCCGTAAAAGAATGAGCACGAAAAACGGCCGTAAAGTGCTGGCAGCTCGCCGCTTGAAAGGCAGAAAAGTTTTGAGTGCGTAAGTTAGGCCACTAAGGGACCACTCCGGTGGTCTTTTTTTACTGCTTTTTATTATTATTTGCTCTGCAAACGACTAGGATCTCGCTTAATGCGCTAGCTACACTTTGCGGGGCTATTTAACGTATATACAGAATTATTTTGTGAGAAGTTGAGAATATTTTTCTTTCTATAATATAGAAGGGAAATTTCAGCGTTGTAGTCGCGGTCGTTTATGGCGACATCCAAATGACTATACTATTAGAAGAAAAAAATTCGGAAGGATACTTTTAACCGGATTTATGAAGGAGATTCCCGTGCACAAAAAGTTACGATTACGAAACCGTGCCGACTTCAGTCGTGTATATCGCCATGGGAAGTCATTTGCGAATCATCAATTTGTAGTGTATTGGTTTAGCAAAAAAGAGGTAGAGCGATTTAGAGTTGGGGTATCGGTCAGTAAAAAGGTTGGAAACGCGGTTGTCCGTAACCGAATGAGAAGATTGGTGAAGGAAATCGTTCGTCATCATGAACCTGAAATTGCAGGTGGACTCGATATGGTGTTTATCGTAAGAAAAGGAGCGCTTTCCATGGAATACGCAGAGCTCGAAAAAAGCGTGCTGCATGTACTGCGCAAAGCCAAGCTACTCAAGGCTTCCCGCAAATAAAGGACGCATAAGAGGCTTGTTTATTTGTATTCATAATTATGGTATGATTTACGGTGGAATGGAATGTTCAAGAGAGGGGTTTTGAAGTGTCTCTAATGAAGACTAGACGGGGAAAATGGTTTCTCCTCATCACAGTGATGGTGTTGTCGTTAGCTGTTCTGTCGGGATGCGCTCCGTCAGCTGCTGTTACGCACACTACGGAGGATTTAAAGAATGGAGGCTTCTGGCAAAGTAATGTAGTGTATTATTTCGCCATTGCCTTGGACAAGTTTGCTGATTGGTTTAACGGAGAATATGGTTTAGCCGTACTTGTGATGGTTATTATTGTCCGCACGTTGATTCTTCCGCTTACGATTAAACAGGTGAAGAGCTCGCGGGCAATGCAAGCCATTCAACCGGAACTCCAAAAGATCCAGAAAAAATATAAAGACACACCTGAAAAGGTGCAGCAAGAAACGATGCGTTTATTCCAAGAGAATAAGGTTAATCCAATGGCGGGTTGTTTACCGCTGATCGTACAAATGCCTATCTTTATCGCTCTCTACAACTCAATCTACTATAATCCACATCTACGGGAGCACTCCTTCTTATGGCTGGAGCTAGGTAAGCCGGATCATCTGTTTATCTTACCAGTGCTTGCAGCATTAACAACATTTATACAAACAAGAATGATGACTAAAATGAACCCGATGCAACAACAAGGGCCAATGCAGTTCATGATGATGATCTATCCAGTTCTGATTTTCGTTATGTCCTACAACTTCCCAGCAGCATTGCCGCTATACTGGGTTTACAGTAACATTTACACTATTGTTCAGAACTATTTCTTATATCGCAACAACGATAAACATAAATTGGCAATCGCAAGTGCTGTGAAAAGTACAGATGACTCAACTGCTGTGAAGAGTAAAGGCGGCAGTAAAGCATCGAAGGGAGCCAAAAAGTCAAAATGAGCAAAGTCGTCGCAACAGGGAAAACCATTGAAGAAGCTGTAGAACGGGGACTAACCCAGCTTGGAGTTCAAAAGGACCGGGTAACGGTCAACGTACTTGAGCAGCCATCAAGAGGATTCCTGAGATTGATCGGTGCGAAAGGTGCCAAGGTTGAGTTAACCTTGATAGCCGAAGCCGCACCGGCATCAGCGGCGAGTGCTCCGTCACTGCCTCAGCAGTCAACAAGAGAGAGCAAACAGGAGGCTAACGGCGGTGTGCCACGCCAAGATTCCGGACAACCGGTGGAGGAAGCTTACCAAGAAGCCGTTCATTTCATTGTGGATGTCGCTAAGAGCATGGGGCTCGAAGTGGAAGTCGAAATCGTCCACACTAAGGAATCCACGATTCTGCAGATATCAGGTCCAGATTTGGGACTGTTGATTGGTAGAAGAGGACAAACTCTCGATGCTCTGCAGTATTTGGCTAATATCGTAGCTAATCGTTACTCCGACAGTTTTATACGGCTTGTGCTAGATGCGGAGAACTTCCGTGAGCGGCGTAAAAAAACTCTCGAAGAGCTGGCTGATCGTTTAGCCAGTCGTGTCATTCGGACTCGTAAAGAGGTAGTACTGGAACCGATGTCACCTCAGGAGCGGAAAATTATTCACTCCAGATTACAGGATCATCGGCAAGTGAATACTCTTAGTAAGGGCGAAGAGCCAAATCGCCGCGTCGTTATAACTTTGAAGTAAAGACTATATGATGCAATGACTCCTTGACCAATGTAAGGGGTCATTGCTTTTTTAACAATATAAGACCGTTTATGATCAAAAAAATATAGGTTTTGGGGTGAAAAACAGCATGCTTAGTGACACCATTGCTGCCGTATCGACGGCATTAGGCGAGGGAGGAATTGCTATTATTCGGGTAAGTGGCCCTCAGGCTATTTCCCAAGTGGCGCCTTTGTTTCGTAGCCGAGTTCCGTTAACTGAAGCGGAATCGCATACCGTTCATTATGGGCATATCGTTAGTCCGGATAACGGAGAGAAGATGGAAGAAGTACTTGTAACCGTAATGAAAGGCCCACGTTCTTTTACGACCGAGGATGTAGTAGAGATCAGTGCTCATGGTGGTGTAATTTCTGTAAGAAGGGTGATGGATTTACTTCTTCAGCAGGAGATAAGGTTAGCCGAGCCGGGTGAGTTCACCAAGCGTGCTTTCTTGGGTGGACGTATTGATTTATCACAGGCTGAGGCAGTTATTGATCTCATTCGCTCGAAGTCGGATCGTGCGTTTTCTGTGGCTTTAAAGCAGGTTAGTGGATCCTTGTCGGATCGAATTCATGCTTTGCGCCATACACTTATTGAGATGCTGGCTCATATCGAAGTGAATATAGATTATCCAGAGCATGATGTAGAATCCATGACAGCTGAATTTATTAAAGATAAAAGCAGTGAAGTGATGGAAGGAATCACAAAGCTTCTTAAGACTTCTAATGAAGGAAAAATTCTTCGTGAGGGGATAACGACAGCTATAGTTGGTCGTCCCAATGTTGGTAAATCTTCTCTATTAAACGCGTTAGCACGTGATAACAAAGCGATTGTAACAGATATTCCCGGAACAACACGTGATGTCATCGAAGAATATATAACGATAAACAACATTCCGCTTAAGCTGCTTGATACGGCGGGAATTCGTGAAACGATGGATGTAGTGGAGAAAATTGGCGTAGAACGTTCCAAGGCGGCAGTTAGTGATGCGGATCTGATTCTACTTGTGCTAAATGCTAACGAAGAGCTGCATGAGGACGAATTGGCATTGATGGAACAAATCCACGGTAGACAATGCCTAGTGATCATGAATAAAATGGACTTACCGCCCAAACTGGATAAGGATAAGTTGCTCTCGTTCTTTGAGGAGTCCAATATCGTACCGATGTCCGTTCTGGAAGAGGAAGGTCTAGACAAACTTGAAGATGCCATTTCGACACTCTTTTTTGGTGGAAAGCTGGAATCGGGTGACTTGACATATGTAAGTAATGTGAGACATATTGCACTGCTTAAAAAAGCCTATAAATCACTACAGGATGCATACGATGCGGCGGAACAGTATATTCCAATTGATATGATTCAAATCGATGTACGGCTAGCATGGGAACAACTCGGTGAAATTATAGGCGATACGGCAGCGGACTCGTTGTTAGATCAAATATTCTCACAATTTTGTTTAGGAAAATAGGTTTTACATTTTAATATAACATTAGGGGGAAACAGGACATGAGTTATGATGGAGGCAACTATGACGTAATCGTCATTGGCGCCGGTCATGCCGGTTGCGAAGCAGCTCTAGCGTCAGCACGAATGGGCTGCAGCACGTTGATGATCACAATTAACCTGGATATGGTTGCATTCATGCCCTGCAATCCGTCCATAGGCGGACCTGCCAAAGGACATGTGGTGCGTGAGATTGATGCGCTAGGCGGAGAAATGGGCCGTAATATAGATAAGACTTTTATTCAGCTTCGTATGCTTAACACAGGGAAGGGACCTGCGGTGCATGCATTGCGTGCACAAGCTGATAAGTTCTTGTACCAACATACAATGAAGGAAACGATGGAGAAAACGCCTAATTTGACGCTTCGTCAAGGGATGGTTGAGCGTTTAATCGTTGAGGATGGACGTTGTGCGGGTGTAGTTACGAAGACAGGAACGGAATACCATAGTAAGACTGTTATCCTGACTACAGGTACTTACCTGCGTGGTAAAGTGATCATGGGTGAACTGACATATGAGAGTGGACCTAACAATCAACAGCCATCAGTGAAGCTATCTGAGAATTTGCGGGAGCTTGGTTTTGAATTGGTGCGTTTTAAGACAGGTACACCACCACGTGTACATCGCGATACGATCGATTTCTCGAAGACAGAAATTCAACCCGGCGACGATGAGCCTAAATTCTTTTCGTTTGAAACGAAATCATCCAACAATGAACAGCTTCCTTGTTGGTTAACTTATACCTCTGAGGTTACTCATCAGATTATTAATGACAACCTTCATCGTGCGCCGATGTTTACGGGTATTATTGAAGGAACAGGTCCACGTTATTGCCCATCTATTGAAGATAAAGTAGTAAGATTTAGTGATAAATCTAAGCATCAGATCTTTTTAGAGCCAGAAGGAAAAAATACATCGGAATACTATGTACAAGGTCTGTCGACTAGTCTTCCTGAGGATGTACAGCTGGCGATTCTGCGTTCCATCCCTGGTATGGAAAAGGTAGAGATGATGCGTAACGGCTATGCTATTGAATATGATGCAATGGTTCCTACACAGCTATGGCCATCTCTTGAAACTAAACGTTTACCAGGTCTTTTCACTGCTGGACAAATCAATGGTACTTCCGGTTATGAAGAAGCAGCTGGCCAAGGTGTAATGGCTGGAATTAATGCAGCACGCAAAGTGCAAGACAAAGAACCCGTAATCTTAGATCGTTCACAGGGATACATTGGTGTACTCATTGATGATCTGGTGACTAAGGGCACTAATGAACCTTACCGTCTGCTTACTTCACGTGCAGAATATCGTTTGTTGCTTCGCCATGATAATGCAGATCTAAGACTTACACCTATCGGTTACGACATTGGTTTGATTACACAGGAGCGTTTCGATAACTTCACGGATAAAAAAGAACGGGTGGAGCGTGAAATTGTTCGTCTGCAAGAGACAAAGGTTAAACCTGTTGAGGTAAACCATGTACTAGCGCAATATGAATCGGCACCTATTGTAGACGGCAGTAATTTGCTTGTTTTGATGCGGCGTCCAGAGCTTGTATATAGTTTCGTAGATCAAGTCTCGCCATCACCGGAAATGCTGGATGCAGAAATGAAGGAGCAAGTAGAAATCCAAATCAAATATGCCGGATATATTGAAAAACAGCTCCAACATGTGGAGCGCTTGCAAAAGATGGAGAAGAAGAAAATTCCAGATGACATTAATTATAATGAAATCCATGGATTAGCGATGGAAGCGCGGCAGAAGCTGACTAAGATCCGTCCAATCTCTATCGGGCAGGCCTCTCGGATTGCGGGAGTCACACCTGCCGACATTTCGATTCTCCTCGTATATCTCGAGCATTACAACCGGGTAACCGCGGCGAAAGGATAATCTATGGATAATACGGAAGTTCAATTCACACAGCTTTTACAAGAAAGAGGCATTACACTTACAGCAGAACAATTGGAGCAATTCGATCTTTACTATAAGGAACTCGTATCCTGGAATGAAAAAATGAATCTCACTGGAATAACAGAGCGTGAGCAGGTTTACACCAAACATTTTTATGATTCGATCTCTCTAGCCTTTTTCCTTAATATCAATGAGATAAACAATTTGGCAGATATCGGTTCGGGAGCAGGGTTTCCAGGCATTCCGCTTAAGATTTGTTTTCCACATTTGAAACTTACGATCATTGATTCATTAAGTAAAAGAATCTCTTTTCTGCAGCATGTCTGTACTACGTTGAAATTAACTGATGTGCAATTGATTCATGGTCGTGCGGAGGATATTTCCCGGCAATTCAAGCATCGTGACGCCTATGATTTGGTGACTGCGCGTGCGGTGGCAAGATTATCCTTGTTGAATGAGTTTTGTCTTCCTTTCACACGTAAGGATGGAGTTTTCGCTGCTATGAAGGGAAGCGATCCATCAGAAGAATTAAGTGAGGCGAAGTACAGCTTAAAAGAGCTTCGTGCTCAACTTGGTAAAGTAGAGTCGTTCAGCTTGCCTGTGGAAGAGTCGGCGCGACATATTGTCATTATTCGTAAGACAGGTGCCACTCCTGCTAAGTACCCACGAAAAGCGGGAATTCCTGCCAAAACACCACTTATCAAATAATGTTTCACGTGAAACATTATAGATTGACAAATATATTTAAGGTCATCTTCTTTTTAGAGGATGACCTTTTTTGAGTGGAATTGCGATAACGATCTTAAATGAACGTTAATTAAAAGATAAACTAAATTGATATGTTTATTAAGCGGCTATCATTATGAAAATGCAGGAAAAATAGGTCTTTACGGAGAATATGATTATGTAGAGAAAAGTGATAGAATAGCATAGTAGACTTTTAATTTTGTATATAACTCCTTCTCTGTACTCTTGTTCGAAAGAAGGAGAGATTATGATGCCTGATAGCTGCAGGCTATTTCATAATATCAGAATGTTTTTTATTGCTGTACGATACGCTTTCCGAGAAGAAGGTCAAGAAGATCGTACTATAACGAAATTAGGTGGTTATGAACGGAATGAAAGAACAATTTACCAAGCTATTTGGATTTACCGAGCGGAGCAGCGGAGAAGAAATTAAACAAATACCAGTTCATGAGGTCATTAGCAGTCCTTACCAACCACGGACGATATTTGATGACGACAAGATCGATGAGTTGTGCCAGACGATTAAAACTCATGGGGTCATTCAACCCATAGTTGTACGCATGCGAGATTCCGTGTACGAGATCATCGCAGGTGAACGACGCTGGCGTGCGGTCAAAAAGCTTGGTTTAGAGACGATTCCAGCCATTGTTCGTGAATTCAATGATTCACAGGCCGCATCTATTGCGCTTATAGAAAACTTACAGCGTGAGGGCTTGACCTCTATTGAAGAAGCTGTTGCTTATCAAAAGTTAATTGATCTTCATCAATTGACACAAGAAAGCTTAGCACAACGACTAGGTAAAAGTCAGTCTACCATAGCTAATAAAATTCGCTTACTTAATTTACCTGAAGAGGTTAAGACGGCGTTAATGGAGCGTCAGATTTCTGAAAGACATGCACGTTCATTGTTATCACTCGATAGTGTGGAGATGCAACTGAAAGTGTTGGCAGAAATCATTTCAAAAGGCTTAAATGTTAAACAAACAGAAGCTCGTATTGCTTTCTATAAACAAGTCTCACAAACTAAAAAATCAAAGCGGGTCTCCTATACCAAGGATGTTCGTCTAGCTCTTAATACAATTCGTCAATCTATTGATATGGTGTCAGGCTCAGGGATGGAAATCAAAACGTCAGAAAATGACCGTGGTGACCATTACGAGATTGTAATCCAAATCCCCAAAAGATAAATTGTTTCAAAAGCTGAAGGCGGCCTTGAGGTGATTGGCCGCCTTTGGTGTGGCTAGAACCGGGATGTGTTGGCCAGGCCTGTAATTTAAAGTTCCAGTATATAATAGTTGTCTATATTCTTCATAAAGTGTGACGCTATATCAGCGTCAGGAACATTTGTACTTGCGATCTACGAGAAGATTCTTCCTAACTATTCGAGGTGAAATAAGTGTCCAAGATTATTGCCATAGCAAATCAAAAAGGCGGTGTCGGTAAAACAACAACCTCCGTGAACCTAGGTGCCGGTATGGCTACATTAGGAAAAAGAGTGCTTCTAGTTGATATCGATCCTCAAGGTAACACTACTAGCGGCGTTGGCGTCAACAAGGCGGACGTTGCGAATTGTATATATGACATTCTTATAAATGAGGTAAATCCTCTAGAAACCATACTGGAAACTCAAAATGAAGGACTGCATATCATTCCGGCGACCATTCAACTAGCGGGTGCGGAAATCGAGTTAGTATCGACGATTTCCAGAGAGCTAAAGCTAAAAAAGGCGCTGAATGCGGTTAAAAACAATTATGATTATATTATCATCGATTGTCCTCCTTCACTTGGCATTTTAACAATCAATTCCCTTACGGCGGCGGATTCGGTAATCATCCCGATCCAGTGTGAATATTATGCGCTTGAGGGTTTGAGTCAGCTCTTAAACACCGTTCGTCTGGTGCAAAAAAATCTCAACCCGCATCTGAAGATAGAGGGAGTATTATTGACTATGCTTGATGCCCGGACCAATCTGGGAATTCAAGTGATAGAAGAGGTTAAGAAGTATTTCCAAGAAAAAGTATATAGAACGATTATCCCTCGGAATGTCCGGTTAAGTGAAGCGCCGTCACACGGACAATCCATTATTACTTATGATCCTCGCTCTAAAGGAGCGGAAGTGTATTTAGAGTTGGCAAAGGAAGTGATTTCTTATGAGTAAACGATTAGGAAAAGGTCTGGATGCGCTAATTCCATCTTTATCAATTAATGAAGATGATAAGGTAGTTGAGATCCCTTTAGCTCAACTTCGGGCTAATCCATATCAACCGCGCAAAGACTTTAATGAAGAGGCCATTCAAGAACTAGCAGAATCTATCAGACAACATGGCGTGATTCAGCCGATCATTGTTCGTAGTGTATTGAAGGGGTATGAGATCATTGCCGGCGAACGCAGATTCCGTGCCTCGCAATATTGTGGTAAAGCTACAATTCCAGCAGTCGTTAGAAATCTTAGTGATCAGCAAGTCATGGAGATTGCATTAATCGAGAACTTGCAACGTGAGAACCTAAATGCAATGGAAATTGCAGTGGCTTACCAAGGCTTAATGGATCAGTTTTCACTCACGCAGGAAGAACTCTCGCTTAAGGTAGGAAAGTCCAGATCTCATATCGCCAACTTCCTGAGATTGCTTTCTTTACCTGAAGAAGTAAAAGAATATGTTTCACGTGGAACAATGTCAATGGGGCATGCGCGGGCAATTGTTGCTTTAAAGGATCCAGAAGTAATTAAACAACTGGCCGAACAATGCGTGGAACAACAGTGGAGTGTAAGAGAGCTAGAAGAAACAGTGAAGAACTTGGACCGAAAACCTACTAATGGAGTTAAAGTCAAAGTTATTAAACGTGATCCCTATATTGATAATGTAGAGGAAGTATTGCGTGAACGTTTTAAAACAACGGTGAAAATAAAACAGGGTAAGGAAAAAGGGAAGATTGAACTGAATTACTACAGTGCTCAGGATTTAGAAAGATTGTTGGAATTATTGGGTAACTAAATGGGTATCTATGCCAAGAACATATCCTGAGATATCCTTAATCGGATAATTAGGGGTATGTTTTTTTGAATAAGTTGATTAAAAAAGGGTAATAGACGAGGAGCGAGGTTATGGAAGACTTCGTATATCTGGATCACGCAGCTACCTCGTGGCCTAAACCACCAGAGGTTGCAGCTGCGATGATGAATGCTCTGCAGTCAGGAGCAAATGCTGGTAGAGGTAATTACTCGCTAGCGATAGGAAGCGGTCGAGTGTTAGTAAAGACGCGGAGTGTGCTGGCGGGATTGTTCGGTGTATCTAATGCGCAAGATATAGCTTTTACCCATAATACTACGATGAGTTTGAATATGGCGATCAGAGGGACGCTTAAAGCGGGAGATCACGTGATTTCAACGATGACAGAACACAATTCTGTGAGACGGCCGCTGGAATACTTGCGTAAGACACTAGGGATAAAAGTTGATTATCTAAAAGTGGATCGTGAAGGGCAATTGGATTTAAAAGAACTCAAAAATGCTTTCCAGCCGAATACCAAAATGGTGATCTGCAATCACAGCTCTAATTTACTAGGAAGTATACTCCCTATCGGTAATATTGGTGATATCGTTAAATCGCATGGTGCTGTGTTTCTAGTGGATGCAGCTCAAAGTGCAGGCTCAATTGATATTGATGTTAAAAAAATGAATATCGACTTATTGGCATTTCCGGGGCATAAAGGGCTACTTGGACCACAAGGAACCGGTGGGCTTTATATATCACCTGAATTGGATCTTGAACCCTTAATGCATGGAGGAACGGGGAGTCAATCTGAAAACAGTGATCAACCCTCTGTTCGTCCAGATCGATACGAAGCGGGAACACAAAATACGGTAGGGATTGCCGGTTTACTAGCAGGTGTTCAAAAGGTACAATCTTTAGGGACGAACGTTATCCATGAGAGTGAATGGACATTAACTCAAAAGCTAATGGAAGGGTTGTCCAACATCCCAGGCATTAGAATATTAGGACCCTCTCTAGGGGCTCCGAGAACTGGCATTGTATCTTTTGTGGTAGATGGAGAAGAATCGGCGAATATTGCTCACCGTCTAGATCGTGATTATAAAATAGCGGTCAGAGCGGGTATGCATTGTACCCCTTTGGCACATAAGGCGGTTGACACGCTAGAGAGTGGTGCTGTTCGGGCGAGTGTAGGTGTAGATACGACAGAGCATAATATAAGCAGAATGCTGGCTGCTATGGATGAGTTATATGGCAATGCCCGCAGCAGATGAATAAAAAGGATGGTCCATTCATGTCTGAATTAAATCAATTAATTAGTGAGCAGTTGCAGTGGTTTGTGTTTGGTTTTACAGTAATTATGTTGGTGCTGATAATCACTGTGATCGCCCAGGGGGCTAAGCTACGTGCTATGCGGCGTAAATATGAGGCCATGATGGCTGGGAGCGGTGTGGAGGATCTGGAAGGCCTTCTAATTGATCTGAAGAACCAAAGCGACATGCTGGAAGAAGAACAACGTGAACAAAAAACCGTATTAGAAGCAACTCAAACTAGAATGCGTGGCATGAAGTCCAATATTGCGCTGAAACGTTATAATGCCTTTGGTGAACGTGGCAATGATCTGAGTTTCTCAGTCGCTATACTGGATGACAACAGTAGTGGTATTGTATTAACCAGTCTTCATAATCGTGAGAATTCTTACATTTACTCTAAACCTATGCAGAATGGCGAATCACAATATGTCTTATCACCTGAAGAAAAAGAAGTAGTTACTCTCGCGTTGCAGCGGACCTAGCATGAAGATTCCATTGCTTTAAGGCAGAATATAGACTTGTAGCTATAATATCAGATAATCGCATAACTAAACTTAATCGCGTGTTCTGTAATACAAAATACTCCATAAAGCCGCCGACATTAACGATTCCTGTCAAATGGATATCACCTACCGGCGGCAATTGTTTATTTACGCCAGCACCTGGTCTCAAAGGCCCTTCAACGACTTGGATGCATCCCACACTAGTAGAGTGACCTAAACAAGCATCTATACCGATGATAAAGGGGTTACTATATCTTTCGTTGATTAGGGATAGAGTTTCCTCAAGGTTAACGGCATGGACAGGCTCCTCAAGAGTTCCATATAAATGAAACAGCGGACTATGAAAACGTGACAATGCAGTGCCAACAAGAGGGCCAAGAGAATCTCCTGTGGATCGGTCCGTACCTACACAAATGACGACAATCTGTGTTTCCGGGCGTGTACGTGCAAAGTGAAACAGTAGTCGGTGGGTAATAGCAGAATAGATATCGGGATCGGTATGTGATATTTTTAAACAGGACGTTTCTTGCGCTGATGTAGCTTTCGATGAAAAATTCATACCATCTTCCTTTCTGAAGCTGATTCTATTTGATGGTATCTAGTATATGGATAGAAGAGGGGTTTTATACTACAGCGGCAAGAGATAGGACGATAAACCTATGGGAGGCGTAACGTATATGCAGGAAGAGATGTTGATCGCGTTTGACTCTACCCAGCAGGCGCTTCGTGCTGAAATGCTGCTTGAGTATGCGGAAATTGAAATTGATATATTTCCAACCCCGAAAGAGATCACGGCAGGATGCGCGATATCGATTCAGTTTTATCAAAGTGCACTGGAAGAGGTACAGAAGATAGTAACGGAACAGAATATCGAAATACGCGGTATCTACGGAAAACACAACGAGAACTACATACTGATTGAGAGGTAGGGAGGAATATACAATATGAATAGGTGGATATTAGAGGCTACTACTCCCGGTGATGCTGTAAAAGAAGCCTTGCGTTTTAAAGATAAGGTATGGAATTGGTTTACCGATGCTGATATGTGGGCCAATGTCTTATTATCAGGACTACGAATTCTTATTATTTATCTCTTAACTAGGGTTATTATTAAGATTGTTTCTAATATTATTGATCGTTCGCTTGAACGTAAAACCGGCGGCAGAATTCTGTCTAACACACGAAGGTTTACTACGGTAGGGGAATTGATGAAAAATGTAGTAACGGTTATCTGTAATTTTGTGATGATCATGCTCGTTCTTTCAGAGCTCCACTTCGATTTGGCACCCTTGTTGGCCGGAGCGGGTGTGCTTGGTCTTGCAGTAGGTTTTGGAGCGCAAAGCCTGGTGAAGGATGTTATTACAGGGTTCTTTATAATTTTGGAGGACCAATTTGCGGTTGGTGATGTAATTCAGACAGGTACTTATAAAGGGACTGTAGAATTAATCGGATTGCGAACAACAAGACTGTTAAGTACAACCGGAGAAGTATTTATTATCCCTAATGGACTAATTACGAATGTAACGAACTATTCTCTTTCCAATGCATTGGCTGTAGTTGATGTTCCTGTTAAAATGGAGCGAAGCTTGGAAGCTACGTTAGGATTAATTGGCGAGGCGCTAAAAGGAATAGAAGAGCGCAACTCCAATGTGCTTGCTTACCCTAATGTGCTCGGTATACAGTCCATGAGTACCTCGGAATATGTGATTCGTATAGCTGCCAGCTGTGCTCCTAATGCAAGAGATGCAGCGGAAAGACAAATTCAGAACGATATAAAGCAGGCATTAGAGAAACAGAGTATGCTGGAACTGGCTCAAGCTGAAGAGGAAGCACGTAAGAAAGCAGAGGCAGAGGCGAAGGCTGAAATAGATCTTGCAAAAACAGAACATGCGCTAGAAGTTACAGGGTCGGCAAACACTGGATCAAGACGGCAAATCGCAGCTACACAAGAAGGAGAAGAGGGGGAAGAATAGTGGAACGTAAAGTTTTTCAGCTTGGGGATATAGTACAGATGAAGAAACAGCATCCTTGTGGATCTAATGAAATGGAAATCATTCGCATGGGAATGGATATCCGAATTAAATGTACAGGCTGTCAGCATAGTGTTCTGATTCCCCGTGCTAAATTCGAGAAGAATATGAAGAAGGTACTGCGCTCTGCGGAGGAAAATACAGACAATAATTAAGCTTGCAAATGGCATGTCTGCATGATACAATTATTTTTGCTGCGGAGAGGTACCCAAGAGGCCCAAGGGGGCTGACTCGAAATCAGTTAGGCGTGTCAAAGCGTGCGTGGGTTCGAATCCCACCCTCTCCGCCACTTCAGCATAATATAACATTTAATGAATCCTTCGTTCCTGTAACGGAGGTTTTTTTGTGTCTATAATAGCCGATAAACAGGATAAGATATAACGCAAAAAGAAGGGCCCTTTCGGGTCCTTCTTCAGGAGGCAGTACATCAATGATGTTGGAATTTCTCTGTTTATAGCGACTAAAGTGATTTAGGCGTTGCTGAGGCTAATGCTTTTTTAAGGCAATAACCCACTACTCTTCCCAGCTTACAATAGATGCTGAATCAGATCTCCTGTGATTGTGTTCGTCTACGACGGCCAACGGAACCACACCTCTCTTTTGTACTGCCTGAGTATAGTATGTGTAATGTCGGTTTTTTTATACACATTTATTTTTTTAATATGCTCGAACTAGTGTACGCGCGCTTTTTCAACCTTTTTCCACTTTCGATTTTTGTTGGTGGTCTCAGGGAAGGTGTCCCCTTTTTCCATCTTGATGTGCTGTGGATTCGAAATCTCAGTATGGAAGCTTCGCGCTTCGCCTACCTCTGTGTACATGCCTGGATTGGGGGCCTTGTCGCCTTCTTCATATTCCGTTTTCTCACCCATCATTATTCCTCCTTTTTTAGTGTAGATGAATTCGTAATTATTGTGCGCAGGTAGTGATTTTTTCATGTAAAAAGAGGGGGAGGAGTTGTCCTGTATTAATATTGCTTGCACTCTGCTGTTCATTTTGGTATATTAATCAGGTGCGAGTCTATGTTTGTGCTCGTTCCTTGCTCCTGACGTGATTAGGGGCCTCAGACCATAAGGAGGTGAAAATTATGCGCAAATATGAAGTGATGTACATTATTCGTCCTGACATTGAACAAGAAGCCGTTCAAGCAGCAGTCGATAAATTCCAAGGCATCATCTCCAATGGCGGGGAAATTACAAAGCACGAAGTGCAAGGTAAACGCCGTCTTGCGTATGAGATCAAGAAATTCCGTGATGGCGTTTATGTTTTGGTTAACTTCAATGCAGAACCTGCAGTAGTTACTGAATTAGAACGTCTTATGAAGATTTCTGACGAAGTTATTCGTTATCTCATTACGAACGACGTTGCTTAAGATCTTGACAAGCTTTGTAATGAATCGCTCTAAAGGAGGGGACCAGAATTGTTGAACCGTATCATTTTGATCGGACGGTTGACCCGTGACCCGGAACTTCGTTATACTCCCGCTGGTGTTGCCGTAACGCAATTTACGCTAGCCGTAGATCGTAACTTTACGGGCCAGAACGGTGAACGTGAGGCAGACTTCATCCCGGTTGTAACCTGGAGACAGCTAGCAGAAACCTGTGCCAATTACTTGCGCAAAGGTCGTCTGACAGCAGTGGAAGGACGCATCCAAGTGCGGAATTATGAGAATAACGAAGGCAAACGTGTATACGTAACTGAAGTTATTGCTGATAATGTTCGTTTCCTGGAATCTGCACAGAGCCGTGAAGGTGGAAATACTTCAAGTGGTGCAAGTAGTATGCCTGAAGAGCCAGCATATGGTGGCGGTGGTAACGCTGGACGCGGAAATAACAACAATAATTTCTCGCGTAACAACAATACTCAAGATCCTTTTTCGGGCGATGGTAAACCGATTGATATATCGGATGATGATTTGCCATTTTAATTAGGAAGGACTGAAAAGAATATGGCTTTTAAACCAAGAGAAGGCGCTGACAACGACAAAAGACCGGCACGTCGTGGTGGACGCAACAAGCGTAAAAAAGTTTGCTTTTTCACTGTGAACAAGATTACTCACATTGATTATAAAGATACCGAACTTCTTAAGAAGTTCATCAGCGAACGTGGAAAGATTTTGCCACGTCGTGTAACAGGTACAAGTGCAAAATACCAACGCGCTCTTACCATTGCTGTAAAACGCTCGCGTCAAATCGCGTTGCTTCCTTACACAACGGAATAGGACGTTTTATAAAAGCAGTCGGGAAACCGGCTGCTTTTTTTGTATGCAGAAAAGGAAGCATTAATAGTAGGGTAAGCATGAAATCGAATTATTTGGGCGTTGAATCGTTTGACGTTGGCACTTTATTATGTTAAATTACAGCTATCCTATAACTAAAGGGGAAATTTTGATGTCGGTGACCGTTCTTAACTAGCAATTTCATAACACTTGATTAGGAAGGCTTTAGCAGGCTCGTCATGAGGCGATTACGTGCTCTATTTGAGTTCGTATTACGCAGCAGTCTGTTGTTCCTTACGGGTGGATGATTTAGTTAAGAACACACGAAGCGTCAAATGGCCTCTTTACGGCTGTTGTTCTCTTTGTAATTAACCGTGCTCTTATTGCACGGTTTTTTTGTTTTTCGGCACCTGTTCTCATTTCGGGGCCTTAGGACGATAGAGGGCATCAGTATAAAAAGAAGGGCAAAGACTGCCATAGTGGCATTCTTTGCCCTTCTTTGCGTTATGGAGAATTAGGTCCAAACCAATAGAGATTTGAAGGAGGATTTGCTGTGAATTTACAAAGTCTAAACATGCTGGAATACGAAATCATTAAAACAGAGCTTGGGCGCCACGCAGTATCTTATGTAGGAAAAAAAGCTGTAGAAGAGCTTATGCCAATGACCTATTTGCCGACGATTCAAAGAGCAATGGAGGAAACTTCTGAAGCTAAAGAACTGTTGGAACGAGGATCGAGTGTACCCATTCCTTCATTAGAAGGCATTGAGTGGATCATGTCATTAATGGGGACTGGATATTTGTACAGTGAACAAGATTTCACTGCGGTTGCTACATTTCTTAAGAGCTGTAGTCAACTGCGAAAATATATGGCCTCTAAAGAACAGAGCGCTCCACGGATTGCTTCATATGCATCCTCGTTGATGGAGTTAAATCACGTGAGGGAGACTATTGATCGCTGTATCCGTTTTGGTGCGATTGATGATGGAGCAAGTAAGGGTTTAGAGCGAGTTCGTAAACGGATTGTAGTGGCTAAAGAACGTCTTCATAAAAAAATCGACGGAATTATGTCACGCCATCAATCGATTTTGCAGGAGAATATTTATAGTCAGCGAGGTGGACGTTACGTTATCCCCGTAAAACGGGAATATCATAAACAAATAAAAGGATCGGTGCTTGATCAATCCACAAGTGGACAGACGGTATTTATTGAACCAGACGAGATCGCTGCTCTCCAAATTGAGCTTGATTTGCTTTTGGGTGAAGAGGCGCGAGAAGAAGCCGTAATCCTCAGCATGCTGACTAGCTTGGTAGAACAGGAACAGGCTGCCCTGCACCTTAATATTGAGGCTACGGGTACGTATGATTTTATTTTTGCTAAAGCTAAATATGCACGAACGCTGGGGGCATCTTCTGTTACGCTGAATGCGAAAGGCTTTCTAAAGATGATTGGAGGCAGGCATCCCATGCTGAAGGGGATGATTCCGATCAATCTGGAGGTAGGTAAGGGGTATAAATCCCTCATCATTACAGGCCCAAATACAGGTGGTAAAACTGTGGTCCTTAAGACACTAGGGCTGCTGACGATCATGGCTCAATCAGGGCTGTTGATTCCGGTCGAGGAGGGCAGCGAATTCACTATTTTCACGGATGTAATCAGTGTAATTGGCGACGGACAAAGTCTGGCACAATCACTCAGCACATTCTCGGCGCAAATGAAGAGTATTGAGGGAATGCTGAGAGATGCATCTAAGGGGGTGCTGCTGCTCATTGACGAGCTGGCGGCTGGTACGGATCCCGGGGAGGGCATTGCGCTCTCTATCGCCATTCTGGAAGAGCTGAGCCGTAAAGGGGCGAATATTATTGTTACTACACATTTTAATGAGCTAAAAGCCTTTGCAGCCGCAACGACGGGCTTTCAAAATGCGCGAATGGAATTTGATAAAGAAACGCTACAGCCGTTGTATCGATTGACGATTGGAGAAGCAGGGGAAAGTTACGCTCTGCAGATCGCTAAAAAGCTGAGGATACAGGATAACGTTATTAAGAGATCATGGGAAATCGTAGAGGCGCAGCAACAAAGGCTACAGAAAGGCAGCGGAGAGGCATGGGGAAGTCTTTTCTGCAAAGAAGATGGAGAGCAAGAATATGCTGCACTTCCAGAAAAGGAGCATGGCAACGCAGAAGAAGAGGCTGCTCCATCTGACCGCAGCAAGGAGAAGCTGATTCAATTTGAAATTGGAGATGCAGTTGTGGTAACGTCACTCGGCCGGACAGGGATCGTATATGAGAAGAGAGATCATTTAGGAATGGTTGGGGTGATGATCCAGAAGCAAAAAATGAAAATTAACCATAAGCGGTTGAAGCCCTATCTTTCAAAAGAAGAGCTGTACCCGGAGGAATATGACTTTGATATTATTTTTGAGAGTAAGGATACACGTAAAAAGCGCAAGTTGATGCAGCGTAAACATGTTGAGGGTTTAACGATTACGCACAGAGATGAAGAATAGATTCAATGAAGATCTGTCCACGAGACAGGTCTTTTTTTTATAGATATAACGAAATAAGTGAATTTCAAGCAGGAGTAAAGGCCTAGGGCTTAGAAGTTATTGTAACCACCATAAAACTTTGTTACAGTAAAAATATTTATGTTCCATAACTTAAATGTAGATATACGTTCAACTAGAGAAGGGAAGAAACACATGAATAATAAGAAAATATGCAGGTTGTTGTTAACGCTGCTCGTGATGGCAACTCTATTGTCAGCATGTAGTAGAACAACTTCTAGCAGTAATCCATTATCTTCGCGCCATAATGTAGTAGACGATAAGCCACAAGCTGGTGGAGTAGTTACCTACGGATTCTCCTCACCATTTACGGGTTTGTTTGAGCCTGCTTTTTATGAAGGTGAAGATGATTTTCATGTGCTGGAATTTATTACTGAGCCGATGTTTCAGGTAAATGATGAACTAGTGACGGTTCCTAATATTGCCTCTTGGCAGGAATCTGATGATCATAAAGTATTTACCTTTAAAATTAAACCGGGAATCCGTTGGCATAACGGTGATGAATTAACGGTAGAGGATTGGAAATTCGCAATTGAAACTATTGCTAGTCCAGATTATACGGGCTCGCATTATTATAGTGTTGAAATGATTCAGGGTGCAGAGGCCTATCATGAGGGAGAAGCGAAGGGCATATCCGGATTGAAGGTTATAGATCCTTATACTTTGAAAATAACTGTAACTGCTGCACGGGTAAACACCATCGATAGTCTGTGGCCCTATCCGATGAATAAAAAATACTATACTGGAATTGCTGTTAAAGATATGCCTGAAAGTGACCAGATGCGAAAATCTCCTATAGGTATTGGCCCTTTTGAGGTTGAACATATTCAGCCTGGCCAGAGGGTAGAAATGAAACGTTTTGATCAATACTACAAGGGCAAAGCGCTATTGGATGGGATAGTGTATAAGGCATTTGACGATAAGGAAGTGGCTGAACGCTTTCAAACAGGAGAGATTGATATAGAGTCAGCCCCTCGTGATGCTTATGATGATCTAAAAAAACTGGAGAATATTAACATCCTGCAAACTGCTGAGCTAGGCTATGAATATATAGGTTTTAAATTCGGGCATTGGGATACGGAAACCGAGACCATCGTAATGGATAATCCTAAATTTGAAGACAAAAGATTACGGCAAGCTATGTATTATGCTTTAGATCGTGAAGGGATCATCAAAGCATATTCCCACGGTCTAGCTGAGCCTGTAGAGACTCCTATATCTAGCACTAGCTGGGCGAAGATCCCTGATACTGAGATTAATGCTTATCTGTATAATCCTACAAAGGCCAAGGAACTGCTGGATGCTGCTGGGTTCTTGGATCTAGATGGTGACGGATTACGGGAAGACCCAAAGGGCCAGAAGCTGATGATCCATTTTGATTCTATGCTAGGCAGTCAAACAGCAGAGCTACGTACTAATGCCATTTTAAGAAATTGGCGTGATGTTGGACTCGATGTACAGCTAAACGGTGGAGCATTAAAGGAATTCCATGCTTTCTACGATGCAGTGGAAGCCGATGATCCGTCTATCGAACTATTTTACGGAGTATGGGGGCTAGCGAGTGATCCCGATCCAACAGGTCTATGGAGAGAAAATGATCTATGGAACTATCCCCGTTGGTCTTCAGAGCGGAATGAAGAGCTGATTCGTGAAGGCGTAAGTATGAAGGCATACGATATGGATTATCGTAAAGAAATATATTATGAGTGGCAGAAGCTGGTTAATGAAGAGGTACCTATGATCTTTTTTGCCGAACGAAAAGCGATTGTTCCAGTAAATAAGCGCCTACAGGGCGTTCGCGTGAATTCAATGAGTACGATTATAGACCCTTATAAATGGTGGATTAAGGAAGAGGACGAAAAATAAAATAATAATTTTTTGTGAAAAGTGAAATCAAATTGTAGTTTCATTCGTCATATATAGTATGGAGGATGACGACGATGAAGAGACGGATAGTAGTGGGGGCAATCGCAGCTGTATTAGTCGTTGTCTTAATTGCGGTATGGAGGCCAACTGGGCTTGGTTTTAAACCGAATATTGACGCGGAATCAGCAGTGCTTCTAGATATGGATACCGGAGATATATGGGTGGATATTAATGGTGATGTACCCATGCCACCGGCCAGTGTATCTAAATTAATGACAGAAATGATTGTGCTGGATCAAATCTCCTCTGGAATGATTAGATGGGAGGATAGAGTCCCAATTAGTGCCTATGCAAGTAAAATGGGCGGCACAAGTCTCTCATTGAAGCGGGGAGAATTCTATACTATAAGAGAATTATTCGAAGGAGTCACTATTTATTCTGCCAACGATGCTACTGTTGCATTGGCTGAGTATATGGCTGGTTCAGAAGCCTCTTTTGTGCTCATGATGAACGATAAGGCACGTAGTCTAGGCTTATCTTCTCGTACAATATTTACTAATGCAACGGGACTATCAGGTAAGGATCTTGGTTTCACTGATCCGAATATGCATATCAGCGGTGAGACTATGATGACAGCTCGTGATACCGCTAAATTGGCTGCCGCACTAATCTTTCATCATCCGGATATTCTCAATATTTCCAGCCGTACACAAATGCATTTGAAGAATAAGGGGCTATATGTAAGTAATAGCAATTTCATGTTGCCAGCTATGGGTGGCATTTACGCTTATGAGGGTACAGATGGTTTAAAGACTGGACATAATAACCGGGCAGGATACTGTATTGCAGGCTCGGCTCAGCGGGATGGGCATAGGCTTATTGCAGTCGTTATGGGGGCAAAGACTTATGAGAGCCGATTTGAAGGGGCAGCAAAATTATTTGATTACGGATTTTTCCGTGGTTTACAATCCGGAGATCGGGTTAAACATATGATGAATCCGCTCAGAATTAGGAACTAAAGTCGGAGCGCCATACCAGTATTTATTACTTGGTTTGGTGCTTTTTCCCTATTCATGTCGTTATTTGTGGTTTCTTTTTATCCATTTAGTGATTACAATAGAAATATTGTTTTAGTGCACATTATTTTAGAACCGCAAAAAACTTTTTTTTCTATAATTTTGAATGACCTGAATTTCTTGAAAGGGGGGACAATAAGATAATGGAATAAGGGTCAGTTGATCGCCGTGAGAAATAAAGTCATGACTGCCTGATAAAGATTCAGGAAGCATTATATATATGGCAAGCAATTATTCTACAATAAAGAAGGAATCAAAAATGAAGGAATCAAAGATGAAAAAAATAAAGAAAAGATATATCGCCCTCATTGTTCTTGTTGTTATTATAGCAGGAGGCTTTCTGTTTCGTAATTCCCTGGCTGTATTAGCCTTCGACCTCTTTTTGTCTGATAGGGTTGAAACTAAGCTAAAGGAAGAATCCTACCAGCCGCTTAAGGATGATAATAAGGTTAAGCCAGAACCGGTTGTGTACAAGAGCGATCCGTTCTCAATTATGTTGCTAGGTACCGATCAACGTGATAATGAAACGGCACGTTCAGATACCATGATGTACGCTGTTGTTCGGCCTGAGGACTATAAGATCCTGCTCATTTCTATTCCGCGTGATACGTATACGGAAATTATAGGTCATAAGGATAATAAAAAGGATAAGATTACACATGCCTATGCTTTTGGGGGGCAACAGATGGCCAAGGATTCTCTAGAAGCTCTGCTTGGTCATGATATTCAATATTATGCGACAATAAATTTCCAAGGACTCAAGGATGCTGTAGATGCTATTGGAGGCGTTCCGCTGCCGATTAAGAAAGACATTGTGAACAAGGGTAAGGATCATGAAAAGTTTACAATTGAAGCTGGAAAGTCGCTTTATAACGGACAAGAAGCACTGAACTATACGCGTTATCGTGAGGATAGTGACTTTAACCGAACCAAACGTCAACAGGTTTTTATTGATGTTGTAGCGAATAAAATGTTATCGATCAGTCAAATTGGCAACATTCCGAAGTTGCTGGATATTATGGGAGATAATTTTAAAACCGATATAGAGCCTTCGATGATCATTAGTCTAGCCAAAAAATTCATGGGCGGAAAAGGCATGGATATCTCAAGCTTCACAGTTATGGGTGAAGGTAAACGTATGGATGGTGTTTATTATGATATCGTTGATGAAGAGGATTTGAGTGAAGCTAAGGCGATGATCGACAACTGGATGAGTGCAGCAACACCTGTAGATCAACTAATTGAGCCGGGAAAAGCAAGTAATGCACTGGAGCCTAAATCAACAGCAGTTACGCAATAATTCTAAAGTGGAGTTCAAACTCATATAATTAATTGCAGCAGCCATTCACATTCTTATGGCTGCTGCTTACTGTCTTCATGCTATAATGTATTGGAACGATTATTAAGCTGCCACGTATTAATGATTTTTCATGGTAGTAAAAGGAAGTTAAAGAACCGTAATTCCTTCGGAACTCTTTGAGGAGGATCAAGAGATGAATATTGCATTTTTTTTACTTCCGAAACAGGAAGTCGCTTGCGTAACGATCGATTCAACGCTACGCCAAACGTTGGAGAGGATGGAGTATCACCGTTATACGGCTGTCCCTATTCTGAACCGAAATGGAGAATACGCTGGTACGGTTACAGAGGGTGATCTGCTCTGGTATATGAAGGAATCCGAGGGCAAGGTTACTTTCGAGAACGCTTCAAAATTCTTGCTTAAAGATTTGCCGTTGAGGATGAATAACAGACCTGTCTCGATTGATGCGGATATGGAAGATCTGATTAATTTGGCTAAGGTACAGAACTTTGTTCCTGTAGTCGATGATATGAACCGGTTTATTGGCATCGTTCGCCGGAGTCAAGTCATAGAATATTGTGAGAAATTTGTATCAAAACAATCTCAAGAGTCATTATAGCCCAATTTATTCGCGGTAATAGAAGCAATCGGAACAAGGCCTGTATTTCCGGCGATAACGGAAAGCAGGTCTTTTTTAAAAATGTAAGAAGTACTAGTTCATCCCTTGTTGAAGCATACTTAAGGTGCGCGGGGCGCCCTTGTGTGACACGGAATTTTTTATGCTATAATGGAGAATAAAGCTTTTTGCCGGAGGTAGAGAGACGTGTCCAATGTGCCGAAGGATCTGGATGTCGCTAAACGCGCCAAGGTAATTGAATGGTTAAAAACAGAAGTGATTGACCAAGTTTCACGGTTATTTAAAGCGTTATGGGAAGGCAGTACTACCCGTGTGGGTGACAGCCTGGCTAGTTTGATTATGAGCTCTTATATTTTGGGCCGCAGACTAGGGATTCCCTATCGTCAATTAGATGACTTGCTACTCGAGAAGCTCAGAAAGCATAAGCAGGAAGGGCATCAACTGGAAGAATGGTATCAAGATATATCTGCTTTAGAAGAACATATGCGTAAGAGGTGAATACTGTTGAAATTTCGCTGGTCATCTGTGGCTTGGAGCGTAGTATATTTACTTTTGCTGCTTAGTTTAACGACTCCACTGCTCATCATCACTACCCTATTTATGATTGTTCCGGCAGTAGTGTTATTCACTACGCTGAACACCAAACAATTCGTTCTACACGTATTGCCGGTGTTGCTGATTGTTGGACTGATTACACCTATTTATGTGCTGATCGCGGCGTATTTCTTAATACCTGCTCTGGTTATGGGACGTTGGTATAAAAGACATGCTTCAGCAGTATCTACCGTGATTGCAGGTACGGTTACGATTCTTGGAGAATTCCTGTTACTCTTATTACTCGGTACGGCGTTATTTAACTTTGATTTGTCTAGCTATGTGAACGATGTGCTGCAGATGGTTAACTCGCCTCTGTCTGATCTTGGTACTGCTAATCCACTGTTTACTGATCTTGGATTTACGACTGAGGATGTAAACAAGCTAAGTCATATGACGGTTCAAATGATCCCAATGACTCTAATCGTAAGCTCTTTTATGATAGCTGTCATTACGCATTCTATTGTTCGTCCGATTCTGAACAGTATGAATTATGCGGTGCCTAAGATGAAGCCTGCTCGTGAATGGAGACTTTCGAGATCGTTTATTTGGTATTATTTGATTGGTGTGGTTCTTCAGCTCTTCTTCTCAGGATCAGAGAATAATTACATCCTCATGATTTCTGCCAATCTACTGCCGTTGCTACGAATTGGCTTTATGATTCAGGCGATTGGATTTTTCTTCTTCCTGGCGCATGAACGCAAATGGAACAAGATGGTTGCCATTCTGCTAGCAATACCGGTCATTTTGCTGCCGCCGCTACGCATTATCGGTATTATTGATCTTGCTTTCCCACTGCGGGAGTATGTGACGAAATCGAAACGATAGGGTGAGAGTTCATGCCTAAATTTCTGCAAAGACGCTGGCACGGCTATCATACCGTATGGGCGTTCATGCTGCTGTTGGCCCTTATTATAATTGTTAGTATTTATAACTGGGCTCTTGGGGTCGTTAGCCTGTTTCTGGCAGGTACATTATGCTTCTATATGCTGAAGACGGAAATTTCGTTCCGCCGTAATCTGGTGGAATATATTAATGGATTAACTTTTCGTATTAAGCGAGTGGAGGGAGAAGCAGTGAGTATGCTGCCCCTCGGAATCATTCTGTTTAGCGAAGATCGAACAGTAGAATGGAATAACCGCTATGCTGGTGATATTTTTGCGCGCAAGTCTTTAGTTGGGGAACCGCTACTGGAATTGCTGCCGGATATGCAGTCTTTTTTTACGACGAATGTATCGGGAAAAAGGGATGTTCACAAAGAAGGCGTATTGCATGACACTCGCCTTGAGCTCACTGTGGATGAACGATTTTACCAAGCTGTCATTATTCCAAGTGAACGTATTCTTTACATGTATGATATCACTGAGCTTGTGGTGCTACGTGAACGTTATGAGGATGAGAAGCTGGCGATTGGCATAGTGATGATGGATAATCTAGATGAATCTGCTCAAGGAATGGATGATCAACAGCGTACTTCTCTGATCGCTAAGGTAGCGAGTGAGATCACCGAATGGAGTAAACAGTTTGATGTTTATCTGCGTCGTCTGTCGTCTGAGCGTTATCTAATGCTACTTAATCATCGTAGTCTGCAAGCACTGGAAGAAAGTCGATTCGTTATTCTCGATGAGATTAGGGAAATGACGGCCGACCTTAAAGTGCCCATGACACTGAGTATTGGTATGGCATTTGGAGCGGACTCTGCAAGCGAGCTAGGTGCTTTAGCACAATCCAGTTTGGATATGGCGCTCGGCCGAGGTGGAGATCAGGCTGCTGTAAAAGCAGGTCAGAGGTTGTCTTTCTACGGTGGAAAGAGCAATGCTGCGGAGAAGCGTACACGAGTGCGGGCACGAGTCATTGCGCATGCGCTGCGTGATTTAATGCAGGAGAGCGACCGTGTGCTGATCCTCGGCCACCGGACACCAGATATCGATGCTGTTGGTGCTGCGATTGGCCTTCTAAGAGCCGCACAGATGTATAATGTAGAGGCAAGCATTGTGATGGAGACTCCTAATCCTTCCATAACGAACATGATGGAGCAGATTCGGAAAGATGATGAATTGTTTAAGTCGTTCATCACAACGGAGCAGTCTTTACAAGTGATGACGGAGCATACACTGCTTATTGTTGTAGATACCCATAAGGCGTCTATGACAATGGAACCGCGGCTTGTGCAATATGCGAGTAGAATTGTGGTCGTGGATCATCACCGTAGAGGTGAAGAGTTCATCAACGATGCTGTACTTGTCTATTTAGAGCCTTATGCTTCATCAACCTGTGAGCTGGTGACAGAGTTGCTTCAATATATCCATGAGAAGGTAAAGATTAGTCCATTGGATGCTACAATGCTCTTAGCGGGAATTACTGTAGATACGAAGCACTTTGCACTGCATACAGGGTCACGTACATTTGAAGCTGCAGGGTTTCTGCGCCGAAATGGTGCGGATACCGTTCTTATTCAGCGTATGCTGAAGGAGGATTTACAGGAGTATATTTCAAAAGCCGAGATTATCAAACATGCGCGTATGATTTATGATCAAATCGCCTTGGTCGTTACGGCACCAGGTATGAAGATTCCACAGCTACTTATCGCTCAGACTGCGGATACATTACTTGGGATGACGAACGTAGTCGCTTCATTTGTCATTAGTGAGCGACCAGACGGCCTGATAAGCATTAGTGCTCGATCACTTGGGCGTATGAATGTACAGGTCGTGATGGAAAAAATGGGTGGCGGTGGGCATCTATCGAACGCCGCGGTACAGCTAGAAGGAACATGTAAAGAAGCAGAAGCCAGACTGCTGCAAGTGCTGGCTGAAATCGAATCGAAAGAGGGTTTATTCGAATGAAGGTCATTTTCATAAAAGATGTTAAGGGTCAAGGTAAAAAAGGTCAGGTTAAAGAGGTATCCGAAGGTTATGCTTCGAACTTCCTATTACCACGTGGATTAGTTCGTCCGGCAACGGAAGGCAATGTGAAGACGCTTGAGAATCAAGCAGCTGCTGAACAACGCCGTAAAGATAACGAAAAAGAAGAAGCTCAGCAACTGGGCAAGAAGATAGATGAGCTTACCCTTACTATGAAAGCAAAAGCAGGTGAAGGCGGCCGTTTATTCGGCGCAATCACGAGCAAACAAATTGCTGAAACGCTAGCTTCCACTCAAAGCATTTCCATCGATAAGCGCAAGATTGAGCTAGGAGAGCCGATTCGTCATTTGGGAGTGTTTCAAGTAAGTATAAAACTACACACTGAAGTAAAGGCTACCCTTAAGGTTCAGGTAACGGAGGAGTAACATGGGTGGAGATCTCTTTTTCGATCGGGTTCCCCCGCAGAATCTTGAGGCGGAGCAAGCGGTAATTGGTGCTGTTCTGTTGCAGGATGAAGCGCTCATTACTGCAATGGAACGGGTGAATACCGAAGACTTCTACGATAAAGCGCATCAAATGATTTTTGAGGCGATGGTGCAGCTCGGAGAAGAGAGCCAGCCGATTGATCTTGTTACGCTTACTTCTAGACTGCAGGACAAGGGAGAGCTCGAAGATATTGGTGGTGTTAGCTACCTAGCTAAGCTGGCGCATGCTGTGCCTACTGCGGCTAACGTAGAATACTACGCACAGATTATTGAAGAAAAGGCTATGTTACGGCGTTTGATTCGTACAGCGACGCAAATCGTAAGCGAGGGTTACACCGGCGGCGAAGATGTAGCCGATATGCTTAGTGATGCAGAACGGCGAATTCTTGAAATCTCTAACCGGCGCAGCGGCAGTGGATTTATCGCAATCCGCGATGTTTTGATGGAAGTATTTGATAAGGTTGAACTCCTCCATCAGAATAAAGATAAGGGCGGCATGTCAGGTATTCCAACGGGATTTGTGGATTTAGACCATATGACTAATGGATTCCAGCGCAATGATTTGATTATTGTTGCAGCCCGTCCTTCTGTAGGTAAGACAGCATTCGCGCTAAATATTGCTCAGAATGTGGCAGTGCGTGCCAAAGAGACGGTTGCCATATTTAGTCTGGAAATGTCTGCGCCGCAGCTAGTACAGCGGATGATTTGTGCCGAAGCTAATCTGGATGCGAATACTATGCGTACCGGTGACTTCAAGAGTGATGATGATTGGTCGAAGCTGACTATGGGCATTCAGTCCCTATCGGAGGCGGAGATTTATATCGATGATACAGCAGGGATTACTGTAACGGATATTCGTGCGAAATGCCGGAGGCTCAAGAAGGAAAAGGGCCTGGGGATGATCGTCATTGACTACTTGCAGCTCATTCAGGGCCGCGGTAAAGGCGGGGAAAACCGTCAACAGGAAGTATCGGATATATCCCGTACATTGAAGCAGATCGCTCGTGAATTGGACGTGCCGGTTATCGCCCTGTCGCAGCTTAGCCGGGGTGTGGAACAACGTCAGGATAAACGACCGATGATGAGTGACTTGCGTGAATCCGGTTCTATCGAGCAGGATGCCGATATTGTTGCGTTCCTGTATCGTGACGACTATTACAATCAGGACACTGAGAAGAAAAATATTATTGAAATTATTATAGCTAAACAGCGTAATGGTCCCGTTGGGACAGTAGAGCTTGTCTTCCTCAAAAACTTCAACAAGTTCGTTAACTACGAGCGAGCACATGCAGAACCATTTGCTGGGTAACCTGTCATGTATGATATCCGAACGATTGCACATTTCTTTGTGTAATCGTTCGTTTTATTTGACTTTGAAAAAAACGGCTGTTACACTGAGTATTGTCCTTTAGTGGGTAAATCCGCTTGGAGTCCGGAGGGCTACGTACATAAGAATGACGTACAGGGCCCATATTATGAAAAATAATGGTGCTTGCTAGCACCTACGGAGGAATGAACATGTCAACGGTAGTCGTCGTGGGAACACAATGGGGAGACGAAGGTAAAGGGAAAATCACTGACTTTCTAGCGGAAAGTGCAGATGTGGTTGCCCGTTATCAAGGGGGCAATAATGCCGGTCACACGATTCTGATTGACGGTGAGAAGTTTAAGCTCAGCTTAATCCCTTCTGGTGTATTTTATAAAGAAAAGACTTGTGTAATTGGTAACGGGATGGTTATTAATCCAGCTGCCTTGATCCAAGAAATTAATTATATTCATGAGAACGGCTTTGACACTAAAAACTTAGTGATCAGCGACCGGGCTCATGTTATTATGCCTTATCACATGGTACTGGATGCTCTGGAAGAAGACCGCAAGGGTCCGAACAAGATTGGTACAACACGCAAAGGCATCGGTCCATGTTACATGGATAAGGCTGCACGTAACGGTATCCGTATTGCTGACCTGATGGACGCTGAGGAATTCGAATTGAGACTTCGTCACTTGATGGAAGAGAAGAACCAAGTGATTACTCAAGTATATGGCGCGGAAGCTCTTGATGTTGAAGAGATTCTGACTCAGTACCTGGAGTATGCGGAAGTGCTACGTAATTATGTGACAGATACGTCGGTCATTCTTAATGAAGCTATTGATGCAGACCGCAAAGTATTGTTTGAAGGCGCACAAGGGGTAATGCTTGATATCGATCAAGGTACGTATCCGTTTGTTACTTCTTCTAACCCTTCTGCAGGTGGCGTATGCATAGGTTCTGGTGTTGGACCTTCTAAGATTAAACAGGTTATCGGGGTTGCTAAAGCCTACACTACTCGTGTTGGAGATGGCCCGTTCCCTACAGAACTGAACGATGCAACTGGTGATTATATCCGTGAAACAGGTCATGAATATGGAACAGTTACAGGACGTGCTCGCCGTGTAGGCTGGTTTGACAGTGTTGTTGTAAGTCACGCTCGTCGTGTGAGTGGAATCACAGGCTTGTCTCTTAACTCGCTGGATGTGCTGAGTGGACTTGAGACTGTGAAGATCTGCACAGGCTACAAATACCGTGGTGAAGTAATCACGCATTACCCAGCTAGCCTTAAGATGCTGGCAGAGTGCGAAGCGGTATATGAGGAGCTTCCAGGTTGGAGCGAAGATATTACTTCTGCAAAAACATTGGACGATCTGCCAGCAAATACACGCAGATATGTTGAACGTGTATCTGAGCTTACAGGGATTCCGATCGCCATCTTCTCAGTAGGCCGTAACCGTGAGCAGACGAATCAAGTAACGCCAATTTATATCTAAATAAATTTAGTCATTTATAAGGGACCTCGCGAGAGGTCTCTTTTTTATGTTTACTTTTATGCGTATGTTTCCCGAAGCCGGTTCTAGTCAATACTGAGAGTATAGAAAAACATGGAAAAAATATACCAGATAGACTTGAACATAGGTGAGAGGAGAGAAGAAATGAAGATCGTGAAGCGTGCACTGGGAGTATGTCTAATTGTAGTACTCGCAAGTACACTTTCAATTCTAACTACGGGCGTGGTTGTAAATGCTTATATTCAGTCGGTGCTGGCGAGCTTCGATATTAAAGTGGATAGTCCAGGCCCAGGTTTAGGTGGGATGGTCAAGAGTTTTATTGACATGGATAGCCAATCGGACTCCAATAAAGCGAATAAAGAAGCGACGACAACAGGCAGCGCAGTAAACAAGGATAAAGATAACAGTAAGGATACACCTGAAAAAGGGGAGCCGGTGGAGGAAAAAGCACCCGAGGATGCTTTACCGGTTATGGGCCAAGCCTCAAATGAGTCTTCTACTAACGAAAGCCAGAGTGGAAGTTCAGAGGACCAGAAATTGGTAATGACACCTGAGGCAATAGGTGACTTAAAGGATAATCTCCCTTCGGCGGAGAAGGTAAATATATTCAATATCTTGATGTCCAAACTACCGCAGGATGAGATGCAGAAAATCTCCACGGCTATGGAGGATGGTCTAACGGAGGATGAGGTTAAGGAGCTGCAACAAGTCATTGCCAAATATGTTGATCCCGATGAATACGAGAGTATAATGAAAATGCTTACACCAACTACAGAAACACTACAGCAACCATAGTAATTGTCAATTTCTAGACACAAGAAAAAGGCTAAATTTTCATATTTGCGCAAAAAACCCGCGTATTTCGTGGGTTTTTTTATGTGTACAAAGTTGAAATTTTCCGCTCAGCTATGGTACATTAGACAAGGATGTTCAAAGGGTTAATTTTTTGTAACCAATTGTAACCTTTTTGAGGGTCCATTAGAAGCAGGAAATTAGAACTAGGATAAGTGGAAATATTCATGGTCGTAATCTATATACTCGAGATCGTATAACTAGCTTGGCCGCTCGTCTCGGATGACCGAGCGGACTGAAAGGGAGAGTTTCATGAAGGGATTTAAGTTCATGCGCCGGATGGGGAAACTGCGGAATAGTGACACAGCAGAATCCGGAGCAGATGTTCAGCAGAGCCACAATTTCGATCACGACTCCACACACTTTCATCAAGAAAAAGGAACTCGTAGATTCCGGCACTCTTGGATTTTGGGAGCTGTTGGTCTAGTACTTCTAACCACTGTGTTAATTGGTGCAGAGAAAAAGTATGTAGCAGCCAATACTGAAACCTTCTATCAAGTGTTGGTGAAGGGTAAGGAGATCGGGAAGCTTAACGATCAGGCACAGCTTAATCAGCTGTATGATAAGAAGCAACAGGAATATCAGGACAAGTATCCAGATTCAACGATGGTGCTTCAGACAGAAGGCATTACAATTAAACAGGAGAAAGCGTACAAGCCGGAAGTTGATAGTGAAGCAACGCTTAATAAACTAGATGGAATGCTGAAGGCCTATGCCGTAGGTGTACAATTATTGGTAGATGGCAAGGTGGTTGGCATTGTTAAGGATCAAGAGACCGCAAATGCGGTGCTTGAAGGGGTAAAGAATCATTATGTTCCGCAAACTAAAGTAGCAACGGCTAGTAAGCTCACAAGAACAGCAGCCTCAAGTTCAAGTGCTGCGAAAGCAAAAGCTCCTAACCAAGTGGAGTCAGTCAAAATTAGTGAAGAAGTTGCTATTGTTCCAGTGAAGACAGATCCTAACAAAGTGTTGGATGTCGAGGAAGCGGTCAAAACTCTTACCGAGGGTAAAGAAGCACCACTTCTTTATACCGTTCAAGAGGGCGATACGATTTCGGGGATTGCCAAACGGTTTGAAATTACACAAAAAGAGATCTATAGTAACAACCCGGATGTGAAAGAGCTAACGTTGAAGATTGGAGATACACTGAAGCTGAAGGTACCACAGCCAGATGTTACAGTTGTTACTGTAGAGCAAGTGTCAGAGCAGGTGGTTACTGAGCCTGAAGTGATCGTGCGTAAAAGTGACCAGTTACCAGCAGGCAAAAGTAAGGTCGTTCGTCCAGGACAAACGGGCCTTAAAGAAATGCAGTATCGGTTAACAAAGAAAAACGGAATGGTCGTACAAGAAGAGTGGTTGGGTCAGACCGTTATTAAATCTTCACTCCCTGAAGTGGTTTATCGGGGTACGAAGGTAGTTGGTGAAGGAACAGGCATGTTCAGTTGGCCAGTAAGCGGAGCAACCCTTACTAGTAGTTTCGGTGAGCGCTGGAGCCGTGCTCATAAGGGTCTAGATATGGTATCTGGCAACCGAAGCATTAAAGCCTCTGATGCCGGAACTGTAATCTTTGCTGGTGTGAAGAGTGGATATGGAAATGTGGTTATCGTGGATCACCGTAACGGATACGAAACCTATTATGGCCACTTAAACAGCATCTCCGTTTCTACGGGACAGCGTTTGGAGCAAGGCGCCAAAATTGGCGTAATGGGCAATACTGGACGCTCGACGGGAACACATCTGCATTTTGAGATTCGGAAGAATGGCACTGCAGTAAATCCAATGAAGTATTTGCGATAATTCATACTTTAACCTCAACTGCTCGATTAAACTCGAGCGGTTTTATTTTTTTTAATATAGGAATGACGATATAGCTGTTTCTTTTTGCTGGGGAAGCCGATTCCTTATTTCGTAGGATGTGACGGTAAGACAGGTATGTTAAAATAAAGGAATGATCTTTAAGTAGGGATAGGAAGGTGAAGCTGAGACATGCAGATGGGAACGATTCTGGTAGTAGACGATGAACAGCCTATTGCTGATATATTGAAGTTTAATCTAGAAAAAGAAGGCTACGAGGTTATTTGTGCTTTTGATGGTAACAGTGCAGTGGAGTTGGCATTGTCCAAAAAGCCTGATCTTATGCTGCTTGATCTTATGCTGCCTGGTAAGGACGGGATGGATGTTTGTCGTGAGGTTCGTTCTGCACATTTGGACATTCCTATCATTATGCTTACTGCCAAAGACGGAGAGATTGATAAAGTGCTTGGTCTAGAGCTTGGTGCGGATGATTATGTGACCAAACCTTTTAGTACACGTGAGCTACTCGCCAGAGTGAAGGCCCAAATGCGGAGACAGCACAAACCGTCACCGCCGGGAACGGCGAATGAACCTGCGGAGACCAGACAGGGTATTTACCATTTTGATCTATTTATTGATACAGATATGTATCTGGTATATAAGGGTGGGGAGCCGCTTGATTTGACCCATCGTGAATATGAGTTGCTCTACTATATGATTAAACATGCGGGTAAGGTGATGACCCGGGAGCATTTACTGCAGGCCGTGTGGGGATTCGAGTATTTCGGCGATGTGCGGACCGTAGACGTGACGATCCGTCGTCTAAGAGAGAAAATTGAGGAGAATCCCAGCAAGCCGGAATATATTTATACTCGGCGCGGACTTGGCTATTTGATGCATAGCCCTAAAAGCGGAGGACTGTGATGAAGTGGTGGTCCTTTTTCCGGACAATTCAGGCCAAGCTTATTATTATTTATGTGCTGCTGATTCTGATAGCTATGCAGTTAATTGGAGTCTATTTTGTCAGTTCGATGAAGAACTCGTTAACGGATAACTTCACGAAGGATCTTAAAGCACGTGCGGAGATGCTGTCCATCCTGACTGCTGATAAATTCGGTAGTGAGGCTGGTACCGTTGACGAGGAAACGGCTGTAGAAAGTCTGCGTGGTATGGTTAATAATCTTTACATTAACGGGGCTGAAATTCAAGTACTTGATGCTAGCGGCAAAATCATCACCACCTCCGTGCCCTCGCAGAATGACTATGTCGGACAGCGCAACACTCAGACCGTAGTCAATCGCGCCTTGCAGGGGATCAGCGATAATGAAGAATATATTATTGCCGATGATAATGTGCGGAAAAAGGTTGTGGCCAAGCCGGTACTTTCCGGTGACAAGGTAGTAGGTGCAATCTATATTGCTGCTGACATGAAAGATTTATATGCGACCATGGGCAGGATCAACAGTGTATTCATCTCTGGTTTGCTGTTAGCCTTGGGATTGACAGTTGTCCTATGTGTTATTCTTGCACACACCATTACGCAGCCGATTAAAGAAATGACTAGGCATGCAACAGCTGTTGCTGAAGGTCGGTTCAATCGAAAAATGCCCGTGCTCGGCAACGATGAAATTGGACAACTCAGTCAGGCATTCAATTATATGACCGGCAGATTGCGTGAGGCGCTCTCTCAGAATGAGGAAGAGAAAGAGAAGCTCACCTCTATTCTGACGAATATGAGCGACGGTGTGGTAGCCACGGATGAGAATGGTGTAGTCATTCTTATGAACCTTCGAGCAGCACTTATGCTGGGAACAGAAGGTCCGTTGCCGGAAGGTGCTCCATTGGATAAATTGCTAGGTCTTGATTATGAGCAGAGTGGTTCCTTGGCTAAAGGAAATGCCCAGTCTGCAATGCTTCATCTGACACATATGGGTGGAGAAGATTCTAATATCGTGAGAGTTACGTTTACTCCGATTCATCGCCGTGAAGGCGGCATTGCCGGTACGATTGCTGTACTGCAGGATGTAACTGAGCAAGAGAACCTGGAGGAATCACGCCGAGAATTCGTCGCGAACGTTTCGCATGAGCTAAGAACACCACTTACAACAATTAAGAGCTATGTGGAGGCACTCGATGATGGAGCGCTTGAGGATCCGCAGTTAGCGGTTCGTTTTGTTGGGGTTATTCGTAACGAAACCGAGCGTATGATTCGTCTGGTTACAGATCTACTGCATCTGTCGCGTCTGGATTCCAAGGAGGCACTTCTCAGAATTCAGCAGACGGATATTACAGAGATGCTAGAGGATGTAGCAGACCGCTTTTCTTTTCAGATTCGGCAGAAGCGGATCGACATTAGTACAAGGGTCCGTAGGGATGTCAGCACAGCATGGCTCGATCGTGATCAAATCGATCAGGTCTTGGGGAATTTGGTCTCCAATGCATTAAAATATACGCCAGAAGGCGGTACGATTGAATTGGAAGCCTTGAAAAGTGAGGATGGAATGCTCTCCATTTCTGTACGTGATTCCGGGATTGGTATTCCGAAGAAAGACATCGAGCGGATCTTTGAACGTTTTTATCGGGTGGATAAGGCGCGCTCACGGAATATGGGAGGCACCGGACTTGGCCTTTCCATTGCCCGGGAAATTGTGAAAGCCCATGGAGGCTCTATTTCCCTGCAATCCGAGCTTAATGAAGGCTCTAAGGTAACCTTTACGCTACCTCTGAATGCGCAAAGGGGGAGTGAGGCATGAAGGAGAGATTGAAGTCATGGATTCTAGCCTTGCTCGTGCTGGGAAGTCTTGTTGAGAGTTACTATTTGATTTATCGCTTGCCTGGTGCAGACTCAGCGGTACTCTCCGAGAATCTATATGTGAAGACAGACAATATGGGACCGGAGGAAAAGGTCGAGAACCTGCTGTACCCTGATAAAATGATCATCCATATGGGCGATAACAAGCATACGCTTTTTTATCCAGACTCAACGTTCTATAGCTTGATTATGAATCGGTTAAAAGGGCGTGGATTTGAAAGCTTCCAGCGGCACTCGGTACAGGATTATGATTGGGATAAGATTCGAAATGAGAATCCGGGGATTGAGCTTTCGTTCGGATCCGGCATTCCGGTAACGTTACTGCAGCGGGTTATGCAGTTGTCACCAGATTCCCTATTTGAAGGAGAAAGCATTGATCGCATTTGGATCTATAACATTAAGAATGACTCCAAAGCGCATGCCATTTTCTTCAGTACGAGAGGCGACATTATATATGAAGCGGCAAAAGCGGATTTAACTGTGCAAGACGTGCAGCAGCATGTGGATTTCGGCAAGAACTGGACGCCTTACAAGTCCGTAGATGGTGATTATTATGTGCCAGACAGCAAGATTTCTCTGGTTCAGGTTGAGATGCCTTCAGGCATGTATACCATAGAACAAATGCAGAACAATCTTTTCTTCGATGTTGGAAGCACTAGATATATTCGCGAGAAAAATGGCTCGGAGATTTATACGGATAGCAAACGGAGTCTTCAGGTCGATAAGGAACGGAATTGGATGAGCTATAGCGATCCTGCCGCACTTCCAGCCGGAGACAGTACACCTGCCAAGGATGCGCTTGAAGCTGTAGAATTTGTGAACCAACATGGTGGATGGAATGGAACCTATCGTCTTGAAGCCACCGAGGAGGGGAGACAGGAGAGAAAGGTCTCTTTTCAACAATATTATGGCTCCTATCCATATGGCTCCTATCCGATCATGAGTAACTCGCAGCTGCAGTATGGTGTAATTAATCTGGAATTGCAGCAAGGCACCGTATCCTCTTATGAACGCTCGTTAATCTATATTGATGAGAGTAAGGCAGAGAAGAAAATCGTAGAGCTATCTGGAGGCGTGGAGCTAGAGAATCAATTGTCTGCGGTTAGCAAAACTTCGGCAGTGAAGGATTTAACGCCTGCGTATGTACCTGTAGTGAAAGAAGAGAAGCTGCAACTACTTCCAGTCTGGAAGGTTACGCTTATTGACGGCAGCGTTCTTACATTAAATTAATGTACAAGTTGTTCATATAACATTTAGGAGGTAAGGGTATGGATTGGGGAAGAGCCAAAAATGTACTAATTTGCGCCTTTTTAGGTCTAAATCTGCTGCTATGTTATCAGCTGTGGATTGATTTGCGCGATCAGGTTAGTGCCAATCTCGATTTCACTTCCCTGTCCGAAGAAACCCAGGCGGTCATGGAGCAGAAAGGGATTCGTGTGTTGTGTCCCATTCCGGCTTCTACCCCGCAGCTTCCTAATATAACTTATCGATATTCTGCTGAAGAGCAGAATGAACCACCCATTAAATTAGATGTTCCTATAGACAGTAAGCTGATCTATTCTTCCTTCACTGACCTTAGCAAGGCGCTTGAGAGTCAAATACCGGATATCGCAAATTATCGTTTTGATTCTCAAGAAAGTGAAGTTGGGAAGTTCGTGCTTCACCCGCTAGTTCAGAATCAGTGGTCGCTATTCCGAGTTAGGTTAGAGTTGATTAATAGTGATCAGAAGATTGTAGCTTTCCGCTCACCTAAGATTGAGATAGGGGCAAGCAGTAGCGATAAGGAACAGAAGGTACTGCCGGCATCGCAAGCGCTTAGCAGTTTGATTGAAAAATATTTTCCGGCAGACTCCGTAGTAAAGGAGATTGAGCTTGGTTATTATGGTGAGTTGTTCAACTCCGAAAGTCAGGTAGCGTCGCCAATGTGGCGGTTCATGCTGGAGAACGGCAATGCCTATTATGTGGATGCTATAAGTGCGGACATCATCAGTCCGAAGACAACAGATTAGAAGGAGTAAGGAAAATGGGGATTTCATTTACAGTACTGTCCAGTGGTTCTACCGGAAATGTAACGGTGGTTCGGAACGGGGAGACAACACTTATGATTGACGCGGGACTAAGTGCCAAGCGGATCGATGAGCTGTTGGCCATGCGCGAGCTAACGGGTAATGATATAGACGGGATTCTAGTCACACACGAGCATTCCGATCATATTAAAGGACTCGGGGCAATGGCCCGTAAATACGATCTTCCGATTTATGCGAACACCAATACCTGGGGAGCCATTGAAAAAGGCATTGGAAAAATACCCGACTATAACCGAATCATTATGGAGTCGGGACAGCATAGGGATTTTGGTAGTCTGCGTGTAGAATCGTTTGCAATTTCTCATGATGCGGCGGAGCCGGTGGGTTACAATTTTTATGATGGAAAAGAAAAACTGTGTGTAGCTACAGATCTGGGATATGTTAGCGACAAGGTAAGAGATGCGATTTCAGAGGCGGACGTATTGGTGCTGGAGGCGAATCATGATATTGAAATGCTGAGGATGGGACGTTATCCGTGGAATACGAAACGACGTATACTTGGCGATATGGGTCACCTTTCTAATGAAGCAGCCGGAGCAGCACTAAGTGAAATTCTCACAGGACGGACTAAACGTACCTATTTAGCGCATTTAAGCCGGGATCATAATATGATGGATTTGGCTAAAATGTCGGTACGTTGCGCAATGGAGGATCGGGGCTGTTTCTTTAAAGATAGTGAGTTTAAGCTTTGCGATACGTATTATGACCAACCTACGCCATGGGATAAGTTGAGCCAGTTGTCATAAGCTGATCAAGCTCGGCAGTCTTTCGTTCTAATTCTTGGCGGGAGATCAGGCCTTTATCGATCATCAATTCGATCATAGCACTGAAGGCAAGGGTCATATGGTAGTGTTCATCCTTCAAATCGCCAAGCTTACCGATAAACTCCACCAGATCCATACTTGTGGAAAAAGAATTCATAATTATACCTCCTTATGTAGTAAAAGCAGAACTCGAGTTGTAAAAAATTCGCAGGCTTTTTACCTCAGGAAAATCACGAATTGAGGGTTGCCTGTGATACAATTATAGACGTGATAAGCAAACTCTAAATTTATGGAACCTTTCTATTAGTGTAGTCTTTTAAGTTGCAAAATATTCCTAGTAGAGAAGATATATTGAAAGATTCTAAAATTCTTTCGATTAACTGAAACTATTGTGTGGTTAATGGATAAAGTGAAACTTTTTAGTGATTGTTGGAGTCTAAAGGATGCAGAGGTATATGCTTGGAACGTGATTGCTAGAGGTTCAGGTTTTTAGATACTGTGAACGGTTGGCAATAGAAGGGGGAGATTTTCGGTGGGATTGTTTGATGACGATTTCTATTCAACTAAAGTATCACGGTCCAGAGGGGATGAAGCATCAAAGGGATCATTTGCTAACCGCAAGCATTCTGTGCGAAGATCGCGCAAGGGCTTATCCACTTGGCAAATATCCGCCGTCTGCTCCTTAATCAGTGCTGTGGTGGCAGTGTTTTTATTCAGTATGCTTACTGGACAAATGAGTCACGAAACTGCCCCGAAGTCGGTAGTAACAACTGGGGAGGTTGCCCCAAGCAGAGATCCGTTTGACCGTATCATTCAAGCCGCTGCTACGGTTCGTCCTGCAGTAGTAAGTATTATCAACCATAAAGAAGATAATAAAGAATTGAACATTCTGGATGAGTCAGCATTAGGCTCTGGAGTGATTTATAAAAAGGTAGATAATAAAGCATTTATCATTACTAATAACCATGTCATCGAAGACTCTAGCAATCTTGAGGTCGTAACAGTAGATGGCGAGACACGTAAAGCTACACTTGTTGGAACGGATAAAGTGAGTGACATCGCGGTGCTTTCTATTGATGCCAAGGGTATCAATACAATCGCAGAGCTCGGGGATTCCTCGAAGCTTCGTCTAGGTGAAACGGTCATTGCCATCGGAAACCCGTTGGGACTTGGTGACACATTGACTTCAGGTATTGTCAGCTATACTGAACGGAAGGTTCCCGTATCCTTGAATCAGGACGGCGTATATGATTGGGAGCAAGAGGTCATTCAGACCGATGCGGCAATTAATGAAGGCAATAGCGGCGGGGCGCTTGTGGATCTGGATGGTAAAGTCATCGGTATTAACACGATGAAAATCTCCGATGCAGGTGTAGAAGGGCTGGGTTTTGCTATTCCAGCTAACCATGTGATAGATACCGCTAATGAACTGGCTGAGAAAGGGCGGATTGCCCGTTCCTACTTAGGCGTATATTCGGTAGATTTAAACAATCCTTACATTCCTCTCGCAGAGGACCAACGCAAGGAGCTGAACCTACCGAACAATGTTAAGGATGGGGTTGTCGTTCTGGATGCTGTTGGACCTGCACAAGAAGCGGGAATACAGTTCAATGATGTAATTACGAAATTTAATGATGAACCTATTACATCCACGCTTTCCCTTCGCAAGTATTTATATAATCAGACGAAGATTGGTGAGGATCTGAAGATTACCTATTATCGAAATGGGAAAGTCAATCAGACTACAGTAAAACTTCTTGAAAAACCAGAGGAATAATATGCTGGAAGTCGGCATATAATGATATAGCAGTAATGACAAGTAGAGCGGACTACCCCTTCGGTTGAGAAGGTAGAGCTTCCTGAAATAGCGATACTCTGTATCGCTATCGGGGATCTATTTCTTCTAAAGTTTTGATAAATATGGCAATTATAAGCTGATTTAATCAATTTTGGGCTGACTGGCAACCCTTACATTGGAAGGTGATACTTATTAGGGTAGAAACGGATATATACGGATGCCAGCTTGCCTTTGCTAATCAGGTGTGGTAATATGATATCAATCATACATTTAGTCCCTAATTTTCGCATTGAAAAGGGCTGTTATATTCGGTAATACAACCTTTTTCAATGTGTGAATTTTTTCTTTGTTTGAAGATAAAAAGAACATATTAATTTAAATTTGTGGAGGTAACACACATGCAAACAGGTACAGTTAAATGGTTCAACGCAGAAAAAGGATTCGGATTTATCGAAGTTGAAGGCGGAAGCGACGTATTCGTTCACTTCAGCGCAATCACTGGCGACGGCTTCAAAACTTTGGACGAAGGCCAACGCGTTGAATTCAACGTTGTTCAAGGCAACCGTGGACCACAAGCCGAAAACGTTGTAAAACTGTAATAATAGAAGAAACCGTCCCAGCTTGTGAAAGTTGGGACGGTCTTTTTATATCTAGTTAGTCACTATTGACTTACAGGATGGGAGGAACGGCAATGAACTACCGGAAGAAACCTTTGGAAGAAATACCGGAAGAAAATACCGCGATTTGGGCGTGTACCAATGATGGATGCAACGGATGGATGAGGGATAATTTCGCATTTGAACATGCGCCTTCTTGCCGTCTATGTGACTCTCCAATGGTTCGCAGCACGAAGATGCTACCACAATTGCTTAATTCGAATGGCGATCTCAAATCGCTGAAGAAGGGTATTTCCATTACCTAACCAATGCCTTTATGAGTCAAGCTTGTTATAGAGCAGTGAACAACTTCAAGACGGTTAAACCGTCTTATTTTTTTTGCTTTTTTTAAGGTAAATTGTGATTTTTGTCACAAATCATTTGAATTTCACCGTTAAAAGTACCTCTTTGTGTGACATTTATCACAAAATGACGTCTAAATTTTTGACACAATATAATTAACGAAAAGGGGAGAAGGAAGGGAAAAATATGGATACAGTAATGCTGTCGCGTATACAATTTGCGTCGACGACAATATTCCACTATTTCTTTGTACCGGTATCAATCGGACTAGCGCTCTTGATTGCGATCATGGAGACCATGTACGTTAGAAAAGGCAATGAAGAGTACAAAAGAATGGCACAGTTCTGGGGAAAGCTGTTTCTCATCAACTTTGCAGTAGGGGTAGTTACAGGTATTTTGCAGGAATTTCAGTTCGGGATGAACTGGTCTGATTATTCACGTTTTGTGGGTGATGTATTCGGGGCTCCACTTGCAGTCGAAGCATTGGCAGCTTTTTTTCTGGAGTCTACTTTTATTGGCATCTGGATATTCGGCTGGGACAAAGTGTCCAAAAGAGTGCACTTGTTATCCATCTGGCTAGTAGCTTTCGGTACGATGTTATCCGCTTTCTGGATTCTAGCAGCGAACTCCTTTATGCAGCATCCTGTGGGATTTGAGATAAATAATGGACGGGCAGAAATGAATGATTTCTTCGCGCTCATTACGAACGGACAATTGCTGGTTGAATTCCCGCACACGGTTCTTGCTGCGTATGCAACAGGCGCCTTCCTCGTAACGGGTATTAGTGCGTATAAGATATTGAAGAAACAAGATGTATCTTTCTTTAAGAAATCTTTTCAAATTGCAGCAATCGTAGGTATCATTTCTTCTATTGGTGTAGCCGTGGCAGGCCATGCGCAAGCACAGTATTTGGTTGAGACTCAACCTATGAAGATGGCGGCTTCCGAAGGACTGTGGGGTAAGAGTGGTGACCCGGCACCTTGGACCGTATGGGCAAACATTGATCCTGAGAAGCAAGAAAGTACTGGAGAATTTCAAATTCCGTATATGCTGAGCTTCCTTTCATACAGTAAATTTTCCGGTGAAGTTAAAGGTATGCTTGAGCTGCAAGCTGAGTATGAGCAAACCTATGGCCCCGGTGACTATATCCCGCCTGTACGTACGACATTCTGGAGTTTCCGGATCATGGTTCTAGCAGGAACATTGATGATTGTACTGGGTATGTACGCAATGTATTTAATGTGGCGCAAAAAGATGGACCGTCCAAACACTTGGTTTATGCGGTTTATGTTATGGGGACTATTGCTTCCTCCAATCGCGAATACAGCGGGTTGGGTCATGACCGAATTCGGGCGTCAGCCATGGACAGTATTCGGACTGATGACAACGGAAGACAGTGTATCGCCTAATATTACGAGTGGTCAGGTTCTATTCTCTGTTATTTCTTTTACAGCGATTTACGCCATTCTCGGATTAGTTCTAATTGGTTTGTTTATGAAAGTGATTAAAAAAGGTCCTTATGCGATGGATAACGATCACGGGGATTCGCATGATCCATATAACGAGGAGGGCGCCCAATGATGTCTCTTAATGAATTGTGGTTTGTGCTCATTGCAGTTCTGTTTATAGGGTTCTTCTTCCTGGAGGGTTTCGATTTCGGCGTAGGGATGGAAACACAAATTCTCGCTAAGAATGATACAGAGCGCCGGATTCTGATTAACTCGATCGGACCCTTCTGGGATGGAAATGAGGTATGGCTAATTACAGCCGCGGGTGCAATGTTTGCGGCTTTCCCTGAGTGGTATGCAACATTATTTAGTGGATTTTACATTCCCTTTGTCTTTGCTTTATTAGCTTTGATTGCACGTGGTGTTGCTTTTGAATTTAGAGGTAAACGGGATTCCGTAGCTTGGAAAAAAACTTGGGATGTGTGTATCTTTTTCGGCAGCTTCCTCCCACCGTTCCTCCTTGCTGTGGTGTTCGCCAGCTTCATCAAAGGTTTGCCGATTGATGGGGATATGCAAATGTACGCAAGTTTTACAGATATCGTAAATGTGTATACCGTAGTAGCTGGTGTGACTGTTGTCCTTCTTTGTTTGGTACATGGTCTCATGTTCACAACGTTGCGTACAGTGGGAGATCTACAGGCTCGCGCTCGAAAAATGGCGCAAAGATTGCTTTTGCCACTTGGGGCCTTATTGCTTGCTTTCGTGGTAATGACTTATTATATGACTGATATTTTCGAACAACGTGGTTTAGTTCTTATGATTATAGTAGTGCTGGGAATTATCGCGTTCATATTATCGGGTTATTTCATGACGAAGAAGAAGGATGGCTATGCTTTTGGTATGACAGGAGCGGTAATAGCATTGTCCGTAACTTCTATCTTTGTAGGATTGTTCCCACGTGTTATGATTAGTTCAATCGATCAAGCCTTTAATTTGACAATCACCAATGCGGCTTCGGGACATTACTCTTTAAAGGTAATGACGATTGTGGCACTGACCATCCTTCCATTCGTATTGGGATATCAAATTTGGAGTTACTTTGTCTTTCATAAACGCGTTCACGAGAAGGAGCATCTTGAATACTAATGGATAAAAATTTGCTTGGGTATAAAGGAGTTAAGCCGGTATTTCTGATCGTTGGCCTCCTTACCCTGGTGCAAAGCATGTCCATACTTCTGCTGGCCAAATGGCTGGCAGAAGTCATCTCTGCGCTATTTGCAGGAGAACCTCTGAAGGAACAATGGGCTACTTCGCTATTGTTCCTTCTTGCATTTCTAGTGCGCCATGCTTGCGCCATGCTGATGAGCCGTATCTCTTACCGCTTTGCGGAAGCAACGGGCAGCAACATGCGGAGGGAAATGATGGATAAGCTCTTCCAGCTTGGACCCAGAATGGTGGGCGGGCGTGGAACCGGGGATCTTGTCACACTTGTGCTGGAAGGCGTAACAAAGTTCCGCACATATTTAGAAGCGATTATCCCTAGAATGGTAGGGATGTCAATTACACCGATTTTGGTACTTATTTATATCTACAAGATGGATACCGCGAGTGGGATAATTCTAACGATCACCATGCCGATTATTATTGTTTTTATGATCTTGATCGGGATGACGGCTCGCAAGCAGATGGACCGTCAGCTGAAATCTTATCGCACCTTATCTAATCATTTCGTAGACTCCCTCCGTGGGCTAGAAACGCTGAAATTTCTGGGCCGCAGTCGTAGTCATAGCACGAGTATTGCCACCGTTAGCGATCGATATCGCTCGGCGACGATGCGTACACTGCGAGTGGCCTTTTTATCTTCGTTCGCGCTAGACTTCTTTACGATGTTATCCGTTGCTTCCGTCGCGGTAAGTCTCGGCCTGCGTCTGGTCAACGATCAGATGACCCTTGTTACGGGTTTAACCATTCTGATCTTGGCACCGGAATATTTTTTGCCTGTACGATTGGTAGGTTCGGATTTCCATGCTACTCTCGATGGTAAGGAAGCCGCTGAGGCAATGAAGAGCATTATAGATCAGGATGAAGTGAAAGCTGAAGTAGTAGGTTTTAATGGTGACCAAGCATTGAAATCAGCATCTAAAACATCAGAAGAGATATTCACTTGGCATAAAAATAGCACACTTATATTAAATGATGTCAGTGTGAAATACGAGGAAGCTGGTCTTTCTTCGCTGGAAGCGGTGAACCTGCAATTTAAAGGAGCAAGCAAAATTGGGATTATCGGAGAGAGTGGGGCCGGTAAATCTACACTAGTCGATATCTTGGGTGGTTTCTTACACCCTACTTCAGGAAGTATCACAGTAAACGGTACAACGGTTAGCGCATTAACGGATGAGGCTTGGCGAAAGCAGACCTCGTATATCCCGCAGCGCCCTTATATTTTTAGTGGTACATTGGCTGAAAATATTCGCTTCTATTACCCTGAAGCTTCTATGGAAGCTGTGGCTGCAGCTGTGAAAGCTACCGGATTATCAGAGCTGGTGGCAACCCTTCCGAATGGCTTGGATGAGATGATCGGCGGCGGCGGTCGTTCGTTCAGTGGCGGGCAGGAGCAGCGGGTTGCGCTGGCTCGAGCTTTACTCAGCAGTCGTCCAATTATGTTATTAGATGAGCCAACGGCGCATCTGGATATTGAGACGGAATATGAGCTGAAGGAGACGATGGTGTCTCTTTTTGAAGGAAAGCTGGTCTTTCTGGCTACACATCGCCTGCACTGGATGCTTGATATGGACATTATTGTAGTAATGAAACAAGGAAAAGTGGCAGAAATCGGTACCCATCAGGAGTTGCTTGCCCGCAAGGGTGCGTATTATGAGTTGATTGGGTCGCAATTGGAGGGAATCCATTGAAACGTGAAGGATGGTTTGCTCCGTATGTATCGTCGTATTTTTGGCGTTTTGTGCTTATTATCGTGCTTGGGGCGTTGACGATTTTTACAGCCTCATCATTAATGTATACTTCAGGATTTCTGATCTCAAAAGCGTCTACACCCGTCGAAAATATTCTAATGATTTATGTACCGATTGTAGGTGTGCGTACGTTCGGAACGAGTCGGGCTGTCATTCATTATGTAGAACGTTTAGTTGGGCATGACACGATTTTGCGAATTCTATCTAAGATGCGTGTGCGTCTGTACAATATCTTGGAGCCACAGGCTTTGTTCCTGTCGTCGCGCTTCCGCACTGGGGATATTCTCGGGATGCTTGCGGATGACATTGAATATTTGCAAAATGTATATCTGCGCACCGTTTTTCCAAGCATCATTGCTTTGCTGATTTATGGAGCAGCTGTGATTGCACTGGGTACTTTTGATATCGCCTTTGCGCTATTGATGGCTCTGTATATATTGGTGTTAGTAGTGGTGTTGCCGTTCTTATCTCTATTGTTCACACAGAAGCGCCAACGTGAAGTGAAAGTAGAGCGTAATCGTCTCTATCAAAAGCTGACTGACGCCGTACTTGGTATGGGTGACTGGGTCATTAGTGGACGACAAAGCCAGTTCGTAGATACTTATGAAGCAGATGAGAGAAAAGTAGCCAAAACCGATGCAGCGCTGCGCAGCTGGGCACGTATTCGTACGTTCATTGGGCAAGCGGTAATTGGGATTGGTGTGCTTTCTATGCTATATTGGGCCGCTGGAGAGTTTGCAGATGGTGCTATTGCGGGTACATTGATTGCGGCGTTCGTACTGGTTGTTTTTCCTGTAGCAGATGCCTTTCTGCCAGTGTCTGAAGCGGTGGAGAAAATCCCGCAGTACCGTAACTCCTTAGAGCGATTGTCTGGTGTAAATGGAACTGATCAGAACATCGTCTCTGAAAAAGCAACTGTAGTCGATGCTCTGCCTCAGGCCATGAAGAGTGCTCACATCAAGCTCGAAAATGTAGGTTACCACTATGGTTCAGAGGCTAACTGGTCGGTTCGCGATCTCAGCCTCGATATTCCACAAGGTAAGAAGATTGCGATCATCGGCCGAAGTGGTGCGGGTAAATCGACGTTATTAAAGGCTATTCAAGGTGTTATTGAACCTTCTGACGGCTCGGTTACGATTAATGGAATCGCTGCAGATGCCTATGGCGAGCATATTCCTTCTATTATAGCGGTGCTTAATCAGAGTCCACATTTGTTCGATACTACAGTAGCTAACAATATTCGTATGGGTGATCCGAAGGCTTCCGAACAAGCCATTAAAGAAGCTGGCGCCTTAGCCAAAATGGATACGTTGATCTCCTCGTTGCCAGATGGATATGATACCTTTGTCCGTGAAGCAGGGCAACGATTCTCTGGTGGAGAGCGTCAGCGGATAGCGTTAGCTCGTATTTTGCTGCAAAATACCCCTGTTGTCATACTCGACGAACCGACTGTAGGGTTGGACCCGCGGACAGAACGTGATCTTTTGAATACAATGTTCGAAGCCATGAAGGATAAGTCACTAATTTGGGTAACGCATCATTTGGTCGGTGCGGAGCAGATGGATGAAGTGGTTTTTATGGAAAATGGCTCGGTAGAAATGCGTGGAACCCATGCGGAGCTGATGAAAAAAGAACCACGTTACCGCAGATTGTATGAGCTGGATCGTCCGGTGGAGTTTCTAGGGTAGGATGGAGAGTTTAAAATAATATTTATAGAAAATAGAGAGAGATAAGTGATGAGATTCCTTTTGCCCTTCGGGGTGAGAGGAATCTTTTTTTGGTGAAGGGCAAGAATATAGACAATGGATGAACAGATCGCTGGAATGGATAGATAGGAGTTCCATTTTCGTGGGAAGTATGGTAGAACAATAGAAGGAGTATTAGGCCGTAGCGGCACAGAAAGGGATGCTTGGTTGAATGTATGTAGTATGTAAAGAACATGTAGAATTAGCTATTGATTTGTTTGTGGACGAGTATGAAGATGCACCAGATGTAGTGGATTTGAAGGAAACGGAATTCTCTGACTGGGACCCGCCGGCAAAGTGCACCCAATGTGAGAAGAACGCTGAATATTTGGTGGTCTAAAGGACCTTTAAGACTTATAAAAAAACACCTTGCAGTCCCGGAATGGGCTGCAAGGTGTTTTTGCGTGGAATACTATATTGGAGGGCTCATTAATCTTATGCGTCTGCTGCATCTGCCATATTGGTCAGGGAGCTACCTCGGCTGTTACGGCGGTAGACAATGGCTGAGATGATGGCAAGAATTGCAGCAATAGAGAGTCCCCAATAAATGTTGGAGTAGGCGGTTGAGAGCGGCAGCCCACGCTGCCATTCCAGTGCACTTGCGGCCATAGCTACGCTGAAGGCGCCACTAAAGAATTGCAGTAGCTGGAATAGTCCCATCCCGGAGCCGATTTGTGAGGAAGGAAGAATCCGTGAGATTTCATTGGATACACTACTGGACAACGTCGTGAAGGCAAGACTCATAATCATATAGATAAGCATAACGGCAATCCAGGACCGCCCAGCGAAGAATGCGAACAGGACAGTAGCAGTCAACACAAGCAGTGGAGCGAAGCGCAATATCCCCCCATTGCCATAACGGTCGATAATTCGCCCGACGGAGCGGGAAACGAAAATGGCGAGCAGTGAACCCGGAAAGATCACAAGCCCGGCATGACTTGCACTGAAGCCAAAGCGATGAGTTAAAATCTGTGGCAGCAGGAACAAGGTGGCGAAGCTGCACAGATAGGAGGCTATTCCGACCACCGCCAGCACGAGATATGAGCGGTTACGGAAAAGCGCGGGCATTACAAATGGGTCGGGCGTGCTGCGGATGCGGCCAACAAATAAAGCGATGGCGACAAGTCCGGCGACCAAGGCCACCCACAGCCCACTAGTCAGGAACAGCAGTAGACCGGTGGTGCCGACGCCCAAGAGTAGCCCACCCAGCACATCAAAGGAGCCGCGGGTAGGCACCTCTTTAGGCAACAGGATAAGGAACAACGGCACGAGAAGCAAAATAGCTGCCGTTACAGCGAACAACCAGATCCAGCCGAGATATTCGACGATGGCTCCGCCCGCGACCGGACCAAGGCCTAGGCCGAGTGAAACGGCTGACATAATCGTCGCCATCGCCTTGCCGCGACGGGCTTGCGGGACATAGCGGGTAAACAGAACAAGAGATAAGGACATTACTGCGCCCGCGCCCGACGCCTGTAGAATGCGCACGATAAGCAGAAAGATAAAGTTGGTGCTGAAGAAGCCCGCCACAGCCGCAAAGCCTAGCGTCAACAAGCCTATCACCAGCAGGCGGCGGATCGGCAGAAAATCAGAGAGCCGGCTGTACGTGATTGAGGCAATCGAAAACATAATGGAATACCCGGTAACAATCCAAGAAGCGGATGCAGCTGTAATGCCGAAGGCTTCGGTTACATCAGGCAGTGCCAGATTGAACATGGCTGTATTCATGATGACGAGAACCACAGCAATGCTGAACAGGAGAGTCAGCAGGCCTTCCCGTGGAAGAGTCGCTTCCGGAGCGGAGGCTTCATGATCCGCATTCGCGGAAAGGTTATTTACAGAAGTCATGTGCGAAGCACTCCTTTTTTATTGTTTAATAGTTCGATTACTTACGAACAATTGAAATATAGCATGCGTTGATATAAAATGCAATTAGGATCACCAATATTTTTTTCGCATTAAAAGTAGGACAAAGGGGATAATCATCCATGAAAATACTATTTCATCCGGACCGCAAGGACATTCAGCTTGCTTCCGTATTGTATGCGCTCAGCGATCCGATTCGCCTCCATATCGTATCGGATATTCATAGAAATGGAGAACAGGCTTGCAACGGCTTCAACGTTCCGATCGCCAAATCCACCATGTCTCACCATGCCCGTACGCTGCGCGAGTCAGGGGTTGTGTTTACGCGGGTGCAAGGAACACAGCGTATACTGTCGCTACGGACAGAGGATCTGAGCGCACGTTTCCCAGGATTGCTGGATTCTATATTGAGTGCTTACGAAGCTGGGAAAAAGCCGGATTTTGCAATGGAGGAGCGGGAGGAGAGTAAGTAGGGGATGGATTGTCTGAGGAATAGGACATTTAAGGAATGCGAAAGATTAGGAAGCTACTTACTAAAACTACAAGGGATGGCCTATTGCGCGTCCTTTTGCTATTTCTATAGAGGATTTTGACAGGAGGCACTTATGCTTATTCAAATTATTGGCGTAGGAAAATTGAAGGAAAAGTACTTGATCAATGGCATCGCGGAGTATGCTAAACGGCTGACACCGTACCTGAAATTTCAGGTGATTGAGGTGGCAGATGAAAAAGCACCCGACTCTCTAAGCGAAGCAGAGGTCGGTATTGTTAAGGCGCGCGAGGGGGAACGCATCCTCGCGCACATAAAGAGCGAGGCGCATGTCATTGCGCTCGCGATTGACGGCAAGCTGTGGAGCTCGGAAGAGCTTGCCGCAGAAATTGACCGGCTCGGCACCTACGGGACGAGCCATGTCGTGTTCGTCATCGGAGGGAGCCATGGGCTCTCCGACGAGGTCATGCGCCGCGCGCAGCAGCGCATGAGCTTCGGGCGCATGACGCTGCCCCATCAGCTCATGCGCCTGGTGCTGGTGGAGCAGATTTATCGCGCGGTGAAGATAAATCGTGGGGAACCGTATCATAAATAAGGGCAAGTTTTTTGCTGACTTTTTCGTGCAGAAATTGCAAGGTATTCATTTTTTATTTCCGATAAAATTACCTTGAAGGGAGGGAATACGATGGATTGGTTGGACAGGATGAATAGTGCCATGGAATATATCGAAACAAATCTAGCGGACACTATTTCATTTGATGAAATAGCACAGAGAGCCTGTTGCTCTACCTATCATTTTCAAAGAATGTTTCCATTTATTACTGGCGTATCGTTATCGGAGTACATTCGACGTCGACGGTTGACATTGGCGGCATTCGAACTGCAGACAACAGACTCAAAGGTTATTGATGTAGCTATGAAATATGGATATGATTCGCCGGAGGCGTTTGCACGGGCCTTTAAGAATCTTCATGGTATTATGCCGACATCTGCGCGCGATACAGGCGTTTCTCTAAAAGCCTATCCTCGAATGTCCTTTCATATTTCAATAAAAGGGGATGTCGAAATGAATTACCGTATTGAGCAAAGAGGTTCTTTTGAGATGTTTGGAGTATATGGATTTATAAATGCAGACCAGAAAACAGCGTTCTCTGAAGTTCCTCAATTCCGTATAAAATGTGATGATGATGGTAGCGTTGATCTTATGAACGACTTACTGGGACGTTTTGGTGACACCATGTTACACGCCGCCCTTTACGATCACACTAAAGAATCTTTCAAATACATGGTCTGTTATCATTTACCTAAGGGTCTTGAAATTCCGGAGAGATTTACAAAACTTTCTGTCCCAACATTAACGTGGGCGATTTTCCCGGAGCCGCAATGTGATATGCAAAAACTATGGCAACGAATCTATTCTGAGTGGTTTCCGACATCTGAATACGAACAGGTTGAGGGCCCTAGTTTCGAAATGTATTATGGAATGGCACGGCATGGGAATGTTTCAGGGGAAATCTGGATACCGGTGAAGAAAAAATAACGCTCTTATGCGAGCGAAATTTAGGCGTTAACGAAGATGACAACTGAACAAATCTAGATTAATAAAGGGTCATCCCCACAAAGGATGGCCCTATAACTTGCCGTTACAGACAGAGCGGTGAGCCTTATCATAAGTAGGGCGAAAAAAAGGGAGTGACCACTTAATTTGCCGTCTTATTGACAAAATCAATCTCATTTCTGATTCCTTTATGGGCGTCATTCCACAGGCCCTTTGTTAGGCGAATGCGCAGCAGGCATGTGTTAGGGTCTTCGTCGTTATTGGCTTCATTATACCAATCGGCGAATATTGTGCGCAGCTTTGTCATCATCTCCGCGTTCTTCTCGTCACATACCCAGCCCAGGTATTGACCGATACCATCGGCCGTAAAGTTTTCGACGATGATACAAACGGCGACTTCGGGGTTTTGGGCAATTTGCTGCATCTTGCTTGAGGTTGCGTAAGTAACGGTGTAGAACGCGCCGTCCTCATAATAGGCGTCCACAATGCGGGCGGCGGGACGGCTTTTGCCATTGGCCCCCGGTTCCAGTGCGATGGTGGACAGAGAGATTAGGCCGTCCTTGTTACCTACTTGTTCTTCCAGCAGCTTCATGGCTTCGTCGTACTTGCTCATTATATTACCTCCTAAAGTATCATAAGGCATACAATGTTAAGCTTATCATTGTGAAATCTTAGTGCATGTGAGGAATAATACGATAAAATATTAAATCGCTATCACAATCCTCTGTTCGACTTAGTATGGTTCAACTGAAATTAGCAGGAAATAAAAAAACACTAAGAATCAACTTAGTGTTTTTCGTTATACAAAGGAAAGCCTCAATTGGTCAATTGCCCTCAAGAATCCACTTGCTTAGCTCTTTGTCAAAGGTTTGAGGTTCTTCAAACATCGGATTGTGACCACTATGCTCAAAGATCACTTTTTTGACGTGCTTATAGGCTTCATTAACAGAATTCCAAAGTGAAACAGGCGCTACCAAATAATCATACCTACCTAAACCGATAAATACTGGTTTGTTGAAGTTAGCGAGTGATTGTATAAGATTCAATTCTCCGAATGCTTCTCCCCACAGATAATCGATAATTGGCATATTCGTATATACATCTTCCCACATGTAAGCTGCGTCAAATGTATAGTCATAAAAGCTTTGGGCTCCCATCCGAATACACATGTGAGCGAATCGCCGTTCAGGATCTTTCTGAATGTCACTTTCTAACAAAGCAATATCCATTTCGAACTGTCTTTTTCTCTCCGGACTTGCTGTCTCATTAAAAAATGCAGAACTTTGACGCTGTCTTTCCCCGCTATTTGTAGGTGCTGAATTCAATAAGGCAACTTTTTGGACATGGTAGGGATATCTTTTAGCATATTCCAAAGCCATGAAAGCATGTCCTGAATGCCCTAATAAGATGAAATTTGTTAAGTTAAGATCTTGCCTTGCCGTCTCTATATCTTCTAATACTTTCTCCAATCTATAATCTTCCGGTTGCAGAGTTCGGGGCGGCTTCACAAATCCTCTATGATCAAGGAAAATAAACTGAAATGTATCATATAAATCTTTTGAGAATAATTGAGGATAATAAACACTGCTGCCTATCACCAAAATAGGTTTCCCAGTTCCTTTTACACAATAATTCAGTTCAAATCCATCGCTATTTATAGTTTGGTATTTATTCATTGTTATCATCCTTTTTTCATTTTTATTTTACACATCACTCCTTCCCTTCACGGATTCCATTACATTCTCCATGGAACGCTCTAACATTCCGATCACCTCAAATTTTGTGGCTTGTAATAAATATTATGGTAGCATACTTTAGTCGTTATAGCGTAAGGCTTTTGGTGGATAAACGATAGCAAGAAACGGATCATTCACCACGATCCGGCAGATGGTTCGAGAACGTCTCTCTGGTTAAATTTAAAAAGGCATCAATCGCGGGCGAGATCCATTTCTCTTCATGCCAGAACATTTGGGTTGCAAAGGATACGGCTGTCAAATCCCAGGGTAGCGGAATCAGTTCTCCCCGATTCACCTCTGCTGCTACAGCCATTTCAGGCAAAATGGCGATACCCATCCCCATTTTGGCACATTGCTTAATCGCCTCCGCACTATTAAACTCTAATTCTGTAATGCTTCCCATCGCCTTCTGGGAAAGACTCCGCTCAAAAAACATCCGATAGGAGCACCCCTGCTCCGTTAGTAGGTAGGTCTCGCCATTAAAGTCCTCAACCGTCAAAGCTGTCTGCGAAGCAAGCCGATGCTCTGGTGCAACCAATAAATAGAAGGGCTCGTCAAGCACCTTTTCCCCACAAAGTCCTGCCTCTCCCTTGATCTCATCCAGCACAAAAATAATGTCTGCACTGCCTTCCCGCAAGCTCTGCTTCAGGTTTGGCTCCGAGAGCGGGCGAAACATCAACCGGACTCCCGGATAGCGCAAGCGAAATCGCTTAAGCACTGCCGGAATTCGGTACGTACACAAGGTATCATCCGCACTTATAGTTAACGTACCTGTCATTTCACCCGTTTGCTTGACGGCATGCTGCGCCTCTTCCAGATCACTCAAAATGTGATCCACATAACCCAGAAAGCTTCTGCCCGCATCGGTCAGCGCCACCTTTTTCCCCATTCGATCGACCAGCTTGACCCCAAGCTCATCCTCTAATGCTTTCATCTGCATCGTAATGGTTGAGGGGACGTAGTTCTGCGCTTCCGCTGCGCGGCTAAAATTGAGGGTAGAGGCCAGGGTATGAAACGTTTTAAGTTGACGCAATTCCATCGTACTGTCCTCCTTTTGTTCAAAAAAAATGAACGTTTTATTCAAGAACGTTTCTTTGACTTAACAATAGCATTGCCTTAAAGTGATGACAAGAAATTCATTGCCCACCTTTGAATACGGAGAGGAGAAGATTACTTGAGAGATTATGAGATTTTTGAGCTTGGGGATATCACACTGCAATCCGGAGAAATACTTCCTCAAGCGTTTCTCGCCTACAAAACCTATGGGACGTTGAATGCAGCCAAAAATAATGTGATTGTTTATCCTACCTGGTTTGCAGGTCAGCATGCCGATAATGAATGGTTGATCGGACCGGATAAGGCATTGGATCCGAATAAGTATTTCATCATCGTACCGAATATGCTTGGCAACGGGTTGTCCTCATCACCGAGCAACACGCCCCCTCCTTATGACCGGGCCAACTTTCCAGAGGTTACGATCTATGACAATGTGCGACTCCAGCATCAGCTAGTAACTCAGAAGTTCGGTATTAACAAAATTGCTTTAGTCGTCGGCTGGTCACTCGGGGCCGTACAAACCTTTCAATGGGGAGCAAGCTATCCTGATATGGTGGATCGGATCGCTCCATTCGGAGGAACGGCCAAGCCCCGGCCACATGCGAAGGTTGTTTTTGAAGGACTTATCGCAGCCCTTCAGGCTGATTCTGCTTGGAAGCAAGGCTTTTATACCGAACAGCCCAAGGCAGGATTAGCTGCAATGGGGCGGGTTTATGCCGCATGGGGGTTCTCTCAGGCTTATTATCTGGAGCAGCTATTTCAGCAGGAAGGTTACCTTACGCTCGAAGAGTATCTCGTAGATTATTGGGATGAAGTATTCCTAACCTTCGATGCCAATGACCTGATTACCATGCTGCGTACAGGGATACATGGAGATATTAGCGCAAATCAACAGTATCAAGGAGATTTTGAGCTTGCGCTAAGCAAGATAACATCTCGAGCGCTTGTCATGCCGGGGAGTACGGATCTTTTCTTTCCTCCTGAAGATAATGAGTATGAGACTCATCATATGCATAACGCAATCTTTCTCCCAATTGAGTCCAAATGGGGGCACTGTTCCGGGATTGGACAGCATGAACCAGATTCAATATTCATAGACATACAGCTAAAACAATTTTTACTGGAATGAGGTCAGGATGTTGCAAAATAACAGGGACGTTTTCGTTTATGAAATCGTCCTTGTGTTCATTTTATCTGTCGATTCCCTCTGCTGAGCCGTGTCCTCGGCTTGTTTATCTGCTTGACTTTCCCCTGCACAGGAAGCTTTATACTCTGAATATCATCTAGATTGGAGGCGAAATTTTGTTCAAAATCAGTGAATTTTCCAGGTTAAGCAAGGTTTCCTTAAAAGCATTGCGATACTATGACCACATTGGCATGTTAAAACCAAGAACCGTTGACCAGGACACAGGATATCGATATTATTCAGCTGACCAAATCCTCGAGCTGAACCGAATCTTTATGTATAAGGAATTAGGTTTTACATTGCCACAAATTATTGAGCTTCTAAATGAAGACATTACGTTAGAACAAATTCGAGGCATGTTCAACCTGAAAAGAAGTGAAATTCAGCAGGTCATCGACACTGAGCAAGCCAAACTCACTCGAATTAAGGAGCGTATGCAGCTGATCGAGAAAGAGGGATGTGTGGAGAGAGAGCAGGAAGTCGTGATTAAAGCAGTAGAACATAAGCTATTTCTTTCACTTAAAGCACGCGGTAAGGAACAGGATATTCCGGGACTTTTTCGAACGTTTAATCAATGGATAAGAAAAGAAAACCTGAATCTGGTGGAGAGTCCCAAAATCGTTATATGGAGTGAATTGGATGAAAACGTGGATGAGTTTGAATTTGAAGTAGGCCATTTTTTAAAGGGCGAGCTGTCAGTACTTCCTGATGAACTTCAAATTCGTTCTCTTCCCCCAGAATTAATGGCGACACTGACCTTCCACTCAGATTCAGCCTTTGCTTGTACCGCTTGTGTGGATTTAGCCACATGGATCGAGAACAATGGTTATCAAATCAAAGAGGATCAACCTGGCAGAGAGATTTATTTGCCGCTCCCCACGGAACAAGATATCCAATTGATAGAAATTCAAATTCCGATAAAAGGTGGTGGAAAGGATTGAAAAATAGTACAGTGATCTATATTCTGGCTCTGGCTGTTTTCTTGATCGGAACCATTGAATATATTATTACAGGAGTCATCGAAATGATTGCGTTAGACTTGAAGGTTTCTACTTCGGTCGCAGGATTATTAGTGACTGCGTTTGCTCTCTCAGCTGCCATTGGTGCCCCAATTTTAATTGCAACGACCATTAATATGGACCGTAAGAAAGTATTAATGAGTGCACTTAGTGTGTTCATCCTTAGTAATTGGTTAACATTTTTCAGCTCTACCTTTGAGGCCGTTCTTGTTTCTCGTATTTTGCAAGGGTTAAGTGGCGGTGTCGCAACCGTTGTAGCTATGGCGGTGGCGACTAGGCTGGCAGTTAAGGAAAAAAGGGGCAACGCCATCGGTATTATTTTAATGGGCCTCAGCAGTTCACTCGTATTCGGTGTTCCCATCGGCACTTACTTTAGTGATTGGCTTGGCTGGAAATCCTTGTTTATTTGGATGGGGTTTATAACTATTTTTCCACTGCTCGTGATCTATAAAAAAGTTCCTGCCATTAAAGAAAAAGAAGCCGTTACCATTGGGATGCAGCTCTCTATATTAAAAGACAAAAGAATTCTGGTAGCCTTAATCATCACCTTGCTTTATATCGGTGGCTATTCAACATTGTTTACCTATATTACACCGTTCCTACAGGCGACATCGCCTCTTTCGATTACCAAGATCAGTGGAATTTTATTTCTTGCTGGGGTTTGCAGTTTCGTTGGTTCGAGGGTGGGGGGATTATTGGCAGATTCGAAAGGGCCAAAATTGACCATTTTCCTGGGGCTAACCTTGCAAGTAGTCATGTTTCTCTTTTTATCTCTTGTTGGTAACAATCTGGTATTGTTAATCGGTGTCTTAATGATCTGGATGCTGGCGACCTGGAGCATTTCGCCGGCTCAACAATTAAATCTTGTCACCTTAGTGCCCCATTCACCTGATATTGCCTTAAGTGTGAACACCTCTTTTATTCAGTTTGGATTTGCGCTTGGCTCTGGTTTAGGTGGCCTTGTGATTAGCCATTCCTCCATCCTCCACTTGAATTGGTTAGGACTTGGGGTTGTAAGTATAGCTTTACTGCTGGCCCTTCTGCTGTTCTCGAAGATGAATAGTCATGTCGGAAATCATGCCAATAGAGGTTGCGGTCAAACGTCTCATAAGTAATGGCGAAAAATTCGTAAGGAGATATATGCGATGATTCGAACCTTTGAACCAATAAATAGCTTACATAGGATAGTGGACTATATCTGGGTAGTAGACTTTGACTTTCTCGCTAATGACAACAGAGAAGATATTATTATGCCGCTGGGGTATATCAATATCATTTTCAATTACGGGTCTGCTTACAGTCTGGTAAGAGAAGATCAGGAAGTGGTGATCCCTAATACGGTTGTGATTGGTCAAATGAAAAGCGCGAAATATGTTCGATATGGACAACAGTTGTATCAAATCGGGATTTCTTTAACTCCGTTAGGATTTATACACTTGTTTCAAGTGCCCGGCCTCGAATTGGAAGAGCGAATCCTACAAGCCACCGATGTGGACCCTGATCTAGATGAACTGTACCGGATGATGAGATTTAAAGATGTGGAACAAAATATCACAGCAATCAATCATTATTTACTCGATAAGATGGTGTTGAATAAGAAGGATACTGGCCGCATAGAGGAAATGCTTACTTATGTAGAACGAGAGTATGAAAACTTGAATATTGTGAGTATGGCAAAATTTTTTTGCATTTCAGTAAGTACGTTAGAGCGTTTCTTCAAAAGGCATGTCGGGCTTACCCCAAAGACCTATGGGGATATTGTGAAGTTTAGAAAACATGTTGAGGATGAAAGATTGAGGGAGGAGATGCAGTATCGTTACTATGATCAGTCTCACCTCATCAAAACATTCAAAAAGTTTGCAGGCAAAACCGTCAAAGAGTTAGAGAAACTTCCACATGAATTAACCCTTCGATATGTCTGGCATGGTCAGAAGTGATGAACGCCAGATCATATAGATGCTGATTTTTTACAATACACTGTTATTCCTTCCTGCTAATCTTGAGACACTAACAGATGAGAGGAAGGAATAACGATGCAGGATATTATGATCATAGCAAGTTTACTAGTGTTTTTTAATGTAATGTTGTTGGCGATATTGGTTCCGGGAGGGCCGATTGAGAATAGAGATTTTTCAAAATTAAAAGGGGTTGTATTTTGGGGATTTAATCTGTTTCTTATCTTACTTGGTGTTATGTCGTTTATCACGTGTTATCTCTTGTTGATTGCACATCCTAATGCGATTTTCATCACGAAAATTATCGCTGTTTTATACTTTATCGTGTACATTATCGATTTAGCTGGTATTTTTCCGAAATCACCGACTAAAATGTCTAAGCCACTTATACTTTTTGAAATCATTAATGGATCAATGGCTGTCTTCCTCTTCCTCTTTGTGACGGCGATTGGGCATATCGGTTCATGAGGACGAGAGCCCGTATCACAAGTAGGGCAAAATTTTTAGAAGCCTTGCGAAATATGAGTAATAGCGTTCGCTGATGGAGGGAGGGCTATGGTAAAAAAGATTGCTCGTATTCTGAATGGGTTGTTCCTCATCCTCTGCGCATTTACGGCACTTTTTCCGATGCTCCATGTGCTTGCTGTATCATTCAGCAGTAGCCGATCCGTTCTGGCGGGAGAAGTGTTCTTGTGGCCGGTCGAGTTCAATATTAAAGCATTCACGAAGCATTTCGAGACAGGACTGCTGTTTATTGCGATGAGAAATACGATCATTATTACCGTGGTTGGTACAATACTGCAAATGGCAGGGACGACACTTATGGCGTACCCTCTGTCAAAGAAACGTCTCCGGGGACGCAGTGTTTTCCTTCTAATGATTTTATTTACGATGCTGTTTGGCGGTGGTCTGATCCCGATGTTTCTTCTATTGAAGAATTTGCACATCTTGGATACATATTGGGCGATTTGGCTGCCAGGATTAATAAGTGTGTATAATCTGTTTGTAATGAAATCCTTCTTTGAGGGGCTTCCTTCAGAGGTCGAGGAGTCCGCGAAGATTGACGGCGCGAATGATCCCATGATTTTGTGGAAAATCGTATTACTTCTCAGCAAGCCGATCCTAGCAGCATTATCGTTGTTCTACGCTGTAGGATTATGGAACGTATATTCACAAGCTTTGTATTTCTTAAACAACTCGAATCTGATGCCGCTTATGGTGAGATTGTACCAGTTAATTCAGGTAACTTCACTTGACAGCTTGTTGGATAATTCCGAATATAATTTACTCCAACCGGAAAGCATCAAGGCCGCAGCCAGCGTTATATCTGTTTTTTCGATCTTATGTGTGTATCCGTTCCTACAAAAATACTTCGTAAAGGGGGTATTGTTGGGGTCTGTGAAGTGATGACGACATTGAATTTAGAACTCACGCAAAGAGGAATCCGCGATATAGGATAATTTTATGATTAGCTAGGTGTCTTGGGGGCGAGTTTTTTACTGACTTTTTCGTGCAGCAAATGCACGGCATTTATTTCTTATCTGCACTAAAATTTATCTCGAAGGGAGGGAATGCGATGGATTGGTTGGAGAGAATGAACAGCGCCATGGAATATATAGAAACAAATCTAGCAGACAAAATCTCATATGATGACATAGCGCAGATCGCCTGTTGTTCTGGTTATCATTTTCAACGAATGTTTCCATTTATTACTGGAATAACGTTATCTGAGTACATTCGACGTCGACGGTTGACATTGGCGGCTTTTGAGCTGCAGACAACAAAAATAAAGGTTATTGATGTAGCTATGAAATACGGATATGATTCGCCGGAAGCGTTCGCACGAGCGTTTAAGAATCTTCATGGGATAGTACCGATATCTGCGCGCGATAAAGGTGTTATTAGTAGGCTACCACGAAGGAATATTAAAGTCATATTTAGAAGTTTATATCCCCATTGAATAAGGTTGTTTAAGTGATGTATTGACCTTGGGATGGTCCCATAGTTTAAGATTTAGAAGGATTAAATTATTGGGGGAACAGGATATGAATAACGAAAATGAGATCAGAAGCATATGGAAGCTTATAACACTTCACTTATTTCCAGGAATGGCGTTAAGTCTACTTTATCTGTTTTTATTACAAGTGGACAGTTTAACAGGCTATCCTAAGATTGTTGCGTTAGGAATAGCCGGTTTTTTCTCAATAGTGCCTATAGAACTAGGGTGTTTATTTTATGTTGCCAAAAAGGAAACAGGGAATTTCAATATCTTTAAGGTACTGGGCCTAAAAAGTAAGATGAAGGTTAAAGAATATATTGTCTACACTCTTTTATTGCTTTCATTGGCAGGAATACTTATGAAGGCATTAAAACCTTTTTCAAATTACATATTAAATACAGTATTTCATTGGCTTCCAAGTGAGTACAATTATGTCCAGGACATGAGCCTATTCAGTGAAAACTATATCATAATTGCAATAGTAGCAAGCTTTTTCATTATTACACTTATACTACCCATAACGGAGGAACTCTAATTTCGAGGATTTCTACTGGCTCGTATGAAATGGATGGGCAAGTATAGTGTACTGGTCAATCTCGCATTATTTGCGGTTTATCATTTCTGGTCTCCTTGGCTAATAGTCGCAAGAATTGTAGCATTTTTACCACTATTTTATTTGGTATACAAAAAAGATTCTTTGAAATTGGGAATATTTGTACATTGTTTGGCTAACTTTACAGATGTAATAGCTTTAGTGATGTTATTGTAAACCGTGCCGTAATCCCTTAGACCGCGGCGGTTCGAAGGTTCTGAATGCCAATTCGGCTATGAACTAGTTATCAAAGCATCACTACTAGGAGAATAAATTTACGTACTCTAGATGCAGATTGGTGGATGTAGACTATGGAGAAAATATTGGAGTGAACGGGGGACTTCATATGACATTAGGACAGTACGGAAATAACAGTGAAGGTTTTATCAAAGATATAATGAATATGATGGTACGGATTGAGGGTGGGGTTGTTGAATTACGCGATTATATTAATACGAATAAATGGCTTAGTTCTAACTACACGTTATCAGACCCTGGAAGAGGAAGTGATAGAAAGGTTATTTTATTGAATGAAACAATTGAACCTTTCTATGTAATGAAGTATCCAGTAACACGGCAGTTGTATCATTTTATCATGGATGAAGAAGAAGTAGAACCTGATGCGAGTAACCTGCCAATTACGCAAGTTTCATGGCTAGATACTCTTGTCTTTTGTAACAAATTATCTAGAGTGCTTGACAGAACTGAATGCTACACAATAACAAGGGAAAGTGAGAGCACAATATATAACAAAGAAGCGAATGGATTTCGATTACTATCGGACGCTGAATGGCAGTATGCATGCAAAGCGGGAACCAAGGGATATCGGTATGAAAGAATCGATAAGATTGCGTGGTATAAGGAAAATTCCAACGGTTCAGCCCAGGAAGTTGGGAAAATGCTTTCTAATCCATGGGGACTTTACGATATGATCGGGAATGTTTGGGAATGGTGCTGGGATCTCTATGATACAGACCGATATGGCAACTATAGGGTCTTCCGAGGCGGGAGTTGGGCAGAAGTTGAAAACAACTGTGGTTCTACGGTTAGAAGGAAAAGCATGCCTGATTTCAAGATAGATGACCTTGGTTTTAGAATAGCATTCGGAGCACGAATAGATTAACGAAAATTGCCCTTACTGACAGCGCAGAGACTGCCCAATGAAGAGCGCGGAACCCGGACGTTGCGGCTGGATCTGCCGGGACTGATGCTGCTTTCCCCAGCTATCGTTCTCATTATTTACGGTCTTGGAGAAGTAAGCTCTAACCATGGTTTCGGTCATGCGACGGTTCTTGTTCCCGTTATAGCAGGTTTAGCGCTTTTAGCTGTGTTTGTCGTTTATGCATTTCGCAAAGGAAACGAAGCGTTACTTGATGTCAGGCTGTTCCGGGTGCGTTCCTTAACCGTATCCGCGACACTGCTTTTTCTATCTGGCCTGACCACTTACGAGGCGATGCTGCTGCTGCCGCTGTACTTCCAGCAAGTCCGCGGCGAATCGGTGCTTATATCCGGTCTGCTGCTCGTTCCGCAAGGGGTCGGGATGCTGCTGACAAGATCGCTTGCCGGCAAACTAACGGATCAGATCGGTTCGAGGCCAGTCGTTCTTGTCGGAACCCTCCTTACCATACTTGGAACATGGCCGCTTACGCAGCTTAGTGCAGATACGAGCTATTATTATTTGAGCGCGGCATTGATCGTGCGGGTGGCAGGATTAGGGACTGTTTTTCTGCCGGTCATGGCTTCCGCCTATATAGGCCTGTCTTCGAAGCAAATCCCGCATGCCAGCAGCAGCACTCGTATTATGCAGCAAATCGGCGGTGCCTTTGGCGTATCGGTTATCGCTATTATTTTGCAGAACGAGTTTAATTCAGTCATATCACATGACCCGGCAGCTGTGGCTGTTGCGTTCGATCATACGTTTATCTGGTCGATTGCCTTCTCTACATTGGCTCTAATCCCGGCGGCATTTCTGCCGAGAATAAAAAGATAAATTCGAGTGAATTCACTTCGCGATAGCCCCGTTAAGCTGATCCGTATCATAAGTAGGGGCAAGTTTTTTCGTGCTACAGAATGATGATGTACCTCGAAGGGAGCTTTTGCCGATTCACAGCAAAAGCCCCTTCCGCCGTTTTAGCAGAAGGGGCCAGTTCAAAAAAATGCTGTTGTACTTGCGGGTTGAACTCCCTGACAATATACCAACACTTCCCGTTACTTCAAGAAAGCTTTTGTTCAATGCAGTCCGCTGTTCTCGAACATAAAGCCCATTGCTATCAGATATTCAATTGCTTGTTGACTCTACTTTAACCCAACAATGTTAACAGAGTGTTTGCTTTATGTTGAAAATTGTAAATGTTACTAGCTAGTCTTTTTGAAGGTACACTAAATGAATCAGGAGGATGCCTCATGACGAAAATAAATCAATGTTCTTGGAATAAGCGTATAAATTCGCCGTTAGAGTGATACGGAGAACCGTACCATAAATAACGGCAAGTTTTTATAGAGGTGCGCAGGATTCCGTTTACAAAAAGAGAATGATTTGATTTAAAACTCTTTGAGGAAAGTACTGCCCTGTAGAACCCGGATGAAGACAACTACTGGTTCCCAAGAAGAGTTATGTCAAAAATAAGGGAAACTGATTTACGAAATAGTACGGGTATCATTAAGAAATAATGAACCTTTTACTAACACTATCGATC
>NZ_VTZR01000011.1:0-282817 GCF_008370385.1 Paenibacillus sp. B2(2019)
CCCTGTTCAATACAGAGATCATCTTCTTCAATCTGCCTAGACTTTTTTTAAATGTCCTTTACATAGGGTACAGTTTAATTCTGGCTTCGTCTTTTTATTTAAATGACTTCAGTTAGATTCAATTTCAATAAGGTTATTTAGATGAAGCCAGCTTCGATAATTTGTCGGCAATATCTTCAGCTTGTAACAAGGAGGAGTACGAATCTGCTGCAAAATATTTTTCCATATCAATCTCAATCACTCGATTGTTTTTGACTGCATCCAACATCTTCCATGTTGCTGGCAACTTAGGCGGTTCTTTGTCCTTTACTGTAAGGACAATAACATAGTCACCTACATAATCATTTACCGTTTCCCAAGAAACTTCAACACGGCTCATTTCCTTATCAATTATTTCACTTTGAACTTTTGGAGCGGGATTCAGACCCAAAATATCGTAAGTAGCTCTACCGCCTCTCTCACCCTGATTACCAATGACCATTAAAAATTTCTCTACCGTGATATAATCTACGATAGAAATAGTTGCATCTTTTGCAATTACATTATTAATTTTTTCGCGGGCAGCTATTTTACGTTTTTCGAAATCTGCCACAAACTGTTTAGCCTCTTCTTCTCGATCAAGGATTTCTCCCATAGCTGTAATCTCTTCTTGAATCGTTGCGTATTTACTTGTATCAAATAATACGGTCGGTGCGATCTTAGAATAGTTACTATAAGCATCTTTATTCCAGGTTATGATGACGTCTGGCGCTAGCTCTAATACTTTCTCAAAAGAAATACTTCCTTCTGCCCCTATATCTTGTACCGTCTCATCTAAGAAAGGTTTGAGAAACTGAGAATACTCCAGTTGGGTATTTGATGCTCCAACCGGTGTTACCCCAACGGCCAAGACTGGCCCCAAATCCCAATCAACTACAACACGTTGGGGATTGGCTGGAACATTAACATCCCCCATGACCGTTGCTATTTTCCGCAAACCCGTTTTTTCAATGGCCTGATTGGAAGGTTTACTTTGTGTTGGTTCTGCTCCCGCATTGCTATTACGGCTAGTGTTCCCATTTCCGCAAGCTGCAAGTAACAGTGTAAGCACAAGCATTAACATTAATCCTTTTTTCGTTTCGATCCCCTTTAACATCTGTTTATCCCCTTCAAGTTTTAATTGATAATGATTATCATCATCAATATAACAAGCAGAAGAATATTTGCCCATGGAGGATAAGAACTCTTGCCATGGACTATCTGAAACGCTCAAACCTGTCTTCACCTTATTTTTGTATTGAACTGGCGTCGTCCCAACCTGCTTCTTAAACAGACGGGTAAAATAAAAGACATCACTATAACCTACGTTTACAGCAATTTCCTGTACGGTGGCATCGGTTTGAATCAGTAATTCCTTCGCTTTAGCCATCCTCGTCTGAATTACATATTCAATGGGACTTCTCCCTGTCCGGCGTTTGAACTGCCTCGATAAATATTGAATGCTATAATTCCAAACTTCTGCCATAGATTCAAGTGAGATAGGTTCATAATAATGTTTGTGAATGTATTGAATGATCTGTTCCACTAAATCTATTTCTTTGGGGGCAACTCCTTGAAGCTGTAACTGCTGTACAAGTGTATATACGAACTGATAGAAATGGATTTTCGCTTGGAACCGTTCCATAGCCGGTCTGCGATTCCATTCCTCATACATCGATTCCGCATGACGATATAAAACAACCGGAGAAATAGGTTTACATGCGTATTGCAGATGAAAAGGGTTATTTATATGATAGGATTTCAATATTGTTTTACTAGCTTTAGTAGAAATAGTACCTCTATATAAAATGTAATAGTAAGTGACATCCTCATGTCCAACCTCGAACTTGATGCTACTTCCTTTTCCCGCATGTAAGACAAAGAATCGTTCTAATGAATGCCGATTACCATCCAACCAGATCGCACCTTGCCCTCGCACGACAAATATAAAACAACTAGCTGGGAGTATATGTTGCTGCTTACTCTGTCTACGTATCACATGTTGGCGAATATCCACCAGTTGAATCCATGAAGTGTCCCATATCTGGATGTATTCTTCCCAATTCACTGTTAATCCTCCCAATTCCAATAGCATGCTAATCCTTTGCAGCTGCAAATCCCTATACAAGCCAAAATCGTAAACGATAACCATTATCATTGTCAAATGATAGGTGACTAGTCAAACCAATTTTAATAGATCAAATCTGACGCTCCCGGTCGCTTAGCATAGAGGAAAATAACGAAACTCGTTGAAAAAGCCCTCTCCACCCTAAAGGGTGAAGAGGGCTTAAACTTGCCGCTTCGAAGATATAGCCGACTATATTAAATTTTCGCACCCGATAATGCTTGAGCCAGTAGCTCCTCCAGCCATTTTATAGCCTCAACCTCTTTCGCGAAGGCGCCTCCGGGACAGCCGTAGGTTCTTTTAGTAGACACTGCCGTAACCGGCTTGTAAAGAGCGAGCAATTTGGCGTTCTGCATTACAACCGCGATGCCTGAGCAATATTGAGCGATTTCATGTTTGTTCCTCTTGCACCAGTTCATATACAGCTGTGTGACTGCACGCTCCGGACGTGCGTTTTTCTCTGAAGAATGCAGCATGATCAGACCAAAGGGGGATTGACGGGAGAGCAATTCTTCCCAATAAGTGGTATATTCCTCTACCGTTTCCTGATCAAAATTTTCTCCCAGACTTAGGCTTATAATCGGCCAGTTAGATTCATCCTTTGTGATAGCCATACGTTTGCCCTCCTAAAAGCGTGAATGACGTTCCCTATGACGTGATGCGGAATCCGACGGATTGCTGCTGCAACTTCCAGAGACGGTCGTACAATCCGCCTCGTAGTAGTAAAGCTTCATGTCGTCCCTGCTCCACCAGTCGGCCATCTTCCAGCACAATAATGTTGTCTGCACCTCGTATGGTTTTCAGCCGATGCGCGATAACAATAACGGTTCTGCCCGTAATCAGCGCATCAATTCCCTTCTGGATTTCGGCTTCATTCTGCGGGTCAAGCGATGCAGTAGCCTCATCCAGCAATACAATAGGAGCGTTCTTAAGAATCGCACGAGCAATGGAGATCCGCTGCTTCTCCCCTCCGGAAAGCGTACTGCCACCCTCGCCTACCGGCGTGTCATAACCTAGCGGTAATTTCAAAATGAAATCATGGCAACGGGCCATTTCTGCTGCTTGTTGAATATCCTGCTGCGACGCGCCCGGCCGCCCAAAGGCAATGTTGTTTCCAATGGTATCTTGGAACAGGTACACATCCTGAAACACAACCGACACAGACCCTAGCAAATGTTCTGGATCAATATCTTTAATATTGCGTCCGCCTAGCAGAACACTTCCCTCGTCAGGATCATAGAAACGCGAGATCAAACGCAGCACTGTACTCTTTCCGCTGCCGGAGGGACCCACGATTGCAGTCAATGAACCTTGCGGCATTTCTATGCTTAATTGTTTGAGAACAGGCTCACCTCCATAGCTGAAGGTAACATTGTCAAAGCGAATGGTACTGCTATCGGGAAGTGGAGCTGTAGTCCCTGTCATTACCGGCTGGCGAAGCAGGTCTACGATGCGTTCACCCGCTTGTTCGTTGTACCGGAATTCAGCATAGTTGGCGAGCGCCGTCGTCAGTGGATCATAGATGCGTGTGCCGACAATAAGGAATACCGCCAGCTGCAAAATACCGAGCTCCCCGCCTAACAATAGATGCACACCTACGTATACCATTAAGGTCAGACCCGCACGAAGAAGAGCCATAGCCGTTAGAATGACCGGTCCGAATATCCCTTCAAGCTTCACACTTTCCTTCATCAAAGTTCGAAAAGAGCTATCCAGACGGACAAAGCGTTCTCCCGTCAGGTTGTAGGCTTTCATCACCCGAATACCATTCAAATACTCCTGTAGCCGATTCGCGGCGTTCAGTTTCGCTTTCATATGATTCGTCCCTAATCTGCGCCGCAGTCTGCCTGACAGGTACATAATTAGGAGGGCAACCGGCAGTGCCACGAACATGGAAAGCGCCATCCGCCAGTCGAGGAATAGTAAACCCGCAAGTGCGAATATCGGCAGTACAAAAGCCCCTGCAAGCTGTGGCAGCAGATGTGAAATTCCTGTCTCAACCAGCGTGAAATCGCCCATCATCATATTGGCCAAATCACCAGGATCCCGGCGCGTCAGGTAGCCTAGCGGAAGCTTACGCAGATGTTCTGCTAATTCCGCCCGTCCCTGTGCCGCAACATTGTAAGCCCCGCGGTATGCAGTGCGGTATGCGGGGATCTCACTCAGGAACATCAGCACCATAACAGCGGCTAGTCCCGCGCAAATCCACCAAAGCCGTTCTATCTGAAGCTCTGCACCCACCGTAATATAAGGAGCAAAAATCAACCGCACCGCCTCAATTACAAGCGCAAACGGAAGCACACTAACTATGTTAGCCAGTAAGGAAAAAAGTACAGGCTTCAGCAGCTGCTGCGGTTTGCCAGCAGTAATATTGTGCAATACCTTCATAGCTGTTCCCCTCCTTTTTCCAAATGCCAATCTCCAGCGTCACTGTAGGCATGCCACATTTGAGTGTAAAGTCCATCGAGATCAATCAAACGATCGTGATCTCCGCGCTCCACGATTTGCCCATCTCGCAGTACCAGAATTTGTGCGGCTTCACGAATAGAGGAGAGTCTGTGAGCAATAACAATTACCGTCTTCCCGCGCATAAGCTCCGTTAGTGCCAGCTGCATGTGATGCTCATTTTCCGGGTCGGCAAAAGCAGTCGCTTCGTCGAGTACAAGTACCGGTGCATTTTTGAGGATAGCCCTGGCTACCGCAATACGCTGCTCTTCACCACCGGAGAGATAGACGCCACCTTCACCAATTAAGGTATCGTATCCCTGCGGAAGCCGAGAGATGAACTCGTCGCATTGCGCAGCTCTTGCTGCAGCCTGGACTTCATCCAGCGTGGCTCCCGGTTTGCCGACGGCAATATTCTCATACAAAGTGTCATAGAACAGGAAGGTCTCCTGAAATACAAAGGCAACTGTATTCATCAGTTCATGAATCGCCATATGACGGATATCCACTCCACCGATACGGATCACACCCTCCTGCGGATCCCAGAACCGCGGCACCAAGCTGGCCACCGTCGATTTACCTGAACCTGACGGTCCAACCAACGCTGTAACCTTCCCTTGTTCTGCCCGGAAAGAGACCTCGCTGAGCGCAGCCGCAGCCCCCTCTTCTTCACTGTAGGAGAAGGTTACGTCCATAAATTCAACGTCGAAAACTTGCGGTGATAGCGGCTTTGCTATTTCTGGTACAGGCTGCTGTGCCAAAAGACGATCCATCCGCTCTACGCCTTCGCCGATATCCCGAGTGCTCGAAGCCAGCATAAGTAGCTTATAGAGCGGAGATGATACGCCTGGTGCCATAATTAGAAAGAACAGCAACACAAGCGCAAAGGACATGGAATTCGGCTGACCGCTTAGCATAAAGACACCCACCGGTAAAATAAAGGTAAACGAGGAGGCCAGCAATGTTTTGAACAGAACATAACCTGACTGATAACGGTCCGTAAACTCCAGACAATAATCACGGTATCTGGTCATATCACTGTAGAACTTTCGGAAGGAATGCACCGTCTGCCCGAACACCTTCACCGCTGGCATCCCCCGTACATACTGCACCGCCGAAGCATTGATCTGCTCCAAAGAATCATGATACTGCTTCACACTGGTTTTTCCCTTACCGCTCATCATAAGTGCTGACTGCACAACCATTCCTATGAGGATCGGCAGAAGACAGGCAACAGCTAACGGCGGACTCAGCCAGAACATCGCCACAATCATCAGCACCGTAGACGCCAGCGCGCTGACCAAATCTGGGAGCTGATGTGCTACGAAATTTTCCACCTTGTCGACATTCTGTTCCAGCGTCTTCTTCACTGCGCCGGTCGAAGTTCCATTCAGGAAGCCGAGCGGCAATCTGCCTAGATGTTCGGTCATTCGCACACGCAGATTATACTGAATACGAAAAGCCGCAATATGCGAACACATAATACCGCAATATGAGGTCACCAACCCTCCAACCAAGCCGCCGAGTGCAATCCATCCCCAGCGGATCATTGCATCACCGTCAACCTGTCCAGGAGATGCTGCATGCCGCAGTAGCTCGGCCAAGATGAAATAAACTGACAAAAATGGTACCAGCATTAGCACGGCGCTGACAGATGACAATACACCAGACAGGATCAGCAGGCCTCGCTTCTCTCCGGCAATCTCCAACAGTCTCGACATGCCATTTTTGGTTTTACTCACAGCTGTTCCCCCACTCTTTATAATTACGCACAAAAAAAGTGCACTGAGAATGATTCTCTGTGAACTAGTGTATAGGAACGCTCTTCCTGGTTGCTACCGTTTCCGGGATTATAATCAACCAAATCAGGAGCATCTGTTTTCGATGCGAGCTTACATCCTTGTTCCTAAAGAACGCTGTCTACCACTGATCAGATACTCTCCAGGACGCACACCGAATTTTTTACGAAAGGCTGCTGAGAAATGGCTGACATTCACGTATCCGACTCTGGATGCTGCTTCACTTACCGTCATATTTCCATGTTCTAGCAGCTGCTGTGCCCTTTGCATCCGTTGTTCGATCACATAGGCATGGACAGTATAACCGAATATTTCCTTAAAGCCCTTCTTCAATTTGAACTCATTGAGGCAAATAATGCGAGAGAGCCCTGCTAGCGTCGGTGGATGTAAATAATCACGTTGCAGAATTTCCTTGGCTAGTCGCAGGCTCTCCATATCATCTCTAGATAGCTTGACTGTGTGGGAAATCCGATCAGCTTCAAATAAAGATTCATTGAGATAGACAGCCATTAGCTCCAGCATTTTCCCCTCCAGATAGAGTTCCCGCATACCCTGACTATAGGAACAATCCGCAATTTGAGACAGAATCAGTCGGATAGATGGTGTGATAGCGTTTTTGCCAAAAAACAACCCAGCTCCTCCTCCGGCTTGGAGCCGTGTATCCTCGGTCAGTCCGCTGGTCATCCGCTCAAATTGTGCCGGACTCATATCTATGCTGAGGAATCTGTAGCCCGCTCCGCTAAGGTATATACAATTTTCACTTCTTACTCCGCCGTGAAGCAACACACTTTCTCCTGTATCTATGGCAAAATAGTCCTGCTTCAGCGAGGTCCCCCATTCAATTCCATGTCCCATACAGAATATCAGCTCCGTACGAGGTGTTCTAAACTCGCCCTTCGCTTCGATATCCCGATTAAATTGGAGATCAAAATCCGTCATCTGAAGATAACGCTGAGTAAGCAGGCTCCGGCAGCTGCCCTCCCCTAACTCGACCGGTGGTTTTATCTCAAAGTGGCTTCCGTCCAACTGGTAAGTAATACTAAACCCTTCGCATCTAAGCGTCTTATGGGCATCAATCGTTTCCGCTTCATTCAGACCATCGCTACGCTTCATGCTCATCCCTACTTCCCCTTACTTTGGATTAATTATATATGTATTGAGAATGATTATCAATTGAATGTTATTTTAGCAAATATGCATAAACAACAAAAAACCTTCCCACCCCTAAAGGTGAAGAAGGTTTAAACGCGTCACTTCTGAAGACATGGCCAGCTATATTTTCGGCTCCATAACCACCTGTGAACGGCCTTTATCGTTTAGTTTTTACATTACATTGGTGGTGGGGGGAAGGTGAGATGCATCCGATTGTTCACCAATTTAAATTGCTAATCCCTCCAATCGTTCAATTAGCAATGGAATCGCTACTTCAATCCAAAACTCCAGACAAACATGCCCACTGGACATACCACCATGACTGTATTTCTCACAATAGATTTGTTTATCTAAATCACCTAAGCTACTTCCTGTTAATTCCTCAAATGCGTATTTGAATATCTCTGCAAACTCCTCACCTGTACATGGATAATTCACTTCCTGAAAGTACCTCTCTAGCTCATCCCAAAGATATGGATCCCCTCTTAATCCCCACCTTTTTGGTCGCTCATTAAAAATAACTGATACTGTCTTTAGCATCCCCAGCCTCCGCCGCTTTCGAATTGGTCAACTATAACTTAACTCTATGAAACAAGTTAGAATTTCCGATATATCGTACTCACTTAATCTGTGTAAACAGTACTACTGTATCATTTTTAACCGCCAATTGTTCCAAATCCAATTATAATGTTTCTGACTATAATTAGATGATTTCAGACTGGCCAATTACTTAAAACTATTTAAAAATTCGATTAATATAGGGAGAAGATATAAATGATATTTTTTTCAGAAAATTCAAAAATACCAGATAAATATGCAGACTTTTTGAATAAGATTGCAACTTTCTTTGGGGAAGAAGAGAATTTCAAAGGTATAGTAAACGACACTATGGAAATCTTAAGACTGTCGTTTAAGGATGATATTTCCGATGCAGAATTGTTAAAGCGCGCAAGTCTTAATGGTATCATTAATGATCCGGATGTCTTTATGGAAATGATAAGTGACAATCCTGATAAAACCAAAATAAAAACAGTTTATATGGAAGAACTTAATGCTTTGTATTACACGATAAATGACATTTTCAGAACACTATGAGCAAAGAAAGAAGACATTCACCCGTATTTCGGAGATGAATGTCTTCTAACCCAATCTGCTTTGCACTGTGTTCTGCCGATTATATTACATCCTCAGATTCCAAAGTCAGCCGGTATCCGTTCTTTCTCTCCCTGACAGCAAATCCCCAGGCTTCGGGTGCTTTCCAGGAGGTCTAAATACAAATCAAGCCTCTGATATCTTTGCTTTGCCCATAGAAAATAAAGCGAATGATGATGTATAGTTGTAATTGTATTAGACTTAATCCGTAATTTTCACATTTCCAAATACGGCCTTATTTCTCGAATCATCCCCCGGATTGCTGAGCGCTATGCCAATATACACCTTGCGATTCATCGGGATCTGAACAGTTCCAACCGTCTGCCAGTTATTCCCGTTCGTCGAAATAGCCCCTTTGAAGGTATTTCCGCTTCTGGTCAGCTTTAGCCATCTTGGAGCCGAGGCAGCCGCAGTATGGTCGACCATATTGCCCGCGGTCTCTGCACGATACTGGAAGGTTGCCCCATTCTCGGGGGTAAGCATCATATCTGCGTGCTTCGAATTATGACCCAGCGACTCCCGAATCATAATGCCGGCCTTGGCCCAGCCGTCCAATCGGCTAGTGGACTGCACTTTAACAATAATCTCCGCATTGCCGCTCACGGATTGGTATATATAATTCAGTTGATCTCCATTTCCCCAAATATCCGTAGAGCTGCTGCTGAGTGTATATTGCTTATTGGATGAATTGTAGGTAACGTTCCCCGGCATGGAACCGATATTTCGTGCCTTCCATCCTGCTGGTAATTGAGCCGGATAGTCTTGTTCTACCGGAGGCGTCCAGCCTGGCGTCGGCCAGGTTTCACGTTCTTTGATATTAGCTAGCTCATCTGCTGGCCAGGCCCCGTAAGCAAAGAACGACAGACGCTTCACACCTGGATAATTCTCGCGGATTCCCTTGTAAATCTCCTGATATTGATCATCTGTCCAGTCATTATCCAGTGTGGCTACAATCTCCACGTCACTACCACTGATCCGGTCGCTCGTATCCTTCAGGATGCCGTAGGAAGTGCTGTATACCCAATCACTATTGAACTCCCAGTCATCAAAGTACGCCATCGGTGCGACAAAGTCGATATCATCTTTGAATTTGGCTACATTCTGTCCAACCTCTGTAAATTCCGGCGGCAAAATATACACACCGAGCTGCACATCCGGATTTGAGGATTCGGAAATATCCTCACGAATATCGCCTACATACTGTCCAATTTGTTCAGTTCTCCATTCATTCCACTGCTCACGCTGAGGCGAATCCGTATCGAAGTCAATGCTGAGCGGGGAATACCCAAACTGAGCCTGGTACTTCGCAACCGTGTAATCACTGACGTCCATGTTGTAATTGTCGAAGCGGATCCAGTCTAGCACAACACCGTCAACAGCATAATTCTCGATCACTTCCTGAATGATGGAACGCTCATACTGCTGCACTTCGTGGTGAATCGGATTGACGAAGTATTCGTTGCCGTTAGAACCTGTGAACGGAGTCTGAACCCCGTTAACCAGCGCTTGCATCTGCCATTCATCGTGAGCAAGGAAGGCTTGCTGATCATGGAACTGGGGAATCCAGGCATGAACCTTAATTCCTGCAGCATGGGCTGCTGTAATGACAGCCTGCAGGGCATCGAAATTCTCGTAGCCTTGCGCGATCGGAGCGATATCACTCTGATAAAATACACTTCCAGACGGAACCTCATCATCTTCATCCTGCTTCACGTTCATGCTGATGACATCGACACCGTAGCTTGTGGACAGCTGGATGAAATTATGGACATCCGCCGTGTTCTTAAACTGGTTTACGGTCCGTACAATAACTTCCGTTTCAAAAGGGGGATTACTCTCCTCATCGGCCTTAGCCGGCATGGAACCACCTACTATCGAAGAAACCAATACGAAGCTTAACATTGCTATGCATCTCGATCTCAGAGCAAATGCCATAATATCGCCTCCACAAGTATAAGATTTTATAAAAGTCTTATTTCGTCGCGTTGATTTTCTTGACATTCTCCTGCCATTTTTCGGTTCTGAACTCAAGCAGCTTATCCAGCCCCGCTTTTTGAGTGTTCTTTTTGGCTGTCTCCAGTGCCGACAATACCTCTTCATCAGACTTCGCCTGAACCATTTGTGCGTAAGCAAGGGTATAAATATCCCCTACATTCTGTGCGATGATGCCAATCTCCGTATCCGGAAGCGGATCGGTATTCACAAATTCCGTAATGTCCAGCGCGGTTTTCCAGGTCACCGTGGACTGCGCCACTGTCTCCCATGATTTCTGGTTCGCGGAAAGCAGCGCCTCTAAGCTCATTTTCGCCGTATCAATAAAGGTCGTATTACCCGCCCAGTTAAAGTCCTCGAATTTTCTCATCGTTTCGGTACGCTCGTTAGCAGGAGTCGTCTTGTATTTCTCGTTCGGAATTGGTGCTCCGTCTGCGTCCTCCTCATCCCAGTACAAGCCTTTAGGACCGAAGAAAAGCACCTTCTGTCCCTCCGGACCCGTAATCCAGTCAAAGTAAGCGAAAATGGCCTCCGGATCCTTGGCCTTTTTTGTAATGACACTGACGTTCCAACCCAGCGTCTCGAAACCGCTTACAAATACTTGTGTTTTGTCTAGTCCGGCTTTATGAATCGGCCAAATAATTTCATAACCGCTGTCCGGATTGTTCGCAGTCAGTGCACGGTGTCCCTCGGCTCCATACGTAGTGATATTGGATTCGACCATGACCGCTACCCGGCTGGTATTGACCTTTTCTTTGACCGCGTCCTGGGTTTGCTGCAGTGCATCCTGCGTAATCAGCCGTTCACGATACAGCTTATTGATATACAGCACCATCTCCTCGTAAGCGGGATCGTCCAAGATAGATGACAGCTTATCGCCTTCCGGGTATCCCATGAGTGAAATGAACTTACTGGTGGAGTTCTCCTTAAAACCGCCATACATAATTTCCAGACCTGCCCCCTTCTCGCCAACCTCCAGAGGTACAACATCCGGATACTTCTCTTGCACCAAGCGTAAATATTGATACAAATCATCAAAGGTCTCCAGCGCCGGTCTGCCGAGCTCATTATAAATATCTTTATTCACCATCCATCCTCCGTTGCCGAATTGCCCGGATGTATACCAGTTGGGGATTTGATAGATTTTTCCGTCATCTGAACGGAGCAAATTCAGGGTGGATTCCTTCACATATTTTTTGAAGTTCGGATACTTGTCATAGTAATCATCCAGCGCAATAAGTTGCCCTGCCTGCACCAGCCGTTCCACTGAGGATCCCCGGTCAGTAAAAATGACATCCGGTAAATCACCACCGACGATCATCGTGTTGAGTTTTTCTCCGGCCGCACCTCCCGATTGAATCGGTTCAACATTAACCTTACGGTTCTCCTGAATCCATTTTGTCGCCTCATTATCCCCCCATGGTGAAGTCGTAAGCCAGTCGTAATTTCCATAAAAGCTGAAGGTGACGGGCTTAATCCCGCTGCCGTCATCAGTGGTGACCTCGGTATTCAGATTTTTCTCGCTTGTGTTTGGTGAAGTGTTAGAATTCCCCCCTCCGCTACAGGCAGCGAGAAGAAGCACCAGCGAAGTCAGCAGAAGCGATACCCATTTCATACGATTGCCCATTCTTTTCCCTTCTTTCTACATAATATGGAGACTGCTATTCTTTCAATGAACCGATCATTACGCCCTTAACAAAGTACTTTTGGAGAAAAGGGTACGTCAGGATAATCGGAATAGTAGCGATCATCATCGTAGCCATGGTCAGTGACTTCGTAGTAATCGTCCGATTTCGGTTCATATGATCCAGCGCGATGGCATTCGATGAACCAATTTGGGTCATAATGTTGGAGTTCATAACCTGCCGCAGCAGGGTCTGTATAGGAAGCAGTTCGTCTTTCGTAATATAGATCGCTCCCGTAAACCAGTCGTTCCAGTAACCGACCGCAGTAAATAAAGCAATCGTGGCCAGCACCGGGCCGGAGACGGGAATAACGATTCGGAAGAAAATGCCGTAGTTACTGCAACCGTCGATTTTGGCCGATTCCTCCAACCCATCCGGCAAAGCGTTGAAAAAGGTGCGGATGACAATCATGTTCCAGACGCTGATGATGCCGGGGATAATCAGAACCCAAAAGGTGTCCAGCATACCCAAAGAGCGAACTAGTAAATAACTAGGGATGAGCCCTCCACTGAAGAACATCGTAATCATGAAGAACACCATATATTGTTTTCGAAAAAGCAATGTTTTCTTGGACATTCCGTAAGCTAACAGGGCCGTGAAGAAGACGGACAATGCCGTGCCGCCGAGCGTTCTAAGAATGGTGATCAGAAAAGAATTCAGCAGGCGATGATCCTGAAACACAATATAATAATTTTCCAGGGTAAATGCTCTCGGCAACAAGGTTACACCGCCGAGCGCCGTATCGCTCCCTAGATTAAAGGAAATGACCAGCGCGTTCCAAAATGGGTACAGCATAAGTAGCGCCAGCAGCGTCAAAAGGATATAAATAGTCCGCTGCATGATTTTGTCGCCTAGGCTTAGTCTCATTGTTCACCTCTCCTAAAAGGTTTATGGAGCATTACTTACAGTAGATACATCCCAATAAAACTTGCATCGGAAGCATTCGCTATGAGTAGTAGTACCTACCAGAGACTAACATCTGCCCGGCGCGCGATTTTGTTGGCCATCACCAGCAGAATGACACTGATCACCGCTTTGAAAAGCCCTACCGCTGTCGCATAAGAGAATCTGGCATTTAATATCCCCACACGGTACACATAGGTGTCGATAACATCGGAGTAGGGTCGCAGGATTGGATTGGTTGCAAGCAGCAAAATGTCCTCGAAGCCCGCACTAAGCAGACTGCCGATGGCAAGAATCATAAAGATGATGATAATGGGGGTAATACTGGGGAGTGTAATCAAGTGAATTTGCTTAAATCGGCTTGCTCCGTCTATGGAAGCGGCTTCATATAAAGTCGGATCAATGCCTGCAATCGCGGCCAGATAGACAATGCTCCCAAATCCGACCTCCTTCCACACATTTACACTTACTAGAATAGACCAGAAGTATTTGGGTAATGCCAGGAAGTTAACTGGCTCCCCTACCAGATTGAATCGCTCCAGCACATAGTTCACCGTTCCGTTGTCAACAGATAACAACGAAAATACAAAACCGGATACAATAACCCAGGACAGGAAATACGGTAAATAGCTGACGGTCTGGATAACGCGTTTAAAGCCCATATTACCGATCTCATTCAGCATCAGTGCAAGAAGAATCGGTGCTGGAAAAGAGATAATCAATTTAAGCAAACTAATCACAATGGTATTTCGCATCACATTCCAGAACTCCGGCGCCTCGAAGAACATTCTGAAATGCATAAATCCAACCCAGGGGCTCTTCATAATGCCGCCAAAAATATCGTATTGCTGGAACGCCATAACCACGCCATACATCGGAATGTAGCTAAAAATGAATACAAAGATAATTCCCGGCCAAACCATGGACTGTAAATCCAATTGACTGGTGAATTTCTTCCATCTACTTGGTTTCTCGGCCGTGTTCATCCGTTTTTCCTCCTCTGGACGATTCTAGTGAAACAACGGCAAAAACGCTTTGTTCTTCTCCAGCATTTCATCCAGCAGCTGTTCAGCTACGGTGACCGAAGGCACGAGCGGATGATGAACCATAGCCTGCAGGGCCATATCCCGGTCTCCATGCACAGCCGCCTCGATGGTGAGGCTCTCGTATTGCTTGACCGCGGCCAGCAGGCCTTTGACGGGCTGCGGAATTTTGCGCAGCGGAATCGGCAGCGGACCTTGTTTGGTTACCAAACAGTTCACCTCAATGGAGGCATCGTCCGGCAAGAAGTCAATCATTCCGTTATTCCTTACATTCAACGTCTGGATATCACGGGAGTCATTATAAATGGAGCGCATCAGCAGCACTGCCGCCTCCGAGTAATAGGCTCCACCACGCTGCTCCAGCTGCTTTGGCTTCTCCTTTAGCTCTACGTTCCGGTACAGCTCAAACAGCTCTTCCTCCACCTTCTTCACTACCTCAGCGCGCGATCCGGTCGTTGCTGCTGCTTCCTTCTGTTCCGCAAGCATCGCGTCCGTCATGTAGTAATAGCTCAGGTAATAAGAAGGGATGGCTTTCAAAGCATTCAGAAACCGGTGGTCCCAGGAATCAAACGGCACATTACTCGCCTTGTAGTTCTGGGGGTAATCAATGAGCTCCTGTAGCTTGCTTTTACCGTCAATTACGATATCGGATACCCAGTGCAGATGGTTGATGCCGACAAACTCCGCGTAGATCTTCTCCATAGGAAGTCCGAAGAACTCAGAGAGCCACTTTTGAAAACCGATCGGTGAGTTGCACAGGCCTACGCTTTTTACCGATGAATATTTGTGAACAGCTTCAGTTACCATACCGGCCGGATTCGTAAAATTCAGCAACCAGGCATCCGGAGCTAGCTCCTCGATGTCCTTGCAAATATCCAGAATAACCGGAATGGTCCGCAGGCCTTTCATCATCCCTCCGGGACCCGTCGTCTCCTGACCGATGACATCGTATTGAAGCGGAATTAATTCGTCCCATTTTCGCGCTTCCAGCATACCAACCCGGATTTGAGTGCAGATAAAGTCTGCTCCGGCGATGGCCTCCCTGCGCTCAAGCGTCTGGGTCACGGTAATCGGCAGTCCGGACTCAGCAATCATACGCTTGCTTAATTCCGCAATCGTATGCAGCTTCTCCCTTCCCGCCTCAATATCCACCAGCCATACTTCGCGGACGGGAAGCTCTTTATGATGCATGATGATGCCTTCAATAAGCTCAGGCGTATATGATGAACCCGCTCCGATGACAACGAGCTTCAAAGTCTCCTTCATAATAATAGCCCCTCCTTACCCAGTGATAGACGATCAAGAACCTCCTGATTCACACGCACACCGCTGCTTTCCATTGCCAAAACGACCGCGCCTACAACCGGTTCCCGGGTTAGAATCCTTAAAGTGCCATTTGGAGCCGAATGCTTCACTCTCTGTTCAATAGCCCGCCGGATGATGCCTGAGCGATCCCCCTTGGTCAATAGGCTGCCTGCAAGTACGATGTCAAAGGAATCCTCCACCATAGCCAAATGGCGGATTGTCGATACCGCTGCCAAACCGAGCTCATCCCCTTGCTTGGTTAGCAGTCCGATGGCAACCTGGTCTCCTTCATCTGCCGCTTGAAACAGCAGCTCAGCAATCTGGGGAGGCAAGTCTCTGGAATGATCCAGGTAATCCTCCCTTAACTCCGAAACACTGGAATAGCCCAGCAAATGAATTAAGCGTTCGCTTATGACAGTCTCTTTCTCTCTTCCATCATCCGCCCGAAGAACGCTACGGAATACCTCAATACTTAGATCATAGCCGCCGCCGTAATCACCGAACCGATATCCAAATCCACCACATTGGTATGTAACGCCTCGCGGATTTTTACCGGCGCAGTTCACTCCCGAGCCGCAGATCAGCACGATCCCATAATTACTCTCTGTACCTGATCGCAAGGCAATCCAGGTATCGCAGGAAATCTCAGTTCGGGGAAGGCCAAGTCTGCTGATGATTGGTCGTAAAATTCGAAAATCGGATTCTCTGTCCGCTCCAGCCAGACCGAACCAGGAATACTCCATCTGATCCTTTGTCAGCCCCGACGCAATAATCGCTCCCGATACAGCCTGTTGCAAACTGTTCTCCGCCTGCTCACGATTGTTTTGATGATTCCCGTTCCCTCCCTTGCCTACACCGATGACCGTTCCCTGTTCATTTGCAATCATTGCATAAGTTTTGCTGCCCCCTGCATCGACTCCCAAAAAGTACTTCACAGTTCGTTTCACTCCTAATATTTAGGTTAACCTTACAGATGCGGTGGATTCACGCACGAGAAGCTGAGGAGCGAGCTTCGTTACAACAGCTGGCATCACCTCCCCATTGATTAATTTCATCAGCAAATCAACACCAATGCTGCCCATTTGCGCCTCAGGCTGTCTGACTGTCGTCAATCGGGGATAAAATTCACCTACGAACTGCTGATCATCAAAGCCAACCACTGAGATATCCTGAGGTACCAGAATCCCCTCCTCACGCAGGGCTTGAACAACACCTAAAGCAATAAAATCGTCTCCTGAAAAAATGGCTGTCGGCAGCTTATCTTCACGGATCCATCTCTTGGCCACCTCATAACCGCTACTTACCGTAAATCCGCAATATTCCGTGCCGAAAGGCGTTAGTCCCGCTTCATCCAGCGCCTGTACATAACCCCGCTTGCGCTCCGCTACACTCAGGAATACCGAAGGGCCACCGATATAGGCGATCTGGGTGTGTCCAAGACCAATCAAGTGCTTGGTAGCTTCATACCCCCCTTGATAGTTATCGACGACGACACTGGGAACATCCTCATGCTGGAGCTGGTTATCCAGCAAGACAAACGGAATATTTTTTCTTTTCAGCTCCTCCACATATTCTTTTTCCTCAAGCGGAGATAACAGGATAATCCCGTCAACGCGGTCCTTCTGAAACAGGAAGTTAACGCCTTCATCCTCATTCTCGGCTATGGACAGGGCCAAGAAGTAACCTTGTTCTGCCAGCTTCCGGTTCACCACGCGAATCACGCGGTCATAGAAAGAGTCGTTAAAGTTGGTAATCGACATACCGATGACTCCCGTCTTGCCGCGCACGAGACTCCGCGCCGCCGAATTGGGCTGATAATTTAATTCCTCCATAGCACTCAGCACTTTCCGCCTATTGCCTTCACGTACAGAAGGTGAATTGTTAAGAACTCTGGATACGGTCACTACAGAGAGCCCCGACCTTTTGGCTACATCATGAATGTTCATCTAAGCTTCTATGCCTCCAAGTTCAATAGTTTAAACGTTATAACTTTTAGGGAAATAAAAAAGGACTAACTCTTCTCGCCACAACTACACCCTGACTGGAAATCGATCATTTAATGTCAGTTTCACCTTTATCGAAAGTATCAAATTGATTTTAAAAGTTTAAAGGTTTTAACTTTAACATGATTTTACAACCATTCCCAATATCCGTCAATCCATAAAATGTAGTCAAATTTAATATTCCGGACACTACAAAAAACCTTCCCTCACCCCTAGAGGTGGAGAAGGCTTAAACGCGTCACTTCCGAAGACATGGCCAGCTATATTTTCAGCTCCCCAAGCTTGATCAGCTCGACAACCGCTTGTGAACGGCCTTTAACGTTTAGTTTTTGCATTACATTGGAGATGTGGTTCCGAACTGTTTTTTCGCTGATAAATAATAAACCAGCGATATCACGAGTCGTTTTGTCCTGCACGAGAAGCTCGAAAACTTCGCGCTCACGATGAGTCAACAGAAATTTGCTGTGGTGTTCGTTCCCCTTCAATGGTGTCACCCCTCCTTGCCCTGGGTTTGTTTGGTATAACAAGGTAAAGGGATACAGTCAAAACATATTATGTATTGATGAAGTTAATGGTGCTGTCATAACTACAAAATGGGCTTAACCATCCGAAGCTTATTACACCGCTTTAGTAAGGACATTCACCCGCAAAACTTGAAATCTCTTGGATAGAATCATCTCCTTACAGGGCAAACTACAACTTGTTGTTTCTTATTAAAAGGAGGTGTAAGTATGAGCAACTCGAAAAATAATCAACCTACTAAGGCAGAGGTACAAACTACGAAATTAAACAAATTGCCACTAGTCGGTAAATTCGAACCGGAATTTTCTGCTGAGGAAGCCGCAGAAGTATTCAAAAATCATCCCACTACGGAACATGAATCCCATAATGAACAATAAAATAAAGACGACACAGAATGGGGATGTCGAATAAGTAGTTTTTTCCTATAAATGAGACGGCCCGGTTAATTATAAAAACTGTAAGCAACACATAGCAGCGATTCATCCATTATTGGAGAATCGCTGTTTTGTGTTGTTGGTCGTTGACTACCCGCTTCAACAGTGTATTCATCATCTCCTTCAGAGGGTTACGGACCCAGATGACGTTATTAGTATATTTTTCGCCTTTTGAGCTAGGTTTCGGACTCCAGTGCAGCTATTCCTCAGAAAGAGATCAATATTTGGTATTTTTTAGGACAATAGAGACTATGAGGTCCGATAGCTGCTGCGTTCGCGCAAATAAATGATCAAATCAAACGAAGTGTTAACTTGCTAATTCCCGGATGTAATTAGATATATTTCTACAAACTCAACTCCCAGTCCCGGGAGTTTTTTTATCTTGCAAAATATAACTATGAAATACATCACAATTTTATATTGACAGTAAATGTATACGGACTTATGATAAGTCCAGCATAAATGATAACGATTATCATTTACATATAAAAAAAGGGGTGCTTCATTCAATGAAATTCACATATGCCGTGCCTGCAGGTCTACTTGCAGCCTCCATACTATTTACCGGGTGTGCCAGTAACAACAATAACAGTAATAGCAACACTAGCAATAATAACTCTGCAAATGCTGCTGCTAACAGTACCAAGGCAACAAATACATCTGATACTACTACAGCAACTACTGCCGACTTTACATCAGCGGTTGAACAATATCGTACATATGTCATCGAGCAATGTGATGAATTTGTAAAGCAAACAGAAAATTTCACGAACGCAGTTAAAGAAGCAAAGATTGAGGATGCAAAGGCACTTTATGCACCAGCCCGCATGTATTACGAGCGAATTGAGCCGATTGCAGAAGCACTTGGTGATTTGGATCCGAATATTGATGCCCGTGAGAATGACGTAGATGCTGCTGAATGGCGCGGCTTCCACAAGCTTGAGAAGGCACTATGGCAGGATAACACAACCAAAGATATGACCGAAGTTGCTGACCAATTATTGAAAGATGCCCAGCTTCTACGTGCAAAAGTAGAGACCGTAGAGATCGATGCCAATCTGCTCGTTACTGGTGCTGTAGAACTGCTTAATGAGGTTTCTTCTTCTAAAGTAACAGGTGAGGAAGAACGTTACTCCCACACGGATCTGTACGATTTCGTCGCTAATGTTGAAGGCGCCCAAAAGATATACGAGCTGTTAAAGCCAGAACTGGCGAAAAAAGATGCTGAGCTGGAAAAAACGATTGGTGAACGGTTTGCAGCCTTGCAAGCTGAGCTTGCTCCTTTCAAATCTGGAGATGGATATGTTTCCTATGAAGAGCTGAAGGAAGAAGATGTGCGTAAGTTGAGTCAGAATTTGGATGCCTTGGCTGAGCCATTGTCCAACATGGGAACTATTCTAGGAGTGTGATCATCATGAATAAGCAAAATAGATCTACCGGTTTACCAGCGAATGCAGAGGGTTCCCCTCTCAATGAAGAATCCAAGAGCAATCTTATATTAGATAAAAAACTAAGCCGCCGCGATATGCTGCGGCTTACTGGCGCCACTAGCCTTGGTCTATTATTAGGTGGTGGAGGTGTTGGTGGAATTATGGCTGCGCGCAATGCCGTAGCTGAGCCAACAGTAGCCTCCGATGCTGATTCCATTCCTTTTTACGGGAGTCATCAGGCCGGCATTCTAACCCCTGCGCAAAATTTTATTTACTTCGCAGCTTTTGATCTGACCACAACGAAGCTATCCGATGTAAAAAAGCTAATGCAAGCATGGACAACTGCCGCAGCTTCTCTTACTACTGGCAGCCTCATTGGCGACGTCAATGACAACCCTAATCTCCCACCCTCCGATACAGGTGAAGTGGATGGTTTAAACCCTTCACGCTGTACGCTTACCTTTGGCGTCGGCCCTTCTTTTTTTGACAACAGATTCGGTTTATCTTCCAAGCGTCCAACCCTGTTAGCCGATCTTCCAGCATTTACGGGAGACAACCTGGATCCTAAGTGGTGTGGTGGAGATATTTGTGTCCAAGCATGTGCTGATGATCTGCAGGTAGCCTTCCATGCCATCCGAAATCTGGCACGTATCGCCCGTGGCACAGCCGTACTCCGCTGGACACAGGAAGGCTTCCAGCGCACAGGAACAGCAGATCCTAAGGGAGCGACGCCGCGTAATCTTCTAGGTTTTAAAGACGGCACAGGAAATCCAGATACTACGAACGATGCAGAAATGAACGAAGTGGTCTGGAACAGCAGCAGTGACGGTCCTTCATGGATGAGCGGCGGCACTTATATGGCAGTTCGCCGTGTACGTTTCCGAATTGAGGTCTGGGACCGTTCCTCTCTGAGCGATCAAGAAGCCACCTTTGGCCGTTATCGTCATAGCGGAGCACCTATCGGTGCAAAGGATGAATTCGATGATCTGAATCTGAAAGCGGCTGATGCTTCCGGGAAGCCCGTCATTCCGCCGGATTCACATTCAGCCTTAGCGCATGGTGACGGCACAGTCAAAATGCTGCGCCGCTCTTACTCCATTTCCAGCGGATTAGATATCGCAACAGGTCAACTCGATGCAGGATTATTATTCATCAGCTTTCAACGGGATTTAATGAAGCAATTTGTTGCGATCCAGCAGCGCCTCTCGAAAAGTGATCGGCTAAACGAATATATGACGCATACAGGCAGTGCGGTATTTGCCTGCTTCCCAGGTATTCGCCAAGGCGGCTACATCGGGGAAACACTTTTAGGCTAAGCCTGCCCTAATTTTCCAATCGAATATTCCTGTCCATTATTGAAAGGGGATTATCCCGATGTACTCTCTTAATAAACGGCTGCTATCGAAGGCAGCCGTACTGATTCTGTTTAGCATCATATGTATACTGATGCTATCTAACCCGGCGGGGGCGGAGGGTGATGGCTCGGTCGACGAGCTGCTGCCGCCAGTCGGCAGCGCGCTCGTCGAAGCCGGCCAGAGCCGCTGGGACGCGGCCGCCGCCGATGTAGAAGCGTTCGCTGCGCTGTGGCGCACCGCGAACGCGAACACGCCGGACCCGGCACTTGCCGGTCCGGCTGCCGCTGTTGACGCCGCGCTTGCAGACGCGGCGGCGGCCCTTGCGGCGGGCGATGGTGCGCCCGCCAAAACGGCACTGTCCACGCTCGCAAGAAGCGTGGATGCGTATGTCACCGCCGCCTCCGGCACGGACGGCGGTGATACTGGAGCCGCCGGCCAGGAGACGGCGGCGAAGCTGTTGCCCGCGGCGGAGCGCACGCGGGATGCGGTGCGCAGCGCCGACTGGAGCGCGGCAGCGGCAGCGTACCGCGACATCGTCAGCGGATGGAAGCCGGCAGAGCGCAACATCCGGGCCGACAACTCCGCCGTCTACAGCTTGCTGGAGACGAAGATCAGCCTGCTGCGCATTGCGCTGCAGGCAGAACCGCTCCGCGAGGAGTCGGCGAAATCAGAAGCAGAAGCCTTATATCAGCTGCTTGCTGATTACAGTGAAGGCAAAGCAATAGATGCTGGGGATACTTCCGGTAAACCAGCATCTATTGAAGGACTGATCAGCCATCTCAACAAAGCTTCTTCCACCGCCAAAGCAGGCAACAGCGCAGAAGCAGCTAATATCATGGAGCAATTCATCGTAGATTGGCCCTCTGCTGAAGGACAAGTACAGATCGCATCTCCAGCGGTCTATACCAATATTGAGAACGAAAGTGCAGCAGTCACTGGCTATCTGCTCTCTAATCCACCTAAGCTAGATCAAGCCTTAAAGATCATGGATAATATGGTCACTGAGCTGACTCCTTTGGCTGGTGAGACAACCTATAACGCTTGGGATGCTGCGCTAATTCTTCTGCGTGAAGGACTGGAGGCGATCCTCGTATTGTCTGCCCTTCTGGCCTACCTGAAACGTGATGGCAACACAAAAGCACAGAAGTGGATTTGGTCTGGCGCAGCTGTAGGACTTGTAGCGAGTATCGGATTAGCCGTTCTACTCACCTATACCATTTCCCGCGCCGCATCTGGTGGAGCACGCGAGATGATTGAAGGCATCACAGGTCTTGTAGCCGTCATTATGATGCTTACCATTGGACGCTGGCTGCATAGCAAATCAAATACCGCAAATTGGAACAACTATGTTGGACGGCAAGTGGATGGAGCATTAGCCAAGGGCAATCTCTGGTCTTTGTCCTCCGTAGCAGCGCTTGCGATTTTACGTGAAGGAGCAGAAACCACCATTTTTTATGTAGGGATGGCCCCTTCCATTAAAGTGTCTCAATTGCTGCTAGGGATCGGTAGTGCTCTAGTCATTCTAGCAATTGTAGGTTACGCAATTATTGCCTTAAGTGCGAAATTGCCGATTGCTGCCTTCTTCCGTACAGCTACACTTCTTATTTACTATTTAGTATTCCGCTTTCTTGGAGAGAGCATTCACTCCCTTCAAGTCGCAGGGAAACTACCCGCACATGTACAGGATGGATTACCTTCTATTAGCTGGCTCGGGATGTATCCAACTTGGGAAACTTTAGTGCCTCAGCTGCTTGTCCTTGCGTTCATTGTGTGGGAGATGCTGCGCAATAGAGCACCAAAAGCGTCACAAACTGTATAGCTACAAAGAAAAAAACGGTTGTCATCTTTTAACGATGACAACCGTTTTTTGTAGATTTTAAATGAAGCCGATCCTCGGACCTTTACATTAGAAATGAAACTAGATGTACCGGTCCGTCACGCCCGTTAGGTTACGCCGGTTTAGTCCGGTAATCCCTTGCAACTACAGTCTAATTTATGAAATGGATTCCATAGCAAGCTTTTTATTTGCAAAGTAATTTACGGACGATATGATAGAATAAAAAGACTAGACACTACACACAAGCACCAAAGGGAGGCTGTTGTTCTCGAATGGCTAATATAAAAGAAATCGCCCGTATGGCTGGTGTTTCCGTGACAACGGTCTCGCGAGTACTCAATAATCATCCTTATGTAAGTGAAACCAAACGAACCGCTGTTTTAAATACGATTGAAAAGTTAAACTACACGCGTAATATGAATGCCGTGCATCTAATTACCGGCCGTACCCACGCCATTGCCGTTATTATCCCTAATATCAACCTTTTTTATTTCTCTGTAATTATTGAAGGCTTAGCCCAAGAAGCGTTGCTAGCGCAATACCGCTTGATTCTGTGCCAGACCGATTATCGTCATGAAGAAGAACTCAAGGTACTGGAGATGCTGCGCAACAAAGAAATTGACGGCGTGGTAATTGTATCTACGAGAATGAGCTCAGAAGTCATTGATGAATATACAGCATATGGCCCGATAGTCATCTGCCAAGATAGAGGTGAACGCCGCTTCTCTTCTGTGTATATCGAACATTATTCCGCTTTTCGCTCCGGCCTACAGTACTTGCATGATAAGGGGTATGAACAGATAGGTTACTGTGAAGGCAGACAACATGGCAGCAGTAGTTCTATCCGGCAAATTGCCTTTAGTGACTTTCTAGCCGCTACAGGCCAGCCTTTCCAGGAAGAATGGATGATGTATAACTGTATGAATGAAGAGGACGGTGGACGTGTACTGCACCAACTGCTGAAAATGAAGAACCGGCCTAATGCCCTAATTATTTCAGGCGATCATGTGGCAGCCGGTCTAATCATCGAAGCGTGGAAGAACGGTATCCGTATTCCTGAGGATCTGGCCGTCATCGGATTTGACGACCAGCCGATCGGACGACTTTTAGGTCTAACCACCATAGATAACCAGTTACCCGAAATGGGCGTTACAGCTTTTCGGATCATCTATGATCAGATCCAAAATAATGATAGTCATCCTGTACACCGTAAGCTTGAGTATCGCATTATTGAACGTTCTACGGTATAGCACGTTTCAGGTATTGTTCAAAAACGGTCCACCTCGCAGTCTTCTGTGAGTGGGCCGTTTTTATTTAAATAGAAGAGAGACTAATAATTCTCGCATATTATCCTTATTGTATTCATTTTTACCCCTTGCATCCGGATAGATTTTGTTTTATTCTGAGTATGAAAATAATTTTCTTATTTCAAGAAGTAATTTTAAAAATAATTTTAAAAAGCTACATTAGAAGTCGAGGTGGATTGATGTCCCCAATTTTATATGCACTTGAGCATGAAAAGTCCAAGCTGTCTCAAATGGAGCGCAAGCTGGCGGAACGGATCCTGTCATCACCAGGTGAAATCGTTCATATGGGCATCACAGAACTCGCGGAGCAATGCGGTATTAGTCCTGCTACTATCACACGTTTTTGTAAGGTTCTACATTTTAAAGGCTTCCCAGATTTCAAAGTAAAGCTGGCGGCTGAAATTGCTCATAGCGATGCAGCGCCTCAGGATGGTGGTTCTTCTTATCAGGATATCGTCGCAGGTAACCCGCTTTCCGTAATTGTGGAAGCGATGCAAACGAACCACCTGACATCCATTCGGGATACTACTTCACTCCTAGATCTGGAACGATTACAAGCAGCCGTTAATTTATTGTGCCAAGCACGGCGAGTGGATCTTTACGGGATGGCGACTTCCTCCATTGTCGCACAAGATTTCTATCAGAAGCTGATCCGCATTGGCGTGAATTGCACCGCTTTCGCTGATTCCCATATGCAGATTACATCTGCCTCTTCGCTATCTGAAGGCGATGTCGTATTCGCAGTATCGTATTCCGGAGAAACCCCAGAGACTATTGATGCTTTAACTTGTGCCAAAGCCAGCGGAGCAAGCACCATCGCTCTAACCTCTTACGGCAGCAGCACCTTGGCAACTCTGGCTGATATTCCACTCTTCTCCTCTTCTCTGGAAAAAGGAATGCGCCGAGGAGATATGGCTTCACGTATTGCCCAGCTACACATCATTGATATTTTGTTTACTGGAATGGTCAGCACCCGTTTTGGGGATTTTATTCCTAGACTGGAGCAATCTTATTTGAATGTCCAACATTACCGAAACAAACGAGGAGGTCAATCTTAATGAATATTCTTAAGTTCAATAGTGATGAAGATTTTGTACAAACGGGTGCGAATCTTATCGCCAGCCTGCTTCAAAGCAATCCAAAAGCGGTGCTCGGTCTAGCGACCGGAAGTTCCCCAGTTGGTGTTTATGCCAAATTGGTTGAAATGCACCAAAAAGGACTTGTAAGCTTCTCGAAAGCCACTTCCTTCAATCTTGATGAGTATATCGGATTGCCTGTTGATCACCCGCAGAGCTATCGCAGTTTCATGAACGAGCAATTATTCAATCATATTGATATTGACCCAGGACAGACACATATCCCTAACGGCAATGCAGCAGATATGGAAGCGGAGTGCCTCGCATACGACAAAATGCTGGAAGAGAACGGACCGGTTGACTTGCAGATCCTCGGGATTGGAAGCAACGGCCATATCGGGTTCAATGAACCAGATGCCAATCTGAGCAGCAAAACCCATGTCGTTGATTTGCTTGAAGACACACGGGAAGCAAATGCCAGATTCTTCGACTCTTTGGACGATGTACCGCGGCAAGCAATAACCATGGGCATCGGCGGCATTCTGAAAGCTCGCCAGATTCTATTGTTAGTACGCGGTGCCGGCAAAGCTGAAGCCATCCGAAATGCCGTTGAAGGTCCGATTACTACCCAGTGCCCTGCATCTTTACTGCAGAGCCATCCGAATGTAATCGTCCTTGTAGATGAAGGAGCAGGAAAATGGCTGAAATAAATAAAGAACCAGGAAAATTACTGTTTGGTAAAGTGCTGACTCCCCAAGGATTAATTGAGCATGGCGTGATTGCCGTATCGGGTGAGCAAATTCATTATGCCGGCGAGGCAGCATGGCTTCCAGAGGCTTATGCGCACTGGCCAGCTGATGGTCAAGCTTCGGAAGACCTGCTCATCCCTGGATTTGTAGATGTGCATGTACACGGTGGAGCTGGCCACGACTTTATGTATAGTGATGCTGAATCTTTAAATACCATCACTAAATTTCACAGCTCCCAAGGCACAACTACCATGCTGGCTACGACTATGACTGCCTCTAAGCCAGCCATTGACCAAGTATTTGCCGAAATAAACGCATATCGCGCCACTGAGATGCCATACACACAAATCGCGGGCATGCATTTGGAAGGACCGTTCATCAGCCCAAAATGGTCCGGTGCACAAAACCCTGAGCATATTGTACTTGCCAATATTGAGTGGCTGGAACAATGGGAGAATGATTATCCGGGCATGATCCGGCAAGTCACCTTGGCTCCCGAACGCGAAGGTGCACTAGAAGCTATCCTCTGGCTTCGTAAGCATGGTATTACCGCTGCTCTCGGTCACACCGATGCTTCCTTTGAAGAGGTTATTGCCGCGGCAGATGCCGGATTAAATCAAGCCGTGCATATGTTTAATGCAATGACACCGCTACATCACCGCAAGCCTGGAGCTGCTGGTGCTATACTGTTCGATAAACGCATACGTGCGGAGATCATCGCCGATGGCATACATGTTCATCCTGCAGCGATTTCTCTAGTGGCTAATCTAAAAAAAGATAACAATTTGTTATTAATTACAGATGCCATGTCTGCAACTGGCCTAAGTGATGGTGAATATACAATCGGTGATTTACCTGTGCTGGTTCAAGATGGCATCGCCACACTTAAAGATAACCCTGCCGCTTTAGCGGGTAGTACACTTACCATGATTCGTGGCTTCCGTTATCTCATACAAGAAGTAGGGCTCAGCTTAGAAGAAGCCTCCCGTGCTGCAAGCCTTACTCCGGCGATATCCATTGGAATGGAGCGTTCCATCGGTACCTTGGAAGCCGGAAAACGTGGTGATATCCTGCGTCTTGACGCTGAATTGAATTTGCAAGGCGTATGGATTGGCGGTCGCCCAATTACCATTTAATAAGGTGGTTATATAATAAAAAAGCAACAATTCTCGCCACAAAGGTGAGGACTGTTGCTTTTTTTTGGTTTATAAAATCGAACTATTGATTAATAATTACGTGTTGGGAAAATTCGCTCAACCATCGTTCGGAATTCATCCACAAAACCCTTGATTGGATGACCCGCACGGGCCTCTTCTGCATAAACGTTAACACGCTCAACAAAGTCTGGGTTTGCTGATACATATACATCCTTAATCGTTGCATCATGTTTTTTAACTTCAGCAGCGATTTTCGCTTTAATTTCTTTAGTTACTGTATCTGTTTCTTTCATATTCATTGTGTTATTTGTATTGTTCATGTGAGTCGAATGAGTACTGTTCATGTGAGTCGAATTACTTCTGTAATTCGTACCATGCGTACTATTGGTGTAGTTTGGAGTGGTACTGCGAATACCCATTCCAGTCCCTAAGCCATCTGTCATTCCTGTCCCGGTTCCGGTTGCATTTCTGGTTCCCAGGCCCATTCCGTTACCAATACCCATCCCCATATTGACATCACGTTTCGAACCGTTGCTATTCAGCAGAGGTCCATTATTATAAGTATGGGTTCTTGTCCCAGTCGTCCCTGTACCTGTTCCCAGACTTCCCATTCCGGTTGTTCCATTTCTGTGAGTACCCATGCCAAGTGTTGCAGGTCCAGTGCTTGTTGTACCAGGGGCTGTATTCACAGTGCCTCTCAGAGCTCCGTTCGTTCCATTCGTTACGGCCCCTGTACCATTCATCCCATCGCGTCCAATCTTCACGCTTCCTGTACCCGACATTACTCCAGTCGGTCCATAATTGTGAGGAACTGTAGACGATTTGGCTCGATAAGATGTAGTACCTTTGGCTCGAAGACCAGTAGTTGTATCATGTAACGTTACAGCGACATACGCATTTTTACCTGCCAGCATTACGTTCGCAGTGCGAACTTCAGGCATAGCAGCAATACGATCAGCAAGCTCCTGACTGACCTCCATTTTTGTAATATTATGCGTACCCATTGTTCCTCCGCGCACGGAGTTTACACCGATACGTCCGTCATTTACCCCCCGGACACTATTAGTTTGCACATTAGTCTTTCCTGCCGTGTTCGTCCCACACCCTGTAATACTCACCAAGCCTAGAAGTAATGCGGCTGAGACTGACATGCTGATCTTGGATCGCATCATGAATTCATCCTCCATCTCTATTGTTGTATGTGTGCAGCGTAACAGTCGTTAGCATGACCTTCCGAAGAACAAGCTATCCTGAAAGGATTTGGAACTATGTCTGTTTACCGTCACCTGCGAATGCACATCGGCGTATCTTATAAACAGTAAGCCGTATTTCAACGAGTCGGTATTGCTCCGCAAAAGTCAGGAGGCACGTGCATGAAAGTTTTATTCACGTTTTATATACCGAGTGGCGGGGTGGAGACTTTAAATAAGCTGCGGTGCGAGAGTCTCCAGCGTAATGGGATCGAATGTCATGTTTTATATCTAATGCCTGGTTCAGGAAGCCAGAATAAGGCTAACTTTCCGGTCTTCATTTCCTCTATAGATGAGGAGATTAAAGAAGTACTTGAGACACATAACTATGATGCCATTATTGTTACATCCGATTATTTATTGCTTAAGCGTCTGCGTGAGCTCGGTTATGGCGGTATTTTGATATACGAATCTCAAGGACTTGGAAAACGGAGTCATGCGGAAGATCTAATCAAAGACGCTATTCCTTATTTCCGCTCCTACTGTAACGCTGTCTTAATCCCACCAACGGATCATTTACTGGAGCTGTTTATTGAAATCTGTCCATGGCTACATCGGTATGTCATTTCCAATATTGTTGATGTTCAGTCCTTTCAGCACATCCCTGCTGAGCCTCCCGCTGATCCGGTCATCGCTTGGGTCGGGCGTCTGGAAAGCAACAAAAATTGGCGCGAATATTTGAGAATTGCCCATCAAATTCGCCTTCACAAACCAAACCTTCATTTATGGATGTTTCATGATCCTGAATTAGCCACAGAGGATCAAAAGCAGCTCTTCCAAGAAGAATTGCAAACCTTAGGTCTGAATGACCGTCTGAGTACCTTTACCAATATTCCAAATCATGTGATGCCGATTTATTATTCCTCGATAGCCAATTCGGGTGGGTTTCTGTTATCCACCTCTGTAACAGAGGGATTTGGATATGCCGTTGCGGAAGCCATTTGCTGCACTTGTCCCGTACTTAGCACGGATTCCGACGGCGTTAGATCTTTTATTGTGCATAATATTTCAGGTAAATTTTATCCTCTTGGCAACATCCAAACGGCCGTCAATGAAGGGCTAGAGCTAATGAACAATATGCCAATGCGAAATGCACTCCGCCAGCAGGGAAGAAATTATATGGTTTCACGTTACGGTACGGAAAAATATGCGCAGTCTTTTCGTGAAATGATGAACTCCTTTGCCATCTTCTAACTGCAAAAAAACCTTCAAACCACTTTTTGTGGATTTGAAGGTTCTTTTATAATTTTGGGACATACTAAGATGGATTTCTTGATACAATCTCAAATAACATATTTTGAAATATTCGTGTACTTTTTTCCCATGTGAAATCCTGTGAAACCTCTTCACCCTTACGAGCCAATCGTAGGCGTAAAGACGGGTCTCTGATTAAGGTTATAATGTCATCTGCAAGCCGATTCTGAAACCGATAGGACATTAAACAGTTATGACCATGTGTACAATATTCCTTATTCCCACCGGCGTATACCGTAACGAGCGCTGCACCACAACGCATAGCCTCGATCCCTGGTAACGAACCTGTATCATACGTACTCGAACTTACAAAAATGTCGCTCTCACTATAGTGGAAACAGAGTTCTGTATCATTCGCTGGAGTTCTTATTTGGTAACGTTCGTCGTTCACTAGGGCTTGTAGCGTTGCAGACTCCGCTTGTTCTCCGGGATGAGAAATTAAATATATTTCAACCTCTGGATGGTGGGCTTTAACCTTATTTAATTGCTGAAGTAAATAATCCTGCTCACGGTGAGCTGAGAATCCGCCCTCTGGTTTGCGCATAATCGCGGAAATTACCAGCCTTTTATTACGATCACGGATTTTCGTATTTTTAAAAACAGGACCTACCCCGATCGGTACGATTCTCCCTTTAATCCCATGGTTCATCTGGACAATTCCTTGTTGCCAGTGTGATAGAACCAGTAGGTTGGATGCAATATTATACGATGAAAAAGAACGGCTATTGTCAGGTAAAAAGGTAGGCTCATAACAAAGCGCCAATCGAACATGAATGCCTTTCCCCTCTTCACTTGCCCGCTGTGATACCTCGACTGTGGTATAGAAGTTGGAGATAATCACATCTCCTGCAGGAAAATCGCTTGCTGCCAGTTCTCCTTCTTTTGCATAGATCAGTTTACATTTCATCTCGTATTCTACGACACCATCACTGGGTAAGAGGATCGTCACTTCATGACCCATTTCTGTCAGACGATTAGCCAGTTCCGTGAGCATACGCTGCGCCCCGCCCCTAGTTAGAGTTAGAACAGGAAATATTAATTTCATTTCCCTCTCTCCTTTTGCAACAAGCGTGATAGAACCCGGCGATGTCTTGCTTGTACCTGCTCAATCTCCTTTTTCTGCTCCTCTTTGTGAATCACTGAGCCCATTTCGTTATGAACTCGGTAATCAAGCAGCGGTTCCTCTATATAAGACCATGTATAATACGGCAAAATACGCAGCCATAGATCATAATCTTGTGTATACAACAATTTCTCATTAAATTTCCCTACTGTGCGGAAGATATCCATATGGAGAAGAACCGTACTTCCATTCACCGGACAGCCTAACATCATGGTCTCAATAAACTGGGCCCTGCTGTCAAAAATCATACTTATCGTCTCTGAAATCCGCCCACCCTGCTCGTTTACATAATAATAGGCTGTATAATTAAACAAAGTATCTGTGCTCTTGAGCATTTGCATCTGGTGATTGATTTTATTCGGATGAAATAAATCGTCAGCACTTAGCCAGGCAAAATAAGTTCCTGCGGCCATTCCTATCCCTTTGTTTAGCGCGGAGGCCGTTCCTCCATTGCTTTTTCGTATATAAATAATCTTATCCCTGAAGGGCTCAAGCTTCTCCATCCAAAGAGTAGATCCATCATCGATTACAATGATCTCTATGTTCGAATAACTTTGTTCCAAGACGCTTTGGATGGCGAGATCCACATATGGACAGTTATAAAAAGGAATGATCACCGACACTTTAGGTTCTTCACTCATGCGCTCACCTCCTTCACCTGAAGCTCGCTCTTTATACTGTTTTGCAAGCCAATAAGGCATCTACCGGAGCATGCCCTTCACCAAACGCCTCACGAAATGATGGATTTTGAGCATGATGAAAGCCTTTAAGTACAGTTACAGCATATCCCAGCTCCATAAAGTCCTCCGGCTCCCATCCGCTCCGATGCTTTTGATAATGTTCTCCTTGCAAGTGATAATGGTCCGTTCCCTCCTGCGGAAAAAAACCCCGAGGTGTAAACACGACTACACGATTATAGGCGATTCTCTCGGCCATCCCGAGTAATCTCTGTCCTTCCTTCCTTTCAAAATGTTCTATGGAATCGATAAAAGTGACTGCCGAGAACGTCTTAGGAAGAAATAATTTATCCATATGACTGGCATCCCCATGCACTGGAATAATGTGAGGTGATTTATACTCACGATGCAGTAGGTAAGGTCTGTGAATTTCTAGTCCTAGGACAACTGCGGCTTCATACCGTTCAAGCAGGGTACCGGTGCCGCTGCCGATATCCAGTATACTTTCACAGAATTTCAACTGGTCCAATAAGATTGGTAGAAAGTCATTCACTTCAATTTCCCGGTACATACCTTCTTACCCCCCCATCGAAGAGATCAAGTGTTGGAGCGGACCCTTGTAGCGAGCGTTGGTTGCAGCTGCCTCTGCCATAATGACATCGTAATACTTAAGCGTCCCCATCCCTTCATGATTACGGTAAGCGGTGAGTGACTGATTCAGCATCACAGGTGCATACCCGTTCAGAATCGCGCGGTACCATAAATCATAGTCATGTGTATAGGGAAGTGATTCATCAAAAAAACCAATCGCTCCAAATACCTCTCGTTTGAACATCACCGTGCAGCCATTAATCGGGTTCCCCTGTAAAAAACAACGTAAATAATCGAGGTGACTAGGAAACAATAGCGAAGCGTTCATCTGAACTAGTTGAGATTGAGCGTTAATAAAATTGAAGTTGGTATAGGAGATGAACAGGTTGTTCTGCTCCATGAACAGCACCTGATTATTGATTTTGTCTCGATAGAATAAGTCATCTGAGCTGAGCCAGGCCACATAGTCTCCGGTTGCATGCAAAATGCCGTGATTCAGTGCGGAGGCAGTCCCTCCGTTACTTTTTCCCAAATAATGAATTCGCGGAAAATACGGTCTAATCAGATCTGTGTGAACGGTCGAGCCGTCATCGACGACGATGATCTCGTATGGCTCCCAAGACTGTGAAAGCACACTTTGCAAGGCATGTTCTATATAAGGGCAGTTATAAAAAGGAATCACTACCGATACTTTCGGTCTCATAACATCCGTCCTTCCCAGTTCACGCGGCAATAGTCCAAAATATCTGTTAAGGACTGACTAAACTCAATTCCCGGCTTCCAGCCCAGTGAAGATACATTGTCTTCAGGTGTTGCAGAGGCATCTGAAGTTATTAGTTTATCCCCTGCCACTCCGTTAACCGGAATAGAGAGAGCAGCTTGTGCTGGTCCCCAGTCCATCGGAATTGAAGCACTGGAGCGGCTTATCAGTTGCTCCGCAATATCCCCAAGTTGCCGTTGTGTCCCTGAGTCGATTTGATAAATGGTTCCATTAGTACCTTCGCGCAATATAAAGTCATAAGCTCTTACAGCATCGCGTACATCCAAAAAATCACGTAATGCATAGCGAGATGAAAGTTTAAAGGGAGGGATTTCTTCGCCTGCATGCACTTCACTACGAACAATATGCTGTGCCAATAAAGAGCAGAAACCAGTAGAAGGACCGGGACCGATTAGGTTGCAGGGCTCAGCCAGCAGAACGGGCTGTTTAAACAGCGTCCCCCAAGCCAGAGACACCAGCTCTTCTATTGTTTTGCTGAGGCTATATGGGTGTGGGGGTCCTGCCACCACACCCGGTTTGAATTTAAGTCGCGAGCCTGCTACAAGAATTCGACTGGTAGGTAGACTTCGCATGGCTTCTAGCAAATATAACGTTGCCATCACATTCGTCTCCATAAAGAGCAAAGGGTTACGCCAAGACTCGGGCACCGAGTTGTTTCCTGCCAAATGAAGGACAGCCTCCGGTGTAGTTTCCTTGATCATCTCAGCTACGGCCTTCCGATTGCTTAAATCACAGTAATAAACCTTCACTCCTTCTGGAAACAAAGCGGAAGGCAGGGCACCCGCTGTGGATGGCGGACGCACCACAGCGGTAACCTCAGCGCCTCCTGCCAAGAACAAATGAACGGCATGTCGACCGGTGAATCCAGCAGCCCCTGTAATTAGTAGTTTTTGACCTTTCATGGGGACATCTCTGACTGTTTCATCCAGTCAGCCAGTTCTTGCAGCATCAATGGGTACGAAGGCAACGGCAAATCAACATCCGTTCTTGTATTCACTAATGTTCGATCTTGAACATGTTCATCCTCAGGGATGATTTCCACATCCTCTTTATGAAAAGCAGCCTGAATATGCTGAAGCAGCTCATACTTACTTACCGGCTTCGGATGCGCTAAATGGATCAGCCCCGATACCGTGGAATCCAGCAGCGTATCCATTGCCTTAGCTAATTGGAGTGTAGTGACTCCGTTCCACATCACCCGGCGGTATCCTGACACTTGACCATGCTGTGCCAAAAACCAATCCATCAAACCAATGCCGTCTGGGCGGATTTCCGGACCAATAATCGAAGTCCGGATCGTAAGATGCCCAGGTTGCCGCACCTCGCCAAGACTTTTCGAAATCGCATAGGCAGAGGTTCCATCAGGAACATCCTCTTCTGTGTACCCCCCGCGTGTTCCTTCAAACACGCAGTCGGTACTAATATGAATAAGTCTTGCATGAACAGCTTCCGCCATCCGCCACAAGTGGTGAGGAAGAAAGCCATTCACGTGGTAAGCCCCTATTTTGTCACGTTCTGCGAATTGATTGAGTACTCCCATCGCATTAATGATGCAATGAGGGGAGACGATATCGACCAGCTTCTCTACTCCGGCTATATCGTTCGCATCTACATACAGCCCGCCAAGATCGCTCTTATCCCGGGTTGTATGGAAGACGTGATGCTTGCCCTGGCGGCGGAAATAATCCGCCAGCATATGCCCCGCCATACCGTTTCCACCAAGGATAAGCAGCTTCATTGCAGGAAACCTCCTCGAATCAAGATGCTTTTGATCTCTTCCTGATCCATTAGATTCGTCTCGGAGCTGAAACTATTAAAAGAGACATGAGGATAAGCGCTATAATGTGCCTTTAACTCTGGCATGTTCAGCGTTGGGAGAATCACTAGATACTGTTCATCGTAGACAACGGTTGTTAAGCTTTCGAAATCGCTCATTAGAATCTCGTGTATTTTCTCCCCCGGACGAATTCCGGTCTCGATAATACTTACATTCGGCTCTCCAGAGGCCTCGATTAACACCTCAGCCAGGTCGATAATCCGGCAAGTAGGCATGGTCATGACAAAGATTTCTCCACCTAAGCTAACCTCAGAAGCTTTAAATAACAACGTAATCGCATCGCGTAGTGTGAAAAAGAAGCGGGTCATTTTCATATCGGTAATACGTACCTGTCCCTTGTCCTTGATCTGCTTCATGAACAAATGTACTACGCTGCCGTTCGTTCCGAGCACATTACCTCCACGTACGGTTACAAAACGGGTGTTTGAGCCAATTAGATTGGCATAGACGAACAATTTTTCCCCAATCGCTTTGGTCATTCCATAGAAGTTCGACGGGTTTGCAGCCTTATCCGTAGAAATGTAAATGGCTTTCTCAACGCCATTCACAATGGCTGCTTCGATCACATTCTGAGTGCCTACAACATTGGTTTTGAGCGCTTCATAGGGCTGATCTTCACAGACCGGAACATGTTTGAGTGCCGCCAAATGGAAAATATAATCAACGCCACGGCAGGCGGCGATCAGCGCATCCTTGTCGCGGATATCACCAATGATAAAGCTGAGACGTTGATCCTCGAACTCCCGGCTCATCGCCACCTGAGCGGACTCACTGCGGGAGAATACGATGATTTCCTTAGGATTTTGCGGCAGAAGTTGCCTAATCAGTTCATGCCCCCAGGAACCGGTGCCGCCTGTGACCACAATCCGTTTATTATTGAACATGCAGGTTCCCTCCAAGCAAAAATTTAACTACCTTTACCGAAACATCCGGAGTCAAGTAACCTTCCGGAGCCTCCCAATCCCGACGGAGCGCCGCCATCAGCTTGACGCTACGTAGAATACTTTTCTGGTCAACACCTGACACCACGTTACTTCCGCAATCTACCGTTTCGGGACGCTCCGTTGTTCTGCGAATCGTAACGGTTGGTACTTTCATCAAGCAGCATTCCTCCTGTACGGTCCCACTGTCGGTGATGGCACACAAGGCGTGCTGTTCCAAATAAACAAAATCAAAAAATCCGAAGGGCTCATGAAATTCAACGAGAGGGTTCATTGGAAGAGAAAATTGCTCAGTTAGTTTGGAGCGAGTGCGAGGATGAATGCTGCATATTAAACGAATTCCAAAATGCTCAGCCACTGCGTTAAGACCTGACATAATTTGTACAAGGGACTCTGGATCATCTACATTCTCTGCACGATGTGCTGTTACAAGGAAATACTGCCCTGAGGTAAGATTCAGCTGCTCCAGAATGCTGCTAGCCTGGATTTTCGGTTCAAAATGAGTCATGACCTCATGAATCGGATTTCCTGTTAACACAATACGTCTGCTTGGGAAGCCTTCGCTGATTAGATGTCTTTTGCTCTGCTGTGTATATGGCATATTAATGGTCGAAACGGCATCTATGACACGGCGGTTTTTCTCTTCGGGCACTTTTAGGTCATAGCAACGGTTGCCTGCCTCCATATGCACCACCGGAATACCCATTCGTTCGGCCAAAATCGCGCATAACGCGCTATTCGTATCCCCCAGAAGTAAGACACGGTCTGGTTGTTCTTTCTGTAAAATGCTCTCTAGCCCTCCGAACATGGCGGCAAGCTGGCCGCCGAGTCCTGCTTGCTTATCCTGCAGCACATAATCCGGCGCCCGCAGTCCCAGCTCTGCAAAGAAAATGCCGCTGAGACTGGCGGTGAAGTTCTGGCCGGTATGCACCAGGATGTGCCGCTCAGCATGTTCGTCGAGAAGCGGAATGATAACACTGAGGCGGATGATTTCAGGCCTCGTGCCTAAAATCGTCATGATCTTCATGAGTTCACTCCCCTGCCTGTTTGATGATGGTCTGACTTGGCTCAGTCGGGTGGACTGAGACTGCTAGAAGCGCGGTTTGGGCTTTTAGCAGGATTGGTAGAATAGTAGATTGAGACAATTTGCGGGATTTATACCGATCATTTGGCGGTTCCGGCTCGAATCGCGTCAATTTACGGGATTTATACCCCTCTTTTCGCTCTTTTAGCCGAATTCGCGATAATCTGGAGCATAAATGCCCCTCTTTCCGCTCAGCTTGCCTCCTTCGCGGCAAGCGAGGCACTTACCCTGCGCGCCGCCGCCCACCCCGGCGGGCTCGGCGGCGCTTGCCCCCGGCGGTGCTACGCCGCCGGGCAGAGCCCTTACGCCGCTTACGAGCAGCGCGGCGTAAAACCAACGGGCGCCCGCTTCGCCGGCGCGCCCGGGCTTTGCCGCGTCGCTTGCGGGCGACGCGGCTCGGCAGGCCCTTGCTTCGCGGCAAAGCCGGCGACGCAGCGGGCAATTCAGGCAGGATAGCGGGTGGTTCCACCACGCTGTCAGCCTCGCGCACCGGCGGTGCGCTGCAATAGCGGAGGCTCCACATCTCCGCAAGACCCTGCAGGCGGCTCCGATAAGCCGCCGGACCATAAACGGCGTCGACGCGCTCCCGCGCTTGGGCGCCTATGGTTATCGCCAGTCCCGGCTGCGCCAGCATAACGTTGACTCTTTCGGCCAGCGCGGAAATGTCCGACGCGGGCACGAGATTTTCGCCGCAGCCTGCTGAGTGCAGGATTTCCCGCAAGCCCCCGGAGTCGTAAGCGACCACAGGCTTTCCAAAAGCCATTCCTTCCAAAGCGGTCATTCCAAAGCCTTCGCGGATCAGGCTGGGAACAACCAGCACATCCATAGCGCAATAAGCAGATGGAAGGCATTCAGCATAACCAACAAATTTAAATCGGGTATACAGACCCTCGAGCTTTACCTTGCGGACACACCGATCATAGTAGCTTTTGTCACCAGCTGAACCTATGACAACAAATTTCGCACTAGGATGGACCGCGTACACAAGCACAGCCATTTTCACAAAATGTTCCAATCCTTTTTCCTTATTAATAAAGGAAGAAATATAACCGACCAGCTGCTCCTGCGGTTTAATCTTTAGCTCTCGCCGTCGTTCGCCCCGAAGCTTGCTCCAAGCCTCAATCATCATCTCTTTGTCATTCCAAGAAGGGGGAAGCTGAATCACTTTCTCCGCTCTTACTTCCTCTGGAAAGCAAGCTGCTGCCGTTTGTGAAATAGCCAGAATCTCATCACTATTCCGATGAATCAGCCCTACACTAATGGGTGTAAATTCATTGTCTGTTATCGTCTCTGATATTTTCCATACCACCGGAATGCCCAGTGAATTGGCAGCCATTGCTGGCAAAGCATGGACACAGGTACTTGTAATAATAAACGCCGGGCGCAGAGAGGTCAGCCAGTCTGTTAACTCGTGGTACTCCCTGCTTTCCTGGAATTTACGAGCATCTGCCTCGAGCCCTGCATAAGGAGTGTACATTCCGTATAAAAGAGGAATTGAGAGCAGTTGTACACTTATTCCGAAGCTTCGAGCCTGAGCAGTCAGCTTGCCGTCCTGTGGTGCAACGAGAATACAATTAAAGTACGGAGAAAGCTCCTGAGCGAAAAACAACAACAGCTTCTCCGCTCCGGTAATACTGCGTGTATTAGATACATGTGAAAAGAGGACGATTGTAGCTTTATCAGCCATGGCGTTTCGGCGCTCCCTAACGAGGGCCTGGAGCAGCCATTCACCTCCCTAAAAGTTTTACGAAGCGTTGCTCAGTCTCTTACTCCGTAGTAAAACTCGCTTCGGAAGCATTCGCTTAGCCCGAGCCTCGCCCTCTCAGCCCATAACCCACCTTTGCCTCCGTTCAGCTATACAAGCCGCTCCATCAGCTTCTTTTCATCAGGTTACAGGCATACGCTGAGGTCCGGTTCTACAGTATATCGAGGAAAAACAGATGCCGGCACGACACCTGTCCCCTGCTAAGCGCACATTTCCATATCCAGTTTAGGCCTAAGTCTAGCCGTAGATTACTGTTAGCATCTGGTGAATACGTTTTGCGTAAGTGTGATCCTTGAGCGTCCGTTCAAAAGCACGCAACGCGATCGCCCGGCGTTCCTCCTCATGGGTTAAGTAATAACGGATCTTATCCATCATTTCCTGAGGACTCGCAAAGGTCACAATTTCTTCATCCGGTTTGTAGAAAGATCCCATATCATCTCTAGCATCTACTAATTGCAACGTGCCCGTTGCTGCAATTTCAAAGGTACGTGGATTAGGAGAAACGGCAGGAATCGAAAGCGTATTGTTATTAACCACTTCATCAATGTGCGAGCGGTGGAGGTTAATGACGATTTTGGAGCCGCTGTAAGCTACTGACGTCTCTTGTGGGGACATCCATTTGCCAATTTCAATACGGTCACCGTAGAGCGGAGCCTCAGGCAGACGATCCCACCAGATTCCGTTAATCACCGTGTTATAGTTCATCAAATCAGGAAGAATCTCACGGAAGAAGTTCACCCGGTTCCAATAGGCGGAGCCAATAAAACTAACTTCCCGATTCACTGACGAACGTGTTGTAGTAGGACGGTAATGTTCCAGGTGAGCAGCAAAGGGGAGATAATGGACCTCTGGGCAACCAAGTCCCCGATAGAACTCAATACAATTACGTTCAAGTGTGAATACAAAATCGTAGTGAGCCACAATCTTGACCGTAAAGTCAGTGTAATAAGGATCATCAGTAAGCCAAATAGCTGTCCGAATGCCACTAGTGCGTATTGCATCGATCTGCTCAAGAGGTAAATCCATCCCGTCTAGCACCAATACTAGATCCGGTCTTTGCACTGCAGCCAGTTCTACTAGATTTTGACGCACATCCGTAATTGTGACTTGAGCTGTTAATTTTTGTAGTGCGCAAAGAACCGCATCATCTAAAGGAGAGTAAGGGTAGCCTTTGCCAGAAGCGACATACATGACATGAATATTCCGCACAGGAAATACTTCTTCAGATCGACCATTCAGGATCGCAAGACGCCCCCGTAAATAGCCCTCATCATACCCCCCCTTGAAACCACTCAGACGACCACGCAGCTTTTCTTCCTCCGGAGGTGTCAGAGGTAATGGGGGGGTAGGCATAATAAATTCATTATTGTTCATAATCCTCGCTCCTTTATCCCGTTATAGATTTCATACACGTGAAGCAATTACATTCAGCAAATGAGGCAAACGCGCAGTGAATGTATGGTTTCGCATGGTAGTCCGTAATCCCCGTAAAGCATAGATTCGCCGCTCTTTTTCATGCTTCAAATAGTACTCAATCTTCTGCTGCAGTTCCTTAGCGGAGCCAAAAGTATCCAGATCATAACCAGGCCGATAATAATTGCCCAAATCCTCACGAACATCCGTAAGCTGCATAGTACCGCAGGCGCTGATCTCATAGGTGCGCGGATTAATGGAGCGTGAAGGAAGGCGGTAGCTATTCCGGTTATCCTGACCCTCTTCCCACGGGCGGTGAATATTAATGACTATTTTTGCTCCACTGTAGTAGTTCGCTGTCTCCTCAGGCGGGATAAAGCCATTGCTGATAAAAGGTGTAAGTTGATCATAGGTTGCGAGGCGTTCCCAGAACCCCCCAGCGATAAGCACTTTTTTTCCCTTAAGATAAGGTGCCAGTTCGTCAAACAGCTCTGTCCGATTACGAAATGCATTACCAATAAATACAATGTCATACTGATATTGCGGGCCGGTACGCCGTGGGTAGAACATCTTTGGATTGACACATAGTGGCAAATAATGAACCGATGACACCCCAAGGGATTGATAAAACTCTACGCAACCCAGCTCATGTGTAAATACGTGATCATAATGCTTGCAAATGACTGAAGTGTCCTCTGTAAAATAAGGATCATCCACAAACCAAATGGCGGTTGGGATGCCTAGCTTTCTTATCTCCGAAATCTGTTCTAAATGATTTTCCGGGAATACATGAAGCCCATTCATCACTAGCACTGCCCCAGGCATTTCCCGTGCCGCGGTTTCCAACATCGTTTCAGGAGTACTTATTACAAGCTCACTTACAAGCTGCTGCAGCGCCTCCGTTACGCCAGTGTCGATCGCCTGAAATCCTTGAGGAACATACATTAACTTAAATGGTCGGCAGGCTTCGACCCCTGGAGTATTCAGACGCTGCACAGCCTCACACATGCCAAGACGATATCCTTCGTGATAACCGTCGCGATATTCTCGCGGATGCTTGTGTTTTTTTCTCTTTCTCGCTTTCACGGCCTTCACCCTGCCCCGTCGTATTCTCAAGACAGTATAACTATATGCGGAGTCAGCACTCGCCTCATGGACATCTGTCTTTACTAGAACTAAATTGGCAGATGTCCCCTGTCTTTTGCCCGGCTTGCCCGAACCTTAGAAGATTTCGTCCACTCACAGGATGCTGGTATACTATAAAGGTCTAGCTTGAGACTTACATCTCGTCATATCTGAGCGGAAATGATTATTTATGGCATTCACAAGGGGGGGCACTATGAATAACACCACATTGTACTTGCGCCATGCAGAACTGCTTCGTGATCAGGTTCCATCATTCCAAACCTATCCATTTCATCTGCCAGCCGTAAGAACACTGGATCGGCTTATTTTTCAAAAACCAGTAACCTTTCTTGTCGGGGAGAATGGCACAGGGAAATCTACCTTGCTAGAGGGAATTGCTGCTGCGTGGGGCTTTAATCCTGAAGGTGGAACACTTAACTTCTCTTTTAACACTCGTTCCTCGCATTCGAGTCTCTATGAGTATTTTAGAATTGCTAGAGGGGTTAGACGTCCGAAGGACGGCTTTTTTCTACGCGCGGAGAGCTATTATAATGTGGCTTCCTACATTGATGAATTAGATGAACAGCCTAGTTTTGGTCCACCAATCAAGAACTCCTATGGAGGCAAGTCTCTGCACGAGCAGTCTCACGGAGAGTCTTTTTTCGCAGCGTTCGTTCATCGTTTTGGAGGGCGTGGTCTTTATATTCTCGATGAACCTGAAGCGGCTCTATCTCCTCTACGGCAAATGTCTCTGCTGGTGCGTATGCATGAGCTAGTGCAACAGGATTCACAGTTTATTATCGCGACCCATTCTCCCATTCTAATGTCCTATCCGGGAGCTGAGATTTTTCTTCTAGAAGGTGAGGGCATAAGGTCTGTCGCCTTGGAGGAAACAGAGCACTATACCGTGACCAAAGCATTTATGAATGACCGCCAGGGTATGCTGCGTGAGCTATTAGAGGATGAACAAGCATAAACACCTTCGACGTCCCTATAAGGACGGTAAGCGTTTAAGCGAGAAATATAAGGATAATTTACAACATGGAACATATAAATTCTTATATTTTAATAAAAACAGCAAGTCTCCATAATCGGAAACTTGCTGTTTGATTTGTTCCATAAATTAACGTCTTACAATTCCCACTACCTTGTGTACAACCCATCCGAACATGACTACAACCATCATATCGAAGCACACATTAAACAAGAATAAATGCTTACCGATGTCAGCCCTTCCGTCCCCAAGAATCGGAACCAGGAAGGAGAAAATCCCTATCAGTCCCAATAACATCAGCAGTTCACCAGCAACTCTTCCCCGAACATCCCGACTACGGAAATATTGGAACACCGCCCCGGCAAAATACACCAGATAGAATATAGTGAGAAATCCGAGCGTATGCGGAATATGCTTGTTCTTGAATTCGCTCCACCCGCTGTAAGTGTACGATAATGCACCTGCTGGCTTATTTTCACTCTTCTCATAGTTCCCTAGATAATAAGGACGAATCGCCATACTGTTACTCGCAGCATATTCCATATTATCTATTAACCGTCCTGGATGTTTTAAGTAGAAGAACAATACATCCTTATGGGATACCCGGTCGTAGAAATCCGGTACCAGCGAAGGATCATCCTGTTTGATCACTGTATCGGTCTGAAAATAATTCGTGCCCGCAAGTACCTCCAACCGCTCCGGCAATCCGAGATCCTGCAAATCTCCCTTCACATCCGGTGATTCGTTTAATATCCCAAAAAACACAGTCTGATACAGGTTAATATGCTTCAGCTCTTTTGGCGCCGTCACGTACATAACGATGGATACCAGAAATATCGCAATCGAAAAGCGTAAGGCCAGCTTTCTCCATTTTCGCTCACCATCAAGCGTCATAAACCGCAGGAAGATCAATGCAAAGGCAATCCCAATCGGCGCATTCTGAATTTTGGAGGTGACCAGAAACAGTATCGCAATAAAAAATAAGGTTAACCCCTTAGTCGTAGGTTTTTCTTGGCTAGTGAGTCTTAACCCCAGTGCAAAGGTCAACAGCATAAACACCATCGATACCGGTTCTCCAAACAAGGAGTTAAAGTATGCCAAATACCCAATATCATAGAATACAAACAAAATAGCTGCACCTAGCAGCAGCCCCGTAACATAAGAGCCGCGAGCATTGTACTTCACCAGCAGCCAGGTCGCCACCAGTAAAAGAAGACCGTAAACTGCACCGAGCAATCTAACATCAAAAAAGCTGCCATGGATGAGCCCGCCGATCAACCTCGGTACAAGCACAATCAAAATCTGTGAAGAAGGATAGAAGCCCCTAAACAAATTCTCATACGCAAAACGAGAATGGCTAAAATTAAAAAACTGGTCGGTATACGATGCTGCAGTATCATAGTAGTTCAGACCGATGGTATTCATCATACGCAGGAAATCTCCATTATCAGCAACCCCAATAAAAGGTCCTACGAATAGCAGATAAATAATGAGACCGCAGCCGGCAAGGCTTACGAGATACTCCGGTTTCCAGAACTTTTTCATGATTCCCCCTATCTCTGTGGTAACAGCTTCACATATTCGTCGGACAAATTCATTAGCTTCAATACATACTCATAATCGCTCTGATATTTCGAGAAGTCCGTTACCGGCTTGAGCGTATCCAGCGACACAGCTTCACCATCTGCAAATCCTTTTCCAGGGACATAGAGAATGTCATCATTAAAGAAGGAGCCGGAAGGCAAATAATATCTCATCCCTAACACATTACGATCAATGTTGAGCAGGTCATGACCAAAGGCTGTATAACCTTCTTGTTGTAGTGAAACACCCATTAAATTAGCTATCGTAGGAAGGATATCTAGTTGTCCTCCCGTACGCTCTACTACCTTCCCTTGCTCCATTCCCGGCACACGCACAATGAGTGGAATATTAAAGCGGCTGATCCGGGAATCATATGGAACACCAAGTGCACTTTCCACTTGCTCTGGCGGAACGTCCTGAGGCTGCAGGCCAAAGTGGTCGCCATACATGACCAGAACAGTGTCATCCCACAATCCATTTTCTTTCAAACCTTCTATTAAAGTACCTATGGCATAATCAGTATAGTTTATAGCAGTCAAATAATCACCAAGCATCGTATCCTTCAAATTATCAGGCACAGTGATTTTCTTAAAGGAATCTGGGATTTTGAAAGGATGATGACTGGATGCTGTCACCATCTGTGCGTAGAAGGGAGTTCCCTTCTTCTTCAGCTCTGTCAATTTCTCGACACCCGTAATATACAGTTGTTCATCGGAAGCACCAAACGCATTAAAATGATCATTCGTAAAATAATCTTTGTCATAATAACCATTAAACCCAAGTGCCGGATATAGCTCATTCCGATTCCAAAACCCTACTTTATTCACATGAAAGGTGTATGCCTCATACCCTTTATCTCTTAGCAGTCGTGGTAAGCTTGGCAATTCTCTGTCCCCGAATCCGGTAGACATGGCCAAAGTACCAATCGGATAAATAGACGTATTGCTCATGAATTCAGCGTCAGATGTATTCCCTGGACCAATCTGCTGGTAAACATGAGGAAAATAAAAGCCCTCATCCGCTAACTTATTCATGACTGGCGTCAATTCTTGACCATCCAAGGATTGATGTAGTGGGAAATTCTGAAAAGCTTCTAATTGTAGCACAATTACATTTTTACCCTTTTGTGAGCCAAAATAATCAGGAGTCGTACCCGCTGGCTTGTCACTATAAGGATAGGAAGATTGCAGGGCGTCAACCTTCGCAATCGTATCCTTAATATCACCCGTTCCAATGAGATTGTTATCTTCATTAATCTTAATCGCAGCAACGACTTCATAATTTAGAAATCCGGCAGTTTCCGCCTGTACAAGCTCATTTGTAATCCCCCGTGCAGAGTGGACAGAATATGCCGATAAAGAAAAGCCTCCAATAATGGATACCAGAATCACCACCACATGCACGAATCCTGTCTTCCGGGAACTAAAGCGTTCACGCGGGTAGGTCTTTCCTTGTTTCCATCTGCGAATCAAACCATAGATAGCGAAGATGACAAAATCCACGAAGAATAAGTAATCAATACTCTTTATGGTAGATTCTACGCTTGCCTTCACTTGAAATACCTGATTGATTTCAGATAAGGCCAGGTAGGTTGGAACAGAACCAAAGTGATTAAAATATACAGCGGCTGCGAACAGCAACAGCGATAAAAAGCCGTTAAATATCCAATAGACGGTTGTTCTCACCCTAGATGGCGTAATCACCGTTAAAATCCCCATAATAAAAAGGACTGGCGCTACATCCGCTGCAATCCATTCCCAAGCAATTCTATCAAAGAACAACACTCTCAGAAGCAACAGCTTTAACCATAACAATATAACAACGATAAAAAAATGGGCGCGATCCGGCCCTTGCTTTTTCACTTATAATCCCCTCTTACATGTTCATTTGTTCGAAATATCAAATCTATTCTAGTAATTTGTAAAATATCAGGTTGTTCTAGTATAACAATACTTACTTTTTTTATCAAAATGGTAGAATTATCTTCCACTCAAAAAAAGAGATGCCCCGCTGCTCTTTCGGCATTGGAACATCCCTGTTAACTATGAGTTGATCAATCTTCAGACGATTGAAGTATACTTAAGCAATCTTTTAATAGAACGGTTCGCTTCATTTAACACAACTTCCTTATCTACAGTCTTCAGCAGACCTCTTTCCATCACGATCTCCCCGTCGATAATCGTAGTTTCCACATCTGCCCGGGTAGCTGAATATACAATTCTAGAGATGGGATCTACGTCATAGGAGGGGAAGGTATGGAAATTGAAGAGATTCAGGAGCACTAGGTCTGCTTTTTTACCCACCTCAATACTACCGATCTTATCTTCCATCCCTACCGCTTTTGCCCCACCTATAGTTGCCATACGAAATACACTGCGGGCATCCATCGTCGTAGGTCCATGTTGAGGCTTCTGAATAATTGCCGCGAGCCGCATTTCATTAAACATATCCAGATTGTTATTGCACGGTGCACCGTCAGCACCCAGACTTAGTGACACATGATCTTGGAGCATCCCCGGTGTATCAGCAATTCCAGACGCTAGTTTCAGATTTGAGCCAGGACAATGACTTACATGAACTCCACGATCCCGCAATATGCGCCGCTCCTCAACATCCAGCCATACACAATGCGCCAGTATTAAGCGCTCATTAGCTAATCCTAGATGGTCCAGATAGACGATGTTACGCATCCCGGTCATCGCCTGTACAATCTCAATCTCCCCTAAATTCTCAGAAGCATGGGTGTGCACCTTCACATCATACCTTGCGGAGAGATCTCGTACCTCGGTTAACAAGGGTTCGGTGCAGGATATTACAAAACGCGGAGAGAACGCATATTGAATCCTTCCATTGCCATAGCCATTCCATTTTTCAAGCAAATCCACACTTTCCTGTAAAGAAGAAGCGGTATCCTCCTGCAGTGCTTCAGGCACATCTCCTCCTTTTTGATCCATCATCACCTTACCGGACAAAGCACGTATTCCACTTTTAGCAATGGCCTGAAAAGCATAGTCCGTATGGTGAACAGTCTCCATATCAACAATCGTAGTGGTTCCGCTGGAAATCAGTTCTCCAATACCGAGCATCGCCGAATAATAAAGGGATTCCTCATCATGCGCTGCCTCTAACGGCCAAATCCGTTTACGCAGCCAGTCCATAAGCTCCAGATCATCTCCCTTCCCACGGAATAACGTCTGGCATAAATGAATATGCGTCTGAACAAAACCGGGAATTAACGTACGGTTCGTGGCATCGATGACCTTTTCGTCTCCCTGCGGGATCAGACCAATGCCGATTTCTACGATGATATCATCCTTAATTCGAACATCCCCGACAATAATTTCCTCCTGTTTGTTCATTGTAATGATCTCAGCATCTTTGATCAGAATGCTTCCCATTGTCCTTATCCCCCTCATTGTTCATTCGTTTGCCGTTTCACGGTGTAACACAAAAAGGCCACAAAAATATGCAGTAGCATATTTTCGTAGCCAGAAATTTACGGTTTCCGGTAGAGACCCTTAAACCAATTATTAAGGATATACGAAAAGAGAAGCTATTCTATTCCAAATTTGAATAAATCAATCATAAGACAAAGACAGGTTTAATGTCAACAAAAGTTATTTAAACTAACACAAATTTCTTAATTAGATCTGTTCACAATTAAAAATAATGATTATCTATACAAATATGTAATAAAACCTAACTTCAATTATGATTTCCCACACTACTTATCAATGTTTCTTAAGTTCCGCTTTTATACTCGTCCTATCACCCGAACCGATAGCTTCGCTTTTAATAAAGTAATAGCGAGGAGGAGATCAAATGCCAACAATTTCTCAAACCCCAAATGAGTTGCAAGCATTCATCGCCGCTGCTGAAAAAGTATGGTTCGAGGTCTACGATTCTGCCGATTCTCGTAGAGTGATCCGCGTTGATGGCGCCGATTATTATCGTCTGCCGGTTAGATTCAGCACCAGAGCTAAGGTTATTTCGTATTTTCGAAAGTACTGGGGCATTACAATGAGCAACACCATGTTCTGTAATTTAAAAACCGTTTCTAGAAACAACAGGCTTTATGTAATATCGGGAGATACAGGAACCATTGCTTTTATCCCAAGAAGACTCACCGTTACGGGTCGCACATCAACAAGAATACGCCTTACAGCAGTTCTGTCCATTGATGATATGAGCGATGAAGATATCGTTAACGTTCGTTACCTGATCGGCGTATCCGGTAGAAGGCTTCTTATCCTTAACCGGGATCAAAAAAATACCGATACTCGATATCAGACATGCCGTTAAGGGAATAAAGAAAAAAGGTCCAGAGGTTAACCCTCTGAACCTTTTTTTATGTTAAAGCTTCCTAACTATGTTCCGGTTTCAGCACCTTCTCGAATACTGGAAAGTTCGCCGTGCGGTTCGGAAAACCCACTTCACCTCTATGGTCATAACCAAGGCGAGGATAGATTTCCAATGCTCTAGTATTCTTCGCATAAGTATCCAGCCGAATACTTGTGTAACCATTACGCGCTGCGTAATCCTCCGCGAAAGCAATTAGCCTAGTCGCAATCCCTTTTCCCTGAATATGTGGATGAACTGCTAAACGATGCATAATCAGATGTGGCCCTTGATTTTGCTTCCACTCGATCTTCTTATATTCCTCAGAAGCATTCTCATCCAGTACAAGAATACCCGCGATAGCTTGATCTTCTTCACATACATATAAGGTACCCTGTGCGATATCCAGTTCGATAATCTCTTTATTCGGATAGCTCTCATCCCACTGGTCGCTTCCAGCGGCCTGCATAACTTGTACACATTTTGAGATCAATTCCATGATCTCTTCGATCTCATCCTGTCTAGCTTTTCTGATCCCATTTCCTACTTGCATCCTGCTATCCCCTCTTTCTTATCGACATCTGAAAACCTCTGAATAGATTCTCGTTTTAGAAGTCTATCATATTCGGAGACAAATTCCGATAGTAGGATGATTCCAGAGAGGATGCAATCCCTCTAAGCTGAGGGACACGAAAGATCAGAATAACACGTCGTAGATTAGATCTCCGGGTCCCTTCCTCTTAACTTACCTGCCGCTGCTCAATTAAACTCCAGCTTATGCCCGTCCTCGAAGCCCTTGGCGAAACCGGCGTCGAACCCCACGTTGTATGCTTCTGTGTACCCCTGCTGAAAGGCGTCTGCCGGTGGCGTTTCCGGCGAAACGCCAAGGTCCGGGGGGAGCGGAATGACCTGCGGGGCAGGTGGAGCCTCGATAACCGGCACTACATGAACTGGTGCTTGTATAACCCTCACCTTTCGAACAAGCTTGCGGCGGAGTCTTCTTTTCTTTCGTACCAAAAGCCCCTTCTTCGTCTTTCCATAACGAACGACTTTCCGAGAAAGTCCTCTGCGGGGTTTGCGGGCTAGACCTCTACGCACTTTCGTTTTCCGCGAGAGCAGTAGTGTGCGTCTGCGGGTTCTGCCTGAACGTAATGTTCTAAGGCTCTTTTTCTTCATGCTTCTATTCCTCCTGTGCTCCATGATCTCTGGAGGTTCCTACGGCGTATGCCTTGCTCAGCCATGGCGCAGCAGGAATTCCCCGTTTCGGTTGATGTAGTGAAATCCCGGACATCATCCGGCACATCGCGCTCTGATACCCACTTAAGATTCTGATATTGTCGCTCAATTTGCGGGCCGTCAGCTCAGATTGCCCCGTCAATTCGGCGATGCTCTCCAAGATGGCCGCCAAAGCAGCCTGACTGCGCGAAATGGAGCGGATCATCTCCAGCTTGACGGCATGTTCAGAGAGACGGTCCCCGCTCATTTGCTGTCTTCTCCAAAACTGAATCCATCACCTGACATGTCTCCAAAACCTTCCCCGCCACCATCATCTTCACCACTGCCCAGCACTGCTTTTAAATTGCTGTAGAGTCCATTCTCCAGTTTAGTCAGCCCTTCGACCATTTCCACGATAACTTCGTGAATGGAGAGGGATTCCTTCAGCTGCTCTTCATGAGATTCGAAAGCTCTAGCGTGGATATGATGTTGTGCCCACTGTTTTACCTTTTCAGCTTCAACCGCCTTAGCTTCCAGAATCATTGCAATGTTCCACTGGATAGTGGCGGTCGACTCCAGCATTTGCAGATAAGCCTTTTCTCTGCTCATCATCCGCCTCCTGCTCCTATAGCGTTACTCTTCTTCTTGGCCGTTCAATTCCTTAATTACTCTGCCTACCCCTTCAGCCATCGCTTCTTCCAGATCTGCAAGTGCATTCAAGTAAGCAATAATATTCTTGTTTACTTGAGTTGAGCTTTCGATCATCCCGCTGATACCGTCAAAACCGGGATCTGCATCTGGCAGATCGTGGACAATTTGCGACATACGGACAGCCACGTGGCGCTCGGCATCTAGTATCCGCGCCATCTGTTCGTGCGTATGGGCCATGTGCTGCAGGACTTTTGTTATTTTATTCTGCACCTTCATGTCTCCTTTGCTCAAACGCCCTGCTACAGCATATGCGGCAGAAGCCGGGACGGTGCCGAGGATATAAAGGCAAGTTACGTCTCTAAACAAGCGGATTGGCGGACTCAGGATACTTTAGAAAATTGCAACAGGCCTTGTAAATGGAAAATAAAAGGCCAACAGCCCGGTCCATTGGAACGGGCTGTTGGCCTTTTGGATTAATAATATTTATTGATGATTCTGTAAAAGAGAACCGCCGTTTCGGCGCGGGTTGCAGCTCCCGTTGGATGGAGCAATTTCCCTTCACCAAGGACAATGCCCTCCCTGACCAGTACGGCTGCTGCCTTCACGGCATAATCAGCCACTTTAGAGGCATCCGCAAATTTGCCAAGGTCGGAGATAGAACCGGCCTCTGCTAATTTTCCTGACTTCTGCAATGCTCTTACGATGAATACCATCATATCCTGCCGGGAAATCTCTGCTCCCGGATTGAACCTGTTGCCGCCGACTCCGCTGGCAATGCCCAATTGTTTGGCGATTCCCAGCGCTTCATAATAGTATGCGTCCTGATCGGCATCCGCGAAGCTCACTTCAAAACCAGCCTTTAAATCAAACGCTCTGACCAGAAGCAATATAAAATCCGCTCTTTTCATCTTGGCGCCCGGTTCAAAGAAAGTACTCGACGTTCCCTGAACGATTCCTTTAGCCGCCAGAGCTTCAATAGCCTCTTTGGCCCACAAATGGCTGCCGATATCACTGAAAACAGGTTTCTTTGGCTGCAGTTCCGGTGTTGGTGCCGGTGTTGTCGACGGACCTTCACTTGGCTTCGGAGCTGCCGGCGTTGGCGTTGGAGTCGGGTTACCACCTCCGCCGCTGCCCGAGCTACCGTCCCCGCTGGCCTTTAATGTAGATACGATTCTCACATTGCTTATCTTGGACGTATTTCCTGCTGCATCAACAGCTATAATATAGTATTTGTACTGGGTATCCGCAGATAAACCGCTATCTCTGTATTCTGTTGCCTCCAGGGTCTTGATTTCAACGTCATTGCGGTAAATCCTGTATCCCGTTACTCCCAAATTATCCGTGGAAGGTGTCCATTTTAGATCAATGGCAGAGCTGGATACCGCTTCCGCTCTCTCTATTGTTGGTTCCATGGGAGCCTCAGTATCAACAATGGTTGGTGTCCACCAGTTGCCGGATGCCACAATCATGCTGAGCAGACGCAAATTATTGCCAAAATATAAATCGTCTTCGGTGGAAACAGCCGCATTATAATCCCATAATCTATTCAGCCACTCCTGATTGGATGAATCGATCATGGCGCTGACCATCATCGGTGCGGAGAAGGATGTGTCTGCATAATCATTGATTGCTTCCGTGCCGTCCAGCTTATATCCCGCAAGGATCTTGGCCGGATCATTATCCGCCTTGGCCCGAATCCAGCGGTTCAGTGTGCTGAGCTGCTCTTTAGCCCGGTTATCACCTGTCAGGAGATAATCCGTACTGATCCGCCAGGGAATACGGGAAGAGTTGTAGTTGTAATCCCCGTCATTTTCCGATTCCAGGAAGTATCCATCCGGGGTATCCCATATTTTCTGGCTTACCGGTTTGTATTGCCCATCCGTATCATCCTTGAATACAAAATCCGGCAACAAACCGGCTTTTGGACTGTAATTTTCATACAGACTATTAATGATGTTGTAGGTCTTATCGGTAACACGATCCCAATTGGGGTCTCCGGATACATTTTTAAAATCTTTCAGATGCTGCAGCATAAAATCGGAAGGACGTGTAGCATTGCCGAACATGGAATCATTGTCACTGACCCAATCCGCCAATTTCAATGTCCACTCGGAATGGTTGACATCGCTTTTCATAATAGCGTTGATTACCTTTTTGGCCTGGGACAAGTAGTTAATTTCCCCGCTGCTGCCCCATTGGCTGTCGGCAAGCAGAAGAGCGTAAGCAATATCCATATCGCCGTCGGTTGCCGAATCCACACCATTGATATCAATAATTTTGGTGCCGGTATCCGCTTGCTGCCATGCCATTAAATCGGGATTGATTTCACTTGGATGTGCTCTGAAATAGCGATACATCCCGTCAAAATACTTCTTAGCCTCCGGATCATGACCCGCGAGCAAAGCGGTAATCAGCATTCCGTAGCCATGCGCTTCTGAAACTGTAATCTCGTTATTCTCAAACCAATCTCCGTCGCTATACCACACGTAATACTGGTCTGACTGATATGGATTTTGTTTCAGATATTTTGTTTTCCACTCGTTATATAATCTGCCCACCGTAGCGTCCAGTTGGGCCTGAGTCAAGTGATTCGGCTTAATGGAGCCGGCCACATAAGACGTATGCTGCGGAAATGCCTTATGGACACCCTCTCCAGTGGATGAAGGTTTAGTCTTTACTTGAACGGTATTGCTCGCCAGCGATTCCTTCTCTTCTGCATTATAGGCCTTCACAGTATAGCTATAGGCCGTATCCGGAGTTAACCCGGTATCGCCGTAGGATATTTCCTTCGTCGTGCCGATCTTGCTGCCGTTGCGGTATACGTTGTAGCCCGCTGCCTGAATATTGCCGGCCGATGCCGTCCATTTCAAGTTGATTTGGTAAGGAGAAACCGCAGTTCCTTTTAAATCTGAAGGTGCTGAAGGCGGCTCCGACTCGCTTGGACCTTCGATTGTACTGACTTCGACCGGATCTGAATTGATTCTTGTGCCGACCGCTTTGACGATAAATTCGTATTTTTTCGCAGGATTGATATCATCTACCGTGTAGGTGTATTCCGTTTGACCTTCCGCTGCTGGCACATATATACTCCAGTGTGTCTTCACCTTGTCATTCTTCTCATAAATCCGGAATCCTCTTACAGGTTCTGTACTTGCGGAAGGTGCACTCCAGGTCAGAACCGCCTTGCTGCCGTTCAATTTCACCTTCACCGCTTCCGCCGGGTCCGGCTTGGTGTCCGTTCGCTTGATCCCATACTTGTCATATGCTTTTAGGCCGTCGCCAACGGTGTCCGGCTGATTCTCATCCGCTACGGCTGCGGTATATGCTGTAAAGGAAAGCACCCGGTCTGTGATGGAAACATCCGTAAACATCTTCTTCTCCGGCTGTTCGTCGATGGCTGCAAAGTAATCATCATAAGGAACCGGATTCCCGTTTTCGTCCTGAATCTCGCGGGGTTCTCCATTCTCATCCAGTTCATATTGATTGTTCTTATAATAGAATTTATTTCCGAATGCATTAGACATGAGATAGACCGTGCCTTTGGGGTTGAGCGCATTGCCCTCTCCATCAAATGTCAGCTTCTCCTTGGGAATAACTTCATCATTGTACATTTGGAAGGATCTCATATACATATGATCATGGGCCTCGAACACCATATCGATGCCCATCTCGTCAAAGGCAGGAATCAGGTATTTCTTGTAAAACTGGACGCGATCGTCTTCCCATTGTGCAGAATTGTCGCCTGCTGCATAGGGGCTTTTGTGAAAAGTAACAAACTTCCACTTCTTGTCGCTGCGGGCGACCGTACTCTTCATCCAGGCCACTTGGTCCCAGAATTGGTCATCTGCCCATTCCACATCTTTCCCATTCTCTGCAAGTGCCCCCGAATACTGCGAATTGAAGACAAGATAGAGTGCATCACCGTATTCAAAAGAATACACAGAGCCTTCATGGGTATCCGCAACAACCTGTTTCGGCAAGTTGAAATGGTTGTAGAAGTTGTTATTCGGCGTCGTCTCGTCTCCGTCATAATCCATGACCTCATGACCGCCAAGTACAGGCACATATGGCACTTGCAGCAATTGATTCTGGGCTGCTCCGAGCATCCATTGCCACTGCTCCTCCAAATCACCGTTATCCACCAGATCTCCGGCGCTGATCAGGAATTTAGGGTCGCCTATATAATCAACTGCTTTCCGGAAGGTATCACCCCAAGGCTCAAAGTCAGACTTGCTGGAAGCCTGTGAATCGGAACCGGCGATAAAACGGAAAGGCTGGTGGCCGGCAGCATCGGTAGTGAACGAGCCGATAGAGCTCCAATCACCTGATTTGCCGTTACCTGCCCGAAATTTGTAAGCTGTTCCCGGTTGAAGCTGGTCTGCAATGACTTTATGACTAATAAATTTCGTTTTATGGTTCGTACTTCTGTCGCTTTTACTCATAAAGGTCTCAATTTCTTCGGCCTCTCCCTGATAAGTCAAAGCCCCGTTCTCCGAGAAAATGTTCCCCATAACCTTTGAGGCTTCTACAACCTGTACCACGGTATCCGTCATTGCATCCGTGTACCAGGCCAAAGCAATGCTCGTCTTTGGATCTCCGTTAAATGTCATATTGATGGATTTTGGAGCAAGAGGCGAATCCTGAACGCCAAAACTCCAGGAAACTTCCCGAACTAGCGGCACAAGATCTGCCCCCTTGATAAGCTCCTTGGGTATAGTTACTGTATAAGACTTCCCATAAGTCAACGGAGGATGGTTTATCCGCAAAGTATCTCTGTTTAAGACTTCAAGTGTAACCCCATCAACCGGTTGATCGTTCTCATCGGCAAATCGGACAGCATAACCCGGATCAAGGGCAATGGCCTTGTTAAATTTGATTTCAACGGGAGCTTCGGGAGACACATTTCCAGAACCGTCTGCAGGCTGCTGGACAAGATCTACGGTAGGAATGATAGGTTCTTTCCCCGGGATCGGCTCGCCGGACACCTTGATATTTCGGATTCTACTGGAACCTGAACCCCCTATGCCCTCATCATTCCCCCTGGTGTTGCTATCGGAGCTGACGATCCAGCGAATATATAATATTTCCCGATCATCGCTGTTCGGAAGGGGAGTATTCACCAGTCTGCAGGTATCTCCCGGGCAATCAAAACTGGAGACGGCCATTTTAAGATTCGTATTCGGCACATCCTCCCACGTTTGTCGGTCTACACTCGTCTGCACTTTAAAATCACGCGGACCTGACCCGGATGAATTTTGCTCAGAGGATAAGGTGATCTTCTCAAACCCGGTTGTAGACACGGTAGCAAGCCAATACTTTTTCCCGTTTCCATTGTCCCAGCCCTGATAGCTGATCGCTTTCTTACTTACATCCACATCCTCGAACACACCGCCTACATTGCGAAAAGTAGACGCTGTCTCATAGATACCGTATGTAGCCGAGATTACCCCCACATTTTCAGCGGCCTCATCAAACACCCATTCGGCAATCGTCTTTACACCGGTTATTGAATCTGAACCGACAGCATCTGGTGCAGGTGCAGCATTTGCAATCTGGAATGGCAGTAGTATAAGCACGAGCAACAAAGAAATGGATTGGTGCAGCCTTCTTTTCAAATGACCCTTCTTTTGCACTCTCGTTCCCTCTTTTCGCAGATAATAGTTTAAGCGCTTTAACTTTCACTTGCAGCGGACCCTGATTTTCTTTTCCCCTCCTTAAATACGATTTATATGTAAATATAGCGCATTCATTTCTTTTCAATCTCTGCATATTTTGTTATTGTTAATGATTTTCTACTTTTACCGCTATTTAATTTCTATCCTGTTCAACAGGTCAATGAACGTGATACGATTGATTCAGGTATGGATCATGTTTCTGCGAGGATCATTCCCGCCGGATTGGAGATGACACCCCTGGAAATGAACTTCTATAAGTCTGATCCCTTTCACATTAGCCGAGAGAAAAAAAATGTCTCAAGTATGCCTTCAAATCATTATCACGATGCTTATGAAATTCTCTACTTAGTGTCTGGAGAGCTGTACTATTTTATAGAAGACCGAACCTTTCAAATCGTCAGCGGGGTTTTATTGTTCATTAACGCTAATGACCTGCACAGACTGATTAATGTAAACGGTACGATGTACGAAAGAGTTACTTTATTGTTTAAAAGGGAGTTCCTTCGCGACTTTTTTGCGGACAGCCCTCTTCCATGCGACCTCTTCTCCTGCTTTCACTCCAGATCAAATGCGATCAAGTTAAGCGGCTACGACCAGATCTTTGTCGAGAATCTTTTTAGCAAATTGATTCATGAAGACACCAAGAGACCTCCAGGTTTCGACTACTATCGGAAAATCCTGTTGATGGAACTGCTGATCTTCATCCAACGAAAAAAGCTTCCAGATCAAAACGAGCATTTTGTAGAAACGAACCGGACCCATAAGAAAATTTCCCAAATCATCCATTTCATCAACGGTAACTTCGCTGAGCCTCTGTCTCTGGAATACATATCGGACAGGTTCTCCATAAGCACCTCCCATTTAAGCCGAACGTTCAAGGACACAACCGGTTTTACTTTCAGCGAATATGTAAATAACACCCGCCTGAAAGAAGCCCGCTCTCTGCTACAGGACTCCAAATTAACCGTTTCGGAAATCGCTGAGCGTGCAGGATTTGGTAACCTGACCCATTTTGGAAGAGTATTTAAAACCATGACCGGAACCTCACCGCTCAAATACCGCAAACAGAACCGGGTTGATGAAGATAATATCTCTACGCAAGCTTGAGATCAGGTCCTTCGTCCGGACTGCTGCGCCAATCAAGAAAAAAAACGGGAGCCGTCCATAAGGACGACCCCCGTATCTCATAGAAATATAAGCAAAGTATGAAAAATATACTTTCTTATAGTTTATAAAAAAGGAGTGCCCGACCCAAGGCCGACCACTCCACGTTACCGCTGCCACTTATGGCAGTGCATCCTTCAGCTTCTCTCCCGCCTCCCGCAGAGACTGGAACGTCCCCGCATCGCTCCACCAATCCTTGAGAACATCATAGCTGAGCCTGCGGTTAGCAGCATATATATTATTTACATCGGTAATCTCCAGCTCCCCCCTCTTGGAAGGGGATACTTGGCGGATGATGTCAAACACAGCTTCATCGTACATATAAATACCTGTTACGCAAAATTTGGTCTTGGGATGCTCAGGTTTCTCTTCGATATAAGCAATCCATGCGGAATCTTGACTATCGAACACGGGAACACCGTATCTACGTGCGTCGTCCACCGGCTTCAGCAATACCTTCGCTGTACCTTCAGGCTGCCGGAGATAGCTCTCCACGTAAGGCGTCAGATCATCCATAAACAGATTATCACCAAGCAATACGACAAACCGTTCCCCAGGGAAAATGAATCCTTCTGCTAAATCGAGAGCCTCTGCAATGCCTCCAGCAGCTTCCTGAATCTTATAAGTCAGAGATACACCAAATGCTGCACCGCTGCCTAAAAAATCCGTATACAGACCAGCAGATTGCTTACTGATGACCAGAAGAATGTCGGTAATCCCTCCCCGGCGAAGCCGATCTATGCCGTAACAGACCATAGGATATTTGCCGACCGGAAGCAAATGTTTGTTCATAAGCCGGGTCAGCGGTTGAAGTCTGGATCCTGTTCCGCCCGCCAGTATGACTCCTTTCACTTACTTTCCTCCTCTTTATCTAAGTCCTTTGCCTTCGGATCTGCACTTTATATGAAACTCGTTGGATCCACATTCCATTTGTTCATAAAGAGCTTACGATTTCGTTCCACCAGCTCCTGCAGCCCAGTGTGGTATACCTGCTTGAAGCTCGCACTTCCTTCATGGTGTACAAGGCAATCCCCTGCGATGAGCAATCGGTATCCCTTTAGCCTGGCGCGATAACAATAGTCATCATCCTCGTAATGTCCAGGTGAGTATCTCTCATCCAACAGACCTACGGAAGTAAGTAGCTCTCTTTTGAATAAAAAACATAATCCTACCAAACGTTTAGTCTCCAACCATTTTTGAGGATTGGAACGGTTAGTTATCTCTGCAGCCTTATGAAAATCTAACAGACTTTCATAATCAGTCTTCACCTGTTGACGTCCACTCGCATAGTTTGTCACTGGCCCAACAATACCAACTTCAGGAGCACTATATAGCGATCTCTTCAGATTAGTTAACCATCTATGGGAAACCACCACATCATTATTCAGCAGTAACAATTCATCCCCTGATGCTAGCAGTAGACCCAAATTGCAGGCGGATGGAAAGCCTCGATTCTCAGGCAACGAAATAAACGTTATACGATTCGCGCGGCAATAGGCATCCGTTCCATCTGATGAAGCATTATCTACAACGATGATCTCGTAAGGCAGTGGAGTATAAGCACGTATCGATTCCACACAGGACCGCAGCAGTGGCAACGCGTTGTAGGTCGGAATAATAATACTAGTCATCGTCATATCCGGTTCCTCCAAGCGGCTACTTGTCTGCGGTATTCACGCTGCGTTTCGCTATTAAGTAGGCCCCCATCATCTCGACGGGAAAGCACCTCAAGGAGAGCCTCTGCGTGATCCCCTATGATCAGTTTCTCCACAGCATTTCCAGCGCCTATGTTCGCTTGACGCAGCCGATTATGCTTAATCACATTCACCGTTCCAACTTTCTCCACCCTTAGCTTCTCTAATACAGAACGAGCTTGGGCTTTAGGAGGAACTATTAATTCACGGTAGCCTATAGTCTCAAGTGCTCTCCGGGAAAGCGCGTGAGGGACAGCCGTCATAGAGCTAACTCCGAGATCGTACCGTCCAAGAGCATAATTCAGAAACAGCTTGCTGCGAGTAACATCATCGCATAATCCAAAAGAAGGCATCAGTGGATCCAAATCATTAAGAGCCACGTCAATTCCACCATCTACAGCAGCTGTGAATAATCCGAGCTGAGATGCAGGGATAACCATATCTCCGTCCAGGAAGAGCAGAATATCTCCTCGACTCAGCTTCGCACCAATAGCCCGCCCTACATCATGTCCAACTGACTCCGGACAATGCACAACTATTGCTTGACGATGTTGTCTGGAAATGGGAAAGCTGCTATCGCTGCAACCGTTAAGCACGACGATAATTTCAGTAGGTCCCAGCCGCGATACCTGTTGCAGCAGACGTCCCAAGGTCTGCTCCTCGTTACGCGCGGAGATAATAACTGACAAGGTCCCACGTAAGCTCGGTAAATTCAGCACCTCGCGACCTACCTTGGATTGCCGAGACAGAATCGGTGGCCGAGCGGTAGGGATGCCTCTTTTTACCGAACGATTCGCTACCCTTTGGCGGGGTGCCAGTGTTGTTTTGGCCTGACTAGATGCTGAACGTTTCTTTACCGTACGAGTTGCTGTTCCTCGTCGAACGGCAGAGCTACCAGACACTTGTAACAGAGCAACCATCATCTCACCATCTCTCTGCGCCGGGTTCCGTCGGTGAACCCCGCCCTGTTTCCCCGGTGTTCAAGCAAGAGGGATACAGCCTCCATATGATCTGCTGTAATCAACTGCTGCAAAGGATCTGTGCCATCTTCCTTACGTCTGACCGCATTCAGTTTCCCTACATGTACTTTGTGAGCAGCTACCACACGTAAACCATTCAGAACTGCCTGAGCATGTGCCAGAGGGGGACGAGATAATGATTGACTCCCTAAGATTTCAAGCGCTCTTCGGCTGATTGCGTGCGGAACGGCCGTCATCGAACATCCTTTTAGATCCGGACGGCCAAGCAAAATATTAAGTGCATGTTTGGACAGCACCACCGGATGGGGCGAAAGTCTCCGTACTGGTCCGGAATAATCATTAAGCGCTATGTCTGCGCCACCGCTAACAGCGGTGACGAAAGGACGTAGCCCCGAGGCAGGAATCACTAAATCCCCATCTGTAAACAAGAGAACCTCTCCCTTAGCTGCCTCTGCTCCGACACTACGGCCAGCGTCGTGTCCAAGCGGTAACTCATAGGAAATAACATGCGCACCAAGCGAAAGGGCAATTTCTGCCGTTTGATCGGCTGATCCGTTGACGACTACAATAACCTCGCAGCGCGGATGGACCCCTCTAGCTCCGGCTATCACTCCCGCAATGGTCTTCGCTTCATTCATGGCCGGAATAATAACCGAAACATAGGGATTTGGATGGTTAACAATAGGGACTGCAGCGACTTGCCGCACCGGACGCGAAGTCCGCCGCTTGATCCGAGAGACCCGCCGTCCCGTGCGGCGGGCAGAAGTACGTTTGGGCTTCATGCTCATCCACCTTCCTTACGGAGCCTATTCGTCAGGCTGAGGGTTACATCACAGTTTATGTACTACGCCGAACAGGGTAACGGCCTTTGTCTCTTGTCATGTGGAAAACAGGACAAATGTACTCACCCTCTTAATTGCTAGGAGGACAACACAACAAAAAGCGCAGCCATCGGCTGCGCTTAGCATTTTGTACATCATCATTGCGAATTAATCAAACACACGATCATCCACTGCCGGTCTGGCTAATGGAGCGCCGATAGCAATCCAAGAGATGACCCCATAGAAATGCGGAGTTTCACGCAAGCGCACCACTTGTATCACTGCATCTCCATTGGCTCTGCTCTTCAAGGAAGCATAGAAATATGGTTGATTCGTCATGGCGACGAGCACATAACCGGTATGACCAAAGTTCTCATCGAACGATACGGTCACTTCCACACTCTCAGCATCCCCATTGAACATGAATGCTGTCATTCCAAACTGCTGAAGCGCCTCTCGCTTCCCTGCTGTCTGAATCGGACTGAAGGATAGATGCTCAGCATTCACAGAACTCGGTGCCAAATGGAACCCATTTACTGCGCCGGGGGCAATATGATAATCTTGAACGCTCTCTTCCTCTAGATGACGCGCTTGAATAGCGAAGGAAGAGATTTTGGAAGCCACCACCGCTTCATCTTGAAGCTCTGTCGTTCCCACACTACCTTCACTCAGATGAGAGGACTCAATACTTCCTGCCTTCAGCTTTACTCCATCGATGCTAGCATCCGGAAGCAGCGCTGAGGTGCGAGTTTCATCTGCGAGATGCTCCAATTTGATGATACCGGGCTGCAAGTGCCGATCTTCTACGATTTTGTCAGCCAGATGCTCTCCGTACACACTCCACGACTGCAAATGTAAAGCATTCACTGAGCCTTCGGCTAACTTTTCTTCAGTAATACTGCCTTGCGGCAATAGATCGGAACTGCGGACCTCTTCTGACAAATGCTTCAAGGTGATGCTGTCTGATCGAATGTGGTGACCATCCACCGCTTCCTCTACCAAATGCCCACCAAAGACGCTACCTGGGGCCAAATGGAATGATTGGATAGTTCCGCCTTCAATCTTTCCACCTGTTATGCTGCCATCCGGTAACAGATCGGAGCTGTGCACCTCTTCTGACAGATGCTTCAAGGTGATACACCCAGATCGCAGATGACGGCTATCTATCGTATCCCCCGCTAAATGCCCCCCATACACGCTGCCTGGGGCCAGATGGAAAGCATGAATGGATCCACCCTCCAGCTTCTTACCAGGAATGCTACCATCTGGCAGCAGATCAGAACTACGAACCTCTTCTGACAGATGAGCCAGAGTAATCTCTCCGTGCCGGATATGACGGCCTTTTACTGTACTTGGACTCAGGTGACTTCCATTTACACTTCCAGGCACAAGATGATTTGAATCTACGGATGCTTCCGCCAACTTCTCTCCGGTAAGGCTGCCGTCCGGCAGCAGATCAGAACTACGAACCTCTTCTGACAGATGAGCTAGGGTAATTTCACCGTATGCGATATGACGTCCTTCTACTGTACCCGGGCTCAGATGACTGCCATCCACACTTCCTGGTACAAGATGCTTTGAATTTACGCTTTCTTCCGCTAGCTTTTCTCTGGTAATACTTCCGTCTGGAAGTAAGTCAGCGCTTCGTGCATCTTCGGCTAGATGAGCCAGTGTAATCTCACCGTATCCGATATGACGTCGTTCTACTGCACCTGAGCTCAAATGACTGCCCTCTACACTTCCTGGTGCCAGATGGTTTGAATCTACGGATTCTTCTGCCAGCTTCTCACCGGTAATACTACCATCTGGCAGGAAATCGGAGCTGCGTGTTTCTGGTGCTAGATGAGCCAGGGTAATCTCACCGTACCCGATATGACGTCCTTCCACTGTATCCGGGCTCAGATGACTGCCATCCACACTTCCTGGTACAAGATGCTTTGAATTTACGCTTTTTTCCGCTAGCTTTTCTCTGGTAATACTTCCGTCTGGAAGTAAGTCAGCGCTTCGTGCATCTTCGGCTAGATGAGCCAGTGTAATCTCACCGTACCCGATATGACGTCGTTCTACTGCACCTGAGCTCAAATGACTGCCCTCTACACTTCCTGGTGCCAGATGGTTTGAATCTACGGATTCTTCTGCCAGCTTCTCACCGGTAATACTACCATCTGGCAGGAAATCGGAGCTGCGTGTTTCTGGTGCTAGATGAGCCAGGGTAATCTCACCGTACCCGATATGACGTCGTTCTACTGCACCTGAGCTCAAATGACTGCCCTCTACACTTCCTGGTGCCAGATGGTTTGAATCTACGGATTCTTCTGCCAGCTTCTCACCGGTAATACTACCATCTGGCAGGAAATCGGAGCTGCGTGTTTCTGGTGCTAGATGAGCCAGGGTAATCTCACCGTACCCGATATGACGTCGTTCTACTGCACCTGAGCTCAAATGACTGCCCTCTACACTTCCTGGTGCCAGATGGTTTGAATCTACGGATTCTTCTGCCAGCTTCTCACCGGTAATGCTACCATCTGGCAGTAATTCTGAGCTGCGTGTCTCTGGTGCTAGATGAGCCATTGTAATTTCACCATACCCAATATGATGGCCTTCTACTGCACCCGAACTCAGATGACTACTCCCTACACTTCCAGGTTCAAGATGAATAGAACTAACGGATTCTTCTGCAAGCTTCTCACCGGTAATGCTGCCGTCCGGCAGTAATTCAGAGCTACGCGTTTCTTTTGCCAAATGAGCTAACGTAATCTCACCATTTCGGATATGACGGCCTTCCACTGCATCTGGACTCAAATGACTGCCATCTACACTTCCTGGCACTAGATGATTTGAATCTACGGATTCTACTGCCAGCTTCTCACTGGTGATACTACCGTCGGGTAACAATTCAGAGCTGCGCGTTTCTTTTGCCAAATGAGCTAATGTGATTTCACCATTTCGGATATGACGGCCTTCCACTGCGTCCGGACTCAGATGACTACCATCCACACTTCCATGTATTAGATGATTTGAATTTACAGATTCTCTCGCCAGCTTTTCTCTGGTAATACTGCCGTCTGGAAGCAAGTCTGCGCTACGTGCATCTTTGGCTAGATGAGCTAAGGTGATTTCACCGTACCCGATATGGCGGCCTTCTACTGTATCTGGGCTCAGATGGCTGCCATTCACACTTCCAGGTATAAGATGATTTGAGTTCACAGATTCTTCCGCCAGCTTTTCTCTGGTAATACTGCCATCTGGGAGCAAGTCTGCGCTACGTGCATCTTTGGCTAGATGAGCTAAGGTGATTTCACTGTGCCCAATATGACGTCCCTTCACTGTATCCGAGCTCAGATGACTGCCATCTACGCTTCCGGCCATGAGATGAATAGAACCTACGGATTCCTCAGCGAGCTTCTCGCCGGTAATACTACCGTTAGGCAGTAGCTCAGAGCTAAACGTTTCTTCTGCCAAATGAGCAAGTGTGATTTCACCATGCTGAATGTGACGACCTTCTACTGCACCCAGCCTCAGATGACTTCCGTCTACACTTGCAGGTACTAGATGAATAGAATCTACGGATTCTTCTGCGAGCTTCTCTCCGGTAACACTGCCTTCTGGCAGCAAGTCGGAGCTACGTGCATCTTCAGCTAGATGAGCCAGCTTGATCTCACCATGCCCGATATGACGTCCTTCAATCGTATCCATGCATAGATGGCTTCCGTCTACACTCCCCGCTGAAAGATGCTGGGAATCCACAGCCCCTTTTGCTAGCTTAGAGCCACTAATGCTGCCCTCCTGTATTTGAATCGAAGAGATGGAATTAGGAATGATATGGCCATTTCCGATGGACAACGGTCGGATATGCGCCCCGCCAATGCTTCCCGGATTCATATGTCTGCTCTGAACCGCACTATCGCTAATGGATTTCGAATGAACCACATTCACAGATAAATGCTCTGCCTGAACTGCCGACACTGCTAATTTACTGGAATCTACGCTTCCATCAGCAAGCTTAGCCGAAGTGACCGACAAATCACTAATTTTATCCGTCGATACACTTTCGGGGGACAGCTTTAACGATGTCACCGCATGATCAGCCAGATGATGTGGCTGCACTGCTCCAGCGGCCAAATGAATCTCTCTTACCGCAGCAGAAGCCAGCTTATCTCCCGAAACCGAGCCGGACTGAATCGCAGCGGTAGTCACACTATTTTCACCGAGATGTCTCCGTTCCACAGCTCCAGTGGCAAGATGATCTTTATCCACTACAGCATCCTGCAAGGCACGACCGCTCACGCTGGCATCTGCTAGATGTTTCTCCTCCACAGCACAAAAAGCAATATGCTCCCCACTCACCACTTCCCGAGCAATCGTGCTTCCAATCACCGATCCTGCTGCTAGTTTAGCTGAACTTACCACTCCGTCCGCTAACTTGGCGGATGTAACACTCTGTGGACGCAGATGCTCCGCACCCACAGACTCTGAAGCCAGCTTTTCTCCAGTAACAGCACCAGAGGATAGATGATCCGTATGCACAGCTTCATCCATAAGCTGCTCCGAGCCTACCGCTTCCGAAGCTAAATGGGAGTGGTTCACAGCCTCACGTTCCAGATGATTAGAGGAAACAGCTTGCATAGCGATTTGCGGTCCGCGTATGGCGGATTTGGCAATATGTCTGGTGGTTACAGCTTCATCTGCTAACTTATGTGCGAGTATGCTTTGATCAGCGATTTTCGATGAGGTGACCGCTTGTTCAACCAGCTGTGCAGTACCTACCGCACCCTCTGTTAGCTTTAAAAAGGAGATACTTCGGTCAGCTAGGTGGCGACTCGTTATTTCCCCGTCGCTGATATGGGAACCGTGTACGCTTTCTGCACTTAGGTGGATGCCTCTCACTACTTCTGCACCTAGCTGCTTGGAACCAATAGCACCATCCGCTACATGTGCACCTTCGATCACACCCGGCTGGAGCTGTCCCTTGCCAATCAGCTTGCTGGCAAGCTGCTCTGGACCGATCGCTCCCGGAGCCAAATGTCTGGCGGTGATCAGAGCATCGCTAAGATGGCGCCCCTCAATAACAGCATCAGCCAGCTTGGAGCTGCTGATTTCACCATCGGCTATAATATCGCCAGATACCGCTGCATCAGCTAGCTTGGAACGGTCAATACTCCCGTTTGCCACGTGGCGGCCTGTGATACTGCTACTTCCTATTTTTTCACCAGTAACCGCGCCATCTTCCAGTAGATCCGCCGTAATAATCAGATCGCTCAAATGACGGCTCTCTATAGCTTTATCTGCAATTTGACCGCCGCCGATAATCCGATCAGCCAGCTTCTCTGGACTAATACTACCGTTCTTCAGCTTCTCTCCACTGATGGAATGATCCAGCAGCTTTCCACCACTAACGCTTCCTTCTGCTAAATGCTCACCCACTATAGATTCAGGCGCGATTTTCGAAGAAGTAACTGCCTTGTCCGCGATATTGATACTCTGCACAGCGTAATCTTGCAGCCATGGTGTACCAATAATGCCGAACTTCAGCTTAGAACCGTCAATGGTGCGTGGAGCAATTTTGGCTCCAGTAACCGCTGCATCTGATAGATCATCTGTATAAACAGGCTGAAACCGTTCTTTCTCGGGAGCGAACCATATGGTTTCAGAAAGATTATCCGCCTGTTTCTGAAGCTGCACCTCCACCATAGGCTCCGGCTGCAGGACTGGAGCAGAAATGAGTTCCTCTTGAACGACTTCAGCTACTCCTCCTCCACTTACCTGAACTTCCGCAATCTCTGAATTGCTGACTCCGTCACTGATACTCCCTGAATCCTTAGAGCTGCTTTTGGTATCCAGCATACTCAGTTCCTCTGTATTGGGATTATCTACAAAATAAAGTCGTTTTTGTGGACTGCGCGGCTGCTTTTTTTTGGAACCCCTCACAAGCAGTCTCCTCCTTCCATCTATTGTTTCTCCTAGGCATCATATGCAGCGGTATGGGCTGATGACACCCTTTTGCGATAAGCCCTTTATAAGATTCTGATGAAATTTATACTTTCTTATATTAAAAAAAAGGCTTCTGCCACCGCGCATTCGTCCACCCTGACATGCGGGTACAAACATACAATGACTAGAGTAGTAAAAACGGGAATCACGTGACCGAAGAAACAGGAGGAACAAACATGGGGCATAAGCTCGTTGGAATACTACTAAATGCCGATATGCACCGGGGCGTTCCCCGGCTAAAAACAGGACAGGAGTCTCTATCCAATTATGAAGAGGCGGCCGCTGCATACGGCTTAGTCCCCTGCTTTCTGAAGCTCGCGGACATCGATACAGACTCAGGCTTCAGCGCCGCCTATATAAAGGGATCTCATGGATATAAAAGCGTAGTAGTTCCTACGCCAACTGTCATCCATAACCGGGCCATATACAGCCAGAATAGCCCAGGAATGCAACGTCTGCTGCGGCACCATCCTTTGGTGTACAATACTTGCAATCGATACGGTAAGGATGAGATCCATGAACTGCTTGAGCAGCATGAAGAGCTGCGTGAGGTTTTGCCAGCAACAACTGGCGTATCTGGACTCAAACAAATGATGAATCGTTACCCCGATCTTATTCTTAAACCTTGCCGTGGAAGCATCGGGAATGGGGTCATGCGACTGGTTCGTAAAGGGCCTCAGCGCTGGAGCTTAAATTATCTATCCCCCTCCATGCGGCGCTGGATAAGTACTCCCGTATATCAGGGGGCGCTGCCAAAAATGCTCCGAGCACGTCTTGCCTCTGTCCCTTATCTCGTGCAGGAGCGTATTCCCCTTGCTGAGATTGGAGGACGTCCCTTTGATTTACGTGTCACCGTTCAACGTGGCTGGGGAGGCGATTGGCAGGTTACCGGTCTCTTTGCTAAACTAGCGCCCCCTGGGGGGTTTGTCTCTAATATAGCCCGTGGAGGAGAAGCGTTAAGCTCTTCCTTTGCGCTGGAAAAAGCCTTCTCTAGAGCAATAGCGGCCCATATCCGTATGGCAGTCGAAAAACTTAGCCTTGTTATAGCTCGTTGTCTCGAACAAGACCTTCCAGGGCTGGCCGATATCGGACTGGATATAGGCATTACAAAGGATGGTCGCATCTTCTTCATAGAATGCAATGGCCGCGACCAACGCTATGGATTTCACAAAGCCGGCCTTACGGAGATTTGGAAGGAGAGTTACCGAAGACCTATGGGATACGCACGTTTTTTACTAGAAAAGAACAGCCTCATATATAACAGTTATTGATTTGTCTCCTATTCTATGTCAATATAATGCAGAGCAGAAGGCGGCCACATACGACCGTACTGCTGTATTATGGAAGGGAGATGGGCATGGTAAAACAATTGCTGCGGCTAATGACCGAGCTATCCTCGCACCGATGGCTTTCACGGTTAATGGGGTCTTTTTCTCATAGTAGACTCAGCCGTTTTCTAATCCCGGTATTTATTAAGACTTATCAAATCCCCTCCGCCCAAGCGGAGAAGAATCCTGGAGAATATCTCACTCTTAATGAGTTTTTCAGCCGCCGGCTGAAGCCTGGCATGCGGCCTATTGCAACCGATGCTGACGCTTTAGTTAGTCCCGTAGATGCAATGATTACTGCTATGGGTGACATTTCCTCTGGTACGATTATGAATGTAAAAGGGCAGGATTATAAGATCGAGGATCTACTGAATCATTCTCCGCATCTGGAGCTATACAAGAGAGGATTTTTCTTCGTCCTTTATCTAAGTCCTACGGATTATCACCGGATTCACTCTCCCCTTACTGGACATAAGGTTGAGAGTGATCATATTCGTGGACGAGCCTATCCTGTCAACGATTTCGGCATGCGACATATGAAGGGCGTACTGAATCGCAATGAACGTCTTATCACGTATATCGCCGGAGACTACGGAGAAACCGCAGTAGTAAAGGTAGGCGCGATGAACGTCAGCAGCATCGGGTATACGGATGCTAACGCTACCGAGTGGCAAATCGGCGATGATCTAGCCTATTTCGAGTTCGGCTCCACTGTAGTACTGCTTATGGAGAGCGGTACTTTTACCCCGAGACCCAAGCTTGAGGTCAACACGAAGGTAAAGATGGGGGAATTGCTGGGGACGCTACATCGGCCGCTTTAGTAAAGCTACGATATAACAAAATAAGGGTATCCTTAACCGATTGAAAATCGGCGCCGGGATACCCTTATTTTGTTTATTTCACTTTAGAGCTTGTTACGCTAGCATAGTAATCCAGTACATTGTTGATGATCACAGCTGCTTCAGCTCTTGAGGCCGAAGCTGTCGGATCCATTTTTCCACCGCTGCCTCCATTTACTATACCAAGATCTTTGAAGGCATAGACCGCTTCTTTAGCATAACCCGCAATAGAAGCATCATCTGGGAAGTCATGGTTAGTCGCTTGCGGCAATTCAACATTCAGTTTCTTCAATGCATTGAATAGAATTACACACAGATCCTGACGGCTAATGCTGCTATTAGGAGCAAACATGCCATTACCGATACCATTGATCAGTTGATTAGAAGTCCCAATCTCAACATAGTTTTTATACCAAGCATCTTTCAGAACGTCAGTAAACTGCTTTTGATTCTCGCCCATGCTGAAGTTGAAGCTTTTTACTACCATGGCAACAAACTCGGCACGGTTTACCTTCCCACTTGGATCAAAGCTTCCGTCTGTGCGTCCGCCGATAATATTTCTCTCCACCAGCGTTGCAATCGCAGATTCTGCCCAGCTAGGAATTAGAGTAGCATCTTTAAACTTATTCTTAAGCTCTTGTCTGATTAGTTCCGGTGTCTTCGTTTTTCCATCTGTTTTTGGAGGCTGAGGCTGCTGTTCTCCAGGTTTTACGACTTCTCCAGGAATCGATGGTACTGAAGGTACCGCTGGGGTAGTCGGTGTTGTTGTACTTGGTTGACCACCAGCTCCACCGCTGTAAGGTTTAACGATCACAGAGATCTGTACCTTCAGGCCAAGTGGATTAGCTATACCCTCAGGCAAGATCAGATCCCCCTTGATGGTGTACGTTCCTTCCGTATTACCGTTATAGCCTTCCTTGTTCCACTGAACAGAAACGACCTTATTCATCCCGGTATTCAAGGTTACTGATACTGAAGCTGGTAGCTCCAGTGCGTCAAAACTGGTACCATAAGCAACGCTTTTACTTGCTAGTGCTTGCACTGCCGTGATTTCCGGTATCGTAATGACCTCCGGCAGTACTTCGATCGTAATGGATGCCTTCAAGTCTTTGGGATTACTAACACCTTCCAGAGGTACTAGCGCTCCTTTCAGGATATAAGCTCCTTGCTTATCGCTATTGTAACCTTCACTATTCCAATCGATGGATATCGCCTTTGTCTCACCGTTGTTCAAAGTAGCTATGACCGATGATGGTAGCTTCAATCCATTAAATGGAGTGCCGAATGGAACACTCTTACTTTCCAAATCCTGCACTGTGACAATCTCAGCGACACGAATCACTTCCGGCATTACCTGAATGGTGATGGAAGCTTTCAGATCATTAGGGTTGATCATTCCTTCTTCTAATACCATAGTACCGCTCAGCACGTATGATCCTTCCACATTGCCGTTATAACCAGCAGGGCTCCATTTAACAACAAGTTCCTTCTGCTCATACGTATCAAGCGTTACTGTAACTGAAGACGGCAATTCCAACTTATCAAAAGCAGTACCAAATTCAACATTTTTGCCCTCCAGCTTCTCAACTTTAGTAATCTGGATAGGTTTAGTGCCTTCTGGCAGTACAACCACTGTAATAGAAACAGTTTGATGGGTACTATTCAATACCCCCTCAGGAAGCTCAAAGCTACCTGCCAGCGTATAACTCCCCGCTTTTTCACCGTTGAAATCTTTACTATCCCATTGTACAGGCAAGTGAATTACCCTTTTGTTGCCCAATGTAGCTTCCACTGTAGCTGGTAAATTCAATTCTCCTGCAGCAGTTCCGAACGGCACACTCAGCAGTTGCGGCTGAACAATCGATATAATTTCTTTAGCATGGGTATCTTCTGTCCATTTGGCATAATACACCGTGCTTATGTTCATTACCGTTTCTACGGTTAATGCATTACCAGTCCCTTCTTTATTATCAAACCAGCCAGCAAAAATGTAGCCTTCACGTTCCGGTACCCGAGGTAAGGTGCTTAATGCTTCACCTTTAAATGCGGTTACTTTGGTAGGAGCCGGTGAGTCCAGATAATTCTGATCGAAGGTGACTTCAATCGGGTCAGCATAAATGAGTTCAACATATTGTAAATTTGCATTTAATCCGTTAAAAATCATATACACATTTTGTTTTCCAGTCACTTTGGTTCTGTCTAGGAAGGTTTCCGCTGTCAAATAATGATCAATGTAAGAATTTCCAGGCGTTTGTTTAGTGCTTGCCATTCCATAATTCCCCCAAGCAGCGCCTGCTTTCTGAGCAAAACTAATGCTTGCAAATTCATTACCAAGTTCAAAAGAACCTCCGCCGCTGTAAGCATCAGCGTATGCTCTTCCTTGTGTAGTAGCTCTTTTAACTGGTTTACCCGTATTGTCAGCCTCTGTATAGAATTTAAAAGATGGAGACGATCCGCCTTCACGGGCATACTGCACTCTTACTTCCACAAGATTAGTCAAGTCAACCTGACCGAAATAAACAAGGTCATTAGAATTGACATAACTCATGGCGTCCGTACCACTTTCGAATCTGAACTGGGTATTCGTTGCATAAATCCATGGTGCATTATAAGGATAGATTCTAATACCGCTCTCTACTTTCAGCGTTTCTCTCGGAGCAATATTGATTGGTATAGACGATATGCTCAAATCTGTTATAGCCGCTTTCAAGGAAGCTATGGCTTCTGCAACAACCTCGTCGTTAATCGGCTCAGCAAGAACAGCCTTAACCTCATCCAGCACAGCGTTGAATTTGAGCTTTTTGTAAGCTGTATATGCATTCATATCGATATTTTGAGCAGCCTTGATATCCGCATCTAACACCGATGTGTCTACATTGTCCTGCTTCAGCTGGAAGGTGAGCCAGTTCAGGTCAATACCAGCACTCTCAAATACAATTCTAAGGGTATGCTCACCCGCCGACAGCTGAATATCAGGAATTCTAAAGGTTTTCCATACCCCTTTAGTCGTGGTGAGGTCGAAGGTACCCAGTAGCTTATCGCCATCATAGATGCCAAAGGACATTTGGGCGACATCCGATTGGCTAGAGCGAATTCGTGATGTGACTTTGTACATGCCTTCTTTCTCTACATTTACCTTATAGGAGATGGCTTCTCCCTTACTTGTGTTGGTGTAGCATAATCCGCCGTCTACATCATTACTGCTTACTGGCGTGATTATCGGAGTAATGGAGGCAAATTCCGTCTCGGCTACCTTCAATTTAGTATTTTTCCCAATCTTCTTTACTGCCAAAGCTACATCACTGTTGATTCTGACATAATCAAAATCAACAACAAATGGATCTGTAAGATTCTGACTTCCATTAGATGCAAGTAATCCAAACTTCGGATTGGCATAATTCGCAGTTGTACTGCCAAGTGAAATATATTCCTTGCCGTCAGCGCTGACATAACCGGAATAGCTGTTGCCTATTTTTTTCAAACGTAAATACAGCTCTTTCTTTTCTCCAAAAACACTGGTGAGCTGACTGGCAGACAGTTGTCCGATGGTAACAGGCTCCGTACCTCCGGTTTCTTTGGTCATACCGATGATCTTGCCGCTACTGTATTCATACTTCACCCAGATATAGTTATTATTATCCTGTGAAGCCGTGATGCCGACGCCGTTATAATTTTGATTTGGCGCTTTGCTCATATTAATTTTCACTGTTGCTTCCCAGTTGCCGAAGGCCTCCTGCTGGAAATAGTTCTTCAAATCTGCATGATCACTCCAGAAGTCGCCTCTTTCAGCGATGATTCTCAAATTGCCGAGAGCAGTGCTCAAAGACCAGTTTTTGTTGTTTTCTGTATTGGTAGCAGTCTCTTTATTAATCGTCCAGAAGTTGCTTAGATTTGTACTATCGAACTCATCGCTCTGTGGTGTCGTACCAAACTGTATCACATAGGAATTCGCCTGATCGGAGCTGATACATTTGATCGTCACTCTTTTATTGATGAGATCTACGTTGGCCGTCGCTTTTACACCATCATTCGTTTCAAACGTAACTTCAGGTAAAGTAGCCCCGTTACTGAGACCTACATCATAACTGAACCTAGTCTGTGCAAACCCCTCAAGCGGCTTACCATCAATAGAGATATTCTTTAAATAAGCATAGGTCGGATTCTCAAAAATCGGTTCCAAGCCTTCCTCCGAAGAGAAAATAACCTTGTAGATCCGTTTCTCTCCTCCGGCCGAAGCAGTAATTACAGCAGCCGGTCTATCTTTATCGGCTTGTCGTATACTTACGTCTACACCAGCTATCGCCGTAGCTTTGACTTCAGGATAGCTGCTAGTTTCAGTCGTTTCACCAAAGGCTTTATAGTCGAGTTTCAATGGATTAAATATTTTGATCTTTTTGCCGCCAACCGTAATATCAGAGAGCTGTGGATCTCCTGATTTGTCCGTATTCACCCGGAACCAATCTCTTCCCGGCGTATAATTGACCACATAATCAATCTTTGCCGTTCTTGCAAAGGCTGGAGATTTCATCAAAAAGCTCGTGATATTCTTGGCAGAACGCTGCAATTCTCCCAGGGTCAGACTGCCGTTAGCAAGCGATGTCATCGTATTAAAGGTACTGTTATTCCGATTCTTATGCGTTTCTGCATAATCGTTCGGAATTACCATGTAAAGGTCATTTTGGGCACGGACCATGGCTTTGCCGTTGGTTTCATCATAACGATTGGTAGTGGCATAGAAGCCCTGATCCTCACTCATCTTCGCCCACCAGTCTGTCATGACAATCCCTTCAAAGCCCCACTCTCCACGGAGGATGGTCGTATTCAGGTCATAGTTACTGGAAGCCCAAGTTCCGTTTACCGGACCATAGGACGTCATCACTGAACGCGCCTTTCCACTCTTTACTGCCATTTCATAACCTTTCAAATAAATCTCGCGAAGCGCTCTTTCAGAGACAAGTGCATTCACAAGATGTCTATCCGTTTCCTGATTGTTCGCTGCGAAATGCTTAATTGTAGGCGATGTACCGTTCTTCTGAAGACCTCTTGTCTGCGCAGCAGCCATGATGCCTGTCAGTAACGGATCCTCTGAAAAATACTCAAAGTTTCTTCCGTTCAGGGAACTTCTGTGGATATTGATTCCCGGTCCAAGCAGCGTATCGATATTGTTAATCAGCATTTCTTTACCGAGAAGATCGAACAATCTTTCATTCAGCTCGGTGTTCCACGTACAGGCAAGCATCGTCCCGTTCGGGATACTGGTTGCCTTCTCTGCATTGGTCTCCATCCGGATTCCTGAAGGACCGTCGGCAGCACTGTCGATAGGGAGTCCGAATTTCAGCAGATTTTTAGTGACACCACCAAAAGCCGCAGCGGTTCCGGCAGTAACTTTGGGGCTGGACATCCCTTCCCCTAAAATAATGGCCCCCAGATCGTTGTTGGACAATTGTGCAATGAACTGATCCATAGTCACTTTCTGATTGTATACATCCAATAAGGTATAACCCTTGTCCCCAGTTTGTGGAATGGAAGCAGGAAGATTTTGCTTGATTCTTTCATCCAAGTCGGTAGTCCGTGTCGGTACCTTTTCAGTGACAGTGGTAAAAGTACCATTTTCATTCGGTTGTCCTGGTTTGATACGATCAAATTCCTTAGTTGGCGCGAGCGCTTCCTGCAAGGTTTCTACAACCTTCAAAGCATTAAGGCTGTATACTCCTTGCTTTTCGCTGTCACTTACACTGTTGCCTACGTAAATATTATAGTCACCAGCTTCTAGAACATAAGATGAATCATGACCTGTAATTCCACTATCATCATATGAGGCCATATCTTTGGTGTCATACGTGATGGTGATCGACTGTGATTCCCCAGGCTGTAACAGCCGGGTTTTAGCAAAAGCAGCAAGCTCCTTGGCCGGCTTGCCAAGTTTACCTTGTGGTGCACCGTAATAAATCTGTACAACTTCTTTGCCTTCCACTTTACCTGTATTCTGAACAGTTACAGTCACTGCAACCTCATTCTCACCAGCGTTGACATTATCAGTCGTGATCTTGAAATTGGTATAGGACAGTCCGTACCCAAATGGATAGAGCACCTTATCCGGAGCAAAGGTCTCAAAATAGCGGTAGCCTACATAAATATCCTCGCTATAAGAATTTTCAGTTTTGCTGCCAAAATGTGCAGTAGAAGGATAGTCAGCAAGTGTAGCTGCAATCGTGTCGCTCAATTTACCGCTTGGCGTAACGTCTCCGGTCAGTACGTCGGCTACTGCGCTACCGCCTTCCATCCCCCCTTGCCATGTGTACAAAATAGCAGCTTTGGGATAGTTTTTAGCCCATGACATATCGATAACGTTGGCTACGTTCAATACGATGGCCACTCGGTCGAATTTGGCATAGACCCGGTTGAGCATGTCTACTTCAAGGTCTGTCAGCTTATAGGCACCCTTGACGTCCGTATTATCCTTATCTTCACCGGCTGTTCTGCCGATGATGACCACAGCTGTATCCGTTTTTGCTTTTGCTGCATCCACAATTTCATCGGTTAAAGGCATTTCTGCCTGTGACCATGGCTCTGCTGCCCAGCCACCACCGCCATTGTTGAAAGGATTCTTTTTGATCCAGTCGGCATAAACCTTCGCCAGATCTTCATTTAACTTGAGACTGGGATTGTTCCGAAGACCTTCCAGAATCCCATTCACATAATCTACTCTTACCGCACCGCCAGATCCTGTGCCTGACTTGTAATAATGCGCTTGTATGCGGCCAAATACCGATACATTTTCACTCTTCTTGATAGGGAGCACTTGTTCATTCTCATTTACTTGTGATCCTGCTGGTTTATACTCCGGATTTTGCAGCAGCACAATACCTTCAGCGGCCACTTCTCTGGACACATCCGCTAATCCCGGGAGAACCTTAGCCAAAACGGGAGAACTGGTACTAGGCGTTATGATTGAGGTTATCAGAATGCAGCAGAATAATACTTTAAGTAAGCGATTACAATTTTTCCTCATACTTATCACCATTCCTTTCGATTAAGGTACAGCTTAGGATAATGGGTCATCGTAAAGAGCGAGATTTCAATTAAAAATTTCTAATGCATAAACGTTCGCTTCATAAACCGATAGGATGATTTTACTTTCAGGAAGGAGTTATTCTCTAAGAGCGCTAGCCGCTGTGGAGTAAGGCTTATTCAAGCATCAAGTGTGTTACTGATTAAATCTAAACCGGTTTAGATTTTTCGCATAATTCTCCTAACTCATACTTACAAATTAAAACGTGCGAAATTGTTCATTAATTCCTCCTTTACTTTTTAAACTTACATTGAATACTATCATCAGAAATATCATCCTAACATAGAAAATCCTCATAGATTTATTGAATATACTCATGTATCACAGAATTCAAGTTTTTCAAAATAACTAAAAAGACTCACTCGGCAGATAGCTAAACTTATAAACCGAAGTTAAGATGGGCCCATTATAAAACAGTTACATTAAAAATAGCAGGGAGAATCAGCATCGCTCAATGCCGATTCTCCCTGCTATAAAAACCAAATGCAAGTTCGTGGACTTTCGTTGAAGTAGAATTATTTTGCAGATAAAAGACTCTCAGTAATGTAATTTAACTGCGCTTCAAGCGTAACGGGATCACTATATGTATCAGCGGTTGGGTCCAGTTGGAATACGTTGCCTGCTTTTACCGCAGGAAGATGCTTCCACAAGGGGTTGTCATAGACGATTTTTGGATCGCTCGTATCGCCAGCCCATGGGCATGTGAATACAATTTCTCCAGCAAATTGAGGCAGCTTCTCAAGGGAGATTGTTGCCCAACCAGTGCCGCTGTCTATGGCTTCTTTCTGCGCTTCAGGAGGTGCTTTCAGGCCAAATTCATTATAAATAATTTCTCCACCGCGCCCGTAGCTGTGACCGAATACGAATAGTCCACCGGAAAACGGATTTAGGATAGAAACGGTTTTGTCACCTACAGCTGCTAACACCTTAGGCTTCAATTCTTTGATTTTTTTGTTCCATTGTTCCACCCAAGCTTTAGCTTCGGCTTCTTTCCCCGTTAATGTACCGAAATCAAGCATTTGATCTCTGATAGTTTTTGCACCGTATTGAATGGCTACTACTGGCGCTATTTCGGCCAGCTTGTCGAGTCCTTCCATTCCGGAGAATACAACAATAAGATCAGGGTTCAGCTCTAAAATGTGTTCAAGAGATGGTTCATCCCCAAGGCCTTGAACGCCTTCCAGCATTCCTTCAAAGTAGGGACTGTTTAAGACACCATTCATAACACCAACCGGTTTGATACCTAACGCCAAGAAGTATCCAGTGTCGAAGGAGGTTAAATCGACAATCCGTTTCGGATGTCTGGGTACTTGAATATCTCCGTTACTTGCTTGATATGTAACCATGTCCACTTCGCTGGATGAGTCATTGGTGTTTGATGAAGATACGGCACTCTCTGTCCCATCTACTGAGGAGTTGTTATGCTCAACTGCTTGTCCGCAAGCTGCTAGCAGTAACGTTATAACCAAAGTAAACACAAGCAATAGATAAGTTTTTGGAGATTTAAACAAAATAATTCACTCCAATCGACATATTATATGATGATATTGATAATCATTATCAATATAACTATATAGTATTATTCTATCATTGGCAATGGAGAATATGTTAACATCTACTGCATTTACCTTTTGGACACCTACTACACACTAAAATAAAAGGACAGCCCCATGGCTGTCCCTTAATCTTTTCAAGTCATTATATGCTCTCCTTACATCTGTTACGCCTATTACACATGTCCTTGCTTAGCAACATCACGCGCCTTGGCCGCAACCTGTTCCGGATCTCCTAAATAAAAGCGGCTGATTGGATTAATGTCCTCATCCAGTTTGTACACGAGTGGTACTCCTGTAGGAATATTGAGCTCCAGCAGTGCTGCCTCATCAATATCTTCCATAAATTTGATCAACGCTCGCAGTGTATTGCCATGGGCTGAAATGAGCACCCGTTCCTTTTTACGTACAAGGGGAACGATGCGGTTTCTCCAGAAATCACCCACACGATGAACAGTATCTTCCAGGCTCTCGCCTCGCGGAATATCCTCCGGACGAATACTGCTATAACGAATATCATTTCTGGCATACCGAGGATCATTAAGCTCAAGCAGTGGAGGCCGAACCGATAAACTCCGTCGCCAGAGATGCAATTGTTCTTCACCGTATTTTATCGCCGTTTCACTTTTACTAAGTCCCTGAAGTGCACCATAATGCCGTTCATTCAGCTTCCAGGACTTTTGCACAGGAATCCACAGCAGATCCATTTCATCGAGAACATAGTTGAGTGTTTTGATCGATCGTTTGAGTACCGATGCAAAAGCTAGATCAAATGTATACCCTTCATCCTTCAAAAGCTTGCCAGCAGCCTTAGCCTCTTGAATACCTTTCTCGGTTAAATCCGGATCACTCCAACCCGTAAACAAATTCTGCACATTGTACTGGCTTTCACCATGACGTATTAGTACGATTTCGTACATTTTATCTCTCCTCCCACCTATATACTCTGGAACTCTGTTACATCATGCAATAGATCACCGTGATAATCTCTAGTATGGGCGTTTTTTGGGCAATTGAATGTAAGATATGCAACAGAATGCAAAATTACCCTCACAGGAGATTTATTCTATTGTATCAAATATACATTCTTATATTTCAAAAAAACCGGAAGCCTGTTGGCCCCGGTTATTTAAAGTCTTTGGTCATATCCAGCGATTGTATACCTGCTCAGTTTAGAACCAGCTATCTATGGCAAAAGCACTCGATTGTTTTAATCTTCTCAAACGGTTTCTAAAAAGCCCTGCCCCTCCACTTTTACAATCGGTGTTGCAGATTCGGCGTCTGATCATCATCCCATGCGTCTCCCCTTCCAAGAAGTTATGTAAATTCTCTGTAAACTAAACTGCAAAGTATTTACCCTTGGATGAAATAACTGAAACAACGAATGAGAATCAACGGATCTCAGATGGACTTTTTCCGGTATACTGCTTGAACTGGCGGCTGAAAAAGAAAATGTCACGGTATCCAAGTGCATCCGCTACCTCAGTAACATTCATCCCAGCGTAGAGCAGCAAATGCTGAGCACGCTCAATCCGAGCTCGAATGACATAAGATTGAACGGAAGAGCCAGTAAGCTCCTTAAACTTAATTGAGAAATACCGAGGCGACAGCCCTGCACGTGCAGCAAGATCCTCTACGCGATGCGAAATCCCGGGATGTTGGCTCACATAGTTCGCTATTTCGTGAATAATCTCTGTTAAATGGTTGCTAGCATAACGTTCTACAGGCTTCACTCGGTCCTCCCTAAGCAGATGAATCATTAGTTGCTTTAGAACAAGCTGCCCTTCTTCCTCAGCCGCGTACGTATCCACTAGGAACAGCCGGACGTAACGAGCAAGCAGATGCTCAAATTCAACGGTTTCTGCAAGTACGCGATAGGGCAGCGGAACATCCGTCACCTCTCCGGTGACATCAAAATGAATATATGTAAGGACAAGTGGTCTTTGCGGATTATGAGTAGCGCTAGTATGGTCACCCGGACGGAACAAGAAGCAGCTCCCCTTGCCCACTTGGAAGGGTTCCCCGTTACGAATAACCGTCCCTTCCCCGCTCCATACATAGAATAAATCATAATTTTGCAGCGACTTCTCTCTTTTTTGCCATTTCCAGCTTGGTTCGCACACAATCTTCGCCAAGGCAGGTAATATAACAAAAGAGGATGGCGATGCGTGCAGCATAACGTTCCCTCCTAAAAGTTTTGTTAGCATAATCTACTTGAGTTACTCCGCAAAACTCACTTCGTAAGCATTCACATTGTTTTGTTAGCATAATCTACTTAAGTTACTCCGCAAAACTTGCATCGTTAGCATTCACTTCGTTTTGCTTCCCATCCCCACCATCATACCTTGTCATGTTGCAGTTTGTACATCTTCCCACGCCAAAAGCAGGCGCTTTATTCCTTCCTCCAGCTCCACAGCATTCAGATGGGCAAAAGCAAAACATGCGGCTGGCTCCCCCGGCGAAACTTGATATAACGCCACATCTCTGAAATCCGTGCCGCGCCTGCGCGCTGCCGCCCGGAATGCCACGAACTCTTCTCTACTGCGTAGCCACCGCGCATATACTTGCAGCCCCGCATCTCCAGGCAGCAGCTCAAACAGCTCATTAAGCTGTTCTGACAGCATTGCCCTAAGGATGCGACCGCGTTCACCATAAATGCGGGTCATCCGACGCAGATGACGGCCATAGCCGCCGGTATTCATAAACCGTGCCAATGCCCGCTGTTCCAGCAGTCCGACTGGTAAAGGCTCATATAGCGCCTTGGCGGCGATCGTCGGTTTTACCAGAGAGGGTGGAAGCACTGCAAAGCCAAGCCGAAGGCCAGAGAACATCGTGTTTGAGAAGGAGCCAATATACACGACCCGTTCTCCGCGATCTAGCGCTTTTAATGGCTCGATTGGACGTCCCGACCACCGAAACTCACTGTCATAATCATCTTCAATGATTACCGCTTCATGTCGCTGCGCCCATTCCAGCAAGATACGCCTCCGTTCCAAAGGCAGCACCACACCAGTAGGAAATTGGCGACTTGGTGTAACAAACAACAGACGCGCATCCCAATCCTCCGGAATTAGACCGCTATCATCCAGCTTTCCTACCAGCAATCGTCCCCCATTGATCTCTACCGCTCGGCGAATCCCATGGAAACCCGGATCCTCGACAACCGCTTCGCCCCCTGCATCCAGCAGCAGCTGGGTCAAAATAACGATGCCTTGCATCGAACCGCTAAACAATACGATATGCTCTACATCCGCACGAATCCCGCGGGTAATCCGCAGATGCGCAGCGATAGCTTTGCGAAGCCCTTCATCTCCTTCGGGAGGACAAGTGCTTTGCAGCAAACCGCCTTCTTTCCCTCCAGCATACGTTAGCGCACTGCGCCATTCGGCGTAAGGAAAGTGCTCCATCCGCATACCGCCGCTAAGGAAGCTTACAACATTATTACTATGCTGCTCATACAAGGGTGTCGGGCGCGTGAGTAGTCGTTCTCCCCATGCCGAAAGTGGGATCGTTCTCTCAGATGCAGTGCCTCCCCCAGCAGCATCTGCCACCTCACCCAAAGTCACATTTTCACGCTTATTATCTCCAGAAGCTGAAACAAAGCTATCTTTTGATACGAATGTCCCCCGTCCAGTCACCGTCCTTACATAACCATCAGCGAGCAACATTTCATACACCTGCGAGACCGATCCGCGTGACAAGTCATAGTGCATAGCCAGACTTCGTGTAGACGGCAGCTGAGTGCCACCCGGGAGAGTCCCCTCCAATATTCCAGCGCGAAGTGCATGATATAACGCTAAATATTTGTAGCGGTGTATCGCCAGATATTGATCGAATGCCAGCGTAATATTCATTGTTTCCCTCCTTGGCCAGCAAGTGGTCCATTAAAAACTATCTTAATTGGTCCTTTTTAATTGTCAACTACTCTACTATTCTTGAAAGAACATCTACATCGGAGCAAATGCTCTACACTATTAAGAAAAAGGACGTGAACCCTATGCGCAGAAAAGAATTTCAAGTAGATCAGGAGGAAGAATTGATCTCTTTTCTAGACGGAATGAGCTTCGGTTTTCTCGGTACAAGCGATGAACAGGGGCTACCGCGGGTGACACCGCTGAATTTTGTATATACAGATGGTTGTTTCTATTTCCACGGTAGTCATACTGGCGGAAAAATGAAGGCGATCCGCAATCAGCAGAAGGTCTGCTTTACCGTAGCGGATGAGTATGCACTGATTCCGTCTTATTTTAGCGATCCAGAGATGGCCTGCCCAGCAACCGCATATTTTAAAAGTGTTACCGCCTACGGCATAGCCGAGCCCGTCGAAGACATTAGCGAAAAAGCCATCGTACTCTCCTTATTTATGAAAAAACTCCAGCCCGAGGGCGGCTATAATCAGATAGATGCAGAGGACCCTAAATACCGTCCCGGTCTAAAGGGCGTCGCGGTAGTGCGCATTACCCCAGATGAGATCACGGCGAAGTTTAAGTTTGGGCAGAATCTAAAAGAAGAAGGACGTTCTGGGGTCATTTCCGGCCTATCTGAAAGAAATCATCCACGTGATGAAGAAACCATTGAAATGATGAAAAAATACTGCCCCTACCACTCCGAATAATAGATACGGATAAACCAGTTTCTCGTTCAAAATAAGCGCTACGTATAGTGTAAAACTTAAACTTCCTTAAATTTTAAAAAAACGTATCTTTCCAAGTGACGGTTGCAAGTGGCGGTGATATAATGTTAGGCAATGTTAACAGTATGTATCCCCAAAGAACCCTGGAAGGATGAAACTGATGAATCCACTAGCTGGACAATTAAACGAAAGTATCAAAGCAGGAAATGAACATGTATATGATATGCTCTCTACGCTTGGCAAAGAAATTTACTTCCCTAAGGAGGGTATCCTGAGTCAATCTGCTGAAGCAGGAGCTCACGCCAAGAAATACAACGCAACCATCGGTATTGCTACCGAAGGCGGTGTACCTATGCACCTCGGTGTCATTCAGGATAAGCTTTCCGCTTACAGCCCTAAGGATCTGTATAGTTATGCTCCTCCAGCAGGTAAACCAGAGCTGCGTACTGTATGGCGTGAAAAGATGCTACGCGAAAATCCATCGCTAGAAGGTAAAACCATCAGCAATCCTGTTGTAACCAACGCCCTGACTCATGGGCTTAGCATTGTCGCTGACCTCTTCGCTGAGCCAGGTGACGCTATCATCTACCCAGATAAGAACTGGGAAAACTATGAACTAACCTTCGGAATTCGCCGCCATGGGGAGACCATTAACTATCCGCTTTTTACAGAAGAAATGACCTTTAACAGTGCGGGTCTTGAAGAAGCGCTACTGGCTCAAAAAGAACGCGGAAAAGCGATCGTTCTGCTGAACTTCCCTAACAATCCTACAGGATATACTCCAGGGATTAAGGAAGGCGATGAAATCGTCGCAGCTATCCTTCGTGCGGCTGAGGAAGGCATTAACGTAGTTGTCGTAAGTGATGATGCCTACTTCGGACTGTTCTTTGAAGACTCACTAAAGGAATCATTATTCGGTAAGCTTGCTCATCTGCACCCACGTGTGCTTCCAATCAAAATTGACGGTGCAACCAAAGAAGAATTCGTCTGGGGCTTCCGGGTTGGCTTCATCACTTATGCCTCGGAAGACAAGGATTTGCTGGCTGCATTGGAGCAAAAAACATTAGGCATCATTCGCGCCACTATTTCCAGCGGTGCACACCCATCACAGACCTTCGTATTAGATGCACTGAAATCTCCACAATTCGAAGAGCAGAAGGAAGAGAAATTCCAAATCATGAAGGGCCGTGCGAATAAAGTAAAAGCGCTGCTCGATAGCGGCAAATACGGCGATGATGTATGGACGTATTATCCTTTTAACTCCGGCTACTTCATGTGTCTGAAGCTGCATACTGTTTCGGCTGAAGCTCTTCGGCTTCACCTGATTCATAATTACGGACTGGGCACTATCGCTCTCGGTGAAACAGATCTGCGGATTGCTTTCTCTTGTATCGAAGAAGAACAGCTCGAAGATCTGTTTGATCTTGTATACGCAGGCGTGCGTGATCTGGAAAAAGCTTAACAAATCTTTCATATTCCTTACAATCAGCTCCGTTTCTACGGGGCTGATTTTTTTCTGGACTCCTCCGGCATTGGCCTATACATGCTTCTCTCTCCACACATACAATACGATGTACTCAAGTACAACACACACCGAAAGGGGAATGAACATGAGCGAAGAAGTAAGAGGCGGGCATGGTTGCTGTCACGGAGGTAGCCCTTTCACAAGCACTGGCGCTATCTTGGTTCTCTTTATCCTGCTGGTTATCATCAGCCGTTCACTTTTTGTCTAACTAGAGAAGACAGTCTCGGGAGAGAGCCTTGAGCTCTTTCCCATTTCCCGTGGTACATTTCATTCCCCACACAAAAAAAGGCTCCCTCATCCGTAGAATTCTCTACTTTTGAGAAAGCCTTTTTTATTTTGAAATAACTTCCTACAAATCCTCGTCAGCCATCCGTGCCGCTTTACGGGACAAGTATGCCTTAAACAGAACGGATACCAGAATACCTGCTGCGAATGTACCGATCACTGGCAGTAGGCGGTCGCCTATAGAGGCTAAGAAAGGTAAACCAAGAATCAGTGCCACTACCAGATGCGCGCGGAATACGAATTGTGTTGTGTTATCCGCCTTACTGCCTTCAGGAAAGGGATACACTGTCAACCAAAAAGACTCACTATGCAATTTGCGGAGTGCCGACAATTGTACACCAATAATGAACAGGAAGAACAAATAGATGGCTGTACCGAAGTAACTGTCATGGTTCAACCAATTCAGCAGCAAAGCCAGCACCGAAATCCGCATAATGATTCCGAAGATATCTCCTCGGGCGAAGCTTTTGGTCAGCAGATAGCGGTAAGCCGTATCCTTACGCCAAGGCAGCCGAGCCCCCCATTTGGAAAGATAACGACGAGGATATACCCGTTGCTCACGGCCCGGCACATCCACGAACCAACCCAGAACCATCAGGGCGCGTCCACCTTGATTTTTTTCCATGGCGATTAGTCTTTCCCAAGGTACGGCGTGGCGTCCAGGTACGGATAGTGCAACAAGATAGGCTGCTGCTAATAGCGCCATAAATATCAGGCTTCTACCGGCAGGCTGCCACAACCAAGCGGCAATAATTAATCCTCCTACTGCCCAGCGTAAGAAAGTGAATATGCCTGCCATCGGACGCGACAGCATAGCTATCTCTTTCCATAAGCCGTAACTCGCGATTAGCTTCACAGCAATCAGAATCAATATTGTAAATAACAGCCGCTTAGGCGAGTCATCTGTACGTATGTACAACGGCCAAAGGGTAATGAGTACAAATAACAATCGAACAATCTTCCATACGTTCCCACTCACCCACGAAGGTGCGAAATATTCCTTCATTCGATGTCCTTGAGGCAATAGAAAGATCGTATCCGGAGTCTGCAAATAGGTGCGGAAGCTGCTATTTACTGCTGCAGGCAGGAGTATTGCAAGCATAATCCAGCGGATGGGAATGCCTTCAGGCACATTCTGTAACAACGATGTATACCAAGCAGAGAAGACAATCAACACAAAGAGGAAGACCATAGCTACGCCGCTTTGAATGATATATCCCACATAAGGAAGCATACTTCCCATGAATCGACCTCGCCGCGTGCGCCGCAGCTCTTTCAAATCCATATTATTTCCCTCCCTGAACCAGCTCGTAGAACAGCTGCTCCAAAGTCAGCCCCTGTAGTCCAGTGGTTGCCGCAATTTCTGCCAGCGTTCCCTGAGCAATCACCTTACCTCTATGCAGCACAATAAAGCGATCGCAATAATTCTCAATGGTAGAAAGAATATGAGAGCTAAGCAGAATAGAGGAACCTGATTTTTTCAGATCCATCATGAAATCAAGCAGAGAGCGAATCCCGAGCGGATCCAGTCCTAAAAAGGGCTCATCGATCACATATAACGCAGGGCGTGCCACGAAAGCGCACATGATCATGACCTTCTGCTTCATCCCTTTGGATAGATGAGTCGACAACGTGTCCATCTTATCTTCCATATGGAACAGCTTGGCTAGATGTAAGGTGCGAGTTTCGTAGTCACTTTGTTCTACCCCATACGCTCTTGCTGTAAATTCAACATGCTCACGTACTGTCATTTCATCATACAGAAGAGGCGATTCAGGTACAAAACTCAAAGCATTGTGATATCCGATGGGATCTTCAGCACGAGTCTTGCCCTTTACTGTGATATCGCCCTTGTGGGGCGACATCAATCCTAGGATATGCTTCATGGTCGTACTTTTTCCTGCTCCATTTAAACCAATCAAACCAACCATTTCGCCAGGCTGCACCTGAAGTGCAATATCATGCAGCACCGGCTTATTCAGGCTGTATCCACCACTGAGGCCCGTAATTTGCAATACGGGAGAATTATTCATTGACCGTCACCTCTCGGAGTTTTGTCTTTCAACCACTTTGGTGCTCCTTTATTCTTACGGTTCTTCTCACGTTCCGCATTGCTGCTGCGTTTGCTTCGTGCAGGAGTAGCACCTCCACGCGCGCCCGCAGAAGGATTCACACTGCGCCGAGAATCGCGCTGTGATTCTACGCTTGCCTCACTTGTCTGGATCGTTGCCAGTCTTTTAACAGGTTGCTGCTCTGTGCTGGTTGTAGACGGCTGAGTTCCTGCATTCCCAGATGTTCGCGCCTGTGGCTTACTGATGCGCGGAGAAGAAGCATCGCGGCGTTGTCCGCCGCTCTCATTTCGTCCCCGTCCACTATTCAAAGCGTTGCGCGCTTCATCTGCTGCTAGCACCTTGCCACCGACCATTTCCCGCTCTTCAAGGGCAATATCCAGTTCACGCGCAAATTTACGCATAATAAAGGTCTGCTGCTCTGTCACAATCGTTACGGATAATCCGCGTTTTCCCATCCGACCCGTACGACCCGCACGGTGTACATAATGCTCGGAATCAAAGGCAGGATCGAAGCTTACTACCAGTGACAAATTCTCAATATCCAGTCCTCTGGCAGCTACATCACTGGCAACAAGCACACGGAATTTCCCTTCGCGGAAACGTGACAGTACATTACTGCGCGTTACTTTATCAGCATCACCGTAAAGTGCGGCTGCGGTCAGTCCAAGATGGTTTAGCTTAGCCTCTACCTCTGCAATATCATCAGTCGCATTCACGAACACAATCGCCTTATCTGGATTGTAATGACGGATGACCCGACGCAGCATGTCTATTTTGTTGCGTTCTTCAGTAACAACGTAGTGATGCTCTAAACTCTCTGCTGTCATGACACCAGGAGCAATTCCAACCTCTGCCGGGTTCTTCATTTCACGATTTGCCAAGGCTTTTGTCTCCGGACCAATGGTTGCAGACAGCATAACGAGCTGGCGTGAACGCAGTGCGCTGCTAACAATTTTCGTTACCTCTCCGGCCCCGCTTAGCTGAAACATTTGGTCCGCTTCATCTAGAACAATCGTGCTGACTTCATGCATCTTTAACTTGCGAAGACCAATCAATTCACGAATCCGGCCAGGGGTTCCCACAACAAGCTGTGGATGCTCACGCAGTTTGTCAATCTGGCGTTTGATGGCTGCCCCGCCAATAAGACCCATTACTCGAATCCCACGGTGTTCGCCATAACGTTCCGCCTCACGTAAGATTTGCATCGCCAGCTCCTGTGTAGGGGCGAGCACCAGCTTTTGGACCACCTTCTGCTCCGGGTTGATCGTTTGAAGCAGAGGCAACAGATAGGCCAAGGTCTTACCCGTTCCAGTCTGGGAAGCAGCAATAACATCTCTTCCCTCCAGCAGAAGTGGAATCGTCTGCTCTTGTACAGGGGATGGAGCGTTAATACCGAATTCCGACAATCGGGCAACTAGGTCTTCCTGAATGCCGATAGCCGCAAAAGAAGCTTTATTCATAAGTGTAATTCATCCTTTTCGCTTGAGATAATATCTTCATTATATGCCAAAAAGGCCTCTCCACCAAATGGAAGGCCAATAATGCTGACGGCAGGCTCTATTTTCTGTTCATCGCATTATAAGTAAGCTTGTCCGCCAAGCGAGGAAACAGACCATAAAGCCGAATACCAAACCCTGCCAGACCCGGAAGATCAATCTCTTCTTTGCCAGTTTCCATGACCTTTACGATCTTGGAAGAGACATGTTCTGGTGTCATCATCATCCGAGCTACGCTCTTTTCATAATTGCCGGAAGGGTCAGCCGTTTTGAAAAAATCAGTGGCAATGGGACCAGGGTTCACAGCCGAGACGATGATTCCGCTCTTCCGCAGCTCCTGACGGAGTGCATTCGTGAATCCGAGAACAGCATGTTTGGTGGCTGTATAGGCTACCGATTTGGCTGTACCGATCTTCCCTGCCATAGAAGCCACATTTACGATCTGGCCACTTCCCCGCTCTAACATATGTGGAACAACAGCCTTCGTACAGCGAACAATCCCCATATAGTTAACATCCATCATATCATCAAACTCATGAGGCTCCATCTCTGTAAAAGCGGCGAATTTACCGTACCCAGCATTATTTAGCAAAATATCAATTCTGCCGTAAGTCGCCAAAATTTGAGCAAAGGTCTCTTGTACACCGTCGGCATCTGTTACATCGCATGTATACAGTCCAAAAACGCCCGGAATACCGGCCGCCGTTTCTTTCAACTTCGCTTCGGAACGTGCCAAAAGGATCGGAATCGCACCTTGCTTACTAAGCATTTGTGCGGTTAATGCACCAATACCGCTGGATGCTCCTGTAATCACAACAACCTTATCTTTAAGTACCATAAAAAGTATTTCAGCTCCTAACTCTTGCCTAAGAGATCATCACCTGAATATCCATCTCTCCAACCCCATCCATCAACAATGGAATACTAAGTGCTCTGCGAGGCAAAAAGGACATGCTCTCAAGCTTCATAATTTGGGGAGGACTTATATCCACTGAAACCCCCTGATTATATAGAATCGTACTAGCATTTCCACTGATCATATTGCCCAGCTCTGAAATTGCACTCTGACCCATCTCATCCATCTCCGTAATCACATAGCCGCCCATCATAATCGATACCATTCGCAAGGCTACCTGCTCTGCGATACCAAATATAATATTTCCGCTCAGCTGGCCTGTCATTCCCACTTGAATCCATATATGATTATCGATCAGTTCAATTTCTTTGATGCCCAAATTCCCAGTGGAAGGCGAGACCTGAATCACTTGTTCTATAACTGTCCGTGCAGATTCTAAAAACGGATTAATTACTTCTGCTTTCATGAAAGTCCTGTCTCCCCCTTTATCGTGCTTTAGTCATATACCAAAAGTCCCAAGTAATATGGATTTATTATACTTTATATATCGGCACAATTCAGCAAAAATTAATGTACATGTCGAATTCGAACCCAAGTTTGTTTATGTTGCAACATTGCTCTGTCGGGTATTATCTCCTATAATTTAAATCAAATGCCAACATGGAACGTAATATTTCACCCCATCACTTTCATATTTGCTTGTCCAAAGGAGGTATTCCATGAACATCAGCCAGCTGGAGACACTAATAACGATCTCCAAAACGATGAGCTTTCGCAAGGCCGGAGAACTGCTTAACTTGACCCAACCAGCGGTTTCAGCACAAATCAAGAGCCTTGAAGAAGAGTTCAAAACACAGCTGGTTGACCGGAACCAGCCTGTTACGTTAACCGATCGAGGAACTGTATTTCTGGAGCATGCGGAACAAATTGTGACGATTGTCGAGGAGCTTAAACAGAGACTTGCGGACCTTGAAGATAATCCCCAAGGACATATTATTCTTGGCACTACTACCTCTATCGCCATTCAAATTTTACCGCGTATTTTGTCCTATTTTAAAGACCAGTTCCCTCATATCAAAACATCTATTTCCTCTATGTCCTCGTCTCAAATTTATCAACATGTCGAGAATGGCATTGTCGATGTCGGCATTGGCTATTTGATCGGACGTAGTCCGAGTATGACTACTTCCATTCTTTATTATGATACATTCGAGTTGGTGGTCTCACCTAGACACCCCCTGGCTCAAGTTAAGACTGCAGGTATAGAAGCCCTAAACAAAACCCCGCTAATTCTGCTCTCACCGGATACAGTGGGCCGTAAATTTGCCGACGAGGTATTCTCCAAGCATGGCATAGAGCCACAGGTAATTATGGAACTGACCAGCAGCGAAGAAGTGAAACGGATGGTAGAACTCGATTTAGGTGCAGCCATTATTTCCAAGCAGTCAGTGACCGCTGAGGTGCGAGCCGGTTCCCTCAAAATTGTGCCTATTATTGAATTGGAAGTCACGCATCCTGTTGGCGTCATAACGAAGTCAGGAAAATACGTGAACTCAGCCATGAGACAGTTTCTTAGTGATCTCAAAGGTATGCCGGAGACACAATTTATTGGGTCTGAATAAAAAACACCCAAAAGTGGAATCGATACTTCTGAGCTAATTGCATAACCTTGTTTAAAGGAGTTGATCTTGATGAAATTTGACCTGCATACACATCATTTTCGCTGTGGCCATGCTGATGGAACAATTAGAGATTATATCGAAGCCGGAATTTCAGCAGGTTTAGGGGTAATAGGCATTTCTGATCACACCCCATATTTCGGAAGCCCTTCCGAGCAAGCTTTTCCTCTAATTGCTATGGGTAAGTCCGAATTCTCAAACTATGTTGAGGAAGTCCTCTCCCTCAAAAAAGAATACGAAGGTGTAATCGACGTTCTGCTAGGTATTGAATCAGACTACTTCCCTGAGCATGCCGAGCTTTACCGCAAAACATTATCCGCCTACCCTTTTGATTATGTGATTGGATCGGTACATAGTGTTGGTGGCGTCAGTATCTTTAACAAGGGTCGCTGGAAAGGGCTTAGCAAAAATGAACAGATTCGTGTGAAGTCTGATTATTATCGATTGATTGCTGATTCCGCCCGCAGTGGCATGTTTCAAATTCTCGGACACATTGATGCAATGAAGGGAAATTATCCTGCTTTTTCAGAAATTCCTGCTCCAAAGCCAATTGATGACTGTCTGCAAGTAATTAGTGAATGTGGCGTGGCGATCGAAATTAATACCTCAGGCGGAACCAAGCTGGTTGGCGGTTGGTATCCCTCAGAAGATATACTGGAGCGTGCACATCATTTTGGCGTTGAGGTTACTTTCGGTTCGGATGCGCATAAGCCGTCCCGAGTCGCAGAAGACCTAGATGCGGTAGCTGCACAGCTGAAAGCGATTGGTTTTACACATTGGGTTTATTACAAGCAGCGCGAGAAAATTAAAGTTTCACTGTAAAGATTTCTTATATTTTGAACAAATGCACCAAGCGTTATTGGTTTAGGGGTGGGGTTACCCTCCGTTAAACCAATCTCCGCTTGGTGCATTGTCGTTTATTTATAGGTTATCGCAGGTAAACCCCTGCTGCTTCAGGGTGCGCTTCGCATCCCCATATTCCGGGTTGATATCGTAAAAATGAGCAATCGTGCTCGTCCAATCTCTCTCCGTTAATCCCTGCTGCTGCATATATTCACGGTGGGTTTGATTATACGCCTCCAGGAGACCTTCCACATCCGGATTGTATTGTTCCTCATGAAACACCGCTTCCAGCGGCAGCCGCGGCTTCTGTGCGGTCTCTTCGGCTGGATATCCGACACAGAGCCCGACGATAGGGAATACGTACTCCGGCAGCTTCAACAGATCAATAACGCCTGCTGTATTGCGCCGGACACCCCCAATAGGGATGATCCCGAGTCCCATGGATTCTGCCGCTGCAATCGCGTTAGCCACTGAGATACCGACATCTGTAGCTCCAACGAGCAGAGCATCTACATCTTTTACCGCTTCAAAAGACTTGCCTTCCACTTTACTTGCTAATTTCGCTCTATAGAAGTCCATGCAGAACACCAGAAAGACGGGGGCTGCTGCTACATGCTTCTGATTGCCGCACAAGACCGAAAGCTGCTGCTTACGCGCAGAATCCTTGATAGCTATAATGGAGACCTGCTGTCCATGAACCCATGAGGGCGCTGCTTGGGCCGATTCGATCATTATCTTTAGCTTATCCGGCTCCACTTGTAGATCAGAATACTGCCGGAAAGAACGGTGATTCATTAACGTCTGTATTACATCATTCAAAATGTTACGCCTCCTTCTCAATTCATTCGACTGTTTGTTAATCATAAACGATCGGATTAGGTCCTGACAAAAAAAATGGACCCGAATCATCGGGTCCCAAAGCAGTATATTTTTAAAAGGGGGTCATGTACTTAGTTTAACCGGACACTGTTAGAGTTTCATAACGGCATTATTTCATTTGTGTAACAATGTGAATACTTTCATTACATCGTCCAAGGAGCCTACTCTGGGCATCACTCGCTCCAGCATCATGCCGTTCTTAAGCATCACACGTTCGGATCTAATATTATCTCCTCGGCAGCGCCCTTCGATCCGCGTGATTCCAAGCGTATGAACACTGTAATTTAAAAATAAGCCAACAGCCTCTGTCGCCAATCCGCCTCCCCAGTACGCCGGGTCTAGCATATATCCTAAAGTGGCCTTGCCCTCACGGCGGTTCCAATGCTGTAAAGCAACAATACCGATCAACTTCTGCTGCTCCTTCAAATAGATACCCGCATGTAACGCGCAAGGATCGAATGCGAATAACATCCGGTTCACCAGCTTCTCCACCTGAGCAAGGTCTGATCCAGCTCCGGTGCGTATTTGAATATGAGCCTGCACTTCTGGGTGGGAGAGCAGTTGCTGCAAATGACAGGCATCCTCGGGCGGAATCATCCTAAGGTCAACCGCCACACCTTGTTGCGTCTGGAACGATACTGCCTCATAAGTGCTCATACTCTCTCCTCCATGCAGCTAAAATATCAGCCTATTCATCCGATGAATGGTGCAATGTCAGCACCGTTAATTCAGGCCTACATAGAAAACGAAAAGGCATGACTGTTTCGCCAAAACCTCTATTCACATACACTGGCATGCGCTTGGTATCTGTATAATACAATCCATTTATGTACTTTTGAGACCCATAAGGGGTGAATGGCGCACCTACAAACGGCAGGCGAATCTGTCCTCCATGGCTGTGCCCGGATAGCTGTAGGTGAAATGAATGAGCCTCTGCTATATCAGCATAATCCGGTTCATGCATCATCAGAACGGTAAAGGTTCCTGCAGGCACACCCTTGAGTGCCTTCACAGGGTCAGGCTCGCCATGCAGCAGATCATCCAGTCCGGTCACAGCCATAACTGCCCCGCCTCTTTTTAGAAGATAAGATTCATTCCTTAGCACCCGGAACCCAGCAGATGTAAACAACTCGATAATCCGCTTCGTATTCTTGAAATCATGGTTGCCTAGCACCGCATATTTTCCTAGTGGAGCATTCAGCTCTGCCAATACAGGTATGGCATCTACAAGATCCTCAGGGTTGCTGTCCACGATGTCGCCTGTAAAGCATATAAGATCCGGTTCCTCCTTAGCGATACGTTCTGCAAGTCGAGCCAGATCACGGGCATCCTTATTAAACCCAAGGTGAGTATCACTGAAATGGACAACCTTCATGCCTGAAAAAGCAGAGGGAATATCTTTGAAGGACAACTTCAGCTTAGTAACCTGAATCCAGTTCGGCTCCCCTTGCCAAGCGTAACCACTTGTGAGCAAGCCTGCGCCGATTACAGTAGCCGCACCTCGAACCAGGAATTGCCGGCGGGTCATTGTTGTCTTGCCCTTAGATCGACGTCCAGAGGCGCTAGAGTGGGTGCCTTTACCTGAATGATTATTTTTCTTATTGGGAGAAGCCCCAGACGATTGTATCTTCATACGGAGTTTCTCCTTCCCTTCAGCTTTCGTTTAGAGCCGTCAGTACAATTCTACATTCTTCCTCTGGCGTATCACGGTATGCGGGTGCGATGCCTCTCTTAGCAATTTCTGATTGTTGGACTCGTTTCAGCATAAAGGCTACTTCCACCGTCTTTTTAAAGGGAAAAGGATCCAGCACTAACGTTGACTTATCTTTCCACTCCACGGTTATCGTACGACCTGACGTAAAACTGAAATCTTCACTGCCAGAGAATCCTTCACGCCACCATGGATGCTCCTCAGATTTCGGGCTACCCGGTTCATTTAAAGCCAAATATAGAGATAAGTCATCGCAGAATTCCAAAAGACGGGCATCGTAATACAGCTCATCCTCAGCAATCGGTTTAGATACTTCCAGTTCTCGGTGAATACGGGATCTACGTTCCTCTTCATGCTCTTGATATAAAGTCAGTTCTGGATAATCCAGTCCCGAAATCTTAATGAGTCGTTCAAAATGCAAGCTGCACAAAAGCGCTCCGTAAGGTGTCCGCGCCTCGATCTCATCAAGTCCTCGCTTATAAAAGGTCAGCTTCGGCACTACAGGAAAATCAATAAAGCTGTAAGGCGCGTGTTCCGCATCGTTCCAAAAGGGCGTCTCATCCAGATCAATCCAGCCCCGGTCATGTTCAGCTACCGCCCAAAGCACCTCATCCCGGCGTCCTTCTTCTGGCACATGCTCTTCCTTAAACCAAATGGCAAGCTCTCCAGCTAACTTCCCGTGATCATGCTGTTTAACCATTACAATTGCTCCATCATGCTCCCGACAAATCACGATTATTCCTCCCTGTTGTTCCACACCTAACGTACGTTAACAATGGATATTATAGCATATGCTATTCATTCTTCTGAGCTAGACGAATTTCCTATTCCCTACCAATTATAAACAAAAAAGCTATCCTCAGCGAATATAAATCCACCATTGAGGATAGCTCAATATTAAAGATCCGGCGGTACTACTTATTACACACCTAACCAGCGTTTGAACATATGTTTTGTCGTCTGCTTATTAATTTCTGCAATGGAGGTGGTAAGAGGAATACCTTTTGGACAAGCGCGCACACAGTTCTGTGAGTTACCACAACCGTCAATACCGCCATCTTCCATCAATGCGTCCAATCTTTCATCCGCATTCATTTCACCCGTAGGATGAGCATTGAACAGGCGTACTTGAGAGATGGCTGCGGGTCCGATGAAATCCGTCTTCTCGTTGACATTCGGACAAGCTTCCAAGCATACGCCGCAAGTCATACACTTAGATAATTCATAAGCCCACTGCCGTTTCTTCTCCGGCATACGTGGTCCCGGCCCAAGATCATACGTACCATCGATTGGAATCCAGGCCTTTACTCGTTTAAGTGCGTTGAACATCCGAGTACGGTCAATCACTAAGTCACGCACCACCGGAAATGTCTTCATTGGCTCAATGCGTACAGGTTGTTCCAGATTGTCTATAAGCGCTGCGCAGGCTTGGCGAGGTTTGCCGTTGATCACCATCGAGCAAGCTCCGCATACTTCTTCTAGACAGTTGGAATCCCAGCATACCGGAACGGTGCTGTCACCTTTGGCATTCACCGGGTTACGCTGAATTTCCATCAAAGCACTGATTACATTCATACCCGGACGATAAGGGAGCTCAAATTCCTCAACATAAGATGAGCTTTGTGGATCGTCCTGGCGGGTGATGATAAACTTTACGTTTTTGGGAGCTGTAGCAGTTTCCGCCATAATGGTTCCCTCCTCAAATTGCCTAATTTTATTTCATTAAGCTTGCCTCGCAAGCTGTTTCACTGCTGGAAAGATTAATCCTTCGAATAATCACGGACCCGTGGAGGGATCAGTGAGACATCGACTTCGTCGTAAGAGATTTGCGGACCGTCTGCAGTCCAAGCTGCTTTCGTGGTCTTCAAGAATTCCTCATCATTACGATCCGGGAATTCCGGCTTGTAATGAGCGCCGCGGCTCTCATTGCGCATAAGCGCTCCCAGTGTCATCGCTTCGGACAGCTCCAGCATGTTCCACAGCTGACGGGTGAATGCCACACCTTGGTTATTCCAGCGTGACGTATCGTTCATATTGATATTGCGATAGCGTTCTTTAAGCTCTTTGATTTTGCCAATGGTCGCTTCCAGCTTCGGATTGTGCCGTACAACCGTCATATTGGCGGTCATCCATTCGCCCAGTTCCTTGTGAATCACATAAGCATTCTCTGTACCTGACATCGCTAGCAGAGACTCATATTTGTCCGTCTGCTTTTTGTGGAAGCTATCATATACAGAAGAAGAGATATCTTGTGACGATTTCTTCAGACCTTTAATGTATTCAACAGCCTTTGGTCCAGCAACCATACCACCGTAAATGGCAGATACCAGAGAGTTAGCGCCTAAACGATTCGCTCCATGATATTGATATTCACATTCGCCTGCCGCAAACAGACCAGGAATGTTTGTCATTTGGTTGTAATCAACCCACATACCGCCCATGGAATAGTGCACAGCCGGGAAGATTTTCATCGGTATTTTACGAGGGTCATCCCCCATGAATTTTTCGTAAATTTCAATAATCCCGCCAAGCTTCACGTCCAGCTCTTTCGGGTCCTTGTGAGAGAGGTCCAAATACACCATGTTCTCACCGTTAATGCCCAGCCCTTGATCCACACACACATTAAAAATCTCACGTGTAGCAATATCGCGCGGCACCAAGTTACCGTAGGCTGGATATTTCTCTTCAAGGAAATACCACGGCTTTCCATCTTTATAAGTCCAGATGCGGCCGCCTTCACCACGTGCTGATTCCGACATTAAGCGGAGCTTGTCATCTCCTGGAATAGCCGTTGGGTGAATCTGGATAAATTCTCCGTTGGCATAATGTACGCCCTGTTGGTACACCGCACTTGCTGCTGTGCCCGTATTAATTACGGAGTTCGTTGTTTTACCAAAAATAATACCAGGCCCACCGCTAGCCAAAATAACAGCGTCTGCAGGAAAAGTCTCAATCTCCATCGTCTTGAGATTCTGGGCACTTATACCGCGGCATACACCTTCGTCGTCGACGATGGCCGAGAGGAACTCCCAGTTCTCACGTTTCGTTACAAGACCTTCGGACTCCCAACGGCGCACTTGCTCATCCAGCGCATACAAAAGCTGTTGGCCTGTCGTTGCGCCAGCAAATGCAGTGCGGTGACGCTTCGTTCCGCCGAAACGACGGAAGTCGAGTAATCCCTCAGGTGTGCGGTTGAACATTACGCCCATCCGGTCCATAAGGTGGATGATACCCGGTGCTGCTTCACACATCGCCTTGACCGGTGGCTGATTCGCCAGGAAGTCACCGCCGTAAACGGTATCGTCGAAGTGCTCCCAAGGGGAGTCGCCCTCCCCTTTCGTATTTACCGCGCCGTTGATGCCGCCTTGCGCACAAACGGAGTGTGACCTTTTTACAGGCACTAATGAGAATAATTGAACATGCGCACCGGACTCCGCCGCCTTGATGGTAGCCATCAGGCCGGCCAGACCGCCACCCACGATAATGATATTTGCTGTTGCCATGATAGTTCACTCCCTTTATTGAAAATATCAGAAAGGATTCTGGAATCTAGTCCTGAGAGGATAATTACTTAGATGAAAGTCTTTATGGACTGAGCTATAGAAGCTGCGGTTTGAAATTCAGCATCACGGAAAGTGACTAGCGAAATGAGGAACATAAACGTTACAAGAACAAATATACCGAGACAAAGGTAAGAGGATACCCGCTGTGAACGAGGTCCTACCGTGATTCCCCAGCTGATCAAGAAAGACCATAGGCCGTTTGAGAAGTGAAAGCATGCTGCAACGATACCAATAATATACAGTGTCAACATCAGTGGTTGAGTCACGATATCATGCATCAGACCGCCCAGCTCTTCATGCTCTACACTACCAACTGCCACCTGAACCCGGGTTTGGAACAAATGCCAAACTATAAAGATAAAGGTAATAATTCCTGTAATACGTTGCAGCGTATAACGCCAGTTTCTTTCAATGTTGAAGCGGTTCAAGTTCGGCTTGGATTGATAGGCAATATACAGTCCGTATACGCCATGGTACAGCAGAGGAAGCCATATACCGAACAATTCCAGGAAGAAGACAAGCGGCAGGCTATTCAGCCATATCACGCTGTCAGTGAAACCGGAAGCGCCACCCTCTACAGCCGCAAAATTCGTCATCATGTGCTCAATGAAGAAAGCTCCAAGCGGGATAACGCCTAGCAAGGAATGAATCTTTCTGGAATAAAATCCTTTCATACAAAGTAACCCCTTTCCGATTAAAACAGCGTTTTCATTATTGTGTATTCACCGCCGGAACTACATTTGACACAGGATAACGTAGACTATGTCATGACAAAACGTCTATATTTACCGCTATCCTTGGTTTCCCGGACTTTGTTTTCTTTTTCACAAAATGTGAATATCTTGTGTCACTTTTCATGTTACTCCTTTTTCCCTTATAAGGGAATTGCAATCTAATTATTAAACGTTATACAATAAACGCATAAGAATAGATTTTATATGATAATAATTCTCATTTAGAGAAACAACATTTTCCGACAAATCTTTTATTTCCTTATGGAGCAAGAAGTATTGTCTTCATGGCTATGAATTTCGTCACTACTGTTTATAGATTGCACTACGAGAGGAACATAAATATGTTTGACGATTTAGATGTTTTTGCAGCGGTTGTGGAGCACTCCAGCTTGAATCGGGCCTCCCGCCAGCTCAATCTGTCCCAACCTGCCCTATCTCGTAAAATCTCCAAGCTGGAAGAACGGCTGGGTGTCGCGCTATTTAATCGTTATGGCAAGCGTCTGGAGTTAACCGAGGTTGGGCGTCTTACTTATTCCTACGCACTTGAACAACGGCAGCAGCGCTCTAAATTTCTGGAGGCTTTGTCAAAATACAAAGAAGGCGAGCCTAAGCTCGTCACCTTAGGGGCGTCACTTACCTCACTGCAGACCACTCTGCCTCCACTAGTTAACGCATATATGGAGAAATACCCAACTGCGGAGCTGAAGCTAATCACAGGCCGAACACATGAAATTGTCTCCTCTGTCAGTGAAGGAAAGTCAGATATAGGTCTGATCGCTTCCTCTATTCAAGAACCTGGACTGCGCTGTATTTCTCTGTTTGAGGATCAACTTCGACTGGTTGTTTCTGAGCATCATCCTCTGAATCAATCTGCCAAGCTAACCATGGATGATCTGTCCCGACTGCCTATGATCCTGTTCTCCAAAGGCACCTGGTACCGACGTCTAACAGACGATCTGTTCCAGCGCTGTGGAATTGATCCAGACGTTCGGATGGAGATTGACTCCTTCGAAGCCATCGTGCGGCTGCTGCCGACAGTCAATGTGGCAGCGTTACTGCCCAAATCTTATCTGCGTCCGCAGCTGTTAAACGGCGGTGGGCTGGTCTCTCTGCATATTAAGGAGCTGGAGCAGACTCAGCGAACTACCTGCCTGATTTACCGTGACGATGGGAGCCTGAGCACAGCGGCCCGCAGCCTCGTGCAGGTCACAGAAGAGATGTTTCTAACGGAACGAGAGAAATAGTACATACCTCTGCGTGCAGCCTTAATTAAAAAAAGCCCTCCGTCCCATGTAAAGGACGGAGGGCTTATCTATTTAATCTTGGTTTACAACTTCATCCTCAAATCGATCAATACTTTCATTAGAACCAATGAGTACCATAACGTCGCCCTCACTCAAATGATCATGTGCCGTTGGAGCCACTATAATTCCACTTTCCCGGTTCAGGGCAACAATACTGCAGCCATATTTCGCTCTTGTATTTAAATCTGACAAGCTTTTCCCGTTCATGCAAGACGGAACGGTTAGCTCGACGATTTTATAATCCTTGGACAGTTCAATATAATCCAGCAAATTGGGTGTCACGAGCTGATGTGCCACACGAATGCCCATATCCCGCTCCGGAAAAATAACCCGGTCCACGCCAAGCCTGGACAACGCACGACCATGAAGGATCGAGATCGCCTTGGCTACTACTTGCTTGACTCCAATCTCTTTTAACAAAATCGCCGCCAGAATACTTCGTTCCATATTGTCGCCAATCGCTACAATCCCACAGTCAAAGTTCCGTACGCCGAGCGAGCGCATAATTCCTTCATCTGTAGCATCAGCCACTACCGCATGCGTCAGGTGATCGCTCATTTCCTCCACACGCTCCTCATGGTGATCAATGCCGAGCACCTCGTAGCCCATTTCCATCAACTCAAGTGCAAGGCTTGAGCCAAAGCGGCCTAAACCGATTACTACAAATTGCTGTGCTTTCATTTCGGATTAACTCCTATCCAATAATTATTTTACCTTCTGGGTGCTTATACAATGGTTTACCCTGTTTAGGTCCAAGCGCATACACTAATGTTAATGGACCTAGCCGACCTGCAAACATGGTCAGACAGATCAGAATCTTGCCGAAGATAGACAGTTCAGGTGTCAGCCCCATGGTTAGTCCCACCGTGGCAAAAGCTGAGGTCGTCTCAAATAATATCGCTAAGAAATTACTATCCTCTGTTGTGGACAGTAACATCGACACCGTGAGGACCAATAGCAAAGCGAGTAATGTTAACGTCAACGCTTTATAGATACGCTCCTGCGCCAATCGGTAACGGAACAGTACAACATCTTCACGTCCGCGCAGCATCGCGATTACTGCACCAATCATAATCGTAAAGGTTGTAGTCTTGACCCCGCCACCTGTTGATCCTGGAGATGCACCAATAAACATAAGAATAACCATAAAGAACTGTGAGGCTTGCCGCAGTCCGGCAATATCCACCGTATTGGCGCCAGCGGTTCGGGGCGATACCGACTGAAAGAATGCCGATAATATTTTGCCGCCGAAATTTAAATTCCCCAGTGTGCGCTGATTCGTAAATTCAAATATAAAAATAACCAAAGCGCCGATAAGAATAAGCCCTGCAGTGGTGGAGAGTACAACTTTGCTATGCAAAGATAATTTACGTTTGACACGAAACTCCACCAGATCCGACATGACAATAAAACCAATACCGCCAGAGACAATCAGAAACATCACCACGATGTTCACTAGCGGGTCATATACATAATCGGTTAAACTCCGGAAATCCCCGAAAATATCAAATCCAGCATTATTAAACATAGACACCGCATGAAATATTCCAAAATAAATGGCCTTTCCCAGTGGCATATCAAACGCCCAGCGTAAGGACAGAAGCACCGCTGCACAGCCTTCGATGACCAAGGAATAAATAAGTACTCTCCGGATCAGTCGAACAATCCCCTCCATAGAGCCTTGGTTCATTGCTTCCTGAAGGATCAGTCTGTCCCGCAAGGAAATTTTGCGTTTCATCATCATGGCAAATAAGGTCGCCATTGTCATAAACCCTAAGCCACCAACCTGGATAAGCACCATAATTACGGTTTTCCCAAAAATGGTGAATGTCGTCCCGGTGTCCAGCACCACAAGTCCTGTCACACAGGTGGCCGATGTTGCAGTAAACAACGCATCAATAAAACTCACAACATTCCCACTGGTGCTTGAAATGGGAAGCATAAGCAGCAAGGCTCCAATCAGAATGATCGATGCAAAACCAAGCACCATAATCTGAGGCGGAGAGAGCTTCAGGAACTTTGATTCAGAAACCCTGCGAAACTGTGAAGCCACTACGCTCACCCTCTTATCTAAATTTAAAGAATTCCAACAAAAAAAGCACTGGAAAACCAATGCTACCCTTGGTTCCTGCAGTAAATTAGCCTACGAGGTTAGCTGACGGATTCGGACTGTGCAGGCTGCCCTATTCGTTCCTAGAACGAAATTCACCCCTGATGAATAAAGACAACGCCTATGGCGTATACTCATCTTTTCATTACTTCTTATGGTTCCCCCGTTTTCACCTGAAATTCGGCTATATACAATTGCATACAAATTATATATGTTATTTCGATAAATCACAAAGACACTATTAATGGTGATTCATATGAAAAATGCGGTTTGGAGAGGATGTACCACTAAGAGTGCCTTTTCTCATCACTTTTCCGTGTTTTCCCTGCAATTGCATCGATTTTCATGAAAAATGAAGAAATAATCACCTTAAATTCATGGTATATATTCAGCTACCTATTCTATAATATCTCTATTACCCATAAAAAGAATATACGATGATTTTTGTAACTATCATGGCACTAATACTATAATGGAACATAACATTGTCAGTTTACAAGGAGGCGTTACATGAATCCCGTTGGCCAGCCCTTACAGCAACGTGCCCTCTCCAAGAGGCTCATCATCTCGGGCATTATCGGTCTTATTCTATTTATTATGTTTCAGATTGCTCCCTCGGTGCTAAATAGCCCTGCCGGGGAAGATACTACTGTCATCAGTAAGGCGGAAGCCCGCGACAAAGCCATATCATTCGCAGAACAAAAGCTGAACTACACCAAAGCACCAACCGATCAGTGGAATGTACTGTACGATACGGACTCTTCCTTTTATGGTTATATGTCCCGCGAGAAGCTTTTGGAGGACTATACAAAAAAGAAATTGGATCAACGATATCCTTTTGACATCTTTCGTGTAACACTTAGTCCTTCAGCGGAACAAGAGCCACTGATCTCTGTTGACCTCAATATGTATACTGGTGCAGTTGTCGCTTTCACACAAGGTGCAGAAGGATCAGGTACCGGATTACCAAACAATGTATCCACCAGTGCAAAAGAAGAGGACAAGGGTACTACCTTATCACTTGCACAAAAAGAAAGTCTTGCCCGTCCCTGGCTTCAGGAATGGGATGTAAATCCCGCCAAGCTGCAAATTGAATCGAATACGGGAAACTACGGGCTCGTGTATACAGATCGTTCCGTTCAGATCGGCGAATCCTTACTACACTATTATTTCGATTTCACTGGCGAACAGGTATCCAGCTTTAAAGCAGGATTCACCGCTCCAGCCTGGCATACCTCCTATGTAAAGGACCAGACCTCTCTCGCGGAAAAGTTTACTTTATTCGGCTACGGTTTGCCTACTTTAGCTTTAGGAATTCTGGCACTCATCTACAGCATACTTAGAAGAGAACATACCTCCTTTAAGCGTGGAATATTCCTAAGCTCAGCTTATTTTGTAATCATGATGATCAGCACCTATAATATGCTCCCTGAATCCTCAGGCGAAGGACTCGAGGCTCAGATAACTTCCGTCATAATGTTCATCATTTATGCCTTATATAGCCTCCTAATGTCCTCCCTGCTCTATTTTTCTTTAGTTGGAGGGGACGGCCTATGGAAAAAAGAAGAGGGGATGAACCCATGGCCTCGTGCTAAAGAGCCTGGCTATGGAAAATATGTTCTGGATAGTATCCGGGCTGGATACGTCTGGGCATTCGTGCTGCTAGGGGTGCAGACCCTTATGTTCATCGTATTATCACTTACCTTGCAGAACTGGTCCACTACTGACGCTACTCAATCTCCTTACAACATGAGATATGCTTGGCTGCTGCCCATCGTTGCATGGCTCGCTGGTTTATCCGAGGAAGCCATTTATCGTTTTTTCGGAATTCCTATGTTGAAAAAAGTATTCCGTAGCACGTTCATTGCTTGCCTGATCACCACGCTGGTTTGGGCGTTTGGCCATACGCTGTATCCGATCTATCCCATCAGTTCCCGTCCTATTGAGCTGACCGTGATCGGTTTGCTTTTTAGCTATATTTTCCTTCGTTACGGCTTTATTGCCGTCATGTTCAGTCACGTCGTGTTTGACAGCATTCTGATGGGCGCTACGCTGATCTTTATGAAGGAAAGCGTGAATGTAGGGGCTGGTATCTTCGCGATTATCATGCCGTTCATAGTTGCCTACATCGTCTATCGGTTTAATCCACCGCAAAAATCAGAACCTAAGCCGGTTGAACCTACATCTGTAATTTAAACCTATAATTAAAAAAGGTGTCACAGCAGAAAACTGCTGTGACACCTTTTTTTATATTTACGTATACATCATTCCAGTATTTCGAATGCCTATGTCGCTGGCTCTTCATCCTTGAGCGCCTCAAGAATTTGACTAGCCAGCTTTTCGCCAATAGAAAGTGATTTAAAATCTTCTACGGAGGCTTCTTTAATTTTCTTTAGCGATCCGAAATGCTTAAGCAGCGCCTTGCGCCGCTTCTCGCCAATACCTGGTATGGAGTCCAGTTTAGAAGTAACCATAGACTTCCCACGTTGTTCACGGTGGAAGGTGATGGCGAATCTATGCACCTCATCCTGAATCCGTTGCAACAGATAAAATTCCTGACTATCCCGAGCCAAAGCAACAGGTTCTGGCGGATCTCCAACCAAAAGCTGAGCCGTCTTATGCTTATCATCCTTGACGAGACCACAGACCGGAATGAATAACCCCAGCTCGTTCTCCAGAATATCAATAGCTGAGGATATCTGCCCTTTACCACCATCGACTACGATAAGATCTGGTATCGGCAGGTTCTCTTTCAGCACCCGTTCATACCGCCGCCGGATGACCTCGCGCATCGTTCCATAATCATCCGCACCCACCACCGTACGAACCTTATATTTACGATACTCTTTTCGTGCGGGCTTGCCATCAATGAAGACAACCATCGCAGAAACCGGATTAGTCCCTTGAATATTCGAGTTATCGAACGCCTCGATCCGGCTTAAGCGTTCGAGCCCCAAACTCTCGCCTAAGCTCATTGCAGCACCAGAGGTACGTACTTCATCTCGTTCAATAAGCCGGAACTTCTCATCGATTGCGACTGTAGCATTTTGGCAGGCCATACCGACCATCTGCTTCTTGAGGCCACGCTGTGGCACTAGCACTTTGGTGCCGAGCCACTCCTGTAGAATAGAGGCGCCACCTGCAGCATCAACGACACCTGCTGCTGATGCTTCCGCAGCGGCCATTTCACGCGCCTCAACTTCTTCAGGCGATTCAGGGGTATCTTCCCCCTTTTGTAGATCTTCTTCGGCTGGAGCAGCAATGACAATCGCCGGTTTAGCTTCTTTATCAACCACTGCTTCCTCGTCAAGCACATCCGGCAGAAGAATCTCCTGCGGCAGAGCAGGATTATCACTGTAATACTGCGTCACATAAGACATAAAGTCACTGTAGGCTTCCCCATAGAACGGAAAGACAGAGGAGTGGCGCTGAATCATCTTCCCTTGTCTCATGTACAGAATCTGTACACACATCCATCCCTTGTCTACCGCATAACCAAATACGTCACGATCTTTAGTATCTGTGGTGTTAATCTTTTGTTTCTCCATCAATGCATCAATATGGATAATCTGATCCCGCAGTTCCTTCGCACGTTCAAAATATAATTCCTCAGCAGCTTCCTGCATCTTCTGCTGTAGATCCTTCTTAACCGCATCATGACCTCCGCTAAGAAAAGCAGCAATATCTTGCGTAATCTGCTCATACTCAGATTTCTGCACTTCCTTCTCACAAGGCGCCAAGCATTGGCCCATGTGATAGTAAAGACAGACCTCCTTTGGCATTACGCCACATTTACGGAGCGGATACATACGATCGAGGAGCTTTTTCGTTTGCTGTGCAGCATAACCATTAGGATAAGGGCCGAAATATTTTGCTTTATCTTTAATCACCCGGCGTGTGACTTCAAGCCGAGGGTGAGTTTCATTCGTTATTTTGATATAAGGAAATGTCTTATCGTCCTTCAGAAGTACGTTATAACGCGGCATATGCTTCTTAATCAGATTGCACTCGAGAATGAGCGCTTCCATGTTACTGGACGTAACAATATATTCGAAATCAGCAATGTTAGCGACAAGCCGCTGAGTTTTACCATTATGACTGCCTGTAAAATAAGAGCGAACCCGGTTCTTAAGCACCTTCGCCTTACCCACATAAATAATGGTGCCTTCTTCATTCTTCATCAGATAGCACCCGGGCAGGTCGGGTAATAGAGCCAGTTTGTTGCGGATATTGTCCAAAATGATCCCCTCCAGCTAAATTGGACCCATAATTAATTGGCATTCAGCACACAAAACGCCTCCGGAATGAACCGAAGGCGCTGAGCGGCAGGGCCGAGGCCCGAACAGTAGCATTTAACAATTATTGATGTTTAGCTACGATATTTTTCAGGGATTCTTTGGAGTTCAATCCCACAACTTTATCTACCGGTTGACCGTCTTTGAAGAAGATCAGGGTTGGGATACTCATCACGCCAAAACGGGAAGCCGTTTCCGGATTCTCATCCACATTCAATTTTGCAATCTTCACGCTGTCTCCCAGTTCTGCGGACAATTCGTCCAAGATTGGAGCAATCATCTTACAAGGACCACACCAAGGAGCCCAGAAGTCTACTACTACAGTACCTTGACCTTCCACTTCGTTACTGAAGGTTTGGTCAGACACGTTCACGATAGCCATGATATTGTTCCTCCTCTAAAGTTTTACGAAACATTACTCCACTCTAAACCAAAGCTTAGTTTATGGAAGCTGCTCCGAAAATATAAGTTAATAAATTGTTTCATGTAATATGATAACCAAATTACCACTTACCGACACAATTCCAGTATAACATATCTTTAAGGGATATGTTATATATCACATACAATTATATTGCTCTCAAACTAATTTTATTTACGTTACTCTTTTCTTTACAATCTCCCCAGCCTTTCGGTATACTCTAAGAAAGCGCATTAAATGTCAATGACTTATTTCATAATGGTCAACTCAATTTGCATCTTAACAATACAGGCATTGTCCCTGTAAGGAGGCAGAAGCTATGGATGTCAACGCGCAAGCACGGGACCCACGAGAACATATCAACGAAGAACCCCGCAATGATCTAGGCGATTTAATGAATGGATTTTTCGGAATGACTGCATTTATGACCGTTGTCTTTTTCGGCATGGTTATCATTAAGTTCATTTCGGAGTAAGGGAATCATCGCAATATAAACAGAGGCCGTCTCAAAAGTAGTAAATGCTACTTAGGGGGCGGCTTCTTTTTTTGAGAGTAAATAAGAAAAAACAGAGAGCAACGATCCTCCAATAAAAGGAGAAACGCTGCTCTTTTGAATGTTACGGTTATGAATATTTCGAGTTTATCTAATCGTCCCCCGTTGATTCTCCCCATGCAGTGGAATAACATCCACAAAAGGAGCAATACGATCCATCAAACGTTGACCTTTATAAATCTCCTCGCCATCCTTGCTCGTAAAGCTAAGATGTTTCTCCAACCCATCGAGCGGATAATTTGAGGTATAGAAGGTTGGCTTACGGTTCATCCGATAATTCAGAATCGCACCAAGCACATGATCACGCGCCCATGGATTCAAGTTCTCCGCACCAATATCATCAAAAATAAGTAAATCGCAGTTTTTCAACGTATCTACGGTTTCCTTCATCTTCTGGCCGTCCATCATGATCGACTTCAAATCCTCGATAAAATCTGGCATATATACGATAACTCCAGTATAGCCGGCAACAGCAAGCTCATGAAGCAAGTAACACATCAGAAATGTTTTGCCTGTTCCGAAAGTCCCATGTAAATAAATCCCGCGCGAGGTCAGACCCTCTTCTTTAACACTCGTGATATAATCAAATATTTTATTAACCGCTGAGACCCGGCGTGGATCCTTGCCCATAATATCTATTTCATCATAACCGCCATTGAGCACACGCTCGTCCACATAAAAGCTACGGATACGTTTGCGGATGTTATCCTGATTATCCTGTGCCACTTTAAGCCGGCATGCCGTCTTGCGCTCATATAAGTCCGCCGAACCATTCACGCTCTCGACCGTAAGTTTGCTAAAGTGACCAGGGAAATCATTCGGACATTTCTCTAGACCCGGACAGTTCGCACAGTGGCGGCTTTCCTCTACATATTGATACAGGCGGCTCATATGAAGCCGCAGTCGCGAATCATCTAACTCAGGATGTTCAGACTGTAATGCCTTCACAAGTGGATGATTGAATAACTCCTGTTCAAGATCGCGTTGACGCTGCCGTAGAGTTGGATTGTTAATCGAACGAAGCACATCGCCCATAGACTCCATAGTTCCACCTCTCTTTCATTACGGCGCTTGGGAAACGCCTTTTTTCTTGTTGGCTTTAATTTCTGCCGCTTTCTTCATCATCGCCGCGAATTCCTCTTCCGATACCGTTCCGGCACTTCCATCGTCCAGCACAATCGGAATTTCCGGTTTAGCGGATCGACCTGTATTTTTAGCATATGAACGTGATCGAGATCCTGCCGCCGTGTTAGTTGTAGCTCCCTTGCCTTTCACTTTGGACTGATCCCTGATATATTTTACAGCCTTTTCGTAGGTGTTCACCTGTTTAACCAGCATATTGGAAGCGATAGCCTCCACAAAATTGCGGTTCATTCGCTGTTCTCCACCTGAGGCTACCATAGTCATTAAGTAATGAATAAGTACATTGATTACTTCACCGCTTAGCTTATAGTTCAAATCTATTTTCTCAAACATATCCATCAAATGACTGGGTACTGCACCTGGGAAAAAAGTTTGAAGCAGCCGCGTATAAGGTTCGTTCCGCAGCATCATATTATATTGGTGGATGTCACATTTGGACAAAAATTGTGGTGGTACTTCTACATAATACTCCATCTCTACAGATTGCTCCGGTGGTGCTATAGAATCATCATTCTCTTCAGAGGCACTGGAACGGATGGAAACAACCTTAGCAGCAGCAACTTCACGCTTTTCTTGTCGTTTCATATCCTGCCTGAAATGCTGGCTCGCTTTATATTGCAGTGCATCCAGAATAACCTCGCCATCCGGTGAGAACACGCCATCTTCATCCAGCAGACGACATAAATCCTGCGGACTGAGTTCGTACTTATGAGCTACATAGTTAATAACACCCATTTGAGTATGGTCAAAACGCAGTTTTTCTACATGAGCCCGGTTCACGGATTCCCTTGGAAAACGCAAAATAATATCACTATATCCAATCGCTTGTTCTCCAGATTCACGCATACCAGGCTGACGCACAGTGGCTACTTCTGCAAGTGCCTGCTCCAGCTCATAATCAATGACATGTGTATTAAGTTGAAAAATATCATAAAAAGGCACGGAGATATTCTCTTTGCCTATGGATCTGCGACTCCATTCTTCTGGCTCTCGATTCCAGAATTGTTCCCGTAAGGACAGCACAGCAAATTTGCCGATTTTATCGCGTAACAGCAACGTCAAATGCTGAGTGGCAAAAAAGTCAGCTGGCGATAGCGGCGGCATAAGCTCATATTCATATAAGTAATCATCGGTTTCCGGCACATAGATTCGACAGGTCTGTAGCAGACCTACCGCTTCTAAACGGGAAGCCTGATCTATTAAATATTTGCGGCCTTTCTCATTTGGTTCAACGCCTAGCGTCATAAATAATCTGCGCTGTTGCTCCACTCCAGAATAGCCAATGCTATCTGCTGGTACATGTTCAACCAGCAAGCGATAGAAACTGATTGCAAAAGCTCCTACCATAGGCTGATACACAGAGCTAAGCATACGTCCATCTATAACACTAAGACCAAATTCGCGGGAAACGCAGTACCGATGATGTTCGGTGAAATGATGTAAGTTACTCATGCGCATCTACGGATACCCCCTTGTTTTCACGAATTCATACAGGATTCTATTCTATCATAAAAAACGTCGCCGGAAATGTAAATAAACTACCAATTCCGACTCTTTTCGCTATATAATCAGCTTTTTCATACGATTATCTACCTCTATTAAACAAGAAGAAACGGCTTCGCTGTCCTCTGGAAGAGGAAGGTTCCGTTTCTCGCTGAATTTCAAAATTGATTCTTAGCGTAGAACTAAAAGCTTATATGTTCAAAAAAACGACTCTCACATCAGAGCCGCAGGTCTTCCGATTAAATCTTTAAAACATCTTGTAACCGCCAAAGCGCAGTTTTTGAATGGTCCATCCACTCAATATAGCACCTGCAAGACCAGCGACACCAGTTAAGTAATCAACAAAGTGGAAACTGGAGAGATGCTCCCAGAGCGACATCGCGCTTCTATCCCAAATGGAATAGACTACGACGGGTAGAATAATAAGTACGAATAGATAAGCGGGAAACCAGGTTGTCTTCATTAACATGTTAAGAATAAATCCAATACCAAACATCATCACAAAGAATAAAACGGTTAGGATAAACACTGGAATAAACCCCATCTTACCGTCACTACCCCTTTCTATAAAGAAGCGCACATCTTATACGAGCTAGTAGTAAGTTTACTAGAAAAAATGTCACGAAGCAATGAACTTTATTCAAAATTAGGTCTAATACTCTTACAACGGAATGTCATCATTTGCTCTAAGCAACTTGATTGCGATACAATGCATATAGATTAATAAATCATACATAGTCTATGATGCAGGAGCTTCGTAGCTAGTTTTACTCGATGTTATTTCAAGCGGAGCCTATGCTTCGTAAAACTAAGCGTATGCTTCCGATGTTAGTTTTACGCGATGTTATTTCAAGCGGAGCCTATGCTTCGTAAAACTTTTAAGGAGTGAGATCATGAACGAAGCCGCTATGACACTGGAAGGCTGGTATGCATTGCATGACTTCCGCTCACTGAACTGGACCGCATGGACGGCAGCAGATGATGAAGAACGTGCCGTTGCTCTGGAAGAATTACATGCTTTTATGCAAGAATGGAGTCCTGTCGAAGAAGCCAAACAAGGCAGCTCCGCGGTATATTCCATCGTTGGCCAGAAGGCCGATTTCGTAATGATGTTCTTGCGCGAAAGCTTGGAAGATCTGAACCAGCTTGAGACGGCCTTTAACAAAATCGCTTTTGCTCAATATACAACTAAAGCCTATTCCTACGTAAGTATTGTTGAATTAAGCAATTACCTTGCGGGGGGCAGCGATGGTAGTGATCCTATGCAGAATCCGCATGTTATCGCACGTCTAAAACCTGTTTTGCCGCAAGCGAAGCATATTTGCTTCTATCCAATGAACAAGAAACGCGAGCTCGCCGATAACTGGTATATGCTTGATATGGATAAACGTCGGGAGCTGATGGCTTCTCACGGATTAATCGGACGTGGTTATGCGGGTAAGGTGAAACAAATTATCACCGGCTCCGTAGGTTTTGATGATTGGGAATGGGGCGTAACCCTGTTCGCTGAAGATCCGCTGCAATTCAAGAAGCTGGTTTACGAAATGCGCTTTGACGAAGTCAGTGCTCGCTACGGCGAATTCGGACCTTTCTATGTCGGCAACCTGCTGACTGAGGATTCTTTTGAAGAAATGCTTAAATTGTAATTGTAATAATAAAAAGGGTGAGTCTCCAGATCTTTATGGAGACTCACCCTTTTTAAATGCTATAACGAAGTTCCTGCTTCCTCATCCTCTTCGCTGTCATCTTCATCATCACGCAGACTTTCCAAATATTCAGCCGTAGCCCTGTCACGCGCTCGCCCTTTTTCCTTTAAGCGTTCAATGCCAGGGAGAATGAGCAGATCAATTTCCTTTTGAACAACATACGCTAGATCGTACTGATTCTGATCCTCCAGATAAGATCCAACCTCAATCAGTCCGTTATATCGGTCCAATTCTTCTCGGGTCAGCAATCCACGCACCTGCACGCTGCAGTGACGCATCTTATAAGAATCTTCCTTTTTTCAGAACCAGCGGAATCCCACCGATAATGAACAAATAGCGCATATCCACAACTTTTTTCAATTGAGCTGCAGTCCAGCCCTTGTAAGTTTTGCTGCCAACTACAGCAATCCCTTGACCTTTACCTAGAGAAGCTACTGTTCCTTTATTGCTGAATGCGAATTTCTTGGGTTGTTGATTACGGATCGCAGCCACCAAATTATGTGCACAGCACTCTCCCTGTTGCATAGCAATTTGTGCCGTTGGCGGATAAGGACGCCCTTCTGGGTTAATCATCAAGGAGCCGTCTCCAATAATGAAGATATTGTCTTGGCCTGGTGCACGTAAATATTCATCTACTTTCACACGTCCACGCATAGCTTCAAATCCTGCAGCTTCAATCAGACGATTCCCTCGAATTCCGCCTGTCCAGACAATTGTAGAAGCCTTAATCTCTTCGCCTGATGCCAGAATTACACCGTTTGGTAGACATTCCTTGATCGCAACGCCCATCTTGAATGTAACACCCTTCTTAGTGAGCAAGTTCATCGCATACTCAACAAGTTCAGGAGCAAATCCAGGCAGAGCTGTTGGAGCAGCTTCTATGTTATATATATTTACCATGCTTGGATCAACGTCAAATTCTTTGCACAACCCAGGGATGCGGTCAGCTAATTCGGCCACAAATTCAATTCCGCTAAAGCCGGCACCACCGACTACGAAATTGATATGCTCCTGAGCATTGTTCTCGTTCTTATATTTGGCAAATTGATACTCAATATGTTCACGAATCAAACGAACGGAGTTGATGCTCCGGATCGTCAGTGCGTATTTATCAAGTCCTGGAATACCGAATGTTTCAGGCTCTCCGCCCAAAGCAATGACGAGATAGTCATACGAAAGAGTACCATCCTCCAAAATAATCTTTTTCTGCTGGGTACGAATTTCCTGAACAGATGACTTAACGAGATCGATCTTGAATTCATCGATTAGTTTAGAAATAGACACCCGAGTGTGTTCAATACTATCTGTACCCGCGGCAGGCATATGTAGATGGGTAGTAAAATAGTGGTACTCGTGACGGTTTACGAGCGTGACATCCGCTTCATTATAGTTCAAAGCCTTCTGTAAGCGCTGTGCGGTCAAAATACCCCCATAGCCCGCGCCTAAGATTACGATTTTGGGAATACTACTCATGTTCCGGCTCCTTCCAAGAGGTAAATCTGTCTTTGTATTTTTTATTGAAACAATGTACGGTCCTTTTTGTGAATTTATACACTTATATTTAGAAGAAATTCCAATCAAACTTAAAGGATTTCTAAATTGACCATATCCATTGTAAACCTTAGTGTACTATTAATCAAACATTAAAATACTAAAAAACGTCACATTCTTATTGTGTTCTAAAGTCTTTCTTTGCAGGTATGTGTCACAATGTTTATAATAAGAAAGAATACAAGTATGGCAAAATGAATATATCAACTCGGAGGTGTAATATCCCGTGACACAAGAGCAATCCGGCGTTCCTATGAGCGACCTTTTAATCATAGGTGGCGGTCCAGCTGGCATGTTTGCCGCATTTTACGGTGGGATGCGTCAGGCATCAGTAACACTTATTGAAAGTATGCCCCAATTGGGAGGACAACTTGCTGCACTTTATCCTGAAAAATACATTTATGATGTAGCAGGTTTTCCAAAAGTAACTGCACAAGAATTGGTTGACAACCTGACACGGCAAATGGATATGTTCCAATCGAATATCCGGCTGGAGGAGAAAGTAATTTCTGTTCAGAAACGGGACGAACGCCATTTTGTAGTTACAACCGATGTAGCAGAATATCACAGTAAAGCTATTATCATTACAGCTGGCGTAGGCGCTTTTGAACCTCGTCGTTTAGAACTGCCAGACGCAGGACGGTTTGAAAAAGCCAACCTTCATTATTTTGTAAATGATTTAAATGCCTTTAAAGATAAAAAAGTTCTGATTAGCGGTGGTGGAGATTCCGCAGTAGACTGGGCACTAATGCTGGAACCGATCGCGGAGCAAGTAACCCTGATTCACCGCCGGGATAAATTCCGTGCGCATGAGCACAGCGTAGAGAATCTGATGGCTTCCAAAGTTAACGTAATTACACCTACTGAAATTACAGAACTGCATGGTGACGAGTTTATTACTAAGGTTACCTTATCTCATATCAAGACCAAGGAAACACAAGAAATCGAAGTCGACAGTGTAATCGTCAATTTCGGATTTGTTTCCTCTCTGGGACCCATTGCAGAGTGGGGTATCGATATTGAAGGGAACTCCATTGTCGTTGACTCACGTATGGAAACGAGTATTCCGGGAATCTTTGCAGCCGGCGATATCACCACATATCCAGGTAAGCTGAAGCTAATTGCTGTAGGATTCGGCGAAGCCCCAACGGCTGTGAATAATGCAAAAGTCTACATCGATCCGGAAGCCAAGCTTTCACCAGGACACAGTAGTAATATGAAACTCTAATTCTATCTACCACAATAAAAAAGGGTATTCTGACAGGCCTATCAATACTAGCCTATCAGGATACCCTTTTATGTTTGTGACTCGCGGTTTATTTATATGTAGCCTGCTACAAAGGTATACTTTGCGCTCTTTTAATGAAGAACCGCATGAACTGGAGAGTGTAAGTTTCGTTTGCGAATCTCAACGAGTAGAAGAGCGATGAAATCATGCTCTAGTTGCAGTTCTATCGCTCTATGGTAAGAGTCTAGAAGCATCTCATCGGACAATTCAACCATAACGTTCATCTACCTTTCCTGTATTTGGATCTGAATCTATCATATCAAACTATCATTTTTCGAACAAGCGTTCGTGTTATCCACAAGTACATGTGGAAATCCTGTGTATAATATGTGCGTAAGCGTTACAAAGGTGATAACTGCACAGTGGAATATGGGGATAATAGTTATACACAGGACTGAACCACTTGTATACAGCTAAAAATATATTTTTATTGTAAATAAATCACAATATAATTTACCCCAAAAGAACGCAACTAAACGCAATTTTATCTTACTACTCTATTATCGTCAATTCTAAAATTTTTGTTAATTTACTGAGGTCTTGTATTAACCTCCAGAATCCATATTTTACCTGAATAATCCACGGCGTAATCAAAACCCAGTTCGCCTATTCCAGGGAAATGCCGCTCCATCAGTTCGATACATACGAGCGTCAGCCTGCGCATTTCTGCTTTCTTCGCTGAGGCTTTAATTCGAGGCAAGGATCTGCGAAGTCCTTCTCGACAAGAAAGCATCGTGCCTCCTTTACATAAATTAGTTACGAACAGGCCAGGTCGGGCCAATCTTCCCACCATAGAGCGAAACTCCCAAACACCGCCATTTCTCACTACTTTGACCCGATAATCAATAGGACGCCCACCAATTCTGGCGAGAGAAATCCCCTGTTGAATCAAATATTTACGTCTAACCTTGACGAAATGAAGCGCTCGTCTCATGGATCTAAAGTCCTTGTAAATTCGAGTTCTGTCCATATAAGTAAATCCAAAACCTCGACTATCCCGAAACACTTTAATTACACCGTAACCTCCACCGCCAACTATTGGTTTAATAACAACATTTCCGTATCTCCGGAGCATGGCTAACAGTGAGTCAGCCGAATACACCCTCGTCATTGGTATATAATGAGAAACCCTCGCGTCACTGAGCAATGCTTCTGTCTTCAACCATTTGCTAGCCAATTGTCTTCCCGACATCGTCCTTTCCCTCCTTTCACATTCCAGCCTACCCTATACATTACTCAGAAAAGGCCCCACCCTCTTGTATGATTGTCCGTGTAGGAGGAAGCTCTTAGCAAAAAGGGCTTAGAGCTTGTATCGACAACATTCTCAACCTCGCAGGTTAGATTGCAGATTTTGTAGAACCTCATTTCTGAACATTCGACATCTAAATCGCAATGGATGAGTTCACTATAACTAGAATAATCTTCAAAATCGTTGTATTATTAATAGCGGTTACATTTTCAATTCCTACTATATAATAATGAATTAGAGGCTCGCTAAAAAACAGCGCGGGGAGGGCTCGGAATGGCTCAGTTTTTCGAGGTATTATATTGGGTGGCCATGCTTGGGATGTCCATCGTATTGGCTGGAACGACTATACTGATCTGCGCTATTGGCTTTAAATTCATTAAAGACAGACGCAGAGCACTGGGTGCTGGCTGTATTGCCTTTTCCCTTGGAGCCGCAGGGCTCATCGTGTTTATGATTAATTACAAGTTTATTATTCCAGCCTAATTGTACGCAGGAACAAACAAAAGCCCTCTCGAGGAATTCCATCGGAGGGCTTTTGTTTGTATGTCACTCATATATCTAGCGTAAGACGGATCATATCCACTACCTTGATCCCATTTTCAACAATCTCTTCACTATAATGTCTGATAAAAAAATCTCTATCGATTCCGGTAATCCTAAATCCACATTTCTGATAAAGAGCCAGTTGTCCTACACTAGAATTTCCCGTACCCACTTCAATCGTCTTCGCACCAAGTAATCTCGCATTCTGAATCGCATGATACACCAACTGTTTTCCTATCCCTTTACTTTGCCGATTCTCATCAACGGCTATATTCACTAGCTCCACTGTCTCAGGTCTCGTTTGTAGCAAAACATAGACACCTATAATGCAAATCTCCACTTCAGCTACAAAACATTGCCCTCTTTTTAAATACGCTTCAACAAGACTTAGGGAAGGATCGGCTAATAACAACAAATGTAAGGGTGGTTGTTCTTCTGCGTTTAATTTCCTAATTAGCATGCTTAGAGCTCCTTGTGATGACTTTTGTCATTGAGAATAAAAAAAGCCTCCAAGCCCCTGTTGTAGAACTCAACATGGGACTTGAAGGCGTAACGTCGCGATTAGCAAGGCTCTTCGTTCGGTTTTCCAGCATCCGTAGCTGTACGGAAGCTTGAGCCACAGCCACAGGTTGCAGTAGCGTTCGGGTTATTAATGGTGAAGCCACCTGTCATGCCGGATTCTTCAAAATCAATTTCGAGACCATCAAGGTAACGAAGATTCTCTTTCTCCACGACAACCTTCATTTCTTGGATGTCCATATATACGTCCTGATCGGTTTCATTATCATCAAAGCCCATAGCGTAAGAGAATCCACTACAACCGCCGGGCGTTACTCCAACACGGAGGAACATGTTCGGCACTTCTTGTTCAGCAAGCATCGCCTTTAATTGTTCTGCTGCCTTTTCGCTAATATTAATCATGATCATATCCTCCTATAAATTAAACTTACTTCAACAGAAAAACTTATGTTTAAGGGACCTTCCGGTCAAAAGTTACTTTCTTAAAAATATATACTTAATAAACTCAGTATAACCGACTATTCCATTACCCTCAAGTCACAACTGCCTTATGCTTGACCTGCCACACCAAAATAAACCATCCATATCCAGCTGTTGATCCCCTTATAAGAGAGGTTTATAATAAGGTAGGCAAACATAAGTAAAAATTCGGAAATTTGTCACGGAGGCTAAACCTCCGATTTATTTTCATGAATGAACAGCTACCGTCTGGGTAAGTCTGGGAATTATCTGCGGGCAATGGACCCCGTAAAACTTTCAGGAGGAATTTATTATATGTCTACTCTTTTCACCCCCCAAACAGACGCCCGAATGATGAACATTATTGAAAAAGTTCGCGGCGGCGAAAGATTGAATTTAGAAGATGGCGTTTATTTATGTCAAAGTAACGACCTACTTACGATTGGCCAATTAGCAAATGAAGTCAATCTTGCAAAGAACAACAACAGGGTATATTTTATCGAAAACATGAGTCTATATTTCACCAATGTTTGCGAATCTCACTGTGCATTCTGCAATTTCCGCAAAGATGATGGAGAAGAGGGTGCTTATACCCTTTCCGGTCAGGAAATGGTGCAATATGTCGAACAGCATATTCATCCAGGTGTGCGCGAATTCCATATCGTAGGCGGTCATAATGACAAGGTTCCTTTCCAGTATTACGTGGATTCTTTAAAAGCCTTGAATGAACGTTTCCCTGAGGTAACCTTAAAAGCGTACACTGCAGCCGAAATCGATTTTTTCACCCGAATTAGCGGATTGAGTATTCGTGAGGTACTCGAGCAGCTGCGTGCTGCAGGACTTAAGACGCTTACTGGTGGTGGCGCAGAAATATTATCCGATCAATACCGTAAAAAAATGCGTGTAGATAAGGCTAATGTGGAAGAATATCTAGAAGTTCACCGAACAGCACATCAGCTTGGCATGAAGACACATACAACTATGCTTTACGGCTCGATTGAATCTCATGAAGATCGTATCCGGCACATGATGCAGATCCGGGATCTACAGGATGAAACCAATGGCTTTATGGTATTCATTCCATTATCTATGCAGCCTAAGAACAAGAATGCAGGGATTATGCGCCGCAACTCCGCTTATGAGGATCTGAAGACGATTGCGATCAGCAGATTGATGCTGGATAATTTCGATCACATCAAAGCGTACTTTATTAATATCGGTCCTCAGCTTACTCAAGTTGCACTGAACTTCGGTGCTTCTGACGTCCATGGTACTATTCTTAAAGAACGCATTAGCCATGCGGCTGGTGCCTTAACACCTGAAGGCCTCACTCGCGATGAATTGATCTGGTTAGTAAAAGGTGCTGGACGAATTCCAGTAGAACGCGACACGTTCTACAATGCGATAAAGGTATACGAATAAAAGACTACCTAGATCCGTTATCCTATATTGGAAAGGAAGTTCGGTCAGCATGAGAACACTACTCGTTCTGGGCGGCGGCTATGGCGGCTTGGCCCTAATTCAAGAATTGCTCAATAATCACCTTCCACAGGATATTGAAATTATCTTAATTGACCGAATGCCTTATCAAGGAATCAAAACGGAATATTATGCGCTTGCCGCAGGTACAGTAACTGACTATCACTTGCGGATCCAGTTTCCGGTTCATCCCCGTCTCACTATCCGTTACGGTGAGGTGAGTTCCATTGATTTGGAGAGTAGAATCGTTACAATGGAGCCTGACGAGACTGTGTCTTATGACATACTTGCCATTGCACTAGGTTGTACCGACAATTACCATAACATCCCTGGAGCTGATCAATATACTTGCAGTATCCAGACCTTTGCAGGAACACGCGAAACTTACCAACGTTTAAACGATGTGAAGCCTTATGGAACAATAAACATTGTAGGCGGAGGACTAAGTGGAGTGGAATTGGCGGCAGAGCTTCGGGAGAGCCGACCAGATCTTAATATTGCTATTCTGGATCGCGGTGAACGTGTCTTATCTGCCTTCCCTGCGAAGCTGTCACAATACGTGGAGGAATGGTTTCACCACCATCAAGTACAGACACTCGGACGTGTCTCCGTATCCCATGTAGAGAAAGATGCGCTTTTTAACGGTACAGAGGAAATTCTTTCAGATGTTACGGTATGGACCGCGGGGATCCAACCGGTGAAGGTTGTTCAGGAATTAACAGTCCCGAAGGATCGCGGAGGACGAATCATTCTGGATGAATATTATCGTGTACCTGATTATCCAGAAGTGTATGTAATTGGCGACTGTGCCAGCCTGCCATTCGCTCCAAGCGCACAAGCCGCAGGAGCGCAGGGTGAGCAGGTTGCTCAGGTTATTCAAGCCATGTGGCGCGGCGAGACCCCTAAGCTTCATCCTATTCGTCTAAAGGGTACCTTAGGCTCGCTAGGCAAGAAAGCTGGATTTGGTCTGATGGGCCAACGCTCCGTCAAAGGACGGGTTCCCCGTATCCTTAAGAGCGGGGTGCTCTGGATGTCAAAACGCACTTTAGGATAAACCTAAGGGCTGCTCTTTTCCGTTATAAATACGAAAAAGAGCAGCCCTTTATTTTCCACAAAAAGCATTTAGTCAAGGTCCATGTTGAACCAAGCCTCTAGCTCTTTGATTTTAGCATCAATTTTCTCTTCTAGCTCGGCAACCGTATCTGCAGCAACGATGTCACCTTCAACCATGGCAAAGGGAGTTAAATAACATTCCCCACAATTGTTCAGGCATCCGTATTCGATCACATCGTAATCTGGATTTTCCTCCAGCTTATGCATTAGCTTGTCTGTTCCGTGACCCATGTTACTGGCACAAAATTCAATAATTGGTCTCATGATGATCTCCCTATTCCGCCTAACCATTTTATTTTTTAACTTTTTGTACTATAATGAACTTATGAAAGGAGTGATTGAGAAATGAGTGAGAATGCACAAAGCACCGAAATGTATGATGAAGTATTGGAAGTGCTGGATAAGCTTCGTCCGTTCCTGCAACGCGATGGCGGCGACGTTGAACTGGTCGATGTAGAAGACGGCATCGTTAAGTTGAAACTTATGGGTGCCTGCGGCAGCTGCCCAAGCTCCACGATCACCTTGAAAGCCGGGATTGAACGCGCCCTTCTTGAAGAAGTAGAAGGCGTACAAGAAGTTATGCAAGTATTCTAATCCCATTCAATATCATTCCCGATCCTCCTCTTCAGGAGATCGGGATTTTCTTATTATAGAGGATTTACACTTCCCCTACAACATACAGCATAAAACCCGCTTGCCGTTAGGCAGCGGGTTTTATGCTGTATTAGAGATTAAGTTAGCTTTCTGTCTTAAAATGCTGGAATGATCGAGCCTTTGTACTGCTCTTCAATAAAAGCTTTAGCTTCTGGAGAATTCAGTGCAGCGGCAAGCTTTTTGATTGCATCAGAATCTTTATTGTCAGGACGAGCTACCAGGATGTTAGCGTAAGGGGAATCCGTACCCTCAATGAACAAAGCATCTTTAGTAGGAACTAGGTTAGCTTCCAAAGCATAGTTAGTGTTAATCAAGGCAAGATCTACTTCATCCAATTGACGACCTAACATTGCTGCATCTAGCTCGATGATTTTAAGGTTTTTCTTATTTTCAGTGATATCTGCTTGGGTAGATGTGATGTTGGTATCATCTTTCAAAGAAATCAGTCCATTTTTGGCAAGCAGGATCAGTGCACGACCACCGTTTGTAGCATCATTCGGGATGGCAACTTTCGCACCATCAGCCAGCTCGTCGATGGATTTGATTTTTTTGGAATAAGCACCAAAAGGTTCAACGTGAACGGCTGTAACAGAAACTAGATCCGAACCGTTCTTTTGATTCTGGTCATCCAGGTAAGGTTGATGTTGGAAGAAGTTAGCATCCAGATTCTTCTCTGAAAGCTGAACGTTTGGTTGAACATAGTCAGTGAATTCTTTGATTTCTAATTTAATTCCTTGCGCTTCAAGCAATGGAGCAATAGCTTTTAGGATCTCAGCGTGCGGAACAGGTGAAGCACCAACCACCAATTTTACAGGTTCTGCAGGTGACTCAGTTGCAGCACCATCTTTTGGTGCATTAGTAGCAGCCGAGTTAGAAGCATTATTGTTATTGCCGCAAGCAGCCAGCACCACAACCAGTGTCAGACTAAAAAAAGTAAGTAGTAATTTTTTCATTTTAAATCCCCCTCTTATCCTTGGTATTTGTATGAATAAGGCTATATATGGACGTACCTTATTTCCGTGTGAAATGTCGTACTAGTCGATCACCGGCCATTTGTAGCAGTTGCACCAGTATGACCATCAAGACTACAGAGATAATCATAACTTCCTTCTCATATCGGTAATATCCGTAACGAATCGCTAGATCCCCTAGCCCGCCGCCGCCTACCATCCCGGACATTGCCGTATAGGAGACCAGTGTAACCAGTGTGATCGTAACCCCAGCGAGCAGACCTGGACGAGCCTCTGGCAAAAGAACACGCATAACGATCTGATTCGTGGATGCTCCCATCCCTTGCGCCGCTTCGATTACTCCACGATCCACTTCTCTTAATGCCGTTTCCACCAAGCGAGCAAAGAATGGAGCTGCACCAATCACGAGTGGTGGAATCGTACCGAGTACTCCGATGGAAGTTCCAACAACGGCTTTGCTAAATGGAATTAATGCTACCATCAAAATGATAAACGGTACCGAACGTAGGATGTTTACGACGAACGATAAGACCGAGTAAATTACTCTGATTACTATACTATTCGATCTTCCCCATAAATACAATACAATTCCGAGTGGTAAACCAAGAATAATTGTGAACAATCCAGAGAATATTAACATTTGCAAGGTAGCAACTGTAGCATCCATCATTTCTTGCCAGTTTAAGTCTGCGAAATTCATTACGAAATCACCTCCACTTCAAGGCCTTGAGCGGTTAGTTCGGCTATCGTCACAGCGATCGCTTCAGCTGGACCTTCGAACCGAACAATCATTTGTCCATAAGGTACGTCTTTTATCGTTGAGATGGTACCATGCAGAATGGCGAAGCTAACACCTGTCTCACGTACTACATTGGAAAGTGCAGAGCCGTAGGTCTTCTCTCCGAAAAAAGTAATTTTGACGGCCTGAGAGTTGTCCCCAGCAGCAGCGTCAAGCGCCGTACGAAGGGGTCCCTCATTCTGTGACTCACTGCGAATGAAATCGCGAGTGACCTCATGCTGCGGCTTCAGGAATACCTCCGTAACTTTACCTTGCTCAACGATACCACCACCATGAATGACCGCAACACGGTCGCAGATGCTCTGAATCACGTGCATTTCGTGAGTGATCAGCACAATGGTAAGATGGAATCGTTTATTAATATCGAGCAATAGCTTAAGAATAGAGTCTGTCGTTTGTGGGTCAAGCGCAGAGGTTGCTTCGTCACACAGCAGCACATCAGGGTCGCTGGCAAGTGCCCGTGCGATGCCGACCCGCTGCTTTTGTCCGCCTGATAATTGGGAGGGATATTTATCCCGGTGTTCTTCAAGCCCCACTAAGGCAAGCAAATCTTTCACTTTAGTATCAATATCTGCTCTCGAGGTGCCTGTGAGTCGCAGAGGAAAAGCAATGTTATCGTACACCGTCGCAGAAGATAGCAGATTGAAATGTTGAAAAATCATCCCAATTTTGCGCCGCTGTTCCTGCAGCTGACCTTGAGTAAGCTTAGTTAGTTCAATGCCATCTACCCAAACTTCCCCTTCTGTCGGACGCTCCAACAGATTAATGCAACGGATCAATGTACTTTTCCCCGCTCCAGAATGGCCAATAACTCCGAATATTTCACCTTTCTCGATAGACAAATTCAATCCGGAAAGTGCTGTAGCCGCATGGCTGCCTTTTCCATATACCTTTGTTATTCCTTTTAGATTAATCAACGCTCGTCGCCCCCTTTATATTTCACTTATTCCATACAAAAAAACCTCCGACGATCGATGCAGATCGCAAGAGGCTCTGTGTGTTTATTTAGACAATGCCTTCTCATCTGCCAACGACCACAAACCTTGCGTCATTGTAGGAATTAGCACCATGACATTTGTACATAACGCTAATCGCGCTGTATACAAATCGGTTGCCGGGCTTCATCGGGCCTATCCCTCCGCCACTCTCGATAAGATATAGAGTATGAAATTTTATATTTGAATTCGTACAGACTTTAATGCAAGCATAAGTATAGTAAGTTTCTTCTTTTTTGTCAAAAGGAAATATCTTGAACGCTTAGGTTTGTACACGCTTTGCCTTGCTGATTTCCTTACGCAGCTGTTCATTGCTGTAGCTGAATGCCGCGATTAATGTTTTACAGTTCATTTCAAGGGACTGCTTTAAATCCTCAAGATGGCTATCTAAATCCTCAAGCTGAATTTTGTCATGCAAGCCTTGATGTCGCTGCCATAAATCATCCTGCATTTCGGAATTCATATAATGAATTTCAGCATTTCTGCGCTTGCGTAGATTCTCCAGTGGATCACGATAAGAGTTCTTGATCTGTTCCAGTTGATCCGCTAGCGCAGGATGCACATTCAATAACTGAAGTTGACGCAGTACTGTAAAATAAGAAAAGTGCGTTTTTAATTTGGAGGTTTTGAGGTCATAAAAATGATTCAGTACCGTTCCAAGCTTGTCCAGAAGAGAGAACACACGAATAAATCCATCTTTATAAAAATAAACATACCGCGCATAATCGCCTTGTTCCACTGGTGACATATCGTCCATATAACCAGCGATTACCGATTTCCGGTAAAAAGCAGCTGCGAACCAGCTTTGCTCCAATTCATCCAATGAGGAGATCAGTCCACGTGTCCAAATCTCCAGCTTGCGGTATTCATGGTCATTATCCTCATGAGCGTTCATTTCCTTGCGCAGTAAGGCTGCAAATGTGGCCATGTTCTCCATCGCGTCAGCCAATACACCGCTGTTCTTTCGAGGCGGCTCTCCAAGTATAACCCGCAGCATATCCCAGTCCTCCTAAAGTTTTGTCCAGCACCACGATATACCGATTTCCACTTTATTATTCCGCAGGTAAAGCGACTCTATCCACGGTGGGAACTTTCTACCAAGGGTGTTACAACGGTGTCATTTGATTCGTTGGATTTTTTTCAACAACTACATTTCTCGCACGATTCAGCTGCCAGACTCTTACACTCATATAACATAAGACACCAAACAAACTAGCGATCAACAAAATATGAGCCAAAGCGGCAAATATGTACAATCTTTCATTATCTAGTGTGTAAACAACAGCAGCTCCACTAAATACCTGCATCAAGCACAGCAGAACAGCCGCTACGCCAAGAGCTCTTAGCTCTGGGTAATCCTTATGTTTCCAAAAAGCTAAATGTCCAAGCACCGCAGTAAGAATGAATAAGATCAAAGCCGCAATCCGGTGCGTAAAAACAATACCTACTCCCCCGGAAAGCTCGGGTACCCATTCACCGTTACAGAGCGGCCAGCCAGAACATCCACCGCGCGAATCCGTATGACTAACAAAGGCTCCAATATAAACAACAACATAGGAATATAAGGCCGTGAAGCAGGTTAAATTGCGGAAAGCCTTACTGACGGGTTTCTTCTGAAGCTCCATCTTAGGATCGTACTCACCTGCTTCATGTCGCCTTTTAGTTCCTAGAGCCAGCATTAGAGAACTTGAAAAAGCGATCAAAGAAAAGCCCATATGTAGTGCCATTACAGCAGCAGATTGGGATTTAATCACTGCAAGCGCTCCCATACCACCTTGAACAATTACAAACAGCAACGTCATGAATGCATATACTAACAAGTCCCGCCGATTTCGAGCATAACGCCAAAAGGCAATCATCGAGGCAAGTGACAATAACCCTGCCAATCCGCTAAACAAGCGATGGGTGTATTCAATCATCGAACCTACAGTATAGGCCGGAATCAATTTCCCATGACAGAGCGGCCATTCATTTCCGCATTCCAATCCCGATCCAGTCTTCGTTACAACCGCTCCCCCTAGTACAGCGAGGAACATGATAAGGCAAGTAAGATAACTAAGCCATTTCAACTGATTTGTCGACAAAAATATCACCCGCAGTTTTTAGTAATGAAGAAGCATCTTAAAAAACCACCGCTTTTGCTCGAACAGGCGAAAGCGGTGGTTTTCCGGAATTACTGTTGAAGGCTTTGATGCACTTGAACCGCTTTATCCAGGAAATTCTCAATTTCCTCGCGGGATTTACGTAATTTATTAACGAATCTAACCAATTCACGTCCATCGGAATACGCGACAAAGCTTGGAATACCCATAATATTTTGTTCCTGACTAACGTCACCCACAGCATCAACGTCAACCTCAACCAGCGTTAAACGATCTGCATAGGCTTGCTCTACCTCAGGAATAAAAGGATCGATAAATTTACAATCCGAGCACCAGTCCGCCTTGAAGATGGCTACAGTTAATCGAGGAGATTGAATGGCTACCTGAAATTCAGCAGGAGAACTAATTTTGTCCATAGCTTGTTCAGTCCTTTCTTCCATATCTGTCAAATTTCTATTCTTTAAGTGAAGCAAAATGTCATGCAGAAGTCAAACTTATTCTCTCATACGAACACGCGCAGGCTGCAATTTCATCAGCGGATTCAACAATTTTTGCAATGCACGCGGATAACTGGAGATTTCCTGTTTAGTAAGTACACCCAGTACAATTAGCATGACCAGATAAATAACAACAACTGCGGCTCCTACAACAAGACAAGTGATCAGAAACGCCAAACGTGCAGGCATTAGATCTGTTAACAGAATTCCAGCTTGGTTAAGTCCAAAACCAATACCACCGGACACCAGAACCGCAATTGCAAAGCCGCCCCACCGTTTACCCATAATTTCGAAAGGTACAATGGATTTCAGCATCCGTAAGTTAAGAATAGTAATAACTACGAAACAAAGTGCTGTTGCGCCGATAATCCCGTAGATCCCAAATATCTTACTTAGTAAGAAGCTTGCGACTAATTTAACAATAATACCCACTAGCACATAATACATTGAAATGCGTGATTTGCCCATACCGAGCAAGATGGAGTTCGTTGTCATCATGGTGATCTGAAAGATCGTTCCAATCGTAAGCATCGCCACAATTCCGCTTCCGTCCAAGCTGCTGAACAATAACCCGTTTACAGAATAAGCTGCTGCCACAAGTGCCAACACAATTGGCATCCCTGTCAGGATAGAAATCCGCAAAGCAAGTGTAATTTGCTTCTTCAAGTGTCCCTCATCCCGACGGGCATAAGCAGCTGAAATGATCGGAATCAGCGAGGTTCCTAGCGCAATGGCTAGTACCGGTGGAATTCCGGCCACACTTTGAGCACGCGTGGTTAGTATACCCAAAGCTGCTGTTGCACTCTCTCTACCCATCTGATCAATAAGCAGTGGAACAGCCAAAGAAGTATCAATCACATTCACTACGGGAATCGTAAGTGAAGAGAGCACGATCGGAATTGATAGTGTGAAAATATCTTTGTAAATTCCCCAAATTGGCAATTTTTGAGTGGTATTGTAATTTAATCCTTGCTGTTTATCCTCTCGGCGCAGCTTGATTGCAAAATAAATCATGACACCAAATGCTGCAATACTACCAATTACGCTACCGAAGGATGCTCCCGCAGCTATAGTTGTATTGTTATACCCCTGCTGTAATAGAATATAAGCTAGTAAAATAGCGACTAGTACGCGAGCGAACTGCTCTACAATCTGTGAAATACCACCAGCCATCATGTTGTTGCGCCCTTGAAAATATCCACGCATCATGGCAATTGCCGGAAAAAGTAAAAGCGCAGGTGCAATAGCCCTAACTGCCATCGCTGATTCAGGTACATCAGCAATATGTGTCGCATAGAACGGAGCACCTATGTACAGCAAGGCCGTCATGATTACCCCTGCTGCTACTGAAAATAGCAATGCTGCATGATACACTTGTCTCGCCTCTTCAGGACGATTCAGAGCGTACCGCTCGGAGACCATTTTACTGAGCGTACTTGGAATACCTGCTGTAGCCACGGTGAGCAGCATTAAATAGATATTGTTCGATACCCCAAATGATGCTCTCCCCACATCATCAAAAATATGATCCAGCGGCACCCGCTGAACAAGCCCGAGTACCCTTGCCACCAAAGCTGCAGCAGCAAGGATAAGCGTGCCTTTTACGAAAGACTCTTTCTTGGACAAACCATTTCCCCTTCTTCACTGTTAAAATTAAAACCGGACGACCCATATAAAAAAGAGGACGACCATAATAATTTGTAGCACAATTTTGACAACAGTACTACTAAACAACCCAAGTATTGATCCTACACTTACTTTGGCAGCTTTAGCTGGTGAAGAACCTACGATCAATTCTCCTATAAAGGCACCCAGAAACGGACCAATAATAAGTCCAAAGGCTGGGATTACAAAAGGACCAATGATTAGCCCAATCGTACTCCCGATAATCGATGAACGTGAGCCGCCAAATTTCTTAACGCCCCACGCCCCTACAACGTAATCAGCAATAAATAAAACTACAACGATCAGCGTTTGAATGATCCAGAACCAGACACCAAAAGGCTCGAAAGAAAAGAACCAGCCATATACGAAAAAGGCAAGATAAATCGCAAGCGCACCCGGCAGTATTGGGTACACAGCCCCCGCTAGCCCTACGGCAAATAAAGCAATAATAAGAATCCAACCCAGGATCGCCAACACTTAACCTCCTAATAGCAAATATGCTCTATGGATTCACTTCGCAATAGCTTCATTAAAAATATATTTTTGAATGACTTCTGCAATTCCATCATTATTATTAGAAGCCACCACAACGTCAGCCTCTTCTTTAACCGTCTCCTGAGCGTTGCCCATGGCAACCCCAAGCCCTGACTGCTGAATCGCTGCAAGGTCATTGAGGCTGTCACCAACCGCTATAACTTGGGACATGTCTAGTCCTAGCAGCTTACAGACTTCCATGATTCCGGCTGCTTTATTCACTCCTAGAGGGTTAATCTCCAGGTTATGTGGAGAGGAGTTCGTAATCTCCAATCCACCCATATCTTGAAGACGAAGCAGCAGCTTATGACGAAGCTCATCATCTTCGGTGTGATAACCGAATTTAAGCCATTCTCTGCCCGTTACATCCCCATCCCAGTTATCCTGTTTGTGGACTTTTTCCGTAGAATAGGCCCAGAACCAGATGTCATCTTCTTTAGCAAGTTCATACATTTGTTGTACCAGCATAGGATCCATCAATGATCGCCGATAAATTTCATGTGGTGCTCGCCATATCTCACTACCGTTCACAGTAATCATAGGTGTTTCTAGTCCAAGCTGCTCAGCATATGGAAATGCACTTGTAAAAGCTCGGCCTGTCGACAGACAGACATGAACGCCTGCGTCGACCGCCTTTTGAAGCCATTTCACCGTTGTAGGTGTAATAATCTGTTCATCATTCAGTAGGGTTCCATCCATATCCAAAGCAAGCAGGCGGTATTTGGCAGTCATTGCCACCCCTCCATTCTTTTATGCTCTCAATAGAGCAGCTGTTTATTTTTTAATCATTATTCACCTTAGAGTCAAAGTTACTGAGTACCTGTAGTCGTTCCTTCATTCGCAGGATCATTTGTATTATTACCTGACTGTAGACTCTTCTTCGGAACGCCATCAAGTCCATATTCCCAATCATAAGCATCAAAAATTTTACGTGCGACCGGCGCGGCACTCTGGGAACCAAAGCCTCCTTCTGGAATAACTACGGCTACTGCCAGCTTAGGGTTATTTCGTGGGGCATAAGCAATAAATACACCGTTATCGCGAATTTGACCCTTTGCCACTTGTTGAGATGTTCCCGTCTTACGAGCAAAATCATAAGGGAAATCAGAAAAAGCACTAACTTCACTTCGCATACCCTGTTGAATTTCTTTCCAGTAGGATTTATCGAAGGCTGTTACTTCATCTATTACCTCACGACCGAACTCCTTGACTACTTTTCCGTCAGCATCTGTAATCTTGCTAACTAGCTGAGGTTTGATCCGCTGTCCTTCATTAGCAAGTGTAGCTACGTATTGGGCAAGCTGCAACACCGTATAACTACCTTGTTGGCCGAAAGAAGCATATACAAGTGCCGCTTGGGCGCTACCCGCAGCCTCTATATTGGTATAGTTAATCTGTCCTAAGAATTCATTTGGCAGACCACTTCCCGTGGATACACCAAGTCCAAACTCTTTCATATACTTATCCCAGACATCTACGCCTTTGCTTTTGTATTTGTCATACAATCGTTTACCGATCATGTCCACCATGAACGCATTCGAAGATTTCTCAATCGCTCTTGCAGGGTCCATAGAACCGTACACATGTCCTCCAGAGTTTCTTACCTTAGTTTCATGACCTGTTTTACCAAAAGTCGCGAAACCTCTATCCGAATAGTAAGTTGAGGTTGTAAAGAGACCTTCATTCAAACCCACGAGTACGCTCAAAGGTTTAATCGTTGAACCTAATAGCAGCACAGACCTAAGTCCATTACCTGACGTCCCTGAAGAAATCGGATTAATGGTACCGTTCTGATAGTTGTCCATAATACTGTTCCAAACATCAGTGGATAAGGATCCCGATGTCCAAATATTCGTATCGTAGTCCGGCATACTTGCCATACTGACGATATTCCCCGTATCGACTTCCATCGCTACAGCGTAACCAGTTAAAGCATTAGGATGTGTTTTACCCTGTACAGTATTGGAATGCAGCCACTTAATCTGATCCATAATCGCCTGCTCTGTCTTCATCTGAATGTTCTTATTAATGGTTGTCCAGACGTCATTGCCTTTCACAGGAGGGACTACACGTTCGACTTTCTCTGCCATGTTCTGTGGATTGACGGAGATTTCCTGATAGCCGTTTTGTCCCCGAAGCTCTCTCTGATACTGCAGCTCCAGGCCGTCAAATCCGACAAATTCGTCGTCCTTGTACGTTAGTCCTGGCTCCGGATTGTTCTTCATAGCATTTAAGATATTCTTATAAATATTAAGGCTGTTTGCTGATTTAAAAGGCTTGATATAACCTATCGTCTGTACGGCAACCGTATCTTTATCGTAATGACGAATGCTTTCCTCGACAATTTCAAGGCCTGGGTATTCTCCCTTATGTTCCATGAAATAGGCCACTTCCTGAGTAGTCAGGTCCGCCTTAATTCGCCGTGCCATAAAGCCAAGTGATTTCCGGAAATATAAATCCAGTGCGTCAATAACATCTTCTTCTGTCATCTTCTCAGCTTTTGGATCACCATATTTATTGAAATCAGCTACCAGCTTGGCTGCCAATGCATCTGACTTGGCTTTAGCTTCTGGAGTTAGGGTAGTTTTACCGGTAATTTTATCTGTTTGCTTAGCGGTATACTCCTTATTGAGCGTAATATACAGCGATTGAACCGGCGTAGAGTACGCTAACTTCTCACCTTCAGCAGCATAAATTACACCTCTCATGGATGCAAGGGGTACATTTTTGGTATCTCTGCTTGTCTCCACTTCAGTTAAAGTGGGTCCTTCCACGAATTGCAACACAGCCAGGCGTATAATAATTACGCAAAATATAACAAACGTGCTAAAGAAAAACACGTTGAGTCGCAGGCCTATGGAACTTTTACTGTTGGTCTCATCTGGAGGTGAGGCCTGCTTACGGAAAAAACTCACAGTTTATTTCTCTCCTTTTTCTCTAATTATTCTTGAACGGGGTCTGACGCAGGAGTGACATTCTTTTTCGGCACACCATCGAGCCCGTACTCCCAATCATAGGCATCAAAAATTTTACGAGCCACCGGAGCAGCGCTTTTGGAGCCAAAGCCCCCTTCTGGTATAACAACCGCTACGGCTAGCTTCGGATTTTCTCGCGGAGCAAAGGCAATAAATACCCCATTATCACGGTTTATATTTTTTCTGTCTGTTTTTTCAGAGGTACCTGTCTTACGTGCAAAATCATAAGGAAAATCATCAAAGGCACTAACTTCACTGCTCATCCCCTGTTTGATCTCTTTCCAATAGGATTTGTCAAACGTTACCGTATTAAGCACTTCTCTTTGAAATTCCTTAACCGCCTTACCTTGCGCATCCGTGATCTTGCTAACGAGTTGAGGCTTAATACGCACTCCTTCATTTGCAAGAGTAGAAGCATACTGGGCAAGCTGCAATGTAGTATAACTGCCCTGTTGGCCAAAAGAAGCATAGATAAGTGCGGCCTGCGAGCTGCCTGCGGCCTTAAGATCAGTATAGTTAATCTGGCCCGCTGATTCACCTGGGAGACCACTTTTCGTAGATACACCCAGCCCGAACTCTTTCATATATCTGTCCCATACCTCAATGCCTTTATCCCCCGGATATTTCTTGTAAAGCTGCTTACCCACCATATCAATCATAAATACATTAGAGGAATTCTTAATCGCCTTGGCCGGATCTAGTGAACCATATACGTGACCTGATGAATTTCTTACGGATGATTTATTATCCTTACCGAAATAAGTAATGCCCACATCTGAATAGGTTGTTGAGGTATTAAAGAAACCTTCCTTTAAACCAATTAACACACTTAATGGTTTGATCGTAGATCCCATAAATACAAGTGAACTAAAATCATGACCTGATCTACCAGATGAATTCGAAGTAATCGTACCGTTTAGATGATTATTCATTATTTTATTCCAAACAGGTGTTGGTAAGGAGTCTTTAGTCCATACATTTGAATCGTAATCCGGCATGCTTGCCATGGCGACAATATTTCCAGTCTCCACTTCCATTGCTACGGCGTATCCGGTTAAAGCATCTGGATGCGTCTCACCTTGAACAGCATTGGTATGCAGCCATTTAATCTGATCCAATATGGCCTGTTCTGTCTTCATCTGAATTTTCTTATTAATGGTCATCCAAATATTATTACCTTTTACAGGAGCAACGTTCTGTTCAACCTTCTCAGCCATATTCTGAGGAGTCACCGAAATGACCTGATAACCATTTTCTCCTCGTAGCTCTCGTTGATACTGCATTTCCAGACCGTCAAACCCTACATATTCTTCTGCTTTATACATAAGTCCAGGGGGAGAATCTTTTTTCATTTCACTACGGACATTCTTATACATCGCTATATCTTCAGTCGATTTAAACGGCTTTCCAAAGCCGACTGTCTGCACCGCTACCGTATCTTTATCGTAGTGACGAACACTCTCCTCCACGATCGTTAGCCCCGGATAATTGTCTTTATGCTCCATGAAATAGGCTATTTCCTCTGGAATTAATCCAGTCTTGATCCGTCGCGGCACATAACCTAAATACTTTTTGAAATCTAAATCTAATGAATCCAAGATATCTTGCTGCGTCAGCTTCGGTGCATTCGGATCTCCATATTTAGCAAAATCAGCTGCAAGCCTTGCTGCAAGCATATCGGAGTTGTACTTCGCCTTCTCCGTAAGTGAGGTCACACCCGTTACTTTATCTGTCGTTCTAGCTGTATAATCTTTAGTTAATGTAAGGTAAAGCGACTCCGTAGGTGTTGAATAGGCAATCTGCTCTCCTTCGGCAGCAAAAATAATCCCACGCATCGCTGCGAGCGGAACAATTTTCGTTTCCCGGCTCGTTTCTTCTTCACTCAACAGAGCTCCCTCAGTAAACTGTAAACCTGCAAGACGTACGATAATAATACAAAAAATAAAAAAAGTGCCAAAGAAAAAAATATTCAGTCTCAAACCTACAGAATTTCTTGAAGATATCCCGTCCTTAGGCGGGAGCTGCTTACCAAACAAACTCACCAGCTTTCTCCCCTTCTACAAGCATAAACGCCTTGACCGTCCTTATAAGGAAGGTAAGTGTTTAAGCGAGAAATATAAGACATAAAGTATAGTGCTTATACTTTCTTATATTTTTAAAAAATGTCTGACAACCCTTTGCCTGAGACATTACTCTTATGATGAAGGTGAGTTCTTAGCTGCTTATTGTGAGCATGCCCTCGCATTTAAGTTAGAACTGACGTTACTTGAGTTTATTGTACCACACCCCAGGAGTTCAGCGCCCTCACTCAGAGGGCGTTCTCCCTAATATGCGTTTCATCAAAATCCTTCGGATTGAACCAATCTCCACTGCTAGCCCAAGTCGGATCCAGCGGAATCCAAGCTTGCCGATCACTTATATATACTTCATTCCAAGCATGTGCACCATAACCGCCACGCCCATCATAACCCTGACCTGTTACAACCCGTACCTGCAAGCCCTGTGAACGAGCCATCACAGCGTACAGTCGGGCATAGTCTATACACACCCCTTGCCGAGTGTCGAATGTATCCTGTGGTGTCTGTTCATGCCAGACCCTGTTTTGCAAATAATTGTCAGCTTTAGCATAATCGTAAGTCACGCGTGTACCTACCCAATCATAGAGAAGTCTCGCTTTTTTCTCTTCATCTTGCGCTTGTCCAACAATGTCTCCTGCTGCTCCTATAATATCCTGAGGAATTTCATGATCGATAACCTCATATTTTCTGCGAAGGATATCATTCATCTCTGCTGCAACGGTCTTTGTCAGAATAGGAAGTTTCTTCTGCACAGTCTCACCAACAATAGGTTCAAATACAGCAGCAGCGCTCTGACTATAGATTGGAGAGGACTCCACATAACGACTAAATCCACTCTCCGGATTTAATCCAACACAGATGAAAAGAGCGAGAACAATTACCAGACTACGCATTAAGCCGATAATTAATCCAACCATTGCTCCTCCCATACGGCTTACCTGCGTAATCTTTCTGTCTTTAAACTTCTTAGTACGCCGCAATTGTGGAAAAGGAAGCAACATGGATAACAGTCCTAAGAGCATACGAATTAACAGATAAGAAATCAGGAGTAACAATAGAAATCGAACTAGCGGTGATTCTGATAACACAGACACCGCCGTATAATAAATTTGCTGCCACTGTGTAAGCTTCGTATCAGGAAGACTAATACCCGATGCCCAAGTCTCTACATAGGGATTGAGGTAGGCCGCAGCTGGGATAGCTAATACCAAAGATGCTATAGTAAATAATCCTGTTCCCAGCAGCCCAAATAATCTTCCGGTAGCGCTTGAGAAACCTCTGCTCCAGCCTTGCAATAGAGAGAAGACTACAACCAGCAGGAGGGCGATGGAGATGATATTTGCATCACTCACACTAGTCATCCATCCGTTTATCATATCCGCTCTCTCCTTTCAGTCGCGTGCTTGCTCGCTTGTTATATTTTTGAGTCCAAGCCTGTTATTGATGTTTTCGGGCTTCCTCGATAAATGTTTTTGTCGTATCTGTAACACTCCACTTTCCAAGACTCACACCACGGAAAGTAACCTCTACTTTATCTTCACCCGCTGCGCCTTTCACTTCAATATTCGGCGTTGTAATCGTAAAGGTCCCGTCTCCATTTGAAGTGTACTTCGCATCCTGCGCTTCTTTAAGCATAACCTCTTGCGCTTCCTTCTTTAGCGTGCTTACCGTTCCATCTGCCACCTTATTCACAGCGTTACCAATTTGGTCCATTGTAACACCACTATAGATGAACAAACCTACAACGATCACAATGACAATCGCCCATTTCAGAACGGTTTTAACCAAATTAACAACCGCAAACAGCAGGACAAGCGCAATTACAATAACTAGCCAATTTTCCCTTATAAACTGTGACCATACCTCTGGATCCATCAATCTCACAACACCCCTATCGCCTAGTTTCGTCCCAAGGATTCTCTCTTCCCATAGACATAACGCCAATATTAATTATTATACATGAATACCCATCATAATTCATGGTTCCACCCTCCGTAAAAGGTATACCTACTAGCGGAATTAAAAAAGCGGTATAAGCCCTCTCTGTCACACGTAAAGTACAAGTAGTGCTTAAGAATTGGTTCTTCATTATTACGCCGTCCTGCATTCACTTGTGCTGTAGGTGGCTCTCGGAGGTGTTTCCCTGTGAAAACTGCGCTGTGGCTATACTTATTTCTCTTTTTGGCGTTCTTCGATTTACATGCTCAGTATCCCGTCCTTACGCCCTTTGCCATCTCTCTTGGTGCGGGACCCACCTTTATTGGCTGGATGATGGGCATGTACTCGTTGACCCACCTTCCCGGCAATCTGCTTGCAGGCGTACTCGTCGATCGTAATGGCTCCCGCCGCTACATCGTCTTCAGCCTTGTCGCAGCGGGAGCTATCCTACTGCTGCAAGCTCATGTACAGCTTCCATGGCATCTGCTAATGCTAAGAGCAGCAAGTGGATTCGTGCTCGCTTTCCTCTCTCCAGCCTGTATGACGTTACTCGCTTCTTTGTCATCGGATGCCACAGAGCAGGGTAAATATATGTCCGGACATGGTATCGTTCATACGTTAGCTTCAGTTGTATCGCCTGCTGCAGGAGCTTTTATCGTAGCAAAAGCCGGCTACTCTGGCACCTTCACCACACTTGGATGGCTCCTTATCGCAACAGGAATCATGGCTTTTTTTAGTGTACCTGCGCCTTCGAGACATATATTAAAGCCGCTAAGCTCAGCGCCATCAGCATTAAAAGTTCCAGATAAACCTTCTATACCAACGAAAGATGATGATCTGGTATCCAAACGGTATTACCTTTTACCTTTTTTCGTTTCCTGTTCACAAGGCGTTCTCTTTTTCGAGCTCCCACTATCTCAAACAGGGAGCAACAGTATTCTTTCCACTGGTATACTACTGTCACTCCTCAGTTTAGGTGCTTTGGTAACGCTCAGCATGCTCTTCCTGAACCGTCTTTCTCCGGGGGGAAGAATAGCAGCGGCATTACTGGGAATGGCCATCAGCTTCTTTGCACTCGCTTCATTTCACAGGATTCCGACTGCTGCGATTCTTTTTATGCTCGGCGCAGCCAAAGGAGTGTTGTTTCCTGCAATGGCATCACTCTTTATTAGTCTCGGTGGCCCTGGGCGAATGGGTCGGACTTTCTCCATGCAGTCGATAGCCATGTCACTTGGTGCATTCGCTGGGCCCGTGGCTGCTGGACAGCTAAGGTCCTTCGTTTCTCCTTACTTCATAGCCTTTCTACTACTAATGGTAGCATTGCTTCTTCTTCCACCTAAAAACACTGGTAAACTATCGAACCTCACTTCCAAATGGAACGGGCGAGCCGCATGATTCTTTGCTTTTACGACATTTCTCGGGGAATGAAGACTTTCTTGCAGAAACAGTTGTTAAAAATGACGATCCTTCGGTAAACTATAATGAGCCTGAAGCTTAGACCCATTCCCGGAGGTGATTGTCAGCTAATGTCCATAACGATTATTGTCGAAGGTAAGAACGATCGCAGCAGATTACGGCGCGTGCTGGTACCGGAAGTAGAAATCCTATGTACCTTTGGTACATTAAATACACTAAAATTAGAATCCCTCCGGCAACAAGTAGGAGATGGAGAAGTATACCTTTATTTGGATAACGATAGCTCTGGCAAAAAAATACGCAGTGTGCTCCGGGATGCCTTCCCTGATGCCGATCATATTTATACTCGTCGCGGATATGCTGGTGTGGAAGGTACGCCTGATGAATACAACATCACTCAGCTCGAAAAAGCCGGATTAGAAGATTTCATCATCTACCCTGAACCACTTCCATTTTAGCTGAAACAAGTATAAGGATAATGTATAGCATGAAACTTATACTATCGTATATTTAAAAAAACGCCTTTTTCGTTATCCGCTCAATAAAGAGGGATTCGAAAAAGGCGTTTTTAATGTTTGATATTCTATTCCCGAGCCAATTTCGTCAGCTGATCGGCAAGAAATTCAGGAGTTACGTTCTCCGTATCTCCTGCGTCATACAATGCACGAAGTTGATTGTCTCGGTCAACTAACGCTATACGGTTGGCATGTACGAAATTTTCTTTGGAATTCCCTGCGATTAGTACTTTAAAAGAATCCGTCGCTAACTTACGAACTTCTTCCTGATCCCCCCGCAAGAAATACCATCCATCATAATTCGCCTGAAACCGGTCTGCAAAAGCCTTAATAGCTTCCCGAGTATCATTCTTCGGATCAAAAGAGATAGAGACAAAACCCGTATCTTTACCAAAACTGCCATCCTCGACCAGAATCTTCTGTGTCTGAGATAACAAAAACGTAGTTATAGGACATACATCCGGACACTGTGTAAAAAAGAAGTATACCAGCCGTGCTTTACCTTGTGTATCAGCCAGAGTAACCTGGTCTCCATTCACATTTTCAAGAGAAAAGTCCTGCACTTCTCCGATTACTGGCAATTTTTCTTTTCCTAAATTCAAAGAGTTAATTGCCAGATAACCAGCCATAATCAAAGCAAGTATTAGCAGAAGCCAAGTCCATTTATAACGCTTAAAGGTTTGCACGGACACGTATACCCTCCCTCTTCTTAACCGTGAATCGTATTCAATACAAGTACGATCAAACTAACTGTCAGGTAGTTAATGGAGAAGAGGAAATTCTTCTTCGCCCAGACTTCATCATCTTTAGCCTTAAAGCCCATCAAGGTCAATACTAACCAAGCCAAGGACAACGCTGATGAAATGATTAGAAAAAATATGCCTGCGTAATCATAGGCGTACATTAACACTGGAATAGGCAGCAAAAGGGCTACATAAGGAATCATCTGAAATTTCGTACGTCGTGTTCCTTTAACTACAGGTAGTAATGGAAATCCTGCCGCTCTATATTCTTCTTTACGTCTAATGCCCAACGCCCAGAAGTGAGGGGGTTGCCATAGAAACAACATGGCAAAGATCAGCCAAGCGCCTAGATCAACCGTTCCTGAAACCGCAACATAACCAATTACCGGGGGCATTGCTCCAGAAATCGCACCTACGGAGGTGCTCCATGTTGATGTCCGCTTCAACCAAAGCGTGTATACTACTACGTAAACGAACATGCCAACAATTCCAAACAGACCGGCAAGCATACCTGAAAAAGCAAACAGCACGATCAAACCTGCAATACCAAGCCCAATGGCGTATAATAATACAGTGTTTGGTTTCAGTCGTCCTGTAGGAAGCCCCCGTTCACGGGTTCTTTCCATCTTCATGTCCAGATCCCGGTCGAAATAGTTATTAAAAACGCAGGCCGAAGCCATAACCAGCATTGTACCGAGCAGCGTTAGAACTAATCTGCCGTAATGAACATCCCAACCCGAGGCCAGCCAATATCCCGCAAAGGCCGCAATAAGGTTAGATCGGATAATACCGGGTTTTGTTACTGCAATGAAATCACGCCAGCTAGCACCTTCCGGTGGAGATTTTGCAGACATGGCTGCAGAGTCGGAAGAAGCTTGAAATGTTATATGATTGTCCACACCTAATGATCCTCCTTCTAAACGAACATGTAACGTTCTAACCGAAGTTTTTTAACTTCGCTGTTAACTTTATCATAACAAACCCGTGAAGACTTTGACAGTCATGGAACAGTAAGTTCATGAATTCGACAATTACGTGACAATATTTATTTTGTATTTATTTCAATCCCCTTAATAACCAGAGCTGTATTTGGGTAATTATTAAATAGAGAACTTCCGAACAACAAAGGAGAACTGACCAATGGATACTGCTACACATTTAGTTATGGGCCTAGGCTTAGCTGGGCTTTCCTTCGTTGATCCCATCGTTGCTTCTGATCCGAAACTGGCCGGGGCTGTTATGCTGGCAACAGTGCTCGCCTCTCAGGCTCCTGATGCCGATACTGCGCTACGACTGAAGGACAATGCAATGTATATTCGAAATCACCGAGGAATCACACATTCCCTACCCTTTCTAATTCTGTGGCCCGCGCTGATTTCCTTCGTGTTAGGGCCCTTATTTGGTTTTACTGATTTACAAGCTCTAAGCCATATTGCGCTCTGGAGCTTCATTGGTGTAGGTGTTCACGTATTTTCTGATCTATTTAATACCTATGGCACTCAGGCTGCACGTCCATTCACGGAGAAATGGATTGCATGGAACATCATCCACATTTTTGATCCATTTATATTTGGTAGCCATATCGCAGCCATCCTTCTCTGGATCACCGGGATCATTCCACCGCAACCTTTATTTATTACGCTGTATGCCTGTACTATTCTTTATTATATTTGGAGAACCGTCGTTCACGCACGTCTCACGCGTAATATTAAGCTTAAGGATTTACATCATAGTGTCGGCGAACGTTATATTGTAATCCCTACAATTTCACTAAAGCGCTGGAACGTAGTAAAAGTGAAAAAAGATGGTAGTTATGATGTTGGGCAGTTAGTCAATAATCGACTGGAATGGTTCAAACATGCTGTATGCTCGAATCATCCCGCTGTGGAGATATCCAAGTCGCACCCTGATATTCAGTCCTTTCTATACTTCACCTCTTATGCAGTAGCCGAAGTGGAGGAACTTCCTTCAGGATATATGGTGCGCTGGGGGGACGTGCGTTATTTACATCGCAAACAATACCCATTTGTGGCTGTGTTAGTGATGGACAATCAATATCGCCCTTTAAATACCTATGTAGGTTGGCTTAGCAGCGAGAAGCTCGACAAGCGATTTTCCATTGACCCTGGTTCTTTAAGATGAAACTGTAGACTTACGCAGAGATCTATTCTATAATCACAAAAAATCCCGGAGTATTATTATCATACTCCGGGATTCATTTTAGCAGACATAGAAAGGAAGGCTCTCTTAATGGGTAAAGGACTTTCACTTTGGTTCGCTTGTTCTTCTATTCTTATTCTTACTGCCGCTTCAATCGCGATCAGTTATAGCTTTTGGTTGGCACTTCTGCTCGGATTTCTCTGTGTTATGAATATTGGCTGGGGATTTATCCTCAAGGCCAAGATCAGACGAAAACAGGAAAGCCTAAGCGCTGATTAGATTAACGAGCTGGCAGAAATCCCATCCGTTCTTTAACTCCATTCAACGTCTCAGTTGCAACAATACGTGCACGACCAGCACCTTCAGCGAGAATATCTGTGATCGCACCCGAGCTACGAATTTCATTATATTTTTGTTGTAAAGGCTCAAGCGTAGATACAACCACTTCAGCAAGATCCTTCTTAAAGCCGCCATACATTTGCCCTTCATAACGATCGGCAATTTGCTGGAGTGTCATTCCAGAACATTCGGAATAAATACTCATCAAATTACTGATCTCTGGCTTATTAGCTGGATCAAAAATTACTTCACGTCCTGAATCAGTCGTTGCACGGCTGATTTTTTTACGGATTACGTCCGGTGAATCTAACAGAGCAATGTAGCTGCCTGCGTTAGGGCTGCTCTTGCTCATTTTTTTGGTGCCATCATCCAGAGACATAATACGTGCACCCACCTCTGGAATGTACGGCTCCGGAATGGTAAAGAATTCGCCAAAACGATTATTGAAGCGACCAGCTAAATCACGAGTCAGCTCCAAATGTTGCTTCTGATCTTCTCCGACCGGCACAAGATCTGCGTTATAAACAAGAATATCTGCTGCCATCAAGGAAGGATAGACGAATAAACCAGCGCCAACAGAATCTTTACCTGATGATTTATCTTTAAACTGGGTCATACGCTCCAGCTCGCCCATTGCTGTAAGTGTCGTCATGATCCAGCCCAGTTCAGCGTGTTGTGGCACATGCGACTGCATATAGACATTAGAACGTGCAGGATCAATTCCTGCTGCAATAAAGAGGGCCGCTACGGACTCTGACTGCTCACGAAGTGCCGCAGGATCTTGTGCTACAGTGATTGCATGCATATCGACAACCATAAAGAAACATTGATGATCATCTTGCAGCTTCACAAAATTTTTCAGTGCTCCTATGTAGTTCCCCAGTGTAAGTGAACCGCTTGGCTGAATGCCTGACATTACTTTTTTCATAATATAGACCTCCGTTTGATGTCATTTCTAAGTTTCCGAGAACGCAAAAAAAGCCTCATCCGCAAGGGACGTGAGACCGTGGTGCCACCCTTATTCGCTGCTTAATCTTGTTTAGACAAGAAAAAAACAGCCTTAGTCTTCCGTTAACGGGGAAGATCCGGCCGGTCTACTAGGGCATCTAGCTCCCGTTCAAGCTCGGCGCTCAGGGGTCCATTCATCAGGTTTGTCCTACCGGTTCGCATCAACCACCGGCTTTCTGAAGGTGCAATGCCTGCCTACTTGTCCCCGTCATCACATTATCATCATGAATTAATGCCTTCATCATAGAACCATAAAGAGAAGTTGTCAAATCACTTAACCACTACCGTATAAATCTGTTATGATAAGGTTATCCATGTTCTATTCGATTACAGTTACGATAAAGGAGCATATCTCATGAAACAGGTGACCAAAGGGCAGTGGGGCGGTTATGATACTTATATTTTGCACAGCCGTGAACTGGAAGTCACGCTTTTGCCGCGACTAGGAAATAACGTGATTTCATTGTTTGATGTCAAGAAACAACGGGAAATTCTACGGCGGCCTGATGAAAGCGATCAAGCTTTCTTTATGCAAAAACCTTACCATTTTGGCATGCCGCTATTAATTCCACCCGGAAGAATTCGCAAGGGCCAATTTCAGTTCGAGGGTACAAGTTATCAATTTGACCAGAATACCGCTAATGACAATCATATTCATGGTCTACACCGAACTCAGGCTTGGTGTGTCAGCGATATTGAAGAAGATGAGGATGGTTGCGCGGTCACTACTGAATTCCGAACGGAAGATGATCCTCACTGGATGGAGCAATTCCCTATCCCACTTAAATTCGAAATGACGTTTAGGCTTCAGGAAGCTCGATTTACCCAAACTTTAAAGGTTACAAATCTTGGAGATCATCGAATTCCTTTTGGGATCGGTTATCACACCTGGTTTATGATTGATGGAGAACCTGAGCGCTGGAATCTTAAGCTCCCAGTAAATAGTATTTATGAACTGAACGATGAATTGCTCCCTAGCGGCAATCTGATTCCACTTGGTGATCTGGAAGCCTTGAACACCGGAATGAACATGCAGGGAACTAATTTTGATACTGCTCTACGTATTGGAGAAAAACAGCCTGTAGAAGCCTTATTATTACGCGATGATGGTTATGGCCTTCGTTATACTGCTGACGAGAATCTATTCCGTCACTGGGTGCTATATACCAAAGGACCGGCGGATCAATTTCTGTGCATTGAGCCCTATACATGGCTCGCGAATGCACCGAATGTATCCGAGGATGCTTCCTTCACAGGTCTTTTAACGGTAGAACCCGGTCAGAGTCAGAATCTATCCACCGTGCTGGAAATGATCTATCCTGAGATTTAAAGCAGATATACATTATATCGGTCTTGCCTTGCGATTACGTAAGGGAAGACCGATTTTTTTTGTGTAATCCCTAGCAATAAAGGATTTCTATCCTCACTTTTATTTCACTAATAATTACCATCCTTAAAACCTTTCGAAGTGATGCATGAATTAACCTCTTAGCGCTCATACTATCTTCACAACGGGCGAAGGAGGTGACACACATGGGTCAAGCAGGTCAAGGTCGTAGCAGCCGTTCCAATAACCTGGTCGTTCCTCAAGCAACTGCGGCATTGCAACAGTTGAAATATGAAGCAGCACAGGAGCTTGGAGTAACGATCCCAGCTGACGGTTATTACGGGAACTACACTTCTCGCGAAACTGGTTCTCTGGGCGGTTACATCACTAAACGTCTAGTACAACTGGCAGAACAACAACTGTCTGGTCGTCAGTAACAACGTTATCTTAAGTGTTTTATCCGGCTAGGGCATATTAAGCATAAACGCCTTCGGCGTCCTCATTAGGAAGCTAAGCGTTTAAGCGAGAAATATAAGATATAAAGTATTGTGCGAAACTTATACTTTCTTATATTTTAAAAAAGCCTAAAGCCGAGTAGCTTTCGAGCCCTCTCACACTTCTTTCTGAAGCTGTGGGAGGGTTTTTGATTTTCACAATTATTGAAATTTTATGTAAACAACGCTTAACCAAAAAACTGTTCGGAACTTTCAGCAAAGGCATTACGAGGCGATCGAATCATTAGATTCGCCATATTATAATTGGACTCCAATGTAGCATCTACAATCACCATTCCCTGTCTAATGGCGAATTCATAAGAAATCTCACCATGCGTCCAACGCCGCTTGTATTTCAGGCTTTCCAGCGCCATTAGTCGAAAAGAAGACTGTTGTCCATCTGTCATCCCTTCTTTTGCATCAGTGAATCCCCCGCTTCGCCCAGAAAGAGGATTATGTCGTATCCCGAATTTTCCGATCATGTTATTTCGTATTTGCACAAAAACCGTACCAGAAGTTAATCCCGATAATTCTTCCTGCAGCTCCTTAAACACCATATCCATCTGTCTCGCTAATGATAGTTGTTCCGTCTTAAGCATTACTTCTCCTCCTAAAAGTTTTGTGAGCATAGCTTGATTTGAGTGCACTTCGCAGAACTGACTTCGTAAGCGCTTGCTTATTTTTGTGAGTTCAGCCAAGTGGTACTCTAGCGTGCCTTATATAAGGCTTAAGACTCATTATAGGTTACTAACAAATGGCAAACAACATTATTCGGCAAAATTGGGTTATTATCCCTATAGATGCGCGAAATCCATAGATTAATCGCATATTTCTTTTTATAAATCGTGATTTTTCGACATTTTATCATTAAAAAAAGCCCCTGTATCAGGGGCTTTTGCGTGTTCATGCTGAAAAATTATTGTTTTTTCTACCGCTAAATTTGTCTTAGTTTAGACTTTTTCAAACTAATTGCTCCGTCATCTCCAAGAACTCATTAATGTCAGCTACAATCAGATCTGTAGCGCCTTGCCAGAAGTCCGGCTTCGTAAGATCCACACCCAGATGCTTAAGTACCAAATCCTCTAAAGTCATCACACCAGTATCTTGCAACAAGCTATCGTATTTGTCTGCAAAGGACGCTCCTTCTTGCAGAGCCAGTCGATACAAGCCTGTGCTGAACATGTAGCCAACGGTGTAAGGGAAGTTATAGAACGGCACATCTGTGATATAAAAATGCAGTTTAGAAGCCCAGAAATGAGGATGGTATTCCGAAAGCACCCCACAGAAGGCTTCCTTCTGTGCTTCCACCATCAATTCAGACAGCTCCTCAGCATTTACAAGGCCTTCCTTACGTTTCTCATAAAAACGAGTCTCGAATAAGAAACGAGCGTGAATGTTCATAAAGAAAGCTACGCTGTTTTGAATTTTCGTTTCAAGCAACGCCAGTTTCTCTTCAGCGTTGCCAGCGGCTTTAACCTGAGCGTCAGATACAATGACCTCTGCGAAGGTTGAAGCAGTCTCTGCAACGTTCATAGCGTAGTTCTGATTAAATACAGGTTGATCATCCAGCAAGTAAGAATGATAAGCATGTCCCAGCTCATGTGCCAAGGTTGAAACATTGGAAGTTGTACCGCTATAAGTCATGAAAATCCGCGATTCCTTACTCTCAGGGAAGGATGTACAGAAACCTCCAGGACGTTTTCCCGGACGATCCTCAACCTCAATCCAGTTATTATCAAAAGCACGCTCTGCAAACTCTGCCATCTTCGGACTAAATTTGCGGAACTGGGTAACGATATCTTTAGCGGCCTGATCATATGGGATTTTACCTGAAGATTTACCCACTGGCGCTTCGACATCTACCCAGGAAAGAGCATCCAGTCCAAGCAGCTTAGCTTTACGCTGAAGATAGGTCACGAGTGCAGGCTTGCTATTCGTAATCACGTCCCACATCGCATTCAAAGTATCTTGTGACATACGATTGATGCTCAGCGGATCTTTCAGAATATCTTCCCAACCTCTTCCTTTATAGAGCTTCAGACGGAAGCCTGCTAAGTGATTCAAGGTATCCGCACAGTTATCTGCTGTTTCGGTCCATGCTTCTTCCCATTCATGGAACATGGATTGACGTACTTTCGGATCTGGATCATCCAGCTTGTTAAAAGCCTGACCTGCGGAGAGCAGCTTTGTTCCTTCTTCATCCTCAAATGGGATCTTAATCGAGCTTACAATCGTATCATAGTGCCCGCTCCATCCATGATATCCGTCAACGGCTAGTTCTAGCGCTAAGCTTTCCAACTCTGGACTCATCTTCTCACGGGCCAAGTCACGGCTCTCGCTCAGCACGAACGTTAATGGAGCAATCTCCGGACGTGCCATCCACTCTGCCCATACCTTGTCTGTAGTCTGACGAAGCACATTACTGAATTGTGAGCTAATGCCTTCGAATCCGGCACGCATACTTGTCACTCGAGCCGCCAGTCTTACCGCACCTTTGTCCATTTGATTCTGAGCGCCCAGACAGTCTGCGAAGGAAGAGACCTCCACAAGTCTTCCTGAACAGCTCTGAAGCAGTTCTATAACCTCGTCCAGCGCCTTTGTAGACTCAACATCCGTTGGAGCTACAGCATTCTTCACCAGACCCTGTAAGGCTGCAATATCTTGTTCAAGATTCTTTAAAAAGCTTTCTAACTCAGTAGAGGACGATCCTCCAGGAAATATGGAATCAAGTTCCCAAGTCAGTGATAATGGTTGTTTCATGTCTTCTCACCATTCCTTTGCTCTCATTTGGTTTTCTTTGTAATTGACTTAACACCATGGTAAAGTGAATAACGATACCGGAACATTCATAGCCGATAAACTTTAGGAGGGCATCCATATGAAGCCACTACAAATTTCACCGGAAACAGCCATAACGTTATCCAAGCAACTAGGCGTTCCACTGGAACACTTGATGCATATGCCCCAACATATTTTGCTACAAAAAATAGCTGAGCTATCCAAAAAGCAGAATTCACCGCAAGCTGAGGATGGAAATGAAGAGTCTCCTTCTGGGAAGGGTTCACAATGATTCCTTTTAGTCATACCTGGCCTTATGACATTATTTTAGGCGATATGTATGTGCAGTATTGCCCTTTCTGCAACTCGGAGAATGTTCTTCTCCCTATGAAGCCAAAAGAATTGCAAATCGTTCGTGACGGCAAGAAAAAACTACTTGTCTTCCCATGTTGCAGCGCCAGTCCCACAGTTGTAGATAACGACGGAGATTACCTCCTATTTGATCGGGCAGTCCGATAAATAGAAGGTCATCTAAATCCCAATCTTACCATTTTTATAAAGCGCAGACGAGAGCATTACTCTCTTCTGCGCTTTTTGTTGTTCGTGAAGCTTTAAGAACCTGAAGGCAATCCATCGGCATCAATATCTACAGCTTCGCCGCGCATTTGCTCTCTTAGCACAACCCACTGCTCCCTGGCAGCTCGAATCATCGCAGCATCCATAATCTTCTGATCATTAATCAGGCGGGAGAACCACATTACAGCCACAGAGAACTCTCCGATGCGCCGGTTAAGTTCGCCGATAAGATACATGAGCCGGGCATCATTGCCAGCTATTCCGTCTTTTTCGTATACCTTCACATATTCAGCTAATGAATAGCGCAAAAAGCGTTGTTCCTGTTCCGTATTCCCTTGATATCGATACAACCAGGCAATGTGATGAAGCAGACTTGCAATAATTCGATCCTTATCGTTAATACTTTGAGCGCATAAAAGCGCCAGTTTATAGGTCTCAAGTGCAGTTTCCCAGCTTCGTTTATCCCCAAAGTCACGGCTCTTCCATCGTTTTCCTACCTGTTCATTAAATGCTTTTCGCTGCAGATCCGTCAGCTTGTCCGCTGAATTTTCTGTAGAGGCAAACCCACAACTCGGGCAGACACGTACAACATAATAATCCGGATTCTCGTTTTTGTAATATGCGCAAAAATCAGCATCGCGGCGGATAGCCTTTTTTAGGCTAGGGCGTACGCGAGAGGTTGAAAATTCATGTTCACAATTGCAACATTTAACCTTAATAGAATATAGGGGTATTAACTCTGGCAAGTACTCTCATTCCTTTCAGGATCAACCTGTCCCTTATTATTCCTGGGGCATGTTAACAAAATGATGTGCGGGACCTGCAAGACGGCTAAGCACGAACGAACGTAGCGGCTCTTCTACGCCGGTCTCCTCTAGCGCCTCTTTCATACACTGCAACCATTCTTCAGCACGTTCTGGAGTAATGGGAATATGCATATGCCTTGCTCTCATCATGGGATGTCCATGCAGTTCTGAATACAATGGGCCACCGCCAAAAAACTGTGTCAGGAATTGATACTGCTTCTCCAGAACAGGAGAAATGTCTTCAGGAAATAACGGACCCAGCTGCGGATGAAGCTGCACTTTGGCATAGAACACTTCCACCAAACGATGTAGCGCCTCAGCTCCTCCTAGGTTCTCATATATACTCTCATTTGGATTCATTGAGGTTACCAGCTCTCTTCCATATTAATGAAACGTTTCTTACTTTATTATACCAAAAAAAAGCACGGCTCGGATATCCGTCGAAAGTGCCCCTAAACGTCAGAAAAAAGACGCTAAACTATAGTTTAGCGCCTGGATGTTATTGTCAGTAGGTCCGAAATTCTTCATCACCTGCAGGGACGAGAGAGACCCGGATCACATATACAAAAGCACAAACGAGAACTCCGGCTACAACGCTCATCGCCATCACTCCATCCCATTTATTCTTGTAACAGAGGGTGCATTTCTTATTTACATAATATCATATTTCGAACGAAAAAGCACCGATTTATGTAACCGCTTCCTTTATTTTTTTTGTGCTGTTTGTCCTTCTTTTCGCATACATCTAACCATAGATCAGGAGGCGTTAATTATGACTTTTAAAAAGATTGGCGGCCCACTGCTGGGATTAACATTGGCAGGCTGTATGCTGCTGATGTTGCTTCATCCGGAGGCATCCCTTGGCGCAGCCTTACGAGGCCTGGCCATCTGGTGGGATGTGTTATTCCCCTCCCTATTTCCATTCTTCGTCATATCCGAAATCATGCTAGGCCTAGGGATCGTTCATCTCTTCGGTGCACTGCTCGATCCATTGATGCGCCCTCTTTTTGGTATACCAGGTAGCGGCGGGTTTGTCGCTGCGATGGGATATGTATCAGGATATCCTGTTGGCGCTAAATTAACCGCTAAGCTGCGGGAACAGAATCTGATTAGCAGAGTAGAGGGCGAACGATTAGTCGCTTTCACAACCTCCTCTGACCCAATCTTTCTGTTAGGTGCAGTATCCGTTGGTTTTTTTCGAGACGCATCGTTGGGGCTCATCCTAGCCCTCGCCCACTATGGGAGCGGTTTGATTGTTGGCTTGCTAATGTCGTTCCATGGACGCAAAGAACAGAGATCCCCCTCCCAAGACCCATCCATAACTAGTTCTACTGCCCCCTCTTTTCCAGCCAAAAAAGGTTTTGGAAGAATCCATGCAGCACTTCTTGCCATGGAGGAGGCTCGGCGCAAAGATGGACGGAGCTTTGGGGAGCTATTAAAGGGAGCAATCCAGTCCTCGCTAAAGCTTATTATTGTCGTAGGCGGTTTGGTTGTATTCTTCAATGTGCTAATGGAACTGCTAGCCCGTGCCGGTATCCTATCCTCCCTCTTTAACATGACAGGACATCTTGTGTCCCTTGTAGGTGGTCCTCCAGAACTAGCTCAGGCTCTCATTAGCGGATTCTTTGAGGTGACGATCGGTGCCCGTTCAGCAGGTGAAGCCGCAGCTTCCATCCCGCTTCAGTTCAAGGTAGCGGCAGCTGCCTTCATTCTCTCTTGGGGCGGATTATCTGTACATGCCCAGGTGGCAAGTATTCTGAACGGTACCGGGCTGCGGTATCTGCCATTTTTGACTGCACGGCTAATTCACGCCATACTCGCATCAGGATTGGTCTTGCTGCTCTGGAACCCTGTGATGAAAACAGGGCTGTCTACCGCATGGGTATCATTACCAGACTCTGCTGCCTTTACTCCTTCTGCCTCAGGGATCACGGCAAGCCTCGCCCTGCTGAGCCTATTATTAACTGCTGCAATTCTAGTCTCACTGCTTATCCCTGTATTCATGACAATGATTCGATGGGTACGGCGAAGTTGATTAACATATTGTGTTCCGGGTCAAGATTGATTATGATCGGTGTATGACTGAATTATACAAAAGGAGCCTGTACATCTTGAGATATTATGTTCTGGACCGCGGTGATGAACTATCAATCAAACTTGCCGAGCAGTTTCACAAGCTGGCGGCGGAGCGGGACCTGCAACTGGATGCCGAGTCTCCCGAAATCGTCATCTCTATTGGCGGAGACGGCACAATGCTGCACGCTTTTCATACCTTTATCGATCAAATCCCCAATCTAGCCTTCGTAGGTGTGCACACAGGACACTTAGGCTTCTATGCGGACTGGCAAGCGGAAGAGCTACCCACCTTAATCGACTACATGTGCGGAACCGAGGATTCTGAGCCTCAGAAACCTCGTATCGTGAAATATCCGTTGCTTGAGCTGGAAATTCACAAGAAATCCGGTTCTTCGTCCCACATTGCCCTAAATGAATTTACCCTTAAAGGGGTAGATGGAACTATAATGATTCAAGTTGACATCAATGATGTTACCTTCGAAATGTTCCGGGGTGATGGGCTTTGTATTTCTACTCCTTCTGGTAGCACGGCCTATAACAAAAGCCTTGGGGGAGCCATGGTTCACCCATCTATAGAAGCGCTGCAGATTGCCGAAATCGCCTCAATTAACAACCGCGTATTTCGAACAATGGGGTCGCCATTACTACTGCCGAAGCATCACCATTGCGATATTCTTTCATGTAAGGATCAGCGCTTACTACTCACGATAGATCATAACAATATCCCAGTAGATGATCTGATTTCAGTACGCTGCCAAGTATCGGACAAGAAGGTCAGTTTCGCCAGATACCGTCCTTTTCCGTTCTGGAACCGTGTACGTGAAGCTTTTTTAGTTTAAGATTAACCTTCGATCCAACGATTTTCAGTGGCTGGAGATATCCATTTCTCCGGCTTTTTTGTGTGACAAAACTAACACCAACTGATAGACTGAGAGAGAAGCCAAATGGTATAATGAGGCTATTTTACAAAGAGTTACATAAAAGGAGAGAGTACTGTTGAAAAGATTTTTATCCCTCTTAAGCATAAGTCTACTGGCCCTCATACTTGCGGTCCCGGCTTTTGCAGCGAAACCAATTGATGTTTACATTAACGGAAGTAAGGTTTCCTTCACCGCTGGATCCCCATACTTAGCGAACAATTCTGTACTTGTACCTTTCCGGGTTGTCTTTGAGAAGCTTGGACTTCAAGTTCTCTGGGATGCCAAAACTGGAACGGTAACAGGAAAAAGTTCAAATCTTGCGATTACCCTCAAAATTGGCAGTAACCGCGCTACTGTTAACGGAACCGTTAAAAAACTAACCACTGCACCAGTTTCCTCAGCCGGCACTACATACATCCCTTTGCGTTTTATCGCAGAGGCAACCGGGGGCACAGCTGTCTGGAATTCTACCAGTAGAAGTGTACAAATTACTACTCCTGTCTCCAAAGGTAAGGACGAAGCAGCCATTACAGCATTAATCCGTTTGTCTAATCAATATTTCAATGAAGAAAAAGCGACTAGCTTCTACTCCCTTATGGATTCGGAGTACTCTTACACGGAATCAGTGGCCGAACTCAATGAATCTTTTAAAGCTTTTGACATAAAGAATACTATTGATAGCTTGGAAATCCTCGACATTACAGCTGACGAAGCCACTGTGTATACGCTTGAAAGTTCACGCAGAATAGGTGGGGCTTATACTCCAGATACAGAGAATGAATACGTATATACCCTGGTCCGCAAGAACGGAAGCTGGAAGATTTCATCCGTGGAATCCCAAAGCTCGACCGTTCTCCTTACTCGTGAACAAGGTATAAAACCAGCAGCCAACATCCCTCAAAACGATGCGGATGCCATCAAAGGTACTATTAGCAAGTATTATCAAGCAATGAACGAACAGAATCCTACAGCAGTTCTTTCCACGATGACTTCATATGGAGAAGAATATGATTCCTCTCTCAAGGCAGATTTGGATGATTTCTTTGCTTCGTATGATATTACCTATACTCCAGGCATTTCAAATATTTATTATTACAGTGCCAAAGAAGCTGCTATATATGTAGAAAGCAAAGACAAGGAAGCTAGTGAAGAGGAGACTTATGAGCAGGGACTTATCTATATTCTATCCAAGTCGGATACTGGTGTATGGACAATCGATGACACATATAGCATCTACAATAAACTTGTGAAATCCTAATAAAAAGGGTGTTTGATTCCATGAAATCAAAAAAAATAATAAGTGCACTGTTAACCAGCTGTCTAGCTTTATCTATTACATTTGCTCCACTGGCTTCCGCTGCAGATGCCGCTAAAGCTTCCACAGACAACAGTGATCTTATTAATGAAGTAATGAAGCTATTGGAGAACTATAATCTTTCAGATGTAGATAAAGATATTTTGATTCGCGGAGCAATTGACGGCATGGTGAACACACTGGATGATCCATACAGCCAATACTTCAATTCCGAGGAAGCGGCGCAATTTGAACATGCGGTTGATCTCGAATACGTTGGCATCGGTGTTAAACTTCAATATACGCCAACAGAGCTCTACATCGAAGAAATCTCTCCAGGTTCTCCTGCTGAAAAGGCAGGCTTGAAACGCGGCGATACGATTCTCAAAATCAACGGAATACCTGTTGACGAAACGGATGATTCGGAACTAAGTGGAGCCGCTGGCACTAAGGTCACCCTGCTGATCCTCAGAAATGGTGTCACAAAATCTTATGTTGTCACCCGAAATGAATTGAACTCGACTTCCGTTTTTGGAACCCTCATTGGTCCGAAGATTGCCTATATTTCGCTAAGTGGTTTCACACAGAATTCTGATGAAGAATTCGCCGCTATGCTGAAGAAGATGCGTACAGCGGGAATGAAATCCATGGTGCTTGATTTACGTGATAACTTGGGTGGCTACATGGATTCCGCATACAACATTGCCTCTAGTTTTATGGATAAAGGCATCATGATGTATACCTCTGATCAAAGTGGCGCGTTAACTCCTGTAACGATTACTAGTGGCAGCAAAATCGGTGTGCCCGTCGTAATTCTAACCAACGAATACACTGCAAGTGCGTCAGAAGCTCTTACGGGCGCCCTGCGCGACAACAAGCTGGCTACTGTTGTAGGCACTCGTTCTTACGGCAAAGCGCGTATTCAAAGCCTACTTCCAGTGTCTAATGGCGACATGCTGAAATTGACCACGCAGAAATATCTAACACCTAAAAAAGAAGACTTTAATCACATCGGTCTCGCACCGGATATTGAGGTAAAAGGGAAAACTGCACAGTTGATTACCGCCCTGCAGATTGCTGGAATGAAGACTTTAGAAGTCACCGGAGATCATCATATCTTAAATATCAACGGGGTTCCTTTTGCTGGTAATGTTGGTCTTGTGAAGCAGGGCGATAAAACTTATGCTTCATCGCTGGTGCTGGCTGCGCTTGTCGAGGGCGAGATCACCTGGGATGCCAAGAACAAGAAGATCATCGTAAAGAGCGGAACAGGCACATCTACCGGCTTTACGCTTTCCTCCAAAGAGGCGCTATCTCAGAATGGTGAGACCTACATTGAATTAAATGCCTTTAAGAAGAAGTTTCCGGCACTCATATGGAGTTACAATGCTACACAGAAGCAATTGAAATTATCTATAAAATAGATCCATAAGAAAAGGCAGCAATTCTCCAGAGATGGAGGTTTGCTGCCTTTATTACTTGTACATATCTATTCAAAAGAAAAAAGCTGTCTCATTCGTAGAAGGACTCTACTTATGGTCAGCTTTCATCGTTAAGATTGTGGATTTTCTATGTTTTGTGTGTTTTGTGTGTTTTGATTATTTTGAGGCTTTTGTGTGTTTTGGGGTTTTTGGGATTGACCTTGTGGTGGTCTGCTTTGAAATTCCTTTTTGGATTTCTTCCCTTGCGAATCTTTACCCCGGTGATTTCGGCTTTGATGTTCTCTCAAAGGTCTATCCTTAGCAGAAGTCATCTCTTTAAATGCAGCAGATGAATTCGAACCTTGCTTAGATGATGTTTCTTTAGAGGAGAGCTCCTTATCTATAGCCGCTCCATCATTATCTTCAGCTTCTAGCTCCGAATCTTCTTCCTCACTCGGCTCTGGTATTTCTTTGATCAGAATATCCTTGAACAAACCTTCTTGTGGTACCTCTTTTAACTTATGCAACACAAAATATGCGCATCCAAAATTGCAATATTCATTAATATAATCGACCATGCCAGAAATCGCTGTATCCCGATTCACCTTTGGGTGGTTGTCTCGATAAAAACCTTTCAAACGCAGCTGACTGTAACCCCAGTCACCAATAATGTAGTCGTATCTTTCCAGCACTTCGCTATATCTTCCACGAAACGCCTCCGGATTCCAACCATCCTTATGATCTAACATTAGTTCGTAGCCTTTTCCGCCTATAACGATCAAACCTTTTGTCGCCTGCCTTTCTGTGGGGAGGGTGCGTTGATTATACCGTCATTTCCGAGAAATATTGGGCTTTCGGTCGCTGTTGTTGATTAATTTCTTTTATTTGAACCGCATCAGCGGTTGAAATCAATCAACAAAGGCGAACGCTAACGCTCCTACAGCTCCAACATTTCTCTCCAATGACTTAAATCAACGTTTTTTTATGTGTAACCTAGGGGTGGGAGACTCAGATCGCTTCGCTCCTTCAGCCCCCTGCTACCTTGAAAAATAAAAAATTAACTAGAAGAAACCGTGCGCTCCTCACGAGCTTGAGCGGCAGATTTCACCTGCTCATGCGCACGATAAGAGCTGCGAACAAGCGGGGCTGATTCCACATGGCTAAAGCCGCGCTTCAATCCCTCTTCCTTAAGCAGCGCAAATTCCTCTGGTGGATAATATTTCTCCACATTCAAATGCTTTGGAGAAGGCTGTAAGTATTGTCCTAAAGTCAATATATCACAATTTACGGCTCGTAAATCATCCATTGCTTGTAAAATCTCATCCCACTCTTCACCGACTCCAAGCATAATGCTTGATTTGGTAGGAATATCCGGCTTCATTTCTTTGGCTCTGCGCAGCAGTTCCATCGAACGGCGATACTTCGCTTTAGCCCGTACGCGGTCTGACATCCGTTCCACCGTCTCGATATTATGGTTAAGAATGTCCGGATTACTGTTCATAACAATCTCTAGACTATTCCGTTCTCCCAGGAAATCTGGAATCAATACTTCAACACTACATAACGGAAGGCGTTTACGAATTGCCGCTACCGTCTCAGCAAAAATCTGGGCGCCACCATCCGCAAGATCATCACGGGCCACACTGGTCACCACGCAATGGCGAAGGTTCATTCCCTCTGCAGCTTCTGCTACACGTTCAGGCTCCTGCAGGTCCAGCTCTGTCGGCAACCCTGTATTAACAGCGCAGAAACGGCATGCGCGAGTACATATATCACCAAGAATCATAAAGGTAGCCGTTCGATTTGCCCAGCATTCATAAATATTCGGACACCTAGCTTCTTCACATACGGTATGTAAAGTTTTAGAACGCATCATGCTCTTGATTTCCTGATAGTTATCACCGGTAGTTAGCTTGATTCTAATCCAATCCGGCTTAGGCTGCTTTGCTGTTTTATTCGTCAAAATAATAAACCCCGCTTCCTCCTGAATGTGATGCTGCAGATGAAAGATGCTGCCTCATATTATACCATGTGCGCTTTACAATTGCCTGTTTTTGTGAAATATGCAGGGCATCTCAACTTCGATTCCGGCGAAGAATTTACTGGTACCTTTAGACAAGAACGGATAAAAAGTAGCCTTTTGCTTCAATCTATAATAAAAGCTTCATCCGAAGTGCCTACATTCAATTCTACGCCCGGACAAAAGGAGGCTGTTATCTTGTTGGCCCTATTTAAGAATACTAATAACCGGAGAACTATGTTATGTCTGTCCGCGGCCGCTATCCTTTGGGGTGGTTTAGGCCTTCCCGTTCCAGCAGCTGCAGTACAGGCTACAGTCCAACCGGTGGAAAGCAGCGGCAATTCTGTTAATGCTAGCAAAGAATCCATATGGTCTGCCCGTAGGGGGATTTATGATCAACTGAGTGCAGCCACTGGAATCCCTTGGTTTAGATTCGCAGCCATTGATCAATATGAACGCACCATCGCCAAAAAAGGTTCCTCAGACAAACCCGTCACCAACCGTCTTACTGGAATCATGATTCCAGCACCCGTATGGTCCGGTCCACTCAACCCGGATCAGGAGGATACTTCTCCTGAATCCATCACTTTCTTTAACGGCTTCGGTCGTGATGGCTCAGGTGATGGAATCGCCGATCCAGAGAATGATGCTGATGTTCTATATAGTATGGCTAGACACTTACAGAAATATGGTGATTCAGCTAATGATTTCAGCATTGGCATTTGGGAGTATTATCACAATGGTCGTGCCTCTCAGCGCATAGCTCAGTTCGCTAAGCTATATGAACATTTTGGTCGGCTTGACCTATCAGGTAATGCCTTTCCACTTCCCTTAAGTAATTCTTATTCTTATCGTAGCACTTGGGGAACCGGCAGAAGCTGGGGTGGGGCACGTATTCACGAAGGGACTGACCTCTTTGCACCGCAAGGTATGCCGGTACGCAGCACCTGCTTTGGCTTAGTGGAAACTAAAGGCTGGAACCGCTACGGTGGCTGGAGAATTGGAATTCGTGATATCGAGAACCGTTACCATTATTACGCCCATTTATCCGGGTATAACAAATCCATTTCTCGTGGAGATATCGTCTCACCAGGTGAAATCATTGGCTGGGTTGGCAGCTCAGGTTACGGAAATCCAGGAACACAAGGGAAATTCCCGCCACATCTACATTTTGGCATCTACCGTGACCGAGGGATTACTGAATGGGCTTTTGACCCTTTTCCGTTGCTAAAACAATGGGAGAATCAGGAGTATAGAGACCTAAAGAACAAAAATAAAAAAAGTGCTACAAACAAGGAAAAACGCCTTTAGCGTCCCTAAAGGACGGTCAGCGTTTATGCGAGAAATATAAGGATAATGTATAGCGTGAAACTTATACTTTCTTATATTTTTAAAAAGAAACGGCTTCGCCATCCTTTGGAGATGACACCCGTTTCTTGATGAATAAGGCCCCTTCTTTTGAAGAGAGGCCTTATACTATTTTAGTACAACATTAAACATCCAAACGGTTCAATGCTCACTATAAGCTTGTTATTATTTTTAAAAGTAGCTCCTGACAGTAAATCGGTAAGCAAATTCTTATCCGAACGATATACATTAAGCTCAAGCTCGTAAGCGTTCGGAGAATTATTGATAATTAAACCTATCTTCTCTTGATCCATTCCCCGTGTATAACCGAAGACATTACGGACTTCATCCGTGAACCAAGGACGAAACTTACCTTTTCGTAGAATATCACAGCTTTTTCTTAGGAAAATCAGCTCTTGATACCACTTCAGCAGCGCTATATTTTGAGCTTGCTCTTGCCATACCATAGCTTTTCTACAGTGAGGGTCCGTAGCTCCTTCCATCCCAACCTCATCCCCATAATAGATCATCGGAATACCGATATAAGTCATCTGAAAAAAAACTGCCAACCTCATGCGCTGTATTGCCGTACTCTCGCGGTCCCAGCCACGTCCCCCCTCCTTACACGCTGTAAGAAAACGCAACGTATCATGACTGCCAATCAATTGAAACATAGCCGAATTCGCCTGGTCATTATACAAAGCCTCCTGATGGAGTACTTGCTCCATAAAGCGATCTGGCCCTGTTGACTGCTCTGCAAAGAATTCCAGCACGGCATCCCGAAGTACATAATTCATGCCACCATCGAATTGATCCCCTCTAAGCCAAGGCCCAGATGCATGCATTATCTCTCCAATGAGTAGAATTTCAGGAAATTCAGACTTTAGCTCTTGCCGAAAGCGGGACCAAAAAGCCGGGTTGACCTCATTCGCTACATCAAGACGCCAGCCGTCTATTTCTGTTTCACGAATCCAATACTTGGCAACTCCAATCATATAATCTGCCGTCTCGGGATGATCCATATTCAGCTTAGGCATATGCGCTTCAGCTTTAGCGAATGTCTCATAATTCGGGGCAGGCGTCTGTGTTACGGGAAATGAACGAATAAAGAACCAATCTTTATATGGAGACTGCTCGCCTTTTTCCATCACATCTTTAAAAGCAAAGAATTGATCTCCCGAATGATTAAACACGGCATCCAAAATGACCTTAATTCCATGACGATGTGCCTCACTGACTAGCATCTTCAATCCATCTACATCACCAAATGCAGGGTCGATCTTATAATAATCGGAGGTGTTATATTTATGCTCGGAAGGAGACTCAAATACAGGCGTCATGTAAATAGTGTTCACACCAAGCTGCTGTAGATAAGGTATTTTGTCCGTAATGCCTTTTAGAGTTCCACCATTGTAGCTGCTAGGATAAATTTGATAGGTCACCGCATCCTGGCTCCATAACGGTAACTTCAAAGCCTCAGAATGGTGAAGATATGCATATTGAAAAGAACCTGCTCGTTCCCGATTCTCCGACGCGCCCCTCTCTCCATACCAGATATACTGCCCCGCAGCATTCGCTATATGGAATAGATATCTGCTTCTTCTAGTACTGGTCTGAATAATTGCTTCGTGAATCTCATAAATACCGGCCGACCCAATCCGCTCCATCTGCAAAGGAACTTCTTGCCCCGGAGAATCATAACGATCCGAGTGGATTACGGTACAGGATAATTGCTGTCCAGCTTGTGTAAATAATCTGAGCTTCAGGGTCCCTGTACCTACAGGATAGGCAAATGGATCTTCACTTGTATGATATACAAACCATGATTGAGGCATAACTTATGGACTCCTTCTATACTTTTATCGTTCTATCTATCTGTTCATACATCATTAGAGAGACTGCTAAATTTGTGTTATTATGGTTACAAATACCGTTTTCAAGTTATGAGGGACGACGATGAAAGTAACGATTTCTGATATTGCTAAAGCAGCCAATGTGGCTAAATCTACTGTATCTAAAGTACTAAATGATTCCCCAAAAATATCACAGGAAACGAAACAAAAGGTTCGAGAGATTATGAAGCAAATGAACTACACGCCAAGCAGTATCGCTACTGGGTTAGCTAGACAAAGCAGCTGCAATATTGGCTTACTGGTCGATATGTCTAAAGAAAGTGAGTTTCTGAACCAATTCTTCTACAACATTATTGGTGGAATCGAGAGCGTAATTGCACCTTTAAAATACGAGCTGACCATTTCCAATGTGCAACATAGCAGTCAAGAAGGCCATTTTCTAAATAGGCTTGTGTTTAGCAAACGTGTCGACGGTATTATTGCCAACAACTCCGTGCTGACTGAAGAGCTATCTGAAGAACTGAATCAACTGGAGTTTCCTTACATCTCCATTGGAGAGATTATGACCCCCGGAAGTTGGGTTGATTTCGATAATGAAGCAGGCGGCAACATGCTGACCGAGCATCTCATCGAACAAGGTTATTCAAAGATAGCCTTCATAGGCGGGCAGCAGCAGGAAAAAATTTATACACATCGCCTAAGTGGATACTTAAGCGCATTACAGCAGGCTGACCTTACCGTTCCTCAGCAATGGATCATTAACTGCAAGGCTGATGAACATGATAGCTATCATGCTGCACTTGAGCTTTTGCAGCGTGAAGAACGGCCAGACTCTGTGGTGTGTATGAACAGTTATGTAGCCTTTGGGGTGCTTCAAGCCGCAAAAGCACTCGGAATTGATGTTCCATCTGAACTCGGCATCGCCGCTTTCGATGAATATCCGCTGTCCCGTTATACAACACCTCCTTTAACTTCGCTTAATATCGATACGTTTAAGCTGGGTGTATCTTCAGGGCAGCTGCTGATGGAGCGCATTCGTGGCAATGATGCGCCCCACAAGCATTTGCTACTAGAGCCAGAACTAATTCCTCGTGAATCCACGATGAGAGCTAAATTCTCTGGAGCAACTTCATAATTGGACTACTTTTCTATTGTATCTTCTACAATGAAAAAGCTTCGTACTACTTACCAAGGAGCGGCCCCACACGGGGGGCCGCTCCTTGGCATGTGAAAGGTATTTTGATCCACTCTTATAGTAACTTATAGATCTTTCCAACGCTGCACGGTCAGGTTCACTGTTTGTGCGCCGCCTGCTGGAGTAAGCGTTCGATTGGAAATGTCCGATCCGTTCGAGTTTACCTCCACATTAGTCCAAGCGCCCCGCGTAACTTTATATTGCACCGCTGTCCCTGCTGGTAAGCTCAGTGTGATGGAATACACCCCATCACTACCTTTAGTCAGTTGATAGGCTGGATCCGCTGCATTCCAGCTGTTGAAGGTACCGGTAAGATACACAGGTCCGCTCGCCGGAGTAGACGCTGGAACATTTACACGAAACGTCACACTGTCTGCTTGAGGTTCCCCTGCGCTGATACTTCCGTTCACCAGACTCCAGGTTCCAGCATCAAAATGGTAATTACTGCTGCCGTTGTTATCCCATGTACCACTGCCATTATTAAAGGCTGCGGTCAGTCCGGATGCAGTGCCCAGCTGAATTGTAATCGACTTATATCCTGGGAAAGAAGAAGCTTGAAGCTGTTCACCAGGAGCCGTCGTCCAGACTGTCCCCCCATCCAGCTTGTAATGAATGTAAGAGCTGCTGTAAGCCGTATTCTTATAATAGATCGTTGCAGTGTTGCCAGTCGGTGTAGTCGTTGGTGTTGGGGTTACCGTTGGCGTTGGTGTTGGGGTTACTGTCGGCGTTGGTGTCGGTGTTACCGTTGGTGTTGGTGTCGGTGTTACCGTTGGTGTTGGTGTCACTGGTCCACCCGATGTAATACTTCCTGTTGGCGTATAAGTCCAGGTTCCAGTACCGAATAGATAGTTGCTTCCCCCGTTACTGTCCCATGTGCCACTGCCGTTGTTAAAGCATGCTTCAAGCTGGCTGGCGGAACCGATATTAATCGTTATTTTGTTGTATCCGGCTACATCAGATACAGGTATAGCCACACCCGGAGATGTCGTCCATGTACCTCCTACTGGGCGATAATGAATATAAGGCGAGGTATAACCTTGCTTATAGTAAATCGTGACACTGTTCCCTGCTGGTGTTGTAATAGACGCAATCGCACTAAGAAGAGATAGATTGCCTGCGGCATCAAATGCTTTTACCGTGTAGTTATAGGTAGTGCTAGCGGATAAACCATTGTCCGTATAGGAAGTAGTCGTCGTTGTGCCTACCTTGACACCATTACGATAAACTTCATATCCAGTTACGCCTACGTTGTCGGTAGAAGCCGTCCAGCTGATCAAAGCGCTAGATGCATTCTGAACAGTTGCCGTTACATTAGTCGGAGTAGTTGGAGGAACTGTTTCTGATGGTTGTTGTTGTTTCGCATAGATTTTGGCTGAATTCGCACCTACACTTACAGTAATTTGCTTTCCAGTTACTCCGCCTGATTGTACAGTCACTGTATCTGCAGTATTCAGCTGATTATACAAAACTGTTCCTGCGGTCAAACTACTCTCGGCGCGCAGCGGGATGGTTACCGTTTGCGAACCATTAGATTGATTACTAAATACAGAGATAGCTTCTTGACCTTGATTAGTTCCAGTGTCGATACGACGTGAGAAGGCATATAAGTTCTGTGCAGCCCACATTTCACGTTGAGTACCTGTACGTAATGCTGGGTTATTTTTACGAATCTCATTAAGTTTGGCTACATGCTTGTAGGTGCTGGCATTTTCATTAAAATAGTTCTCAATCACGTTTCCGCTTGCATCCCGTTTCACCATAGACCAACGGTTCCAAGTATCCGCAATACCGCCTGTCATGATCTGACTGTTGCCATTGCCTTTGTTCTGCTCTGTTCCTTGGAAGACAACCGGTGTTCCACGAACTGTAAAAATAAAGGTTAAAGCATTCTGCAGCTTATCAACGCTTCCCCCGGCTTCCGTTAGAAAACGGTTGCGGTCATGATTGTCGATAAAGGTAACCATGTGATTGGCATTCCCGTTGTAGTAGAAATCCTGTGCCAAGGTGCTTTTGATATTGGACTCAAAAGACTGTCCATAAGCAAAGCTGTTAAGTACGGAGAAGAACATTGGGAAATCGAGCATGCCCCATTCCTTATTGTTTCCGACCCAACGTGAGACAAATTCAGCATTTCCGTCGAAATTCTCGCCAAATGTATTAACGCCCAGATAATTTTGTAGTTCACCAATATCTGTTGGCTTCATCAGCTTGGCAGCATCCACACGCGCACCGTCAGCGCCTGTATAATCAAACCAACCTTTGATGGAATCGAATATCGCCTGCTTAGCCGCAGGAACATCGAAATCAATGTCATCTAGCCCGCCCAAATCATGATTCTCTAAGTAATCCTGTGCCCACTGATCATATCTTCCATCCGCTAGAGACCAGTTAATATCTCCATTATGGTGGTACCATGCTGGATTATTGAACGGAGCCACTGGCTGCAATGATGGGATATCATAATAGGCTTGGGAACCTAGCATATAATCACCGACGTGGTTTGGCACAACGTCAATCACTACTTTGATGTCAAGCGCATGTGCGGAATCCACAAGCTCTTTCAGCTTCTCCTTCGTTCCGAAGTATGGATTGGCAGCGTTAGGGTTCTTAACGTTGTATCCGTGATAGGCTGTATTTTTACCGGTACCGTTGTTTTCCCGGTTAGTCATTTGTGGCTCAGCCACTGGGGAAATCCAAATCGCGGTATAGCCCATATTTTTAATATATGATAGCTTATCGATAATCCCCTGCCAGTCTCCGCCTTTCATATAACGGAAATCTTCCTCAGAGTTTTCTCCATAGCGAATTGCCGCACCAGTAGCATTGTTGGAAGTATCTCCATCATTAAATCGGTCAACCATAATCTGATAAATAGTGTCGTTCTCATTAATCGTGCCGATGCTTGCCGCTTCAGCTTTTTGCGGTGTTAAGACAAACAAATTAATCACGGTAGAAAGAAGAATAGATGTAATTAGAACGGGTACATACCATAACCTACGTTTCATTGCGTGCATCTCCCTCTCTTATTAAAGCGTATTTATAACACTCTAAAACCTACTTCCTTGATTAAAAACCAAGCCCGCCCAGTGATGTCTCTAATGTTTTTAACGTCTTTAACACAAAAACAAATAATTTTAGGGAAACCGGTTTCCCAACTAAAAATTACCATGATTGTGAATGCGTTGTCAAGCTATAAAAAATAAAATGCCCAAGAAAAAGAGCCTCCTTATTGGGGGCTCTTTGGGGTTCATTATTCACCTTATTTGCTTAGCTTCCTACACTCTGAATAAAATGCAATACTTCATTCATAATCCGGTCCTTATCTTCACAATGACAAACCATATGACCACTGTTATCCACCATTATCACCTGTTTTTGGGCTGTAGGAATCGTATGCTGCAGGAAGTCAGCGCTTCGAGTCTTCACCAGATGATCTCGCTTACCCTGCACGATCAAGGTTGGAGTCTCAATATGCGGATAGATTGAAAAACTCTCCCGGACCAATCGTTGGAACTCTCTCGTCGCCCTTGGGGGCGTTGAAGTGAATTTATTAATATACGTTTTTAGCATGGAAAAGCTCCCAAGAGTCTTAAGAATCTCAACGGGATTCAGCGGAAATACGGGTGTGGACAATAAAGTAAGGGATTTGATCCAGGGTTTATACCGTACAGAAAGATGTGAAGCAATAAGGGCACCGGTAGAAAAGCCGATCAGATGAACAGCTTCATCCGTCTTTAACAGCTCTGTCAATTCATCTTCAGCACTCTGTTGCCAATCATGTCGATCCGAATGCAATAAATCATTCCTGCTCCCCCCATGCCCTTTCAGGGTAAACGTTCTGGAACGGTAATTATGCTGCTCCATAAACTGGGACAAGGGAGAGATCTCATGCTCACCTCCGGTAAAGCCATGAATAAATAAACAACTTTCCATAATTGTCCCTCTTTTCACATTCCAATCTGACTTGCAACTTTATTGTATAATGCCAATCCCCTTTATTTTCTATACATTCCATCCTTTTATGTAAAACCTCAACCCAAGTGATGTCAAGGTTCAGCTCTGTGAATGGTTCGCAGCAAGAACGCTATTGTTCCCACCAAAGAAGACCCAACGCTGAGGTAATCGTTAAACCTATGGCGGAGCTGGATGAGGTTACGTTAGCACAAATAGCAGTCCCAGGCGGGACAATGATGCTGCCCGTAAAGTTCTGTGTGAAAGCCCCCGGTGCCAATTGATAATTGAAAAGCGTCGTTCCCCCGCTAATGGCTGCTGTGGAAGACTGAACGGTCATCGCACTCGTCGCCGAGCTGCCCAAATTATTATTCGTTGGCGTTAAGGTTGCTGGTGAAGTTACCGTCCCTCCTTTTACAATTGTAAAGCTACCCGACATTGCAGATAGTAGAGAAGAACCGCCAATACTGCCGCTTATACGTGAGATATAAACAGTTTTTCCACTGCCTGAAGCATTACTAATCCGAATAGAAGCGATTGCGGAGATTAGACTAAGTACGACCAAACTAGACGCAGATGTGTTAGTTGAATACAAGACTGCAGCCTGCGAAGCGCTTATTTCAGGCGGCGCGCTAATATCTGGCGCTTGGAAGGTGTTCACCATATCCACATAAAGTGGTTGATCGTTGTCGTTAAATACAAATTGATTTGGCATATTTATCCCCTCCTGTTTCTAATATTCCCACCAGCTGATAGACGTTGTCGCCGCTGATGACCCCGATGCAATCGTTACGGAGGTAGTGATGGAATTTCCGGGAGGAACAACAATTTGTCCTGTAAAATCAACAATGACCGGACCGACCGCCAGCAATAGAGATACTAGAGTAGCCGGACCTCCAGTAGGCGCAGCCGTCGAGGTTCTTGCTGTCATAACACTGGTTAACGCACTGCCAAAATTATAATTAATCGGTGTGACGGTAGTTCCGGTAACCGTAGCGTTCCGAAGTAGTGATAAAGTAACCGCCGCCGTCGCTGAGCTGGCAGTAACACGGGATACATATAAGGTACGTCCGCTTCCTCCCGGATTACTAATCTGAATAACTAACGGGGCAGCCGTCGTTACCGTAGAAGTAAATGGGATTCCAAACAATAACCCCGCCTTAGCTGCTCCCCCCTCAGGAGCTGAATCTATACCAGGTGCAACATAAGTATTGACTTGTTCTGTAAAAAGTGGCTGGCTACTCTGATTGAATATTGAGTCGTTCGGCATGAGTTATCCTCCCCGTACTTAAGCTTATTCTATTTTATGCCACACTCAGTAACAGGTTGTGGGAATGTGCGTATATTGCTTTTTCTGCCCAATCACCCCCTATTTCCCACCATATATTAATATCACACCATTCGAATGGCTAAGGATTGTCCCTATCGGTTTGCAGCTTATTGGACTGCGGTTTATTTAGGCTCAGGGCTCAAACGACGGTTTGGGCCTTTTCATGGATTGAGTTCCAGAGAGCCCGTAGGAAGTGAATGAAATCCATAACGGCCTGGAGCTTAAAAAGCGCAGCAAAATAAAACAAAAAAAAGCGGAGCTAAAACGATGATCTCTTACACAATTAAGAATCAGGGAGATCACCCTGTTAGTCTCCGCCTCCACGCTATATTCAAAGTGTATTGGCAAGCAAGATTGTGTATACGTCCAAGCCCAGTCTTTTGGTATAACTCAATCATTTATAAGGAAAGGACGAGGAACTTTGCCTAACTATAGCTCTTTTCAAGCGAATCCTGATAATCTAAGAACGCTTATATTCGGCCGGGATGCCTCGCTGATTGATCATCCGCTCACTACAGATCCAAGCGGAAATCTAACTACGATTATTCTTGATGGTACAATTTCCAGCGTGCTCGGCGCTACGATCACCGCGGGTACTTTGTCCTCCGCAGGAACAGTTACAAACATCCTTAACGGCACCATTACTAGCGTGCTCGGCGCTACGATCACCGCGGGTACTTTGTCCTCCGCAGGAACAGTTACCAACATCCTTAACGGCACCATTACTAGCGTGCTCGGCGCTACAATTACTGCCGGTACTTTGTCCTCCGCAGGAACAGTTACAAACATCCTTAACGGCACCATTACTAGCGTGCTCGGCGCTACGATTACTGCCGGTACCTTGTCCTCCGCAGGTACTATTACTAATATCCTTGACGGGACTATTACTAGCGTGCTCGGCGCTACAATTACTGCGGGTACTTTGTCCTCAGCAGGTACCATTACAAACATCCTTAACGGCACCATTACTAGTGTGCTTGGCGCTACAATTACTGCCGGTACTTTGTCCTCCGCAGGTACTATTACTAACATCCTTGAGGGCACCATTACCAACGTGCTCGGCGCTACGATTACTGCGGGTACCTTGTCCTCAGCAGGTACTATTACTAACATCCTTGAGGGCACCATTACCAGCGTGCTCGGCGCTACCATTACCGCCGGAACAGTTACAAACATCCTTAACGGCACCATTACTAGCGTGCTCGGCGCTACCATCACAGCTGGTACTTTGTCCTCCGCAGGTACTATTACTAACATCCTTGAGGGCACCATCACTAGCGTGCTCGGAGCCACCATCACAGCGGGTACCTTGTCTTCCGCAGGTACAGTCACCAACATCCTTAACGGGACTATCACTAGCGTACTCGGAGCTACGATCACAGCTGGTACACTAAGTAGTGTCACTTCTATTTCACAACGCAGCTTTATAGAACAGACCACTACAGGTATTGCGACTGCTAATACCTATACACCTCTACCAGCCGTTACTACGAGCGTACTGGGAACGTATTCCTTCTTCATTAACAATACTGGGGCAAATCCGGTCAACACACGTGTGGAAATCAGTGCTGATGGAACGAACTATTTCGTCGATACCACGGGGGATAATCCTTTAGCAGCAGGCTCTATCGATGTCATAGTGCCAGCCAGATTCCTGAAATATACCCGCCTATCCTATCAATCAGCCAATTCAGGCTCTGCATCCACGATCAATGTAAGTTTCAATGCTCAGGGCACGTAATCCAGATGACCATCATATATTGTAACAAGAAAGAGCACATGGATATCCATGTGCTTTTTCTTTAACTATAAGGACGCCGAAGGCGCTTATGCTTGTGTCAGCAGCTATACATATGTGCAACAAACACATAATGCTTTTCAAGGAGGAACAACCGTGAATAATATTACGCTTGGCGTCCACCTCATCGTAAAAGATGAAGCTGATCTCCTGCCTCACTGTCTCGCAAGCGTAGCTGGTGCTGACGAAATTGTGATGATCGATACGGGCTCTACCGACGAATCCATAGCTATTGCCGAAGCGTTCGGGGCTAGAGTCTTCCAACGGGAATGGACAGACGATTTCGCGGCAGCTCGTAATGAAGGGCTCGTTCATGCTTCAACAAATTGGATTCTTATCCTTGATGCCGATGAGTGCTTGCAGACCCCACTTACAGAACTCCGCAGCCTTCTGGAGAACACACAAGCTCAGGCTTTTACTATAAACATTGATAATTGGGTTGGTGAACGACCTGAAGATAAGGTAAAACACAGTGCAGTCCGCTTATTCCGAAATGGACAGGGTTATCAATATAGTGGAAGAATTCATGAGGGAATTGACACTTCAATCCTTAGCAAACATAACCTCTCGGCGATTGAGCACAGTCAACTTGAGATTATACACTTTGGATATTTACCTGAAATCATGACACGAAAAGATAAAATCAATCGAAATAGACACCTGCTGCACCTCGCTTTAACCGAATATCCGGATGATCCTTTCCACTCCTATAATTTGGCAGTAAACTTCTGTCAGGACGGTCGTCTTCTGGAAGCTGAGACGTTGCTTCGTCAAGGCCTTCACCATGTAGTACTCGAAGCCTCCTATCGTCCTACGATGATTAGGGATCTCTGTAAAATTTATCATGCTCAAGGAAAAATGAATGCGATTGACCCCTTGCTGATGATTGAACTGGAGCGTTATGGCGACTATCCTGATTTGCATTTTTTGTTAGGGCAATCTTTGGAGAGCCAAGGCCTTTTGGAACGTGCGCGATTAGCTTATCAACATGCAGAGTCCATTCCTGAGCATGAGGTGCTTAACGGAAAATATGTATGTGAACAAGGAATGAGTACCTTTCGCCCCCTATACCGGATGGGTTTAATCTCACAGCGGCTTGGTCTTCTTGAGGATGCTGCGAGATTATTTCATCGTGCACTTCAACACCATTCTTTATATACGCCCGCCTTGCAGGGGATTGCTGCTGCTTTTCAACGCTTAGCTGTACCCGATGAGGAAATCGCCACTTTACTGATCCAACTCGTTCCCCCAACCACCTCAATCAGTAGATCCGCGATCATTGAAAGTTTATATGAGATAAATGCTTATGAGACCATAGCTACCTTATCCCGAGATATTTTTCCATTGGAATTGGATACTGCATATAGAATCATTTCATCACTCATCATCACCGGCAAGCTAGAAGACGCGGGTACAGCTATAGGGCAGATGACCTCACTAGCTTCCCAAGATCACCTTGGTTTAGAGCATCAAAAGCAGTGGTATACTCTTTGGGCCATTTGCCAATGGGAACGATATGGAGAATTTAAAAAGGACTTGCTCAACCATATATCAGGTGAACTTCGTTCTGGACTGGAATACATTGAGCGATCCCAACGCCAACAAGTGGCATGTCCGGTAGAAATAGAGGTAGATCACATATATTCCTCATTCCTTTCCGACCTCATCGGGCAATCCGTAAAGCTGCATCAGCTCACACTTAGTCATACTTTAGTGGACCTGTTCCCGGCTTATCGATCTGAATTTGCCACAGCATTATATAAAGAAGGGAATTGGCAGGCCGCAGGAGAGGAATTTATTGTACTTGTTCGTGATAAGATCGCCGATGCAAGCGTGCTTTTTTATATTGGTGAGATGATCTTTGACAAAGGGCATTATTCCGAAGCCAGTGAATGGTTTCAGCAAGCGCTGGAACAAGAGCCTGAGCATGAATCCGCAAGGATCGGCTTATCCCTCTGTTATCTTCAGCAAGCGAAGCTGAGTATGGAAGACGCTCTACAAAGTTTAAAGGATGCCCATGCTCATGGCCCATTGCAGGAGGATATCGGAGCTATCCGTAAATCCATTACCTTGCTGAATCGTACACCTTGGCACACTCAGTGGAGCTTCCGTCAGAACGAAAAGAGGTCATCCCTATGAACCGTTCAAGAAGAAAGCCACTAATTTCCTTATGCATGATCGTTAAGAACGAAGGAAATAGCTTGAGCCAATGTTTAAAAAGCGTACGGGGAGTCGTCGATGAGATCATTATAGTGGATACTGGATCGACCGACGCTTCAGTTCAAATTGCCCTAAGTTTCGGAGCCAAAATCATACAACACCCTTGGAGCGGCGACTTTGCTGCTGCCCGCAACGCAGGTCTCCAGCAGGCCCATGGACAATGGATTCTTGTTCTAGATGGAGATGAGGAATTAAGTGAGGAGAGCAAGGGAGAATTACTGCTATGTGCCGAGCATATGGAGTACGAGGCATTTTTCCTACGCATTCATAATCATAAAGGGTTAACCCCCGCTTCACAGACGATCACCATCAATCCGATTATTCGGATGTTTCGTAATCGCCCTAAGTACCGGTTTAGCGGTATTATTCACGAACAGATCGCTGAGGCTATCATAACAGCTACACCTCAGGCACCGATGCATTTGACCACTGTAGTCATCCATCATTATGGTTACGCAGAAGGGGTAGTGGTCAAGAAAGATAAAATCAAACGAAATGTCGAGCTGCTGAAAGAGCAGCTAAGGTTAAATCCTAAAGATCCTTTCCACCATTTTAATATGGCTGTTGAGTATATGCGTTTGGGGGAGTATCAACCTGCTCTAAAACATATCCAACAATCACTAGAAGAGGCACCGCCTGATACAAGTTACATCCACCTGCTGCATAAATATGAAATTCGCTCGCTTGCAGAATTAAAAGATTACCCTGGGGCGCTTGCAGCTTGTGACCGTGGGATTAGCTCACATCCGGATTACCCAGACTTAGCTCATATCAAAGGGGCTCTACTCTTACAATTAGGTGCCTTTGCAGAAGCCAAAGTAGCGTTGCTACAAGCGCTGATCATCGGAGCTGCTCCTCCCGGCTACCATACTGAGGCTGGATTCGGTTCATATTTAACCTATTATATGCTGGGTCAATTATGTGAAGAGATGGGTGATGAGACCGAAGCCATTGCTTGTTACACCAAAACCGCACAGCTTCATCCCGAACCTACTCCCGTCATTGCCCGGCTACTACGAGCCCTGGAATGTGCAGGTCGCGAGAGTGAGATTTACGGTTGGTTCCACGCTCATCTGCCAGACTACACAGTGACTAAGAACAGGATTCTCCTAGAATTATTACAGAGTGAGGGATGTAATGAAGCAGCCGCACAGCTGATAAATGCCACAGAGCAGCCCATTTCTATAGAAGTGGCATTTAATCAAGCATCTGAGCAGGGGCGTTCACAGATTGTGTTAGCGGATCGTCTGCTTGCTTCATTATCCTCTTCTGCTACCTATTCACCAGCGGTCAAAAGAGTACGCCTAGCTCTTCCGCTTCCCAAAGTTTCAGAATAGGAGGGACGTTTCCTATGACCACACCCGATATCACACTTTGTATGATCATTAAGAATGAGGCGAACCACCTGGAGAAATGCCTGTCCTCTGTGCAAGGAATCGTATCAGAAATCATCATTGTGGATACCGGGTCTGAGGATAATAGCATAGACATAGCAACTAAGTTCGGTGCAAAGATCATCGATATGACTTGGGAGAATGATTTCTCGAAAGCACGAAACCTAAGTCTGAAGCATGCAACTTCCCCTTGGATTCTAGTACTTGATGCCGATGAGGCTGTAGATCATTGGAGGAGGGAGCAGGTCCAGCACCTGCTGGACGCAGCGCATATTCACGGATATTGGCTACCCATTATCCACTATATCGGTGACGCCCCTAAAGCGGATTTTGTTACCGATCATGTCTGCCGCTTGTTCAGAAACGATGAAAGAATCATCTTTCGTGGAATCATTCATGAGGAGACGGCCAGCAGCATTTGGGAGCTTCCTGCGGGGGAAATTGCTTACGCTGAATTGCGTATTTATCACTACGGTTATTTAGAGGATGAACTACAGCACAAAAATAAATACCAGCGCAATTTAGCTCTCATCAATAGTGGTCTGCAGCTTCAACCGAACCATCTAATCCTTCGTTATGCACTAGGGGTAGAGCATTATCAACAGGAACAATATCATTCAGCGGCAGATGTACTTCTTCCATTACTCGCTGATGTTCCAACCCAATCCGGGTATGCCTCCGATATTTATCTAAAGACTGCCTATGCCTTACAACGATGTAACAGGAAGCAGGAATCTGAGGAAGTCTTTCATGCGGGGAGCTTATTGTTTCCTGATTTCACTGATTTATTAGAGGGCTATGCTGCTTTGTTGCTCGAACAAGGACAGCTTAGACAAGCTAGACACTTCTTGCAGCAAGCACTGAAGAGCGAAGATACAGCACATCCATATCCATCTTCTTCGGGAAGTGGAACGTATCGAACAGAACTACTAGCGGGCAGAGTATGCGAGAAGTTATTTCTATATCCAAACGCGCGGAAACACTACGAGGCTGCTATACAATTCAAACCAGATTATACGGATGCGTGGAAACAACTTGTCCCACTAAGCCTGCTATCCGGAGAGAGGTTAAGTATGATCGCATTGACCCGCTGCCATATCCACGCTCTTTCACCAATTACCTTAGGCTATCTTGTGCCTGCGGCGCTCAATGCTCGTGACTTTGAATGGCTGGTCACTCTCTCTTTTGCTTCGCAGCTACCGCTAGCCGTTCAAACCATTGTGCAGGCTTTCCTTGCTTGTACTCAGCAGCAAGAGGGGGCACACACCCTCGCACCGCTTGAGCAGCTGCTTCATAATCCATCTGTTCTTTCCGAACGTTCATCTATACTCGGTTATCTCTGGGCTTTGTCTTGCCGTGCTGGAGATACTGAATCAGCCATGAAGTGGCTTATCTCCATATCGCCATACAGACCGGGGATGCTAACAATTCATCATATCATAACAAGTCGTTCTGACATTAAGCCTGCTCTTCCTGATCTGAGCTACGCTATGCAATTGCTGCTTCAGGTCGGTGCTTGGGATAGTGTATTATCGCTTTATCGACAATCAGAGGGCTCTTTATTCCAGTGGTGCAAGCTGCCGCAGCCCTTATACTATGGATTGCTTGAGGCTCCTATCCCCGTAAAGAAACAGTGGAGTTCCATCTATCTCAGTCAAACCCCTCATTATAATGCTTCGACGGACTGCGCCGAATGGCTATTATATGTGGCAATGGCTTGCTCCTGCGGAGAAACTCCAAAGATCGCTCAATCAGATGAAATAAATTTGCTCAGAATCGGAGGAACTACCGCTACAGTCAGTCTCTCATACTACAAGCTTATACTCGCTGCAAAAGCTTATCCCCATGGGATTTCCTCAGGTCAAATCCCATGGGGGCTGCTCGTCAGATCCGCCAGTCAGAACTAACCGACTGGCAGATTCGGATTTCAGAGCTATTCTTTCCATTCGATCAAATGGGGCTGCTCATCTAGAATGGACTGGTACTGCTCCAGACTCCCCCAGCGCCCCTCTGGATCAAGCTCCATATAACGCGAATATTTAAGTCGAAGCTCTTCCGGCGGAACCGCCCATCCATAATGCTTCACCCGCAGTTCGGCAAGAAAACCCGGCAATACAGAGTAAGAAAGCGGCAGCCTAGGAACATGATGATCCATTTTCGGGAAGAAATAATGAAAATTCGGCAAATATCGGACAAGTGTACGAGTATGCTTCGTATGGATATTCCAATGTTCATCTTCACGATAATGGGTGGTGCCACCCCAGAAATCAAATAGCCGGAAAGATACCCAGTCATACACATCCTGATCAATCAGCCGTCTCATCTCCCGTTTAGCTGCCTCTTCATAGAACTCATCAGCGTCTACAGACAGGAGCCAATCCGGATTCGTAGATACCGCCAAATCCCATAATATCTGCCTTAGCTCCCACTCCCGATTAAACAAGGAGGTCTCCAGTGTCACAAGCTTCGTAACCTTGGCAAAAGAACGACATAACTGTGCCGTATGATCTGTACTTCCATCATCAACAACTACAATATCATCCACAAACTCACTCAGTTCTTCAAGTACCTGCTCCAGATACCTTCCAGCTTCGTTTCGAACCTGCATCATAGCGGTCAAGCGGTTACCTGCTGTTTTGCGGAGAGGCCATCTATGACTACTCATCCCTCCACTCTCCTTTTCAATCGTTTTACCGCCTCTTCTAGATCTGCCATCTCTGATAAAAGCGGCCACGCCTGATTGTCTTGCCCTGCCGCATTCAAGAAGCTGCGTATAGCCTCATGCCGTCTGCCATGTAGCAAGTGTATTGTGCCTTCTATAACCCCATCAACACTTCCCTCCAAATCTTGCTGAAGCTCTAGCGCTTTCTCCCATTGGAAGGTCTGAATATAATTCTGAATCAATAACATCTTTGCCTCTGAGGTAGTGAGCGAACTCAGAATCCGTACTGCCGCAGCTTCATCCTCATTCAAACGAAACAGCTCTGCCCGGACAAGTTCGTACTGCCCGGAGTGAAGCCAGCCCCGCAGTCTTTCCGCATCCCGCTTCTCCTCAGCTGTAAATGCCGTAATCGTATATTGTTGAACAGCTGTTTCCAAATCCCCAGTCTTACCCTCTATAGCCGAAAAAAAGCGAAAATGTGAATGAAGGCAATCTAAATATTCATACAGCACCATGAGCTCAAAAGATTGCGTCAGATAGCGGTTTGCTACGGAATCCCCCAACAAGTACAGATAGGAAGCTGCCAAGTAATGTACAACAGGTTGACTGGGCAGCTTAGCACACATGGAAATGTAATAGTCCGCCCGCAACTCAAGCTGTATAGTAACCCAATCAGCAGGTGATATCGTTGAATCCTGCCACAAGTTCACTATTGCCTTCCTCCACAGCACCTCATAATCCGTAAGAAAATACAGCCGATCTCCCTGAAAGGTAGCTCCATAGGATTCCTGCTGATCCCCGCCGAGATAGAGCACACCTTCCCTGCGTAAGCTCTGCTCTAGATATATCCGTTCAGATCGGGTGGCTACAAGATCAGCCTTTGCGCCAAGCAAACCGCTGTATTTATCCCATAACCACTTCTTTTCTTCTTCCGGACAACGTTCTAGCAGAGCCACTACATAAGCTGCCTGCAAGGAGAAAACCCCTGTGAGCCAATAAGGAGAAGAGACAAGAATCGTGTATTGCTTCATGTTCAAAGAATAAATATCTGCAGCCGCAACTGCCCTAATCTGATTGTTAGTCTGCTGCTCACTGGTCATTCGTCCAGCAAAGCAGACCCCTTCCCGGTCGGGAAGAAGCTCTAGCAATCTTTTATATTCGTAGTCCTCCCAAGAACCTCCGCTTAGAATTAAATATTTCATGGGTGTGCCTCCTTGGAATCGGACAAATCCCCAATATAGCCTATTACCAGAGAAGCATTAGGGTGAAGCAGCAATTGACGGGAAGTAAACTTCCTATTGCTAATCATCCCAGGCATGATCCCTCCTTTGTAAGCAACACGTTCAAGAGGTAGCGTGAGCGCTGAATCTCCCCCTGCAAGCAAATGAACCCCCGCTTCCTCCATTTCAGTCGATAAACTTACGATCAGATCAGCGGAGCCTTGGGTTATGGCCTTCACCACCCGCTCAATATAATGTTTCTCATATTGGATAGAAGTGGACAAATACAGAATGATCTCACTCTCATATAATGCAGATGCGTTCTTTAACGCCCGTAGCCATACATCCTCACCATGAACCGTTATCACTACATCATGTTCGCTAACCGGAAACTCAGGAGCAGCGTCCACCAAAGTATCTCTGATCCAAATCCAGCGAATAGACTTGTAGCTCTGCTGCTCCCGTGCAGCTATCCATTGCTCCTTCAGCTCATCACAATCCCAAGCTTCATCACAATACACTATGGCCGTTACCAACGGAGAAGCTAAGGATATCCTGCCCAATGGTATAACCGGCTGTGGAAATTTTAGGGATTCAGTAGGCGGTACTAAAAGTCCTTCGTTCTCTATCCCGCTTTCAAGTGCCCATTTCTTGTAGTATGTCTGCCAGCCATTCGTCTGTTTGGATTCGTCCTTCGTTCTCAGGTATCTATCCAGTGACTGAATAGCATGAACATACACAGCTTCACTCAGTGCCAGTTTCGCTCCAACCTGCCGCGCTCGGAGACACCAGTCAGCTATCATGAGATGCCGCGCTTGAAGCGAGGTGTCAAAGCCGCCAATTCGCTGAATCAATTCCTTAGTGAATAGAAGACAAGATCCGGTTAGCACTTCCACCTCGCGCCATTCGCCTTGATACCGCCCAAGACTGTAGCTTACATGCTCAGCTAATTCATGATGAGTACCAAAGTGAAGCCGTTTCTTCCCTTCTCCCCTCTCGGTAGAAGAACGCGGAGCAATGACTCTAACGGAAGCATCATCAAAGGAAACCCACATTAACTCGCTTAACCAGCCAGGCGATACCATAATCGAATCTTCAAGCAGAACAGCAAAGGTGGTCTCGATATGGGCCAGAGCTAGGTTGGGCATATACTCCTCCTTCTCATAGGGTAGGAAGAGCACTGGTTCCTCTGGCGAGAACTGTCTTGCTAATACCTCCATGGGGAAATCGGGCGTCATTGAAACAGCAATAATGCGCACAGCCACTCCCGAGTGACGCAGCAGCAGGGGTAAACAGACCCTGGCACATTCCATACGGCTAAGCTCAACTACAATAGAAATCCCATCTTCACTAGGCAAGGGTAGAAGTCCGGCACGTTCAAGGAAACCATATCTCCCTGCCAAGCGTTCCATATTCAGCGATTCATGTGACATTAGGACTCACGCTCCATTTATTTAAAGCAACTCTACCTATAGTCTATGAGCGGTTAAGCACGATATCCCTTAATTCCCTCCATTTACACCTTTGCCGCCTTCTTCTGTATGAGCTGCGCCTGTATTCGAAGAATTGGGTGCGGCTGGTGATGAATTGCTATCCTCTTGGCTATTCCCAGGGGTATCCTTGCTCTGATCTGATACTCCATTTTTATCTCCACTTACAGATGGTGCAGGAATAGCAATTCCCGGGGCACTGCTGCCATTAGCTCCGACAGGCTGACCCTGATTATCGTAGTAATACATAGGCACGTCTCCGACGACCATCAAATATGACACAGGAATTTCCGTATCCACTACTTGGGGTTCCATGTCAAAAGGAATAACCACCGCTACCTCCGTAACAATATGGATATAGACCTCAACTAAAATCATATTAATTCCGGCATTTTGCTGGCGAGTGCTGAGTTCAACCTTAACAGCACCTTGCGGTTCAATCTTGATCGGGATATCAGGTCCATAAGAGGCGATGAGAGGACTACCTAGTGCCTGACCGAGCGGAATATATTCTGTCTGATTATGCAAATCCTGCAACGTGGTCTGGATTACCTCTGCTGCTTGCGAAGTAATACGCATATGCTCCGCATAGTTCAACATAAAGCCTGATATTTTCCCGTTCTTATCGGTCTTCCAATCAATTAGTTCCTCCGCATTTCCTCCGTTCGCAACTTGTGAAGTGATCGCTTTATTTATCGACTCTGTTGCGATTTGCTTCACACGAATTTGCGCTAAATGCAAGATAGGTGGCTTCATGTGCAGCTCCACGTATCGCAGTGCTTGTAGTACAAGCACAATCAATACCAAGGATGCAATCAACCAAAATTTGCGCCGGCTTCTTGGCTTACGCGTGTTTCCGCCGGAAACGGTCATCTTTCTCTCTGACCTACTGGATGATCTCATATGACTTCTACTTCGCTTAGCTTCAAAGCGTGCACTCTGTGGTCTTGCCGCTGCCCTACTAGGTTTTGACTTGAACGCGGAGCTTCTTCCAGAGAACCTCGGCGTACCGCCCCCATTTATTTTTGGCAGCCGAAGCTGACCTAGATCAGGTAATCTTAGCCCTCGGTTCCCCCATTTTCTTAATCTCCCCATTGCGATAGTCCCTCCCACCTTACGTAGAGGTCAAGCCACCTCCACTTAGTTTAAGGTATTCGGAAAGAAGACAAAAAAGAAGAACGTTCCCTCCGGCAGATAATGCCAAAGAAACGTTCTTCATTCATTTGATGATCAAATAATATTAGTGCATTCTACTCCGTTTATCTTCCTGTAGATGGTCCCAGTGCCGCCGTATAAAGATACCGATTAGAATAGCGATAAACACGGCATACCAAGTAATATATCCATTCCATTCTTCCCTAGGGACGATTAAGCTTGAGCCGATCGTACCGAATAGCCAAATGTAGGACAGATTCCCAAGCACGGTTCCCCAAATAAAAGATGATGCTTTTATCGGTGAAACAGCGGACATAAAATTGATTACATTGTTCGGAATAATGGGAATCGTACGTAGAAGGACCAGCGTCCAAATTCCATATCGGTCCAAGTAACGCTGCCATTTGTCATACCTTTTCAGCTTGGACCTCCATTTTCGATCAAACCAATTGTAAAGATATCGTCGAATCAGGAAGTACATCAGTATTCCACCCAGATTACAAGCCAGCCAACTAATTATCATACCTCCAATAACGTTAAATACAGACACATGGAGGACAATCAAAATTACGAACGGAAAAAATCCTAATATACTCTGCAACAGCGCCAATGGAATCGTCACAAATAAAATAGAGGGTCCACTAAGGCCAAGCGTTTGCAGCAGCCAATCTATCCAGGTATTTATGGTCTCTGTCATGAAGCAGTCTCCTCTCTTGACTCCTTGCAGCAGCTGCCTCCTGATTTACTTCGCTAAAGCATAAGTGTGAGCATTAAAATATATGCAAAGTATAGATATTCCTTTTAATACTTTGCTTATATTCCCAAGAAAAACACCCCTTCCGGGGTGTTTTATTGAATGATTTTGCTTATGAAGTGCATTTGTAAAGAACAGTGGTTAGCGTACAAGTTACACTTTTGTAATCCATTGATTCTTCACATCATACCACAGAATTCTATCTACTTACAATTCTACACCTTGAATCCACGCATTCACTTTATCCGGGTTGTTTTCTACCCAAGTTTTAGCAGCTTCTTCTGGTGACTTCCCACCTTGAACCTCAACCATTACTTTCGCCATGTCTTCTGCTGTCCACTCGAATTGATCCAAGAACTTATAGACATTCGGCATGTCTTCTTTCAGACCTTGACGAACCATCGTATGGATTTGCTCATCCGCACCATATACACCTTTTGGATCTTCCAGATATTTCAGGTCCATATTGGCGAACATCCAGTGTGGTGTCCAACCTGTTACAACGATAGGCTCGTTGTTGTCATAGGCTTTTTGCAGCTCCTGAGCCATCGCTGCCGATGAACTTTCTAGAAGCGTATATTCACTAAGACCATATTCCGCAATAGCCTTTTCAGTCGTCGTCATAATACCAGCACCAGGCTCAATTCCGATAATTCGATTGCTCAATTTACCTGCCAGGTCACTGTTCTTCAAGTCTTCAATAGAATTAATATCCATGTACGCTGGAACCGCTAAACCAACTTTAGTTCCGTTCAAATTAGCACCTAAATCTTCGATTTTCGAACCATACTTCTCTAAATAAGCTGCATGCGTGCTTGGTAGCCAAGCTGCGACCATAGCATCCGCACTACCATCAGCAACCCCTGCCCACATTGGGCCTGCATCTACCTGTAGCATTTCAACGTTAGCTCCAAGCTTAGTTTCAAGTACTTCTTTAACAACATAAGTACTCGCAATTTCGGAATCCCATGCCACATAAGCCAATTTCACTTTTTCTTTACTAGTGGATGAACATCCGGCAATAACAGTAATCATCATAATCACTAACAGGAATAAACCTATATTTTTTTTCTTCATATCTATTTAAAACCCCTATCTCTGTTTTGGTTTTAGTGCGTTCTGCGTTAAACGGTCGAGTAGAATAGCTATAATAACGATAGCAATCCCCGCCTCGAACCCATCTCCTGTCTTAGCCTGCGATACCGCGCGGTATACATAGGCACCTACACCTTGCGCACCGATCATAGATGAGATGACAACCATAGAGAGTGATAACATAATCGTCTGATTGACGCCTGCCATAATCGTTGGCAGTGCGATCGGCAGCTGCAATTTAACCAGCTTCTGAGTTGGTGTTGAACCGAAAGCATCGGCTGCTTCAACTAACTCCTCTGAAACTTGACGAATACCGAGATTGGTCAAACGAATTGTCGGTGGAATCGCAAAGATGATCGATGCAATTACACCTGGAACTACCCCAAGTGAGAAAAAAGATACCGCTGGCAATAAATACACAAATGCCGGCATCGTCTGCATAAAGTCCAAAATAGGCGTAACTGTATTTCTAACCGCATTTCTCTGCGCACACAAAATACCAATCGGTACGCCGATTACTACAGCCAATATCGAGGCGGTTAGAACAAGGGCTAAAGATTGCATCGAAGGTCCCCATAATCCGAGATTATCGATTAAGAGCAGTCCGATTACCGCAAATAAAGCCATGCGCCATTTCCCAATCCAATAAGACAAAGCTGCAATAAGTACGATAAGCACTAATGCAGGCAGGAAGGTCAGCGCACCTTCAATTGCAGAAACCATTCCACCGATTATTGTAGCGATAAAGTCAAACAAGGGGCCACAATACGTAGTTAGCCAGTTTTCCAACCACTCGAGGGCCTTTCCTAAAGGCAGTTTTGGAATGTCCATTAAGATCCTTCTCCTTCCGGTACCGCGTTACCCGCGAGTGCGGAAAGAACGGCTCCCTTAATCACAATGCCTTTTAATTTATCCGCTTCATCTACGACGGCTACAGGCAAATGTGTCTCAGATATTAGTTCAAAGAAATCATTGAGCAGCGTTTCTGGATATACACGAGGGATCTCCCGCCGTGTAACCTCTAGGATGGATTTATTATCCTTTAGTGCCTGTGCTGCGTCCTCAGCTGTAATAACACCCAAGAGCTTGTTTTCTTTGTCTACCACATACAAGCTGAATATGCCGCTATCACGCATTAATTGAAGTGCTACCCGAGGTCCACGCTCAGGTCTAACCGTTTCCGGTTGCCGCATCACATGAGCTGCTGTTAGCACCTTGGACAAGTCCACATCCTCCACGAACCGCTCTACATATTTATTGGCAGGTTGAATGAGAATCTCTTCCGGTGTACCAATCTGCACGATAACACCGTCTTTCATCAGTGCAATCCGATCACCAATCCGCAGGGCTTCGTCTAGATCATGAGTGATGAACACAATCGTCTTCTTCACTCTGGACTGCAATTCCAGCAGCTCCTGCTGCATGTCTTTACGGATCAGCGGATCCAGTGCACTAAAGGCCTCGTCCATGAGCAGGATATCTGGGTCATTAGCAAGTCCTCTTGCTAGTCCCACACGCTGCTGCATCCCTCCGCTAAGTTGATCCGGGCGATGGTTCTCCCAACCCTTTAGACCCACTAGATGCAATGCCTCCATGGCCCGTTCAGTTCTCTTCTTTTTATCTACGCCCTGAACCTCAAGTCCGTATTCCGCATTCTCCAATACCGTCCGGTGTGGAAACAATGCGAACTTCTGAAACACCATGCCGATGTTCTTGCGCCGAAATTGCCGAAGCTCCTCCGGGTTCATTTTCACGACGTCTTTTCCTTTAAAAAGGACTTGTCCCCCTGTAGGTTCAATCAAACGGTTCAATAAACGAACCAACGTTGACTTCCCGCTGCCGGACAATCCCATAATGACGAATATTTCTCCTTCTTCAATGCTGAATTCGGCTTTGTTGACTCCGACCGTCAACTTTAATTCCTGAGCGATCTTTTCCTTCGACCACCCTTGCTCTAATAATGGAATCGCCTTTCCCGCATCATGACCGAATACTTTGGTTAGCTTTTTCACCTCTATAATAGCCATGCCGTCCTCCTTCTCCCGAAGATATATCCGGGTTTAGTTCACTTATAGTAGTGTACCGGACTATTGAAAATTCATGCAAACACCATATACGGATAAAATTTAGTGTACAGTTTTAACTTTACGTACTTTATGTATAGAATACTCTGTTTTACACCAAATTCCTTTCTTCATGATTTCTTTACTTATGGAGGGGGATTTGATTACAATACATTGTATAAGGTTGCAGCAGTCTATCGACCTATTCCTCAGGAGGGACATCATGAACGATTTAGAAGGGTTAACACCCGAACAAATAGAGAAGATTAGTAAGGCCCGTGAACGCGTGATAGACTCTATCGGTAAAAATATGGACCTATACGGCATCACTTTATCCATTGGGCATTTATACGGTTATATGTATTTCAATCAAGGTCCAGTGACATTGGACGAGCTTAGCAAAACAATGGGAATGAGCAAAACGTCCATGAGTACGGGAGTCCGTACCCTCCTAGATCTGAAAATGATCGATAAAGTTTGGGGGAGAGGGACTCGCAAAGACCTGTTCACCACTGTGCCTGACTGGCATCAGAACTTCAGTGATTACTTCTCTATTAAATGGAGGAAAGCCGTCGAAGGAAATATGATTTCACTAGCGAAATCACTTGCAGAAATTAACGATATGAAAAAAGAGTATAGTGACGATAGTAAACTTATGCAGCTCTTAAATACAGATGAAGAGAAGATTACCGAATCCATTAATTACTACCGCTGGTTGCTAAAATTAATAGAATCCTTTGAGAATGGTAAGATCTTCGAATTTATCCCTAAAGAAGAATCTTAATTCCAAACCAAAAAAAACGACAGTGCTCCTGTAAAAAGGAAAACACTGCCGTTTTTTTCGTTCAACTTTCGATTAAGCTTACATCATCCAAATAAATCGTGCTGCCCGCACTAATTTCACTATTCGTCTCCGTACTGTTCCCATCAATAAGCCCTACTAAAAATACCAGATGAGCCCCTGCGTCTGTCGCACTGTTCATGGTAAATGTGTAGCTGAATTCTTTCATATTCTGGGTCAAAGCTATAAGCTCAGCTTCCAAATATTTGGTGTAGTCCCCGCCTTTATGCTCCACAGCTACCTGAATATTACGGTTTACCGTAGAACGGGCCTTAAACTTCAAGGTGTACGTCTTTCCCTGAATAAGCTTCAGGTTTTCGTAATCCACTTGTGCGCTGTAGGCAGCTTGCCCTGTGCCCGTCAGGTCTATCGTAAATTCCCCATCTTTTACAGCAGCAGATCCAATTCCATCAAAATACTGGCTCCACCCCTTGGAATCCACATCAAAGGTTCCATTATCCAGCGTGCCGCTTGGTGGTGTCACTGGCGGACCACCTTGTACCTCCCGGACCACAATATCGTCAAAAGAAATCGTATGTGGCGTACTGTTAGCCTTAGGATCAGCGCCCAGCGATTTGCCGATCAGATAATTCAGCTTCAGCGGATTGCTGTTAGACACCGTAAATTGTGCGCCATACGTTGCCCAATCGGCAGTAATATCAAACTTAGCTTGAGCGGAAGCTGCAGAAGTATTGGAGTATTCTAGGATGATCTGCCGCGGAACCGTTGATTTCGCCTTAAAGCTCACCTCATACGTTTTTCCGCCTTCCAGTGGGATACCCTCTTGGTAAAATTGTGTATGCCACGCCTCCCATCCTGCTGACGTAATCAAAATTTCTGCCTCGCCATCCTTCACATCAAACGCAGAAACACCACCTTCTCCAGACCATGTAGACCAACCCGTCTTACCACTGCCGAACGAGCCATTTATGACTAGATTGTTATCGTTAGCAAGTATCGTCTGAAGCACAGATCCATTTGCGTAATGGTCAGCTTCTACAGTGATGGTATAGCTGCCCTCGGATGGAAATACTGCTGCATCGATTATGATTTTTCCAGGCTCAATGGTGTACTGTTCGGTTTCAAGTGTTATACCATTAACCTTCACTGCAACGATTTTCTTTCTCCAATCCTCATGGTCTATGAAGGTTAGCTCAATCGGCTGCGAAACTCTGTTATTGCTGCTATCGCTTAGTAATTCCTGCGGTTTGGCCGGTGCATTTTTGATTTCAAATTTCACATTATCGATGATAATATCATGGCTTTGAGGAATACTAATTCCCTCAACCTTTCCAAGCAGGAATTTAAGTGACAATGTGTCCTTACTGCCTTGACGGAATTCGAATGTGTAATGATTCGTTGCTGGTGTGAGCTCTACATTTTTTGTAAACGAAGCCTGATAAGACGCATTTTCAACATTCACACCGATTTTTCGGGCAATGGTTGAACTGGCATCAAACTCTAGCACATAATCTATTCCGCTTGCAGCTTTCAAGTTATTTTGAAACAACATCACGGAATATGGCTGGCTACCCGTATTCGTAATGTTAAACTTCGCTGTTCCATCTGTAGCAGTAGCAGTGCTCTGTCCGCCCTGCTCCGTCAACAGCCGATCCCAGGCATGAAATTCAGTGTTGAATTCACCATTCACCAGCGGGTAGTAAACAAGTGATGGATCATAATAAAAGCTCGTGCGCAGCAACTTGAAGTTATCCAAGATGACTGTATCGGCAGCACCGTTCAGAAGTAATACAAATTGTCCCTCATGATCCGTCGCACCTGCAAGGTTGGTGAAGACTGCTTTTATTTCTTGTTCACCTTGGGCTAAGTTAACCGACTGCTGCGCATGTACGCTGCCGTCTTTTCCAAGAAGCTGAACTGTGGCAGTACGTGCAGAGGATACTGCAGCATTAAAGGTAAGCTCATAATCTTGGCCCTGTATGAGCTGAATTCCCTTTTGAAGCAATCGAACTTCGCCACTTTCGCTGCCGCCAATCTGCAGATTCAGCTTTCCTGTATCATCTACATTGGCAGTGGTCGTTGCACCATTGGCTGTTTCTACGTGCCAATAGCTCATCCGATTGGGCTCACCAAGATCGAAAGTGCCATTGTACAGATGATTACCGCTACCGAGCGGTGTCTTTATTCCATCATGATCAAAAGGAATACTATCTATCTCTTCCAGACGGACATTACCTAACCAAGCTGGTGAAGCGTTAGTTCCCATATTGAACTCTATCCGTGCTGCAATATCAGAGTTGTCCTTCATTTGAAACATCGTTTCGTAATGGGACATCTCGGAAGTCAGCTCTGCCTTAAGTGCTGGAGAATAAGCCGCAAAGCCACGTGATTCTCCCCCCGTTAATTTAACGCTAATATTACGTGACACATCTGTTTTCGCATCGAAGCTGAGCTTATAGAATCTACCTTTTGCAACGGATACGATCGCTTGAGGTTGAACGGAATAGACATTGCCTCCAGCATTACTGATATTTACCTTTAGGAAGTTGTGTCCCCCAATCGGTACAGTGGAAACTGTAGCATCAGCTCCTGGTTCTTTAAACAAAACCCAATGTGAAGTATTCGGTATACCCATTCCATCATCTCCCGGAACCTGCTCCGTGAAGTTGTTGTTATAGACAAGGTTTCCGTCAGGAAGTGCTAGCTTTGAGCCTTCCAAGTATGGCTCCTTATCCAGCGTAACTGGTACCGGCTCACGATACTCACGGCCTGTCAGTTCATAGACTCTGACATAATCAACCTGCATTGATTTTGGAAACACGGTTTCTGGTGTTGGATCACCATCAAAGTTGCCGCCGACAGCCAGATTTAACAGCAGGTGGAACTCCTGATTGAACGGTGCTGGATAAGCATTATTCGCAGGCTGGCCATTGCTGATGCTGTACCAGTCATTTTTGGTCAAGAACAGCTCACCATCTACATACCAGCGAATTTCTCCCGGTTCCCACTCAATGGAGTACGTATGGAATTGTTCTATCGTGGAGCCTTCCGGGAACACGTACTCTTTGCCAGAGTATACATTGTTAGGCCATTCGCCGCCGTAATGAATGGTACCCGCTACCGTATTAGGACGGCTGCCCCAGCCCTCCATGATATCAAGCTCACCAGAGGAAGCCCAATTTCCGTACTCGTAGTTCTCCGGCAGCATCCAAATCGCCGGCCAGTATCCTTTTCCGGTAGGCGCTTTAGCCCGAATCTCAAACTTCCCATATTTCTTACTGAACAGACCTTTCGTTTTAAGTCGCGAAGAAGTGTACTCCTTGCCACTTACTGCTTCTTTACGCGCAGTAATCACTAGATTACCATCCTGTACCTTTGCGTTCTTCTCATCACTTGTATACCATTGCTTCTCGTTGTTGCCCCAACCTGGATTGTTAAATTGCGAACCATCTCCAAGGTCATAGGTCCATTTGGTAGGATCAATGCTTCCTTCATTGAATTCATCACCCCAAACCAGCGTCCACGGATCATTGGTTGGCGTTGCCGTTGGTGTTGGTGTTGGTGTTGGTGTTGGTGTTGGTGTTGGTGTTGGTGTTGGTGTTGGTGTTGGTGTTGGTGTTGGTGTCGGCGTTGGCGTTGGCGTTGGCGTTGGTGTTGGTGTTGGTGTTGGTGTTCGTGTTGGTGTCGGTGTCGGTGTCGGTGTCGGTGTCGGTGTTGGCGTTGGCGTTGGCGTTGGCGTTGGTGTCGGTGTCGGTGTTGGTGTTGGTGTTGGTGTTTCGGTTGGTGTAGTAGTTGCTGTAGCTGTTGCTTCAGGTGTAGAGGTTGGCGTTGATATTGGACCTCCATTACCAGAACTGCTTGAGGCTGAAGTTGCTACTGGCAGCGTCGTTTTACTAGTGTTTCCTTTCTTTAATGGCGAGCCGCCAATCGTTACTCCATCGGCTTTGTTATCTATTGAGGTTACGCTTCCGCTTCCTTGAATCGCTGTGCCTCCAGCGCTCGTAGTCAGGATTAACGCGGCCACCTGTGCATTGTTCTCCAGAGTCAATTGCGTTGAGCTGCCCACCGTAAGACTGGCAACAGTTCCTGAGATTCTTAGCAAAGAACCGCTGACTGCTGAGTCTGCCGAGCGAACCGCTGCAAATATCCCTCGAAGTGAGATAATATGAGGAACGACGTTCATCTCAACATCCCCAAAGCCCGCTCCCGTAAGATCGCTACTCTCTTCCAAGATAGCCCCGGATTGCAGCTGCACAGTACCCACAGCTGTTGACCCGCTGGTATAAATTCTAACCTTACCGTTAGGTTTGGCTACTTGAAGCGGGCCAAGTGAAGTATTGTGTAAGCCAATACTCTGCTCACCGCCACCTCGTACAAACGTAGTCCCTGTTACCTTTACACCTTCAAGCTTCGCATTCCCTTCGGCAATCCCCTCCGTTAAATAGAGATTGCCTTGGATGACAGTATCTTTAAGAACCACATCGGCATGATTAATGATTACATTGCCCTTTACTGTTCCAAGCGAAGTCTCTCCAGATTTTAAGATGAGTCCCGAAACCATTCGATCAGCAAGCTGAGCAAGCTCTGCACGTGTAATTCCGCCCTCAGGCTTAAACAAACCTCCAGGATAACCTTTAATAAAGCCAGCACTCGATAGGGCTGCTATCGCTTTCGCAGTTTCATCACTGACTCCGTTCAAATCAGTGAATGCTGCTGTGCTACTTTTGTCCGTATTGAAACGAAACACTTTCTCCAAGGATAGTGCCGCCTCAGCACGCGAAAGCGCATGTGAAGGATAAATATTGTTATTCTTATCACTGCTTAAATATCCAGCTGTAATCCCTTTGGCAATATCACTCTTATACCAGTCTGTAGCCAGCACATCCGCTGGAAGCTTATCCGATTGCTCCTGATAATTAAATATACGATTCATAATAGCCGCGAACTCTGCCTTTGTGACTTCCTTACCCGGTCGAAACGACCCATCGTCATATCCACTTATAATCCCATTTGCGCTCCAACGCTGTAATGGACCTGCAGCCCAATGGCTTGGAGATACATCCGTAAACGCTTTCAATACATCGATTGTTTCATTTTCCACTTTCGTTGCCGCTGAATCAGGTGAGTTTCCCTTTAATGGCTCTGCCGCTGAAGCATTCATGCTCCCAACCGGTGATAGCAGCCCGGTGACAAGGAGCATAGCAGCTAATGCTGCCGTGAAATTCCTCTTCATCCTAAACATCACTCCTCGAATTTCGTAATATTCGTAATTCAAGCGAAGAATCGAAATCGGTTTCGACAATGTTATTGTTGCTTAGATTTCCATATTTGTAAAGATATAATTTTGAATTTTTTTACATTATTTTTTTCGGAATATATCTCAGTATTAAAATATCCGTTTGACTTGTTTCGGCAATAAGAATAGACTTAAAATAACTGTTTTACTCTTCACTCCATTCAAAAAAACTCATAAATAACCGCTCTACTACAGTCTTTCCCCCATATTCCAACTATTAAGCGGAGGGTGGCTTATACTACATATGAATATCAAAATGATTGCCGAAATGGCAGGCGTTTCTGTCTCGACCGTTTCGAAAATTATGAATAATTACAGCGATGTTTCGGAAAAGACCAAGAAAAGAGTCCTGGAGATCATCGAGCAAACTGGATATTCACCATCCAACTCCGCCAAGACACTTGCAACCAAAAAATCAAATCTGATCGGTGTGATTTTCGCGGGTGAGCTTAATGTAGAATTTACGCACCCTTTTTTCGTTGAGGTATTAAACTCCTTCAAGAAACAGATGGGTGTACTGGGATACGATCTCATCTTCTTTTCAAACGAAAAATTTATTAGCAGCGGAGATTACTTCGCGCGCGCTGTTCATTTTAATGTGGATGGCTGTGTCATTATATCTGGACAGAAGATGGAGCCAACGATCCACGATCTGGACATGAGCAGTATCCCTTGTATCGGGGTAGATCTCGAACTAACAGGGAAGAAGTCAGGCTTTGTTATGTCAGATAACTTCCAAATATCCTCTAAGGTCGTAGAGCATTTTTACCTTCTTGGTTATAGGGAGCTTGGTTTTATAGGAAGTGCCGCGGATTCAGAAATATCCAATCTACGGGAAGCAGGATATACCAAAGCTATCGAAAGTTTCGGTCTCCCTTTGAACCGGCGTTGGTTTGTACATGGCGACGATTTCTTTGAGTCCAGCGGGTATACGGCTATGCAACAATTAATTCAAAGCGGCAGTTTACCAAAGGCCATTTTTGCTGCCTCTGATTTGCTGGCTTTAGGAGCCATCCGTGCATTAAAAGAACATGACCTCCGGGTCCCTGAGGATATCGCCATCATCGGCTGTGATGACATCGAAGCCTGCAAATATACTACACCAAGACTGTCTACCATCCGTCAAAACAAACAACGCCTTGGTATCCTCGCTGCCCATATGCTCTATGACTTGATTAACAATCAGTCAGGTGGCGGTTCATTTGTTGTGGAGCCAGTGCTTGTTGTGCGCGAGTCCTGCGGAAGCCAATTGAAATTTTAAGGTATAACATGAATAAATCCCCTCAAAGTTTACAACGCCTCAGACCTCGATAAGATGTCTAAGGCATTGTCTAACTTGAGGGGATTTTTCATGTAGGGAACTTACAATTTCATTTTAGAATTTCGCAAGTAGATTTGAAATACTCTGAGCTGCCTCGGCACGGGTTGTCATCGATTGCGGAAGGAAGTTACCATCCTGATGACCCGTCAGAAGCTTAGCTTCTAGCGCACCTTGTACATAGGTTACTGCCCAAGAACTAACTTTAGAGCTGTCATTAGTCGCATGGAATGAGCTTGCTTCCGGCTTAACGCCCGTACGATATGCATAGGCTCTTACCAGCATAGCTGCCATTTCCTCGCGGGTAATCTGTTGATTCGGGTTAAAACGATCCTCGGATACGCCTTGAATAATACCTGCTTCAAAGGTTGCATTGACCGCCTCTTCGTACCACGATCCAGCGACTACATCTTGGAATGAAGTCGGACGACTCGCAGTTAAGGAAAGCGCTCTGCTGAGGAGAGCTGCATATTCTGCTCTTGTGATGGAACCCGATGGGTTAAACATAGAGTCAGATTGTCCCTTCACAATTTGTTTAGCAGATAGTTCCTGAATAGTCTTGTATGCCCAGTGACTTTCAGGTACATCTCGATAGCTGCTTTGGAACGAAAGAACAACGTATTGGCTAAAATGATTCAAATCTACGGTAAGACTGGTTTTGGACGGATTCATCGTCCCCCCTAGATAGGTAAAGCTGCCATTTTCCTCAATACGATAAATACCCGCTAGAGCTGGATTGGTTCCATTTAGAATCGGTAGTGTTATCTTCACGGGTACTGGGAATTGCTTCAGTGAATATTTATTACCAGACTCATCTGACATGATTAATGAGAAGTCCATGATGTCACTAACCCGTGAATACGGTGTAGTTATTGTAAGTTGATTCGATTGAATGGCTTCCATCTTCAAAAGTATTGTTGCTGTCTTCGCAGTTGATGGCAGAAGCTTACGAAGCTCGTTCAATACTTTGGAGGACATAATGGCACGAACCCCATTCACTTGAATCTCTAGATCCCTATTGCCGATCTGATCGAGTTGATCGATCGGAATCATAACTTGATTCTTATCCGCTTGAAGCTGCAAGATGATGTTTCCTTCAGCACTCTTCGTTAAGAGTTCATCTGGGATAACAACCGCCCCTGCAGGCAGCTCCGGCTTCACCACCACTGGCGGCGTAACGCTTGATCCTGGGTTCCCCCCACCCGTTGGTGGTGTTGTCGAGGTATCATTTTCGCGCATAACAGCAATAGTGTAAATCTGTTTGGTTCCATCTTGAGCTGTCACAGTTACGGTGATCATATTAGTGCCGACTTGTAAATCTCCACTGCCTGTTATCGATACAGTAGCCATAGGATCCGCTGCTGTATAGGTTACTTGCGTAACGGTTGTCGAGTAAGGTACAGTCAGTTCGTAGTTGTATTGCCCAGAGGCAAATCCACGAATCGTAGTTCCATTAACGCGAAGATCTACCAGATCTGCATTGCTTGAAGACTCCGCTTCAGGCTGACGCGTAATGATGATCGTATAAATATTTTGTAATCCGTCTTGAGCTGTCACGGTAACCTTCACGACGTTCCTACCAACCTCAAGGGCTCCACTACCCGTAATCTTAACTACGCTAGTCGGATCGTATGCCGTATAGGTAATATCCGTTACCGACGTACTATAGGGAACCGTTACGTTATAGTTCAACGTACTAGGTGCAAAAGCTGGTAGAGTTTCCCCATTCATTCGTAGATCGGACAGCAGAATTTGGTTAGGTAAGGATTCTGACTCACGGATGACGATAATGGTATACACATTCGAGCTGCCGTCTGGAGCTTGGACATGCACTTCCACCAGATTCTCGCCTACTTGCAGAGATTTACCACCTATGACATGAACGCTTAGTAAAGGATCTGCTACCTTATAAGTGACCTCTGCGACCGAAACATTATTCGTTACACGAATCGCATAGTTCATTTGATCCGGTGTGAAGCCGATCAACGATTGACCGTTTACCTGAAGATCTACTAGTGTTGCCTGAGAGATCTGTACTTCTTTAGTTGCAGTGGTCAAATTCGGCATCGTTTCATGCCCTTTCGCATCTGCAATCATCGCTTGCGTAATTTGTACAGCAGTAGCCTTTTCTTGTGGTGATACTCGTAGCTTAAGAATCGGAGCATCTGCTTGAATGCCATTCGTTGAGGTTAGAATGATTCTTGTCATTCCATTAACCGTCTCTTTGCGCATAATCTTAACGCCAGGTTGAGCCGGTTCAATCGATGAGAAGATGAGACTGCTGGAGTCTACATTCAAATCGATGGCTGTCACATCTGAAGTCGCATTGTTGATTGATACTTCATAACCGTTAACCTTTTGTGTAGCAGCATCAACTAATTTTGTGAATCGCAAGTCCGAAGCACCCGATTGTTTCTGTTCGGTTTGAGGTATGAACATACCGTCAATGACATGAGAATCTCCAATGGATGGGTTCAGGCCAAGTGCAGTTAGAACTGTTGCAGCCAAGTCTCTTGTATTCCCACCTTGCAATAATTTTTCCTTCCCGTCTTCGGTGGCTACTGTTCTACCATTCGCCGCGAAGAAGATTGTGGTGGCAAGGGGCTCGTCTTGCCCATGACTTGTTGCCATGCCCAAAGTTCCGTCTGCATTCTCTTTACCCCCACCATGGTCAGGCAGCATGAGGATGAGCGTATCTTCCAACAAATGATTGTTCTTTAAAGCATCATAGATGGTCTGGATGTTCTTATCCGTCTTCTTTATTTGCTCATAAAACGACTTCGTATAGAATCCATCACCGTGGCCCGCCCCATCCATATCATCCAATTGGAAGAAAATTAACGAGGTATCTTTCGCTTTGCCGCTAGCTGCGTATTGCGTGAACGCCGCTACATCAGCTTCATCTCCTAGGGAATAACCTTCGACACCAACAGAAGGTTCAATATGCCCCTGAACAATGTTGCTCCAGGTGGAGAATACCGTTTGTTTAGTAGCAGGCAATGCCTCCCTAATTTTTTTGAATACCGTTGGGTAGTCCCATGATTCACTGTATGTGTAGGCTGCGGTATCGTCATTATATAGACCATGCTTTTCATAACCAACACCATTAATCATCGAACCCCAGTTTGGGGATGAGCTGGAAGGTAAAGTAGTTTTAGCCGTATAGCTAATAGCTCCATGCTCGATAATGTTCCGAATGGCTGGAATTTGCAGGCGATCGCCTACCTTTTCTTTCTTGGAGCCAGGCGTCTCCCAATAAGGAGCATCCTTGGAGACCGCTACACCCCCACCATCAATCCCGATGACAACTACACGTTTATAGGGCTGGTATTGGGCTTGGGCTGCCATATCTGCCAGCTCTTCATCCGAAATGCCTTTCGCAAGTGCAAGGTCACCTATTGTAACATAACCATCTGCATTAAGATCTTCGGAAGCTTTAGCATGGATCTGAATAACGGCAGGCGCCGAATCAAATGCCTTAATCGTTAGTTTTGTTGATCCAGTATAGAAATCCGCATGCTTAACTTCAATGATGCCTTGGCCGGAAGCACCAAGCGTATTGAATTTGAGCTCCGAGATTCTGGACTTTGCATACTCCAGCGGATTCTCGATGTTATAGACATTACCTCCTGGCAGTTCTAGTCTAACGATACCAGGGGTCGAAGCGTCTGTCTTCGTTGCGCGAGATGCGCTGACAAATTCGAACTGTTCTGGATCATAAGCTATCTCAACGACAGCTTTGTCCACTTTAGTCGTCATATCAGGTGTACGCAGATCTAGATTATATCGGAATTGCGTACCTTGAACCGTGTGCTTAGCTCCGATCAGATTTAATGAACCTGAAAAATCCTCAATGGAAGCAAGCGGTGGAGCACTGTTATACATATTAGAAACTTCCTGCGCGGTTAATGTTCTTCCATACATATGAAGCTCATCAAGCTGTACTTGCAGCGCATTGCTGTAATTGCCTGTACCATCATTTCCGATCATGGTTGACAATCCTGTATCCAGCGTGCCCGTTCGACCTGCAATGGTCATGGTGCTTGCTATACCCTGATAGTTCATGCCATTAACTTTGGTCACATTTACAGGAACACCATCTTTATAAAAATCAACTCGCCCTGAAGCACGATCATGCGATATGGCGATATGATGCCAGGTGCCATCTACAACATTTGGAATTTGGGCATCTGCACGCGATTCGCCGGATGTATTAAAGTTCCATTGGAGTGCACTTCCCTTCAGCGCTAAGGCATAACCTACATTTGCACCGGAATCCCAATTTTTGTTGGATAGAATCGCAGGGTCTCCTGAGACAGAAGGCGATTTAACCCAAAATGCGAACGAGAAGTTCTTGTCCTTACCGAATTGCAGACTTGTTGGCTTGCCAAGATCAACATATTGCAGCGCTGAGCTCTTGGAATCGATACTCAAGGCTTGTCCGACGCGACCTTTCACGAACTGTGGATCTTTAACCGGTGTTGCCGGTATAGCATTTACAGATTGATCCTCCAAATTATTCTCGAAGGACATCTGTAGAAGTGTATCCGCAGAGAGCACTGAGCTACCAGTAAAATCGATTTCACTCATACTGGTGAATAAAGCGGTTGGGTTATAGGTGCTCGTGACAACAAATTTCACATATCTACCTTGTATCGCTTTATCCAGAATATTGAAGTCTTGATAGCTCGTGCCTTTCCAGGTTTTCTGGAATGTGCCGATCGCTTTATTCGCCGGATTGCTCAAGTACGCCGGATCGGTCAAATCCGATAATTGATCCGAGGCGTAGAGTTCAAAATCCTTTGGAAATTCCAGAGCCGTCTGACTTAAGCGGCTAGTGCGCCCAATACCAGTTAAGTTCTTACTACCCTTCATGTCGATAATCACCCAATGTGGAAATGAGGCTGCAGGCTCCTGCCATTTGGAATGCCAAATCGTAGCGGTATCGTTATCTAGGATGTTCGCAGCATTGGCATTTTCATTGTCCGCATAAGAACTAAAGGAGTTGATAGTGAATGCGTTCTTAGGAATAAAGGAATATATTGCTGCCTGTTGTATTTTTTTATAGACCCACTGAAGCTCGACATAAGCAAGGTCAATTTCGGTTGGGCTATTACTTGCCGTCAGTTGTCTGGCTTTCTGAAGTTGGTTCGCAAGCTCGTCCAGCTGGTCTTTCGGGTAAGATACACCACTGACTTTATCGCTGTTCTTTTGGAAGGATGCAGCGTCATGAATTAATGTGGTGAGCTGTTCAAAGGTAAAGAGCTGAACACCCTTATAGGAATCCGACAATGCTTTGTTTTCCGTAGCTGTGAGCGATCTCTTCCAGATTCTCAGATCATCTATGGTAATCGTTGCTCCGCCATTTCCTTTGTTTCCATCCACACCAATCAGCGTGTTAAAGGTTGTATCTACACTTTGAGTACCAAGCGAGGCAATACTCCCCGATGCCTTCTCCGTCCCATCTACATAAACTTTTGCTAAGTTGTTTGTTCTGTCCACTGTAATGGTAAAGAGATGCCACTCCGTTCCTACACTTGATGCTGTAATATCCGCTCTTTTCGTTCCATCACTAATATTTAAGGTCATACCATTGGTGGAGGCAGGTCCAATATACCAACCTAGATTACCGCCACTATTCCAGTTTTTATTGGAAAGGATAGTCTGATCCCCGGAAAGATTGCCTTTGTGCCAGAAAGACACGGTGAAGCTTCCTGCTCCGAATTTCAAATCATCACGCTTGCCCAAATCAATATAATTACTATTACCCGCTGCAATGAGCGCAGCTTTATTGGATTTACCATCGACATACGTTACATTGCCTGCTAGACTTGCAAGCCCTGTCACGTCTTTAGCTTCATCGGATAGGTTACCATCCAATCTCATATCGACCACTAGATCCTTCCACATGGTTGATGGATCAATTGGCGTCAGTTCAGGTGCTTCATTGCCGGCTGTGAACGATTGCTCTAGCGTTGCAGAGCGATTCCCGTAGGCATCAACAGCTGTCACTTGAACAATGTATGAAGTTTGAGGTGCAAGTCCTTCGAGTGGAATATTCATTGCATTCGGAACCGGGGAAAAGTAATAGTCAGAGAATACATTCACAGATTTGCTGCTAACTCCAGACCTTTTATCGATAACATTGATTTCATAATGATGCATAGATTGATCATCTTTCGCTTGCTTAAAGGAAAGTAAAGGTACCGTATCCTGATTCGTTATGTCGAGTTCACTATTGAATACAGGAGCAACCTTATTACGGTTAGCTGTAGTGTACTTGAAATTGCTCTTAATTGCTTCATTCGTCGAGCCTTTTAGCTGAATGACCCACTTGTCTCCAGCAACTGTACCCGCACTGTTGAATGGAGGCTGCGGCTCAGCCGTCCATTTACCGTCTGTGTAGATATCTCCAGGATCTGCGTTAAACGCAATCCGATCCACCTCAACCCGATCCGCATATACCTCAACGAAGTCGGCCTGACTGACAGGAAATTCAAAACGTCCTTCAAGTCCCTTCTTAGTCACTTGGGAGTAACCGCGATCGGATTCAATGTAAGACATGGAGCCAAGGTTAACTGAAGTGAAATCCTTCTGGTAAATGGAGCGATCATCACTAATATTCAGATGGGAATGTCCGGAGAAGGTAATCACTTGAGGATAGTCTTTGAGATCCGTATAAAGATTAGGATTCGATGCCTGTTGCCCATCCATTACCGTATTCGATATAGGTTGGTGCACATTCACGAAGATGGGGGTATTCTGATTCTTCGGATCAGCTGTAAGTTCTGCAAGTCTACCCTTTAGCCAATTACGCTGACCTGTATCTGAGTTGTAGTTGTTCCCGTTTAAAAATAAGAAATGATAGCCACCGATTTCAGATTCATAATAGCCATTCGGCTGGCTTGTGAACCAGTCCGTGGGATAATGTTCGTTGACTTTAGCAACGGTGGAATCGTGGTTACCTATAGCCATTCGGATCTGGGTGTTATTCCACTGCTTTCTAGCTAAATTTTGTTCAAAAATTTCCCGAACCATCACATGGTCATTAGGCTTGTCGTTCCCATTATCATTAATCATATCGCCAACGACGAGTATCGCATCCGGGTTCGGGAAAATCGACCCTATCGTATCAAAGAATTGGGTATAACGTGCATCTGCTGAAGCATGTGAGCCCACATGTACGTCTGACATCGCTACAAACTGGAGCAATGGCTTTTCTTTGGTCTTGATGATATAAGAGAAGGTTACTCCTTTACTTGCCACACCATTTTTGATCGCAATGGCTGACAAATTCGTTGTTTTGGAGATCGAGATCGGCCCGTTATATTTCAAACTATGAACATCCGGAAGCGTGCCGTCGAGTGTATAGTAAATGTCAGCATTCTGCGTTGCAGTTGTGAGGTGGATCGTCTGTGCTTCTTCATATCGGCCGGTGGGTACAGAAGTCGTTGGTTGATCTACAGATAGAATCTCAGATTCTTCAGCTGCAAACACAGGGGTGATATTCGGCATCGTAGAACAAATCACTGTGAGTGCCAGTAATAATGCAACAAATTTCCTACCTTTTCTGAACAAAATCATCTCTCCCAAGCATTATTTTATAGTTTTGAATCCCATGAAAACTCTCCATCAACAGATGAGCTAGCTACCCTTATCTCGGATATATTCGATAACTCCTCCTTTCTTCATCCCATTCAACCCATACTTTTTTTGGGTAGACTGGAGTCTGCTGTGTATATTGTAGGTATGGTTTATTTGCCTAGCATTAAATATCTGTAAAATTCAAAAGATGCATCCTAAGACTGTGATATGGGTCAAAACGCCTAACTCAATCCCAAAAGATGCCTAATAAATGAATAACATCTGCATATCATTAGCCGAATATGATCACAACAGTAGCCTAATACATGCATAATATATGCCCAAAAATACTTTTAGTAATGAAACAAAAACGACCATCCCTCGGAAAAATACCGAGAAATGGTCGTTGCTTTAACAATGTTTTATTATTTATGTTTACCTGAACAACTCACAATAAAGTCGGCTCCCCTACTTGCTCATCCAAGTTCAGCTCTACCAGTTGACCGGCCTGCGTCAGCCCCGCACCAAAGCCATACATCAGAATCTTGTGCCCGTTCTTTACTTTGCCTTCACGAATGCCCAAATCAAGAGCTAAGGGAATTGTTGCGGCAGAAGTATTGCCAAAATTCACAAGACTATGCAGCACTTGCTCCATCGGATAGTTCATACGCTCGCAAATCGGCTCAATCATTCTCATATTTGCGCTGTGTGGAATAAACCAATCGACTTGCTCCAGACCCACTTCTGCTTTTTCAAGCAGCTGCTGTACACCGAGAGGAACGGTTCTGACCGCCCAACGAAATACCTCGCGTCCGTTCTGTACGAGCATCTGTGTATCTACCAGTTCAATATTATTCACCGTATGGGCTAGACCCGTGCGATACACATGATGTGCGCCGCTGCCATCACTAGCTAGCTGAAAGCCTAAAAATCCCGTCGATTGCTTATCACTCTCCACAAGCACTGCACCGGCCCCATCACCAAAAAGGATACATGTACTGCGATCAGTATAATCTGTAATCTTGGAGATCGTATCCGCACCAATCACTAGAACCTTACGGTGCATCCCTGAAGCAACATAGCTATGAGCTGTATGAAGTGCATATACAAAACCCGCACAGGCTGCGCTCAAATCTATAGCTCCTGCAGTCTGCGGAATATTTAAGCGGTCTTGAATCAAAGAAGCTACTGAGGGAAAGGAAAAATCAGGTGTACTAGTAGCTACAAGGACCATATCCACATCCTCAACGTTTTTTCCATAACGTTTCATTAGATCCTGTACTGCCGATACACATAAATCGCTTGTGTATTCATCCTGCCGACTAATTCTGCGTTCACGAATTCCAGTCCGCCCCACAATCCACTCATTATCAGTATCCACCATCTGCTCAAGATCGGCATTCGTCAGTCTTTTTTCCGGGACATAAGTTCCGATAGCTGTAATTTTTGCACCTGTCATTCCAATCACCTCTTCATTTAGTATCTGATATTAGTACTTGGTACTAATTATAACTCTACACCTGCTATAAAGTAAAGAAAGCCGGTAAAGCAGCATGGCTTCCCGGCACTCACTATCAATACATATCTCGAACCACTTAAGCACGATTTACTTTACGGTATTTTCTTTTTCTGACGAAAAATAGAATCGCAGCAATGATCACCACCACTAGGATGATTAACACGATCACTATATTCCATACATTTGGCACATAAAGCTGCATTTTGATCGGCTCTGTATCCCCCAGGGTAACATTCCAGGTAAGTGTTCTGCCTTCATCAACAGCTGCATTATTATCACCAATTAGATCTATTGGCAACGTTAGTTTAAAATCAAATGCCAAGTTTTTCAGCACCGCCCGAATAATCGGCTTTGATAAACTCAATGTCCCCATGTTATCCATAATGGTATCCATATAACTATTAAATTGAGGCTGTGCCTCAACATCATACGTGGTATATAACAAATTCTTTTTAGTAACAAGCTGTAGATCCACAATATCCAGCCCCATAGAGGTTGAACCTATATCCTCAAATGAAGCGTAATTTTTCTGGATTTCATAGACTGTAGACTTACCTTCTTGTCGTTTTTCTAGCTGAATCCCTTCCTCCTTCAATTTGTCTGTCAGACTCTTCTCCATTTTATCGTTGATCAATGCTTCTGTTCGGGAATCCAATTTCACATTCATTGCTAAATCTACGCTTTGATTCTTATTCACCGTGACGTGAACGGTACCATTAGAACATCCCGATATTAGTATCATCATTAAGAGCAGTGTTAGGATCGTCAAGCCTCTCCATTTTAACGGCATTTTCCTCAAACCCTTCAGTAGTATGTATTCATAAAACAGGTACCCATGCTCTAAAGGCTAACTCATTTATATCATAGAATCAAATTCTATATGAATGAATAATCAAATTTCAGAACCATCAAACTTAAATTTTATACTCGCACAAAAAAGAGGCTAACCCTTAAGTAATTATTTACTCATGGGTAGCCTCTCTCCAAAAACATCACCCAACATCCACAGCTCGGTGAGCGATTGCGCAGCAGATGGGGATTGGTGCTTGGCGCACTTAGGGTGCTCAGTGGTGCTTGGAATGCTTGATGCTTGTTGTCGTTCGATGTTACTTGCAGTTCTCAAACTTTCTATTGGACTCCAGAGTCGCTATTTTCGAAAAAACGGCTCTTTTGGGCAACTATCGGACCCCAGAGACACTATTGGTGCAAAAAGACATCATTATGGGCAATTTTCCGAGGAATAGCGCCTCTCCAGTCCGAAAGCACTCCATTGCCCACCATGGTCGGCTTATAGAGTCCCGCTCATATAGTTAACGAAGTACTCCTTTTTCCGGCTCCATGTAGTGAGGCATTCCCTTCACTCAAACCGATATCCGCCTGACGGATAACTTTCCTCCCTCTCCAGCGCATTAGAACAAGAATCCCCCGCACAAATTCATCAGCAATCATACAGCAGTATATCCCTGTGAGCCCCCAGCCTAAGCTGATTCCAAACCAGTAAGAACATCCCACTCCAATAATGGACATAGACACGATGGAAGTATACATCGTATAACGGGTATCGCCGATGGCGTTCAGCGCATTACCCATGCCCATGTTCAGCATTTTGCAAGGTTGTAGTAGGAGATTTAGGGCCAATAGGGAAATCCCAATCGCAATAATCCGCGGGTCGGAAGTGAAATAGCCTAGTAGGTTCCTGCCGAAAAGAAATAGCAGTAACATGTTCGCTGATACAATAGCCAAGCCGATATACAGCGTACGATATGCACTACGATAAGCCTCTTTCAGCTTCCCTGCCCCGAACAAATGCGCGATCTGTATCTGTCCAGCCAGCGCGATTGCATATCCTAACGTGAAGCAAAAGGACTCTAAGGTATTGAGATAAGTCCGTGCGGCTAACGCTTCTGCGCCCAGTGCAGCTAGAAAGGAATAGACAATCAACTGAGAGAACACCCAGCAGGAAGAATTAATTCCAAGTGGCCAAGCAATCCTTATAATTTCCTTGAATAGCTTGCCGTTGAATATACGGAAATCCCTAAGTCTAATCTTAATCTCGAAGGAACCTCTAAACATGGTATACAGCATGATCACACCGACCAGTCTACTGATAATACTTGAGATTGCGATTCCCGCAAGCCCTAGCTGTGGCAGACCGAACATCCCGAATATAAAGGTATAGTTCAGAATAATGTGAATGACATTTATGATGACCCCTGTGTACATTGGTCCTCTGGTGTTCCCTGTATTACGAATCGCTGTTCCAAGGGAAGCAATCATCCCCACCAAAAACAGACCGCCACCGACATACGAGATATAGATATTGGACAGCGATAATAGCTCAGGCGATATATTTAGAATCCCCGCTATTGGACCCGCATAGAAGAACAGGATGATACTCACGACAATACCAAGAATGAGACTAACCGATACGCCCATAATTGCAATCGTACGCGCTTCGCTGAAACGTTTTGAACCCATTCTTTGCGCGATCAGGATCCCCGCCCCGCCCGCAAAGGTGGTAAAAAGTGTGGTCAACGCACCGAACAATTGATTGGAAATGCCGACTACGGCGACTGCATCATCTGAAATACGGCTGACCATGAGTGTATCTACCGTACCTAGCAGGGTCTGAAGAAACACCTCTATAAATATAGGCCAAGCCAATACCCATAGTCCAAAGCCCTGTCTTTCTTTTTTCACTAAATAAACCTCCCCTTAAACCAAACATGCATACTGGACCTAAGAAACAGCATATTTTTTCTTTAGGTCAGACTAAATTATAGATGATATACTTTTGGTGATGGTACAGATTTCAAACCAATAATTTCATTATTTCAACCTCATAAAAGGAGATCTCTCCATGAACATTATTAATTTTACCGTCCCGCCAATGCCCTATTATATCGTAAGTGGATTGCACACCTTCTCACCAGGGCATTACCACATGAGCCGCCACAATATCAAGGTTTTTGACTTGCTTGTAGTCAAGCAGGGCTGCCTATATATGAATGAAGGAGGCCTCACCTTTCAGGTACGTGCAGGTCAGGCACTGCTTCTTCGTCCAGATAGCCATCATTTCAGTACGGACAGCTGCAAGGAACACACCTCTTATTATTGGCTGCATTTTCAGACAGTGGGCGATTGGAATATCTCCGAGGCTACGGCTACAGCACCAGAGACAGAACACACCAGAGTGGAGCATCCTCTTCATTCAGACGAATTTAATATACGCACTTTTACCTTACAGCTGCCCCAATATACCTCTCTGCTGCAACCGTCCAAGATGGAAGAACTGCTCTCGCAGCTGAATCAACTAGCGCCTAATTCCCATTTGAGCGATACTCCATTTCAGCAGCAGCTGCTATTCCAAGAGGTTCTCCAGCAATTATCTGCCTCTCTGCGCCATGAGCGTCCCTCTCCCTCCAAAGTATGTGCAGAGCAAGCTGCCTCCTATTTGCGCAGTCATTTCCGTGAGCGCATTACAGCACAGCAGCTAGGGGAGAACCTGAACTTTCATCCTGTATATATCGCTCGTTGCATGAAAAAGGAATACGGCTGCACACCTATGGATTACCTGCTGCACTACCGAATTCAGCAGAGTAAGCTATTGCTGATGCAGACCAGTTACACGATTGCCCGGATCGCCGAGGAGGTCGGCTTCAATCAAGCGCCTTACTTCAGCTCCAGCTTCGTCCGCATTGAGGGAACCACTCCGCGGGAATTCCGCCAGCGCTTCTCGTAGTCTCCTAAAATACAAAAAAGGGATGTCCCCCGCCTTTATGGCTTAAGGAACATCCCTTGCTCTTTTTTATTACAGACCCTTCTCCTGTACGTAAGCATTCCATTGCTTGATATATTCCGCCTGAATTTTCTCAAGGCCGGCTTGCTTAGCCTTCTCCATGAAGGTAGCTAGACCCGCATCAACATCCTCTACCAATCCGGCTTGCAGCGGATACAGGTATTGCTTCTCTACCTGCTCCAGTGCCGCTTTTTCAGCCTGATAAGAGGTGTAATCTTCTGCAAATCCTGTGAAAATATCCGGCTTCTGAATCTTATCAAGCTCAGCGAAAATCTCTTTGACGCCATCATAGGATTTGTCGAATAACATAAATTCCGGGTTCCGCCATGCCCAGCCGTTCATCCCTTCACGAGTGAAGCCGTTCGTAGAAGCATCTCCAATAAGCTCATAATAGCCGTTTGCATCAACCTTATAATTTTTTCCCTCAACACCGTATTGTGTCAGCTGGTTATAACGTTTATCCAAAACCATCTTCTCATAAAAGGCTAATGCACGTTCTGGGTTTTTGCTGTTCTTAGGAATGGCAAACCCATTATGAATGGGATGAACCGGAGTGGCGTAACCAATCGTTTTACCATAAGGATAGTAACCCAGCTCCCAATCCGGATGGGCTGCTTTAAACTTCAACAGCGTATCGTTGAAGCGGGTCGGGTTATCTCCGAAAATAGTTGCCGCCTTTCCTGCAATAATTGGAGCCTGAATAGTATCTTTCACATTCAATACATTCTTGGAGATTAAGCCTTTTTCCTGCCAGCGTCTCATGGTCAACAGTTCTGCTTTATGTTCCTCCGAACCCCAGTAAAGGTAGGCCTTTGATGGATCGCTGTACTTGATTCCAATACCATAGGGTAGCGGACCTCCGACCATAGCGTTAAGTGCGGTGTAAGCATCATGCAGACTCCCCTTCACATCACTGTTAAAGGATCCTGGCGACATCTTCGGTTCGTTCTTCTTTATCCCTTCCATATAGGCTTCATAACTGGCCAAATCTGTCGGCTGAGGCAGATTGTATTTCTTGCGCAGATCCTCACGCCATACGAAACCATTCGTTACATATTCCTTATAAGTCGCGGGTACAGTGTAAATCTTGCCATCAATCTTAACTGCCTCCCACATATCCTGCGGTACAAATTGCTGGAGCGCTGGCGCAGCCGTCGGCAGCAGATCATCGATAGCCAAAAAAGCTCCTTTTTTAGCATAAGCTTGATACTGTGTCCAATCCGCAGTAAAAATCAAATCAATCGATTGTCCAGAAGATAGTAGCAATTTGTACTTCTGATCCCAGTCTGTCCAAGTTGTATAGTTGAATTTAACGGTTGCATTCAGATCTTCTTCAGCCATCTTGTTAATTTGCGATTCAATACTTGAAAGATCTTTCGGGGCATCACCCAGCATATAAAACTGCAGCTCTACCTTCTTCGATGTATCCAGCCCCGACTTCTCCTCAGTCTCAGCATTGGTGCTCTGAGCCGTATTCCCGCCGCTATTACTCTCTTTTACCGCTGCATTTTCCCCGTTCGTGGAACTAGAATTCCCCCCACAGCCTGCCAGTAGAGCTAAGCTCAGTACTGACGTGAGCAGAATAGACATGCTTTTGCCTCGTAGTTTGTTCATCTGAATCCTCCCTTTTCACTATGCTTCTATGTTAGCCGACTATACCTAAGCCTGGGTAGGGGCAAGGTTGCGGTTCTAACCTTTTACAGCTCCGATGGTCAACCCTTTGACAAAGTAACGCTGAACGAACGGGTACAGAAATAGAATCGGTCCAGTCACAACAATCGCCATCGCCATTTTGGTAGACTCACCAGGGACTTCTGTAGCCAGCGACACCCCAGTTCCAGCACCCATCTGTGCAATGAACTGCGCTGAATTGATAACATTGTACAGATAGAACTGCAGTTGATATTTATGGGTATCATTGATGAACAGTGAAGATGTGAACCAGTCATTCCAGTAATACAATGCAAGGAACAATCCGACTGTAGCAATCCCTGGCATGGAGAGCTTGAGGACGATCTGCCAGTAGATTCTGAAATCACCGGCCCCATCGATTTTCCCAGAATCAAATAGCTCCTCAGGGACTGCTGATTTAACGAAATTCTTCATTAAAATAATTAAGAACGGTGTCATCAGGCCTGGTAGCACCAATACAGCATAGGAATCCAGCAGACCGAGGTATTTAGTAATCATGATGTACCAAGGAACAAGTCCTCCACCAAACAAGGTCGTAAAGTATATATAGAAGGAAAAGGTATTGCGGTATTTGAAATCCTTGCGGGCCAGCACGTAACCAGCCATCGTCATGAAGAAGAGTCCTAATGTCGTTCCCACTACAGTGGTGACGATGGTGACCGTGTAAGCACGCAGTACTTCATCCGGGAAAATGAACACCGTCTTGTAGCCTTCAAGAGAGAACTCACCCGGAATCAGATGATAGCCATCCCGGATAATAGATTCATTGCTGGTTAATGATGCGGATATAATTAGCAGAAAGGGCAGCAGGCAAGCAACCGACAGTCCAATGATGACCACATAGGCGATTGCATGAAGCACCCGTGTATATTTATCCTTTTGAATTTTCATTTCTTGTCCTCCTAGAACAGGGCGTAGTCATCATTTATTTTGCGAATAATATAGTTAACCGTCATGATGAGGACAAAACCGAACAAGGACTGATAGACCCCGGCAGCAGTAGCCATGCCCACATCAAACGTTACTTTAAGCGAGCGATAGACGTAGGTATCGAGAATATCCGTCGTATTATAGAGAAGCCCGTTGTTTCCTATTAATTGATAGAACAGATCAAACTGCCCTTTCATAATACTTCCGAGCGCAAAGAGCAGCAGCACCACAAAGGTTGATTTCAGCATTGGCACTGTAATATACCAAATCCGCTGAAAAATATTAGCGCCATCGATCTTAGCCGCTTCATAATATTCATCGCTAATCCCCGTAATCGCTGCTAGATAGATAACCATGCTATAACCGAGATTCTTCCATAGATAGAAGATAATAATTAGAAAAATCCAAGCCCAGGGTTTGCTGTAAACGTCCACCGGATCAAGCCCAAATTGTGTAAGCATTGTATTTAAGAAACCGCTGTCATAATTGAACAGGTTGTAGACAATAACACTTAGAATGACGAAGGATACGAAGTATGGTAGAAACATTATCGATTGGCTAATCTTTTTAAACCATTTCCCATTCAGTTCACTTAAGAGAATCGCACAAGCAATCGCCAGCACATTCCCAAGTACAATAAAAGCGATGTTGTAACCTATCGTGTTCATCGTCAGCTTCACCAGTGTGCCGGATCTCCAGAGAAACTCGAAATTCTGCAAGCCGACGAACTTGGAATTAAACATACTGCTGTTGAAGTCAAATTGAGTGAACGCATAATAGATACCTACCATTGGAAAATAAGAATTCACTAAGAAAAAGATCAAGGTGGGCAGCAGCATCAGAAACATCATCCGATTGTGTATCAGTTCATAAATAAATCCCTTCTTCTTTCTTGTCGTCCGTAAGCGTGCTCTTCCATCGGCCTGGATGCCAAGTTCGACGGTTGAGATTCCTTTGGATGAGGTTTGGCTCAAGGTCTCTCACTCCCTTTAATGTAGAAACTGCATAATTCCACTATAGGGTGGTTCTTTTGAACACAGAAGTGAAGCTTCATAGCTTTCCTGCACAAACTGGAGAAATCGCTGTTGAACAATAAGGATGTTTATGAAGAAACGATGAATAGTGTTAATGCCAGTGTACATAGGGGAATGCACTCGAATATCCCGAAAATAATGATGATAAGTGCACAAATATTTATTTTCTTCACAGCTATATATTGGTAAAATACAACATTCTAGTGTTACTCCACTGTTCTGTTCACTCTAGGGCAATTATAATAAGAGGACTTCATATCTAGAGTTCATCCAGAGCCTTATCCAATAAGCCGCATACATTTCGGGGGAGGGCTATTATGAAGAATAATGATATACGGAGAAAAAGACTGCTGTATGGCAAGCTGCTAACAACGATTACACTATGTATTTCGTTAACTCTTCTGGTCTCTACAATCGTGTACTATACATACTACATCGGCGTCGAGAAGACTCAGACCTTCCGTTCCGATCTAAGAGATCTAACTCAGACTGGCAAAAAAGTAGTCAACATGGCTGAAGTAGCTCAAACGCTTTCATTTCAGCTATACAGGACCTCCACTATTTCCCATCTGTTGTTCTACAACAAACCTTCCATTTATGAGGTTACGGCTGCAATGTCGGATCTCGGAAACTATCTGAACTCCATGCCATACATTGAATCCATCTATGTTTATAATCCGAATAATGACACTATATATATCTCAGCGGCGCAAGGGCAGAATGGTGTGTACTCCACAGGAGAGTTAGAGGATACTGAAATCATACAGATGTTGAATCATTATCAGGATTATAAAACATTCACTCCGATCCCACGCACCTATTCCATCGGTGAACCCAAATCAGAAGCTATCGCTGTCTATACTTATCTCTGCTATGATGCGATCAACTGGGACCGTGCCATCAATTCTGCAGTTATTGTTAATATATCAGCAGCTTGGATAAACAAGGAGTTGGCTAACAGCAATACCGCCGGTAGTGGTAATACTTATCTTCTTGATGACCAAGATCGGTTTCTATCGGGGAACAAGCTGACATTAGAGAAGCTCTCGGGGGATGAAAGCAGCTGGATAGAGAATAAAGTTAAAGCCCGCTCCGCAGGTTATTTCACAGCTCCTTTTAAAGGCCAGAAATCATTAGTGTCCTATACTTCACCAGATTCTCTTGGTTGGCAGTATGTTCGCATTACTCCTTATGATGTAATCACAGAACAGACTAAGCAAATCCGTAATACAACACTACTGATTTCTTTGATTATTTTAATATTCGGACTTATCATTTCTAGAATGCTGTCCAAACGCCTCTACCTTCCTATTGATTCCATTGTAAGCCGAATGAATAGCCTTGAAGCTGACAAGCGCAACAGTATGTTTACGATTAGACAGAATTCATTACGTAATCTTGTTCTCGGTATAAAAGCCCCCCACAGCAGCCGGCCTAGTGATTTCGAGCAACTAAGCATTGCTTTCAACTTAAACGAAGGTTATCGGCTTGTATTGCTGCGTATTGATGAATACAATCCCCTGCGACAAGACCGAGGTGCTTATCTACTTGCATACAAGTTCGCGATCATGAATATTGCTTCGGAAATTTGCGGTCAGACTTATCAAGTTGAAAGCGTAGATATGAACGACGACAGCGTAGTTATGTTACTTAGCAGTATGACGTCCGCTGAATCTCTCGATACAGAATTGATCGAAGTACTGCTGCGACAAATCCGTGTGGCTTGCTGCGATTATCTGAAAATAGGATTATCGCTAGTATACAGTCCCGTTAGTGATAATCCAGATCGATTGAACCACCTATATAGCCAGGCCAAAGAAGCTTCTAAACATAGACTTTTTTATGGGCATGGCTGCCTAATCAACGCGGAGAAGATTAACGAATTGCAGAATAACCTATACTCTTACCCTGCGGATAACGAGAAAAAGCTGGTCGATGCCCTCACCAGTGGTAGAACAGACGAAGCCCGTAGCCATTTCTCTGACATCGTGCGCGAATTGGACCAATACCCCTACCATGTACTAGAACTAACGCTATCCAGGGTGACGCTAACGATTAAGAGAATCATCGATAATATCAAAAAGCTCAGCTCTACATCTGTGGAAGATATCCTCAAGATACCTTCACTTGAGAATTACGAGACGATGAAGGAGCTTGAAGAAGCTTTTTACCAACTCTTCGATGATATTCAGGAATTACAGGCCGATAAACGTAGCTCTAAGCAAAGTGATCTGATCCGTCAAATTAACCAAAAAATCAATCAATCTTACATGGACCCCAGCCTGGGCCTGAATCAGATTGCTGATGAGCTTAACCTGTCACCTATATATGTCAGCCGTCTTTATAAGCAGCAAACAATGACAGCTATTGTGGATGTCATCATGGATGTACGAATGCAGGAAGTATGTCGCCTCTTGAAAGAGAGCGATCTGTCCGTATCGGATATTGCTGAAATGACCGGTTTCACGAGCAGTTCTTATCTCCATCGGATGTTCAAACGCAACTTCAGCATCACGCCGATGGAATACAGGCGTTCTAATACTCGTTCATAAAACTGAAGGCTGAGTGAGAAGGCGAACGGAGTACAGATCAATAACACTACTAAACTACTCTATCAAAAAAGGCAGGCTACTGTATTAGCGGTGGTTTGCCTTTTTAATGTAGGTTCATGTGTATCGACTTCCAGAGCGATTACCGTAACAACTTCAGCTTCTCTGAATATGCTGATTGGGCAGGTTCCCAATTTTTAAAGGTATGAAAAGGAGAAGCTCAAGGAGGAGATACAGAAGCATGTCGGATCATTATCATAGACCATTCAAAGGTGACGCTATCCTAAACAAACAAGGAAGAATAAGCAGTCCTGTTAGAAAAAGAGAGTGTGCTGCACTATTAAAAATAGTCACAGAGCTTGCTACAGTGGTACCTCCCGCACTTACGAATCCCACTACACTTCATATTTCCAATCTTCAAAGAGTGTTAAGAGAACTCATGGAATTCTTGCATGAGGCTAGGATATGCAGCCCTTTTAGAACGGAGCTTCTTTCTGTAGTAGAAATAACCATTGTAGCTACTGAGGTCAGTCCCTTCTCCGTCGTGAGCGTGGGTACTAATCTTCAACAGCTGTTAGCCGAGTTATTATCTTTTATCCTCGCCACGAAAATAGACTCTCATTGCAAAGATCAGTTAGTAATTCAAATCAGACATATTCAAGCTTCTATTTCACAAGCGCTCGGCTTACCTATTAAGGGTGCGACGGGGCCACAAGGTCCTCAGGGACCCCAAGGAACTCAAGGGCCTCAAGGACCTCAGGGTCCTCAAGGAGCCACTGGTGCTGGGCTGCAAGGTATTGTAGTCTTTAATCCGGCACAAAGCTCATTGTATCCAGCGGGTCAAGTAGTAACCTTTAATGGCAGCACTTATATAGCTACTGTTGCTGGACCCAAAGGAACACCAGGTAGTTCGTCAGATTATTTACTAATTGCTGGTGGAGCGACAGGCGCGACTGGAGCGCAAGGACCTCAGGGAATTCAGGGACCTCAAGGTCCGCAAGGTCCTCAAGGAGAATATGGTGGTGGTGGGACAGGCGCAACGGGTGCAACTGGGGCGCAAGGTATACAGGGACCTCCAGGTCCTGGAGCAGGGGCAACTGGAGCGACAGGCGCTACAGGTACTGCCGGGCTTGTTGGACCGACAGGCGCTACAGGTACCGCCGGGCTGGCTGGACCGACGGGCGCTACAGGTGCGGCCGGGCTTGCTGGCCCGACGGGGGCGACGGGTACTGCCGGACTTGCTGGACCGACGGGCGCTACAGGTACTGCCGGACTTGCTGGACCGACAGGCGCTACAGGCACCTCCGGGCTGGCTGGACCGACAGGTGCTACAGGTGCGGCCGGGCTTGCTGGCCCGACGGGGGCGACGGGTACTGCTGGCGTTGCGGGGCCGACTGGTGCTACAGGTACTGCGGGAATTGCTGGACCTACGGGGGTTACCGGAGTTACAGGAGTTACTGGGGCAACCGGTGAGGGCGCAATCATTCCACTGGCATCTGGTGGACCAATTATTATGACCACGGTTTTAGGTGGCTTGGTTGGAACAACAAGCCTCATAGGCTTCGGAAATTCAGCTACTGGCATTTCTCTTGTTAGTGGAAATATTGATTTGACAGGTACTGTTCTTGGACCTCTTATCAACTTTGCCATGTCGGTTCCTCGTTCAGGAGTGATTACATCTATTGCTGCTTACTTCAGTAATACCATAGCTTTATCGCTTCTTGGTACTACGTTAAATGTAACAGCGCAATTGTACCAATCTGCCACACCAAATAACACATTTACTCCTATTCCAGGCGCAATAGTACCACTTCCATCTATCACCGGTACTATTAATTTAGGAACTTTTGTCAGCGGAATTACGAATGGTATCAATTTCGCTGTAACACCGCAGACACGTCTTCTTATGGTATTCTCAGCCACTGCTACAGGTCTTACCCTTGTAAATACAGTCACTGGTTATGCAAGTGCAGGCTTTACTATTGTATAATCACTAATACAACAAAAGCATCTGCCCTCTCTACTAAAGGAGTGACAGATGCTTTTGTTAAAATATGCGATTTCAATTTCTTAATCTTTCGATCCGGAGAGACGCTATTGAGCAAACTTAGCTATCCCTGGCAATCTACTCACAACAAATACTCTTTCAGCTTACCGATAACCTCATCGATCTCCGCTTTAGTCGTATACCGTCCCACACTAAAACGAACCGCTCCCTGCCCAATACATGCTGAGACATTCATTGCCTTTAGAACAGGTGAAATCAATGTTTCTCCAGAATGACAAGCTGAACCTGTTGAGGCAGCCACATCTTCCAGCGAAGCAATCACTTCGTGACCCACCGCTCCAAGAAAACTAACGTTAAGCGTGTTGGGCAATCGTTTATCCCTATGACCATTCAGGTGAATTCTGTCGCCAAATGCGTTCTGCAATCTATCGTAGAAATAATCCGCTACTTCTTTCACACGCTCTCTGGAAGCAAAGTCCGAAGCAAGCTCACAGGCTTTTCCTAATCCAATAATATAAGGGGTGTTTTCCGTTCCGGCACGTCTCCCCTGCTCATGACCCGCTCCGTGAATTAATGGCTCGATGTGAATGCCCTCTCGGATGTACAATGCTCCAATCCCTTTTGGCGCATATAATTTATGGCCTGCCAGCGTTAGAAAATCCACCCCTAACTCAGCCACATCAAGCTCTACTTTTCCTGCGGACTGCGAAGCATCGGTATGTATAAGGACACCCCGTTCATGGCAGACCTCGGCTATTTCTTTGATCGGCTGAATCGTGCCCGTTTCGTTGTTAGAGTGCATAATGGAGACTAGTATAGTTTGGTCTGTAAGCTGATTTTTCACATCATCTACCTGCACCTTTCCATACGCGTCAACAGGTACATAAGTAATCGTGTAGCCCAACTGCTCCAGATACTGACACGGTTTAATTACCGCAGGATGCTCCACAGCAGACAAAATAATGTGATTGCCTTTATGTCGATACGTTTGGGCGACGCCCTTGATGACGGTATTATTCGACTCGCTGCCCCCGCCTGTAAAAAGCACCTCACCCGGCGTACAATTCAGGAAATTAGCCACCTGTGTTCTTGCTCGCTCGATTCCGACTTTAGCTTCTTGTCCCAAAGAATGACTGCTTGAAGGATTGCCAAAATGACCATAAAGATAAGGAATCATAACCTCTGCTACTTCCTTATCTACAGGTGTTGTAGCGTTATAGTCTAAATAGATCATTTGTTAATCCGAGCCTCCTCTAAACCCCTCATACTTTACGATACATAAAGCTTATACCTTCTGATTACTTAAAAAAGAGATCACCGCAGCCTCAGCTTCATCCAAATTGTTCACCTTAAAGGTAACTCTCTCAATGCCTTCATACTGAGTAGACGTATAATCGTATTTAGGATCATAGTAGTATTCTAACAGCAGCGCAACAGCCTCTCCGAACATATCAGCTTGCAAGCAACGCTCGATTTCCGCCGCAATGGGGATATGAATTCGCGATTTGATACTTCGAAATGCTGAAATGCACTGTTCTTTATATTCTTCTGGTCGATAATCCTCAAGGATTTGCTGCACTCTGGCTTGTAGTGGCATCTCAATCCAAATTTGTGTTCCAATCTCTTTCTGCTCGGCCATGAATGGGGGCATTACGACCTTCCCAATCTTTTTGCTCTCCGCTTCAAACAGTACATAAGGAGCATCCCCAAGCTTAATTAATTCCTCCATAAGAAGACTATCGAACGTTTTTTGATTGTTTGCATGAAGTCCGATCTCGCCAAAGATAGAACCGCGGTGACCTGCCATTCCTTCCAAATCCAAAACAGGATAGCTCTGTGCCTTCAGGCGGTGCAGCAGGTTTGTTTTACCTGTACCCGTATTTCCATGAATGACATAAGGCTTCGCCTTGAATTCATAGGACTCCAGTTCATCGAGTACCCATTTACGGTAAGCTTTATAGCCGCCAATCAATCGGTAAGCGTGAATATCCATTAAAGAAAGTACGGTCGCAGTTGTACGGCTGCGCATACCTCCCCTCCAGCAGAATACAGCCTTGTCCCCTTGAATCGCAGCAAATTCTTTGACAAAGGAAGGTAGCTTCGCAGCAGCAATCTCCAAACCGCGTTCTTTCGCAGCCTGCACACTTGTCTGTTTATACAACGTACCTACTTCAGCCCGTTCCTCATCATCAAAAAAGGGAATATTCAAGCTATCCGGCAGCGTTGCATCTTTATATTCAGAAGGAGATCGAACGTCGATAACGGTGATCTGCTTCTTATTCTTTAACACTCTTAGTTCTTCCAGTGTAATATCCTGAAACAATGCGCTCTCTCCTCTGGTGGCTAACTTCTTAGGTCGCCTCTAAGCTGAACTCCAGCTTTATTGCGCAGCTATAACTGCAATCTGACCCGGATGTTCTTCCGTTACCTCTCCGATCAATGCTGCTTCTACACCTGCATCTACTAACTCTTTTAGCAAATCCTCACTTTGTTCAGGAGCAACAGAGATCAGCAATCCACCGGAAGTCACAGCATCACACAGAATATAGCGGCTTAATTGGTCCATCTCTTCCGGATAAAGAATACTGCCCTCCAAATGGGCAAAGTTATTCTTAGTGCCGCCTGGAACAAAGCCCTGCTCCGCGAGCTCTCTTACTCTTGGCAGCATCGGTACATCGCCTTGACGAATAATCAGTCCGTGATTGCTCCCTTTTGCCATTTCCGAGGCATGTCCAAGCAACCCGAATCCGGTAACATCTGTACAAGCATGTACATCATAAGGCTCCATGATTTCTGCCGCTTTTTTATTCAGTGTAGACATGACTGTCGTAAGGCGTGTAGTTTCTTCTGGGGATAGCTGATCCTTTTTAATAGAAGTCGTTAAGATGCCCACACCGATAGGTTTAGTCAAAATCAGCTTATCTCCTGCCTGCGCACCTGCATTCGTTCTTACTTTGTCCGGATGCACAAGGCCCGTAACGGCCAATCCAAATTTAGGCTCTTTATCGTCGATGGAATGTCCGCCCACAAGCGTTGCTCCTGCTTCCTGCACTTTATCTGCTGCACCGCGCAAAATGTCACCGAGAATACTTTTGTCCAAAACAGAAATAGGGAAGGCCACAATATTAAGCACTGTAAGCGGCTTGCCGCCCATAGCATAAATATCACTTAACGCATTAGCTGCTGCAATTTGCCCAAAGGAATAAGGGTCGTCCACGATCGGCGTGAAAAAATCAACAGTTTGCACTAACGCAAGATCATCACTTAATCGATATACCCCAGCGTCATCACTGGTATCCAGACCTACAAGTAGATCCGGATTAGGAACGGTTGGTGGTAGACTGCGAATAACCTGCATGAGATCGGCGGGACCGATTTTGCAGCCGCAGCCCCCTTTTGAAGATAATGAGGTCAATTTTATGGTTTCGGCTTGAGACATCATGACTCAGCTCCTTTAGATAGTTAATCTCGAATATCTTTAATCTTACATCAGTAGACAGCATTGTACAAAATACAGACATACAGAAGAACGCCCCGTAGCCAGTACATACTCCCCGGCTATGGGACGCCCCTCATTTCTCACTTACCACTAAGATCAACTAATCTGCTGAGTTTCCTGCTGTTTCTCCAAAAACCGCTGAAGTATAGCATTAAATTTCTCCGGCTGACACAGATTACTAGGATCTAATGCGTTAGGGATGATCACTAACTGAGCATGTGGCAGCTGAGACACCATATCCTTCATACAATTAACTCCAAATTCACTAAAGTCACCTACAATACATAAGGCGGGACGCTTAAAAGACTTTAAGCATCTAGTGTAATCCACATGGCTCGTAGCCAGCCTTTGCCGATACAATTCCCGTGGACGTTTATCGAGAAGTCCTCTTCTAATCTCGTTATAAGCCAGATTCCAGCGTTCCCGGTACATCATACGAATCGAAGGTAGTACAAGCTCACTTGGAGCGTAATACATTAACCAACTGCAATAAGCAGCCATAAGCTGGATTTTACCGATTATCGTTGACGCCTGACTTCTACAAAAGCTATCCGCGACAACAATCGCTTTTACTCGTTCTGGATATTGTTTCGCAATATGTTGAACGACGAGCCCCCCATAGGCACTCCCAACAAAAACAGCCTCACGAATACCCAAATCATTTAATAGCATTATTATATCTAGACATTGGGTTTCAATAATCTCATTTGGGGCCTGCAGTAGTTCACCTGATTTGCCATTCCCCCGTAAATCACACAGAATCACTTTATATTTATCAGAAAAATACTCCAATTGTGGCTTGAACATACTATGTGTTAATCCATGTCCATGGATAAACACAACCGGAGTCCCTGTTCCATTGATTTCGTAATAGAGCGAAGTTCCATTCAGTTTAGCAATAGGCAAAGTTAACACCTCTTTCATAGATAGGTTCTACAACTATATCTGCTTTTTAACGCAGCAAAAAACCACAGAGGGATTCTCTGTGGCTATTCATCATCAAATACGCCATTCATCCTCTCTCCATACGCTTACGAGGTTAGCTGTCGGATTCGGGCAGTGAGAGTTGCCCTACCTGCATGGATGCATTTATGCACCTGGAACAGGATTCACCCCATAACTAGTACCGATTGTTACACTGGTTCCCAGTTGTTGGTTCCCCCGCTTTCCTTAACGGAAATTAAGCGGACTTCTTATGTAATTGTCAGTTATGTGATGAATCATACTCCGTGTAAGGTTTCTTGTAAAGTTGAGCCGTGGGCAAAATAATGTTGAAAGCCATGCTTTTCATTTCATATTGAGCATACACTTCGTTTTCTCTTTCTTTTTCTCTTGTTTACTCAATATATCTAAAAAAAGCCGAGCGGCCATCAGAGATCAATCCCTGAACCACTCGGCTTCGTTATACAATCATATGGCTACAACAGATCGGCGTTTTTCAATGCATGCTCCCAGCTCGGAAAAAAGAACAGCGCACTTCTCATAAGATCAGGATCGCTTTGCTTCACTTGTTTTTTGCTGATCGAGCTTCCATCGGTTTGAAGCTTTTTGATACGACTTAACACTTCATCAGCCTCCAAAGGAATTTCCATTGAAACACTCCTTTCTCAGTGACCTGGTTTCCAATCATTTTCTCCATAATATGCAAATTTATTCTTCATTTCGGTTTATACGAATTAAACCAGCTGATAGACCGGTTGTTCAGCAATAAAATAAGTAGGAATCATTGGGTATTTCTGTGCCAGAACTTCAGCTAAATATTTCATTCCTGGAGCTTCACTTTCCGCATGACCTAACATAATCAGCGCTTTTAATCTGCCTTGGTGGACAGCATCCCTCACATATTCTGGAGTTTCCCATTCGGGGCCCTCGCCAGCAATAATTAAATCAAGATTGTGCTGATTAAAAAGAGGAATAGCCATCGTCCCACCTCCTCTGTAACCTACTAATATCCCCACATGTCTGCATATCTGGGATAGGTCTCCGGTAGCACGTACATAGGAGATGCCTAGCTTTCTTTTTATATACAGAGCCGCTTCACTTACCGTCATAGCTGGAATCGATAGGATTGTAGCAGTGGATTGCTGCTCAACCACATAGGCTGACCATTCAAGCTCTCGTAGCAAGCCCACCATGATCCCATCCGGTTGATGCCGATGCCAATAATCATGATAACGAAAAATAGCCAGTTCAGAACGCTCAATCAAACTCCGTTTCGCGCGAGACACAGGGTCATCCTTTAACCACTTGCTCGTCTCATGATGACTGTAAAACACACCTTCATGTGTGATCAACAAATTGGCGTTCATAGCAATCGCTCGTTCCACAACATATTGCGTTGCGCAAAATGCCGTAACCATCCCTGTAATCACCATTTCTGGATTCCCCGGCTTAAGAGTATCCACAGTCCCATCTATCTGTTCCATAGCTCCTATTAAATCTTCCAGAATCGTTCTAATTGTCACGCTCACTTTAATCCGCCCTTTGAGATCTATTCTACCTACTAATCTATCAACGTATAAATAACCCGCCCTTAACGATATAAGGACGGGTTCACAGTTCATTATTTGAGCAGCTTGCCCACTCTATGATTTCGTAGCAGAGGTGATAATTCGATGGAAAGCTGGCTTCGGCTTATGCGCTTCATCGAATAGGAACGGCCAGTTCTTCCGCCCACGAACAGGGAAATCATCCAGCCAGGTATAGTCATCCGCTGCTCCCCAGAACGTGACCGAACTAATCACGTCCCGGTATTCTCTCAGCAGTGCGAACATCGCTTCATATCGATCTGCTTGAAGCTCGAGCAGCTCAGCAGGTACTGCCTTTAAGTCCATTCGTCTATCATCGAAACGGAACATGGATACATCCAGCTCTGTCAGTTGGAGCTGAAGTCCTAAAGATGCATATTTTTCGATCGCTGCACGAATATCATCCAGACTAGGATCGTATAAATTCCAGTGTGCCTGCAATCCGACGCCATGGATCGGCACGCCTTGTTCCAATAGCGACTTCACCAGTTTATAGATTTTGTCACGCTTTAATGGATGGGATTCGTTATAGTCATTGTAGAACAACAAAGCCTTTGGATCGGCTTCATGCGCGAATTCAAACGCTTTGGCGATAAAGTCTGGGCCCACAATGTCGAGCCACTTCGACTGGCGAAGAAGTTCTTCTCCCTCATCAGCGATTACCTCGTTTACAACATCCCAAGCATAAATTTCTTCCTTATAACGTCCTACAACGGTCTGAATATGTGATTTGACTCGTGCAAGCAAAATCTCTTTGCTTACAGGTCCTCCGCCCTTATCCTCAAACAGCCAGTCCGTTGTCTGGTTGTGCCAAATCAAGGTATGTCCGCGCATCGCCATATGATGTTCCCTGGCGAAGGCAACCAGCTGGTCTGCTGCCCTAAAGTTATAAGTGTCCTCAAGTGGATGCAGACTTTCAAATTTCATCTCGTTCTCAGCGGTAATACTGTTGAAATGATAAGCAAGCAAATGCTCCTGTGATTGGATAGTTAATGGGTTGACGGCTGCGCCAATCTTGAAATCCTCTGCGAACACTGTCTTTAGTGCAGGCTCTGTAAAATCACTAGCTTGTCTCAACAATCTCCCTCCTAACAAACGTATTTATATTCCGTACTCGAAACATTATGAACGATAATCGAACCAATCAAAGTAGGCAGGTATCTCAGCCACTTTGCCACGACCTGTCGTATATAGGCCGATAAGGACACCCGTAAAACCGTTCCCTTTTACAGCTTGAGGAGATAATGGATACGCTGCCGCTGTAGATAGCTCAATCCACTCCTGCCCATCCAAAGCGTACAATAAGGTATATTCGGTTAGCTCCGCTCGAATTTTCAAATACAGACGTCCAGCTGTCGTTGGAACCTCTGCCGCCACCTGTGTTATTCCATCAACGGTTAAACAAGCTACAATCACTCTTTGTCCATTTCTTTGCGATAGAGCAATCTCATAATGTGCATCCTCGTCCAATCTGGCACAGAGTCCAGCCTCTTCACCGTCCACGGTAGGGTTAAAATCCAGTAATGTACTCCATTCTGCTGAAGTATGCTGCTGTCTTCTTCCTATAAAGGCCACCTGTCCTATATCACTGAGCCCCTTAGATTGACCCCGAAGAGATAACCATCCCGGGCGTTCATTTAGAGACCAGCTTGCCTCAGCGGGATTACGAAGAAAGGTCATTGCGAATGGTAATACATCGTCTTCAAAGTCATACCTTCCGCTTAGTGCAGGCTTTGGTGATTGACCCGGTACACGCGGAACCTTCATATCCAGTCCTACGATATCTTCGTTATTATCAATCATCGGCCATCCGTCTTCATTCCACGCTACAGGGGCAAGGAAGGTCTCTCTTCCTAGCACTGTATATTTAGAACCTACTAGTCGTACTCCAAGGAATACGGCCCACCAATCCCCGTTACAATCTTCGATCAAATCAGCATGTCCTAAATACTGAATAGGATTGTCGGTACCGCTATGTGTTAATATTGGATGAGGTAACCGCTCGAATGGCCCATACGGCGAGGAGCTTCGACCAATGATCTCACGATGTTCCTTCGCCGTACCGCCTGAAGCAGACATGATATAGTACATTCCATTTATTTTGTACAGGTGTGGTCCTTCCGTCCAAGGTCCACCATCACCAGTCCAGATGACAACTGGTTCTGATAAAGCTGCGCCCGTAGCAATATCAATCTCATATTGAATGGCGTGGGAGTCATAGTCTGCCCCCTGCTGGGTAGTTACATATACCTTTCCATCCTCATCAAACATTAGAGAAGGGTCAATGCCTCCATAAGGAATAATGATTGGATCTGACCACGGACCCGCTGGGTCCGTAGCCGTAACATAGAAATTTCCCTTCCCGTGTATTTCGGTCGTTATCATGTAAAACGTTCCTTCATGATATCGGATCGTTGGTGCAAATATACCTCCAGAGCTTTTACTCTTACGTGTATCTAGCTGACTTACACGATTGAGCACATGACCAATTTGTGTCCAATGAATTAAGTCCTGGCTGTGAAAGATAGGTACCCCAGGAAAATATTCAAAGGAGCTACAAACCAAATAGTAGTCATCCCCTGCCCGTGTGATGCTTGGATCGGGATAGAAGCCTGGAAGTATTGGGTTCGTGTATGTGATTGGAGATTGGGTCATAATTTAACAAACAACCTTCCTATTCCTTAATAGTGATTGCAAGCTGCTTATTCCTTCACGCTTCCCACGTTCATTCCAACTACAAAGTATTTTTGCATAAATGGATAGACTAGCAAAATCGGAACCGAAGCAACGATAGTAACGGCTGCACGAATGGACTTTGGAGTTACCATTGACCCCGCTGACTCCGCAGTTACCCCTGCCCCGTTAGCTACACTTGCGCTACTGTTCGCATTCATACTAGATTGTATTAGTTTCATTAATTCATACTGCAATGTACTCAAGTGCTGGCGGGAAGAGGTGTAGATAAAAGCATCAAACCATGAGTTCCATGCACCTACCGCGACAAAAAGGGCAATGGTAGCAAGAACAGGTTTGCATAAAGGGAAGACTACTTTCATGAAAATCTTGAATTCCCCGGCACCGTCGATTCTCGCGGATTCCATAAGACTTTCATGTATGCTACCAATATAAGTACGGATGACGATCATATTAAATGCACTTATCATAGTCGGTATTACATATACCCAAAATGTATTAAGCAAATGAAGATCCTTAATTAGGAAATAATTTGGAATCAGACCCGCATTAAAATACATGGTTAGGACGAAAACAAAGGTAATCTGCTTGCGGAAAACATATTCTTTCCGGCTTAAAGTATAAGCAAGCATTGTGGTTAAAAATAGATTCAGGATCGTAGATATCACTGTTCGTGCTACCGAAATCCAAAAAGCAGGAATAATTGTACCAGAGGCAAAAACAGCTTTGTAGTTCTGTATAGTCCACTCCCTAGGCAATAGATAAATGCCGCCGCGGATGGTATCATTTCCCTCATTTAAGGAAACTGCTATAGTATTCAAGAATGGATACAAGGTAACAATGACTAGACATATCATAAAGATAGTATTGAAGGTACCGAACACTACTGGTTCGATCCCTATAATTCTCATACGTTTTCTACTATTACTTTTTGGAGATTTCTGAGGTATTAATTGAGTTTTTTCCATGATTATAACAGCCTCTCTTCCCCTAGCCGCTTCGACGTCCAGTTAGCTAAAAGCAGTAACGTTACACTTACGACTGTTTTAAATATGCCTCCCGCAGTGGCTAAGGAGTAATTCCCTTGCCCAATCCCGTATTTCAATACAAATATATCAATCGTATCCGACCAGTCTACAGTAAGCCCGTTCCCTAACAAGTACGGAACCTCAAATCCGACATCCAATACATGTCCTATGGACATTATCATCAGGATTACAATGGTTGGTTTAATTCCCGGCAATGTTACATTGAACATTTTTTTGTACCGGTTAGCCCCATCAATCTCAGCAGCCTCATATAAAGCTGGATCTATAGAAGCCATAGCAGCCAAATAGATGATTGTACTCCATCCAACCTCTTTCCAGACAGTTGAAGCACCCACAATACCCCAGAAATACTTCCCTTCACTCAACCAAAGGATTGGTGAATCGATAAGATGTAATTTCATGAGCACGATGTTGATAATCCCGTCGTTAACCGAGAGGGAGACACCTACAATCCCTGTTACAATAATCCAGGAAAGAAAGTGAGGTAGGTAGGATATGGTCTGCACGGTTCTTTTCCAAAATACATTTTTGATTTCATTAAGAAGTAAGGCCAATGTTATCGCGGTTATAAATCCTAGAAAGAAATTAATTAATCCCATAGCCAGTGTGTTTCGTAGTACCCTTAAAAAGGTATCATCCGTAAATAGAAACTTGAAGTGTTTCAAGCCGACCCATGTCTGTTCGCCAAATGCCTTAGCTGGTTTATAATCCTGAAAAGCCATTGTCCATCCCCAAACAGGTACGTACGCAAATAGTACAATATACAGCAGCAATGGAACTGACATCCAAATCAGCTGTTTCTGATTCTTAATCAAGGTCATAGTAATCGGTTGCTTCTTTTTTCTTTTAGGATGCCGGTTAACTTTTTTTCCCGTTAAAATCTCATCCATATATTTTCTCCCCACATCATCCATATATTTCAGAAAGTGGTTGGCTAATAAGCCACCACTTTCTGATTTTTAAGCAAGCTCTAACTATTTAACACTCCAAGTATCAAATCTCCATTTAAGCTGTTCATTGATTCTGTCTTCGTAAGCTTTAATATCCGCTTTATGAAGTTCTCCAACAAATTCAGTCCAAACTTTATCGAAATCGGAAGGGCTAGCCAAGATTGCTTTTGGCAGGTACTTGGTTTTAACTTCTCCCATCTTCGTATCGGCAATTTTTGCTGGAGAATTTTCAACAAGATCTATCGACCAAGCTGGATAAGCCACTGGGTTCGGTCCAGGCTTACTGAAGAAATCTACATAACTGTTGAATCCATATGCGTCAAGGACTTCCTTGTCATACGCTTCCAACCCTGCTTTATATTCTTCTGGTTGGGCTGCCGCATCCGTTGAGTTACCGTCTGCAAAGTACCCTTGCATTTTCGGAGCAGTAGCATACCAAGCTTCTGCTTTGTTACTTAGCTTCCATGTTGCATCAACTGCGTTGTCCCGTTGTTCTTGGGTTCTTATAAAGCGACCGTCTACCACTTGATAATCTTCGCCTTCAATCCCCCAAGTAAGAATTTTTTGCCAATCTTCTTGAATTAATGTGTCCATAAGTTTAAGGATTCTCACTGGATCCTTAGCATTGACAGTGATCCCGAATCCATTATTTAAGTTAAGAGCAGGGCGATCCAGATAATAATCCTTGGTGTTAGTATCATATACAAGAGGCAGACCTACATAAGTGCTCATATCTTTCCCTTGTGTCTTGAGTGAATCTTCTGCTTTACCAAAGTTCCAGTGCTGATCAAACATTCCCAGTACGGATCCGCTGGACAATTTAGCTAAATATTGGTCATAATCCATTACAAACGCTTCTTTGTCAATAATACCCAATGCATTCATATCATTAAGCTTTTTATAGTACTGCTTAGCATAGTCTTTATCCGCAAAGATTTCTGCTACGTTATCCTTAACTACTACTCCGCCATCATTAGGATGCCCGATCAGATGCTGAGGAGCGTTAAACAATCCCCAGTTTCTCCAGTCTTTGTTATGAATCTCAAACCCAATTGTTGGTTGACCATCAATGGTTGGATTTTTCTCTTTATATTTCACGATAAGATCGAAATACTCGTCCAAAGTTTTAACGGTTGGATAACCGGCATCTTTAAGTACGGCTTTCTGAATCCAGAAAGCTGGGCCAGAGTAATAGGTTGTATTCATCTCACCGTTATACGCACCATAGTTTGGAAGTGTATAAATGTGTCCATCATTGGGATCCTTCATCATGTTCCAGTAAGCTGCGTAATGCGCTTTCAAATTCGGAGCGTGTTCTTCAATCAAGTCCTCGAGAGGAATAAATGCACCTGCTGCCGTCAGTTGGGTATTGGAACTCATCAGATCTGGATAATCCGAACCGGCAATCATAACGCCAAGCTTCTGTTTAAGGTCTCCAGCCAAGAATTCAAAGTTGAATGATGCGCCTGTTTTTTCTTTGATCATCTTGTAAATTTTGTTATCTGGTGTGGGTTGCTGACCTGCTTCTCCAAGAAAGATACTAACTTCAAAAGGCTCTATCTTCTTGTCATCGGTTCCAGCTGCAGTTGCAGCTGTTGTTTCTGCCGGTTTGTTTTCCCCCTTAGCAGTATTACCGCTGTTATTTCCACCGCACCCTGCTAGAGCAAAACTTAGGGATAACACAGCAATCAGACTAAGTTTGAACTTTGATATTGACTTGCCCCCCATAAAGCACCTCCATATTTTGTTGGTGTAACCATATTGTAAGCCCTTACAAGTTAAATTATAGAGGTGATGATGCCATTGATAATACACCAGAACTAAAGGTGTACCCCCAAAAAGTTTAGGTATTCGTATGTTTAAATTCATTAGGGCTCATCTTCATCTTCTTTTCAAATTGTTTGAGAAACTGACTATAATTGGAATACCCTACTTTCTCGGCGATCTCACAGTTTTTCAGCTTATTGTGTTGAAGTAAACGCGCAGATTCCTTAATCCGGAGGTCATGCAGTTGCTCATTAAAATGAATGCCATTCTTCTTGATCAATAATTGTCCCAGATACACTGGATGCAGGAAGAATACCTCCGACAGCTTTTTAATTGTAAGATTTTCGTGATAATGCGCTTCAATATAGTTGTTGATTTCCTGTACAATCCCCTGTGATTTTTGGATTTGTTCTTTTAGAAGAATATCAATACTCGCCTCACCACATGATAAAAGATTACGCATTAAATCGTTCAACTTCATCATCGAGTCCCGCATTTCGGGGATTGTTATTTGGGTTAACAAGGAGGATACCTGAACTTCACTAGCTTTCGAAGTAAACTCAACGATCTTATACATAATATGAATAACGATCTTCTTCACAACCTCTGGAGCGATGCGCATCTCACGAAAACTGCGAGAGGCCAAGCCCACAGCTTGTTTAAAGCCTTTTATGTCCAGTGTGTTAATGGGTCTCATTAAGTCATCCATCAGTTGAATTTGATCATAGTGATAGCTGAAGGGACTATCTTTGGTTCCCTGATAGGTCAAGAATCCTGAATGATCCGAATTATAAAAATAATACATTAACGCTTCTTTCGCCGTTCGGTAGCTATTCGCAATTTGAAGCAAAGAGCCCTCGCTATCCCCTACTGCAATATACATGGCTTGCTTAGGGTGTTCATTCAGCAAGGGAGCTACTGCAGGATATATTGCGGCACCCTCATCAGACTCCGAAGGATAGCCGTATACGATTCCAAAGCAAAAAGCCTCCAGATCGATCAGAAACATCGATTCCGTATTCGTTAGGAGAGCTACTGCTTTCTCTCTGATTTCCGTATACATCGTCGGGTCTGTCTGTAGTAAACAAATATTCCAAAGGCTTTTGCCTTCCGATAGACGTGTAAGTACTGTAAAGTCTGACTTATCTTCTGCCTTCTCATTCAGAATGCTCTTAAGAAGAGAGACAACTTCCTCTGAGTTTGCCATTTGATTTAAGCTTCTCTTCTGAGTTTCCTGTTCTAATTCCCGATATATCTCCTTCAATTCTTCTGACGCCTCTTCTTCGAAAAGCGGTTTCATCAGATAATGGTTAATGCCATAACGTATAGCTGTCTTAGCATATTCAAACTCACTATAACCGCTTAGTATGGCAAACTTAATCGGTTTAGTCTCCTCTTGCTGCCAGGCGGAAACCATTTCCAGACCATTCATTAGCGGCATATTTACATCTGTAATGACAAGATCCGGCAGTAGCTGCTTTATTAACTGTAAGCCCTCTTTGCCATTACTGGAGGTTCCACATACTTCAAAGCCAAGCGCCTGCCAGTCTATCCATAGCTGCATCCCCTCAAGAGCACTAGGCTCATCATCGATCAACAATACTTTGTATTTCATAGGCTCCCTCACCTTCTAGCTATTTTTTCGTTCCAGGAGCTTTAGCGGAATGCCAAACGTGACAACAGTCCCTTCATTCGGGACACTGCTGATTTCAAAGCGAACCTGATCTTCATAATATAGTTCCAGTCTGCGATACACGTTGCGGATTCCGATATTCGTTCCTGAGGAGGCTTCTTCATTTTGAACATTAAATAAAATTTCTTTAAGCTGGCTTGGTTCGATCCCTTTGCCGTTATCTGAAATCGTAACTTGCAAACGACCATCCTCGATTTCCGTCTTTACTTTAATGATACCGAGTCCTTCTATGGCCTGCAGACCATGCTTACAGGAATTTTCTACTAACGGCTGCATGCTTAGCTTTGGAATTTTATATTGCAGCGACTGCTCATCGATCTCAAATTGATAGTCAAATTTATCTCTGAACCGGAATTTTTCTATTTTCAGATACATCTCAATGAACGTCATTTCTTCTTCCAATGTAACGAGATCTTCTTTCCAGCTAAGTAGTCTTCTGAGCAACTTGGATAAACTCTTAATGATGTCTGTAACGTCCGAATAATTATTTTTGGTACAGACCACTAAAATGGCATTTAAAGTATTGAAGAGAAAATGGGGATTCATCTGACTTTGCAAAAAATTCAGTTCAGCCCTTACTCTTTCCATCTCCAGGTTATTCTTTTGAATCTCTAGTTTGTATACATCGTTAATTAGAGAATTAATTTTAGTGGTCATTCTATTAAAGTTGTGAATCAAGTCACCAATCTCATCTTGTCCTTCATCGATTTGAATAAGATCGAATTTCTCATTCGTTACTTTCTGCATATGCCTAGACAACCGTTTCACCCGATAATTGTACGATCTTAACATCACATATAAAAAGGCGGTTGTGAGCAAGGTGACAATGGACGCCAAAATACCCGCATAAATTCGAATCTCCATAATCGCCTGAGCAATACGCTCCCCTTGCGTAACCCCTATAATTCGCCAGCTTTTTATATAACTAGCCCCGCCAACGGGTACAATATGTATGTCTTCCTTGTGCTCATCATCCTGAAGCTCGAACACAGGATAAGGATCCTTCGTACCCCTCTGATACCCGCTCTGAGCAGACATAATGATTTCATCCTGCCCGTTAACCAGGTAAAGACTCAAATAATCCTTTTCTCTAATTATAATGTCATATATTTTACTGAGATCCAGGTCAATTCTAAGCAGCTTTTCATAGGTATTCAGTGAGCTGTATACATCCATTCGCTCAATTACACTTAAATACGGGGCATTAGAAGCCACATTAGGCGCTGCGCTCATTTGATAAGCAGCAAGAAACATATGTTTATTCGCAGCACTGAACTGCTTATACCACTCACTCTCCCTTACCTTGTCCGTGATGACCTGATAGTTACTACCGGAAACAATGGAGTCATTATTCGTAAATACAGTAATTCGTTCAAGTTGATTGTTAACTGGCATATAACTGTTCATCCGATCTCGAAGCTGTTCGTCGAAGGTGTCATAAAATTCAATCAAGTTCCCATACCTCCGCTCTAGCAATTCATACAGATTCTTATCCGAGGACAGCGTATAACTAACTGCTACTCCACCCTCAATGAAATCTTGAATATCCTTTCTGGCCCTCTCTAAAGAGATTTCTAAGTTTTGCTGTTCTCTGGATTTGATCAAATCGGAAATCCGATCCAAAAAAACAAGGTTAATAATAATAATAGGGAGTAGAACGCCTATAACGTAAATGAGGGAAAATTTGTAGTTCAGTGGAATGTCATTCACTACTTTTCTAAATCTGAATTTTTTTCTCTCCATACGAAACACCTTGCTTCCCCTAGAGCTATTAGTTTTTATTTTCATTTTTATAAACCGATGGGACTACCCCTACAATCAGCTTGAACTTATCAATAAAATAGTCTGTGTTTGAGAATCCCACCTGCACCGCAATATCCGATATTTTCAGCTGCGTTCGCTTAAGCAGACTTTTGGCTTCCTCAATCCTTTTGGCATTTAAATATTCACTAAAGCCCTGACCCGTTTGTTTCCTGAATAGCTGTCCCAAATAGGTAGAATTGATATGAAATTGCCGTGCTAAATCCTGAAGCTTCAATTTATTCCGAAATTCACAATCCACATACTGAATCACCTTGTAAATCGTATTTTGTTCATTCTGCTGCTCTAATTCAGATAGATAGACCGTCGCCAGCATACACAGACTTTGAACATAACGGCTTAATACAAAATAATCATTTAGTTCACCTAGATTTCCATACTCTTGCTGAAGCTTTATCATCATCGTATCCGGGATACCATTCATTTGGGCTATCAGTGTACAGATCGTAAGCTCTAAATGAGCCACCTGGGCTTGCACGACCTCAATCGTCAACAGATTCTCTACGAAAGAGGCGAACGCTTCTTTTACACAAGGTTGTATCTGTTCTAAATCATTTGCCAGGACCTTATCCATCAGCTGTTTGAAGTGATCTTCATGGTGTTCCTTCTTCTTTAGAATCCTAAGCTCGCTATAATAAAAAATCCCCCTCTTCTGCTGATGTGTCTTTCGTTTCCATACATCAAGTGCTTGCAAATAGATTTCTCGAATCGAACATATGCCTACCATTCTAGTGCTAATCGCTAGGAGTACCGGTTCATATAATTGTTCAGCGATATCCGAACGAATCTGGTTGACGATAGCGTCCAGACTCTCATTCCCAATGAAAGCAGACTCAAGAATGATCCCTGTTCTTCCCGATCGATCCTGAAAGAAACGGATACATTCCTTGGGAAAATAGTCGACGATCCGTGGATGCAATGGATTGATAGACATGGCTGGTTCGATAAGAATACACATTAACTCTGCATTCGCTTGAAGCTTCAACGTGCTCTGGGTTAGAAGCTCTAAATTTTCGTTATACTCGCCTTGTATTAGGCGGTTGACGATATTATTTACGACAAAGAATTGCTTCTTATCAAGCTCCTCATTGGAAGCGATTTCATTTTGGATCATAGGCGTAATCCTGCTTAATAAGGACTCTATTTCTTCATCATCAATAGGTTTTAATAAATAGTCATTCACTCGTTGCTGCAATGCCGTACGCGCAAGTTTAAAATCGTCATACCCGGTCAATACCACAAATTTCGGAGGCTTTGGCATCAATTCATTCAACTGTGTGATAAGCTCGAGACCATTAATAACCGGCATATTAATGTCAGTTAGAACCAATTCCGGTTTATATTCCTGTATAAGTCTCATAGCTTCTGAGCCATTATGGGCTTCCGCGCACACTTCAAAGCCGTATTTTTCCCAGTCAATCATCGTTCTCAGCCCTTCAAGTACCCAGGGCTCATCATCCACGATCAGAACCTTCAGCATGATGCTCGCTCCAATCTCTTAAGATAAGGCTGCACTTTCTTATGAAAATATATATTATGCTAACACAATTGGATATTGTTGTGAATTCATAATTTTTCCTTCTTTTGCTTAAAACAGTACTTTTAAATCTGGTAAAAGCATAAAAAAACGACGTATCCAGACTTTCAGACACATCGAGTTCAGTATGTTTTTAGTTAATAAGCTACCTTCGAACTAAGGTTGTTCTCGTGATTGATTAACCATTCTTTTCTTGCAATGCCGCCGCCGTAACCCCCTAATTCACCATTACTATTGATCACGCGATGACACGGAACCAAGATCGATAATTGATTCGCTCCATTAGCTCTGGCTACAGCTCGACAAGCCGAAGGGTTGTTTATATTCTCTGCAAGCTCCTTGTAAGAGACCGTCTGGCCTACAGGAATTCTTCGAAGTTCATTCCATACCTTTTGCTGAAAATCAGAGCCTAAATAACGAATCGGTGATTTAAACTCCGTAAGTCCCCCTACGAAATAAAGAGTTAATTCCTCTTCAATTTGCTCTAGCACCGGTACTTTTTCAGGCAAAATAGTTGCATTCAAGCGAGTACGTAATTTCTTAATTTCGTTCTCAAGTCCCTTTCGATCCACAAATTCCAGCAGTAAAAGGCACTCTTCATCTGAGATCGCAAGCATAGACCCTAATATCGTTTCTATCCAGGTACAGTACAGTACTTTAATCTGCTTAGAGTGATTCGGGACCGTTCCCATCGTTCTTGAAAAAGCATCCCTAAACCCATTACTCGAATCATACCCGCTGTCCAGTTGTACGTTTATGATAGAATCCCCATTCCTGATATGTTTGAATGCCAGCCCTAAACGTCTGGAACGTGCATATTCAATAAAGGTCATCCCAAATTGCTTCTTAAATTGCCGGCGTGCTGTATTTGCACTTATCGACAGCTCATCAAAATCTTTATCGGTCCATTTTCTTTCCGGATTATGCTCAATAGCTTCGACAAGAAGCTTTACTTCTAAGGACATTTTCGTGGGATTAGACAAAGGCTGGCATCTTTTACAAGGTCTATATGACGCTAACAAAGCTTCTTTGGCTGTTGCAAAAAACTCGCAATTTTCTTTATAAGGCTTTTTAGCGGGGCAAGTTGGCCTGCACATAATACCTGTTGTTTTTACGCCGACAAAAAATACACCTTCATAATTGGAGTTTTTTTCGACTAACATCTCATAATATTTATCGATTTGCTGTTTATTAGTGATCATAGTGTTGTTAGCTCATTTCTGAATAATGTGCAGGTAGCTGCAGAATGGCCCGAGCATCTTCTTGAAGATTATGCTGTGCTTGAAAGTAACTATACGGACCATAGCTAATTCTTTTTACGCCAAGCTCTTGCAATTCAACATTTGAAATCATACCATCCATTACCATAACATTTACAGGCAGTGGTGACTGCTGCACAAAATATTCAATCAAGTTTCGATCGGTGAGTCCCGGTATAAAAATTCCATCCGCTCCAGCAGCAGCGTAAGCACAGGTACGCTCAATTGCTTCATTCACTAAATCCAAAGAATGCTCCCCATTTTTGAAAAACAGATCGGTTCTGGCGTTAATAAACACGCTCTTCTGAAGTTTGGCTGCCACTTGCTGTATAGTTCGAATACGATGACTTTGTTCCTCGATTGCCCATAATTCATCATTCGGATGATTCACCTTTTGATCTTCGAAATTGATCCCACATATATCTAATTGGAATAATTGTTCTATGTTATTGGCTAAGGACTCTTCATTTACAGCATACCCACCTTCAATATCTACCGTCAATGGCACAGATACATGTTCTGCTATTCTAGAAAGAGCCCACAGTAGCTGCTCAAATGAGAGCTGTTCACCATCCGAATACCCCCATGCATCCGCCATAGCGAAGCTGCTTGTGGCTATAGCTTTTGAACCGGCTTTTTCTATCGCTTTAGCCGAAGCTATATCCCAGCAGTTATATAGCATTAGCGGATTTTTTTGATCGTGCAAAGACTTAAAATAGTCATAGTCATTTCTGTTCATCAGTGGTCATCTCCATTAAATAGAATAGCACCACTATATAATAGACAATGATTCGCTATACCAGAAAAATTAACACCAATCTTTTTTCTCAAAAAAAAACACCGATTGATGATCTCATCCTATAAGGACCTGATCATACCATCGATGTTAGTATACAGTTTAAAGTTCTACCTTACGGAGTGATGGTTTGGAGGATGGTTTGGGTGACTTTTTCCCTGTTCCCATCGGTATGATTTGAGGTGCCGCGATTCCGATCAGAACAACGAAAATTCCAACCCACCGAAGCAAAGACACTTCTTCTTGCAGGACTAACACGGAGGCTACTACAGCTGCCGGCAACTCCGCCGCACCAAGAATCGTTCCCAGACCTGATCCCAGTTTCGGAACACCAATAGAAAAGAAAAGCACAGGAATAACTATACCAAGCAACCCTAAAGGAAGACCATACTTCCAAAGTCCATCTGTAAGTGCTCCGTCATAAATAAAGGAAGGGGAAAAAACAACCATAATAATAATCATTGCACTTGTAGTCATATACAAGCTTTTATTCACAGCAGGTACCTGAGTAGCCACTCTTCCACTAACAAAAATATAAAAGGCAAACGACACCGCAGACATCAAACCGAAAACAATACCACTCGTAGTCATTTCGCCTACACTAGGTTCTAGAATCCCCCCAGCTAATATGGTTCCTATCAGAAGGATAACCATTGAACTTATTTTCTCTCGACTAGGCCATTTTCTATCTACAACAGCCTCCAGAATCACACCAATCCAAGTAAATTGGAATAAGAGAACGATCGCAATCGAAGCAGGTAATTGTTCAACGGCAAACCCATAGAAAATACCCGTCATACTAATGGTAATCCCCGCGCCTAATAACGAAGCACCTACCTTTAATCCGAGTTTTTTCCGGGAAAATAATACAACTAACAAGAGCAACATGCACCATCCAAAAAAGTATTGCGACCCGACCAGTTGCTGCATTCTAAATCCATCGTTCATTCCAAGCTTGACGATCGTAGACAGCGATCCATAACTACATGCTCCTATAAATACTAGTAAAGCATATTTGAGTAACTTCATATTCATCGTAATCTTCTTTCCTTTCTGTTGAACCGTCCTATTGAACCGTCCAAATCACATAATAAAGCCCCTTGTCATCGAAATGACAAGGGGCGACTGAAACCAAAGAATACATCTTTGACAAAATTCCGCCACTCCATCCACTGGATAGAGTTTGGTTTATTTACTTATAACAATACGAATTATAATATGATAAATCACACAGGGTGTCAACTTGAAATGTTTACAATAACTTAATTTCGGTTATATTTCAAACTCTTCTGTTGAATTTGAAAGACCACCATTCTGTACACCACTATTATTGGCTACAGCAAGAACATACACTTTATATTTGACACCTTTAACAATTGAATCGCCGTTAACATCCCTTGTCGCAGTGAATATTGAAGGATTCGTCCCGTTAGGGGTTACAGACGTGTAATACGAGGACTTCACCTCAATAGCATCCGCAGAACCAAAACCTTGTTTGGAAGGAACCACCAACACTCGGTATTCTGAAATGTTGGACTCATTAGCTGATTTGACGAAACTGATCAGGATTCTACCGTTATCCTCTTTATACGTTACATTAGTTACAGAGATCACTGGGCTCTTAGTCGTAGACAACGTAATGACCGATGACTCCCAGGACAAAGCATTTGGACCGGCATAATTCCCACTACCGCTAGATAACACATACACTTTATAGCTGGTTCCAGCCTTTATCAAATTGCCACGTACGTCTCTGGCTGAGGATTCTAATACTTGACTGGTACTGTTGCCTGATGTACTTACCGAAGTGTAGTTAGAACTGGATACATTATTCGCTTCGGATAGGCTAAAGCTGCTGTAATATGACGTAGGTACCACCATAATTCGGTATTGGTTAATGTACGTTTCATCTGTGGCATGGCTAAACGACACCTTCAAATCTCGGCCATCGCCATAGTCATTAACATCGCTAACACTCAAGTTTGTAACAGCTTTTACGCTAGCATCATTCAACAATGTAATGACCGATGAAGCGGAAGAGAGCACATTCGAATCCCAATAAATCCCGCTTCCGATGGATAACACATACACTCTATAGCTAGTTCCATTCTTTATCAAAGCTCCGAGAACGTCTCTAGTTGAAGAATTTAATACTTGACTGGTAGAAGACCCGGATGTGCTCACCGATGTATAATTGCTACTTGATACATTATTGGCTTCGGCTAAACTAAAGCTACTGTAATAGGATGTAGGTACTACCATAATTCGGTACTGGCTAATATAGGTTTCGTCCGTCGAATGAGTGAATGACACTCTCAGATCTCGGCCATCACCATAGTCGTTAACGTCGCTGACACTCAAGTTTGAGACGATACTCACACTGGAATCATTCAACAACGTAATGACCGATGAAGGAGACGAAAGCACATTGCCTCCTGTATTACTGCCGCTTCCAATAGATAAGATATATACTTTATAGTTGACTCCATTCTTTATCAAAGCTCCACGTACATCTTTGGTTGACGAGCTCAATACTTGATTGGTTGTAGTACCAGTTGTACTCACCGCTGTATAGTAGCTACTTGATACATTATTAGCTTCGGCTACACTAAAGCTGCTGTAATATGACGTCGGAACTACCATGATTCGGTACTGGCTGATATAGGTTTCGTCCGTCGCATGAGTAAATGACACCCTCAAATCTCGGCCATCATTATAGTTGTTAACGTCGCTAACACTTAAGTTAGAGACCCCTATGTTGGACAGCGTTATTGCAGATGAAACAGAAGACAACACATTATTTGCTGCATTACTGCTATCAATCGCCACGACAAACACTCTGTAGCTCACGCCTGTTTTAACAAGAGCTCCGTCCACATCTCTGGCTCCTGAAGATAAAATTTGGGTGATATTATTACCCGTCTTGCTGACTAGCGTGTAATTAGCACTGGACACATTATTTGCTGCCGCTAAATTAAAATTCGAATAATTAGTAGCTTTGACAACGAATATCCGATAAGAACTTATCTTCGACTCATCTGACAGCTTATTGAAGCTAACCGATAAATCTCTTCCATCCCCAAAATCACTTATATCATTTACTTGTACATTGTTGATTACTGCGACAGTCTTATTCACTAGTGTCATAGTGGAGGACCCACTAGAAAGTGTACTGGTATTACTTCCTTTGCCAACCGTTAAGACATAAGCCACATACGCTTGATTACTCATAATTAATTCACCATCAACAGTCCTCGAAGCAGAGGTCAATTTAATCGAAGGATTAGTACCTGTTGGTAATACAGTAGAATAATTGTAAGAGGCTATCGTTTGTGCGGACGACAAGTTGAGAATATTCCCTGATTTTACAATCAGAACACGGTAATGATCCACTAGTGACTCATTTGCCGCTCGAGTGAAACTAACCTGAAGATCACGACCATCACCGAAATCACTCACATCCTGCGCTACTACGTTGGATACGGGGCCTGCATTTCCAACGTTCGAGGATGAAGTCGTTATGGTTACAACTTGCGTCTTGGGGTTCCATCCCACTTTATGACCCAGTGCTTCACTGACGAACCTTGTTGGGACCATTGTTCTCCCCTTCAGATTCAAACCAGGCACATCTAGAGTTACAGCTTTATTGTTAATTGTGGCTGTCTTTGCGCCAATCTTTAACATAATCGTTGTATCATCTTTAGTTGCCGTTACAGTTTGTGCTTTTTGATTCCACTTGATGGTGGCATTAAAGGCTTCAAAAATAGCCCGCAGCGGTACCATCGTCCGCCCATTCACCATCACCGGTGCTTGATCTGTAGACAATCGAACCCCGTCAATAATAATACTGATCGGAGTAGCAGCCTTCACAGAGGATTGAAACATCATCGGAATGACTACTAAAACTACTAAAATTGAAATCCATAACTTCTTCACAGATCCACCCTCCTGGAATGACGAATACATTTTTTACCTACTCATTTGACGCTTCTAATTATATAAAAGTTTCATGATTTATTGGTTACAAAAAAATAATCTAGATTCTACCCCTCCATCCTCCACAACCCTCTTGGAAAAAGAAAAAGGAAAGAGCGGTGTGCTCTCTCCTTTCGATTAATCGTTCATATTTTCAACAATATTTTTTTTCGGAATTCCATCTAATCCATACTCCCAATCATAAGCATCAAAAATTTTTCTAGCTACAGGTGCGGCGCTATTTGATCCGAACCCACCTTCAGGAATGACTACAGCCACAGCAAGTTTTGGATTATCACGTGGTGCAAAGGCTATGAACACTCCGTTATCCCGGTTAATTTTTTTATCATCCGTTTGTTGTGAAGTCCCTGTTTTACGAGCAAAATCATAGGGGAAATCACCGAAGGCACTTTTAACGTCACTGTTCATCCCTTTCTTGATTTCCCGCCAAAAGGATTTATCGAAATGGGTCACTTCATCAAGCACTTCCCGTTTGAACGCTTTGATAACCTTCCCATTTGAATCAGTGATTTTACTTACCAACTGCGGTTTGATTCGTTGCCCTTCATTGGCTAAAGTAGCTGTATATTGCGCCAGCTGAAGAACTGTGTAACGCCCTTGCTGTCCAAAAGAAGCATATACAAGCGCAGACTGAACTGATCCAGCTTTCGCTTCAACCTTATAATTCAAATCGCCCAAGTATTCTCTAGGTAAACCTATACCTGTTGGAACACCAAGGCCGAATTCTTTCATATATGTGTCCCATACATCAATACCCTTAGACTTGTATTTGTCGTACAATTTTTTCCCGATCATATCAACCATATATACGTTTGAAGATTTTTCAATTGCCGTGCGAGGATACAAAGAGTTGTATACATGATTCGATGAATTCCTTACAAAGGTCTCATGTCCCTCTCTACCAAACGAGGTGATTCCTTTATCTTGATAAGTAGAAGATGTATTTATAAATCCCTCTTTTAATCCAATCAGTACACTTAATGGTTTTATTGTCGAGCCGAGCAGTACCGTGGACTCGAAATTATGCCCTGATCTTCCTGATGAAAAGGGAGTAATCGTTCCGTTTTGGTAATGCTTTTCGATTTGTTCGTACTTCTCCGGTAATATCGAACCCGTAGCCCAATAATTGGTATCATAGTCAGGCATACTCGCCATCGTAATAATATTGCCTGTATCGACCTCCATGGCTACAGCGTAACCTGTTAAAGCATCGGGATGTGTTTCTCCCTGTACTGTGTGCGAATGCAACCACTGAATCTGATCTTTAATAGTCTCTTCAGTCTTCATCTGAATTTTTTTATTTATCGTAGTCCAGATATTGCTCCCTTTAACCGGCGGTTCAATACTGACGATTTTCTCCGCCATGTTCTGCGGATCTACTGAGACTTCCTTATAACCATTCTGTCCCCGAAGCTCCTTCTGGTATTGCAGCTCCAAGCCATCAAAGCCTACGAGCTCATCCTCTTTATAGTTAAGTCCAGGATTCTGATTATTTTTCATTGCCTGAAATACATCCTTATAAAAATCTAAACTAGTAGAAGATTTAAAAAATTTCACATAGCCAACAGCTTGTACAGCCACCGTATCGGTATCATAATGCCTAGAACTCTCCTCTAACACCTCAAGATTGGGATATTCGTTTTTGTGCTCCAAAAAATAAGCGATTTCTTTCTTGGATAAGCCTGATTTAATTCTTCTTGCCACATAACCAGAAGACTTTTTAGAATATAAATCCATAGACTCAAGGATCTCTTCTTTTGTTATTTTTTTATCATTAGGATCACCATAGGTTTCGAAGGCTCCTGCTAACTTGCTAGCTAGTGCCATCGATTTATAATTTGCCTCAGTAGTTAATGTAGTTTTTTTTGTCGTTTCATCTGTTTTTGTGGCGGTATATTCCTTTTGTAAGGTGAGATATAAAGATTGAACAGGCGTAGAATACGCCAATTCCTCACCTTCAACCGCGAGGATATTCCCTCGGATAGCCGATAATGGCACTATTTTCGTATCCCGATTAGCCTCGGCTTCAGTTAGCGTAGATCCTTCGACAAATTGCAAGACAGCAAGACGAAGGATAATCACACAAAAAATAATAAAAGTGCTAAAGAAAAAAATATTGATTCTTAATTCACTAGAGTTATTTATAGTTTTGCTATCATCTTGTATTCCTTTTTTGTCAAAGAATCTCACATAATCCCACTCCCTGTTCCCAAAATTATACAACATAAGATTCAAGTATAAACTAGCAAACTCAAATATACAAAATTAAGAATAATAGTTAAATAATTGTTCACAATCGATAATATCCAATTAAAAAGCAGCGATCCTCGGGATGGGAGAATCGCTGCTCTGTTTTTTTGGGCGGTGGTAGCCTGCACCTATGAATTGTCATCATTCGCTGAAGCTTACGGACCCAGATGACGTAATTTAATTTGCAAGATTTTAGTTTAGCCTTTTGAGCTTGGTTTCGGACTCCAGCGACGTTATTCCCTTGGAAGAGGGGCAAATTGAGTACTCTTCATGCCCATAGCGGCTTTGCGGTCCGTTGTCACTTCAAATGCGAAATAAAGCGGTATTTAAGGCCAGCTGTGTCCGATAGCTAGCATAAGCGAAAGTCTTAATCGAATGAACCGAAGTTGGAGGAGTTCTAGATCGAGTAAGCTCTAACTAATCAGGGTTGCCCCATAAGCCATAAAAATGGCCGATGGGGCAACCCTGATTTTTTTCTTATAGCAAAACCTTACACCTTTCTGACTTGCGACCGATACATTAAAAACAGGAAATACGGAGCTCCGATCAACATTATTATAAGACCCGATGGAATTTCTTTCGGCGCCATAATGGTTCTACCCAGCGTATCCGCAATCACGAGCATCAATCCGCCAAGTAATCCTGACAGAACAATAGATCGTCTCGTGTGATGCCCAATCATCATCCGTACTGCATGGGGCGCCATAAGTCCGAGAAACCCAATGGTTCCTACACTTGCAACAGCTCCCGCTGCAAGCATCACACCGATAATCATCGCCCAAAGCCGAGTTCCGCGAACGGGTAAGCCCAGACCTGTTGAACTCTCATCGCCAAATGCTAGTAAATCGAATCTACGTCCCAAATAATAAGCAAAAGGAACGAGTACAATCAGGAAGATAAACAAGCTATTAAATTGATTCCAGCTTCGTCCGTAAGTCGAACCCGTTAACCAAATTAAGGAGCTGCTGCTCCATAAACTGCCCTTGACGATCATGACCTGTATTCCCGCAGAAGCAATTGCCGAGACTGCAATTCCAAGCAGAATAAGGACCGATGGATTCAAGGCTCTACGCCATGCCATAACAAACACAAAGGCTGCAGCCAAAGCACCACCCGCAATTGCTGCAATAGGGACTGCTAATACCGTCAATGCCGGAAAAACGACCATTACGGTTAACGCCCCCAATCCAGCACCCGAGGTCACACCAATAATGGAGGCGTCAGCCAGCGGATTTCGGACAGCGCTTTGAATCAAGACACCGCTAATGGCAAGCGCGATACCGCCTCCAGCCGCAACGAGTGTACGCGGAAGCCGTAAATTCAGCAGGACGGAATAAGATCCATCTCCGCTGTGGATAAGACTGCTCAGTAGCTCACTAATCGGTATTCTCGTTCCCCCAAGTGACAAACTCACAAGGATAACCGCAACGAGCAGTACGGTCATGGTTATCACCGCCGGAACAAAGCGCATCCGAAGCGCAGTTCCACCTATATTCATAGATGACTGACCTGAGCCTGAACCCGATATATTCTTCATCTTGGTGAGCACCAGCCATATGAGCCAAGGTGCTCCAATAATCGCCATAACCGCCCCAACTGGCATCTCACCTACACTGCTACGAACCATACGCGCAAGCGTATCCGCTGCCGTAATGAGCAGTGCTCCCCACAGCGCACTTGCAGGAATGAGCAGGTGATGCTTTCGAATACCGCTAAGCCGAACCAGATGAGGAGCCACCAGACCAACAAATCCGATCGGACCGACCACGCTGACCACGACCGCAGCCAACAATACAGATAAACCTAGACCTAACCCCCGTGTCAATCCAACACGTTGCCCGAGTGAACGAGCAGTGGACTCATCAAGCTCCAACGCGTCAAAATGCCTACCTGCGAGCATAGCTGCTATTAGCAATGGAATAACAAAAGGCCAGGCATACTTAACACCGTCCCAATCTAGCTGAATCAGTGAGCCTGAGCCCCATAAAAATAGGTTTTGCGTTTCGTTCTTGTTAAAAATATGTAGGGCCGATGTAAACGCGCCGAGAACCATAGACACGATCATACCTGATAAAGCTAATCGGACAGGCGTGGCCCCCTTACCACCACTCAACAAATAGGCAGCCAGTGCAGCAAGCAGCCCCCCTGCTACTGCAAGCAAAAATGGGAACTCATGCTGCAAAGCTGGAAAAGTAACCATACCTAGGACAACCATAAAATAAGCTCCAGCATTAATCCCCAATGTATCTGAGGAAGCAAGCGGGTTCTTCGTTATCGTTTGCAATAATGCTCCAGCCGCAGCTAGAGCGGCCCCAGCCAGTAGGCCAATCACCGTACGCGGCATCCGGATATCCCAGAGCAGATTATGTTCCATCACATCCTGACGATTTAGCAATCCCTCCAATACCATAGCTGCAGGGATTTTGGCTTCACCGAAGCCTAGGCTTAGAATGGACAGAACAAAGAGGGCGGCAAGGCCGCCCCCAAATATTCCAATGATTCGCCAAGTCATTCCACTTGAGGCTTCTTTGCTGCTCTTCCCGTTCATAAAAGCACTCATTTCGTTAATGTATTTATAACTTCATCCACGATAACTTTGGAGGATATCGGACCGCCGAACACCCAAGTAGTACTGCTCAATCCGAAGGTACGATTTTCTTTCACAAAGTTAAGGCCGTTCCACACGGAATTATCCTTCAGCTCTTTCGTGAAAATATTATCATCCTTCTGAACGATATACATCAGGTTAGTATCCTGAACAGCCGGCAATGCTTCAACCGTTGATGTAGTGAATCCGTAAGCTTCGAATTTTTCGGGTTTCCAGTCGTTCTTCAAACCAATCCGTTCCAATGTTTGTACAGCAAGTGAGTTATCTGTAAAAAGACGCAATGTTGCCGCATTCTGATAGCTGTAAGCTTGCGTCAGCACGTAATTCAAGCCTTCTTTACCTGCTTCAGCCAGCTTTGCCTTCGCTTCCGCATAATGTGCATCCAGGTCAGCAAGAACCTTATCGCCTTCCGCGGTTTTACCTACAGCCGCTGCAATTGTTTTGAAAGTATCTTCCATCAACGTATACTGATTGCCTTGTCCTTCTTCCGGATACAGACCGAAAATCAGTGTTGGAGCGATGCCTTTTAATTGATCATAAATTCCTTCGTGTCCGCCCGTATTCGCAATAATCAAATCTGGCTTTAATGAAGCAATGGTCTCTAGATCCGGCTCATCACGTGAACCAACATCCGTTACGCTTGCATCGAGTGGCACTTCAGAAGTTACATATAACTTGTAATTTTCGTTATCGGCATTCCCCACCGGCTGCATTCCGAGCGCAATAATATCTTCCGTAAATGTCCACTCCAGAACTACAACCTTTTGCGCAGGCTTATCCAGCTTAACCTCGCCTTTAGAATCTTTTAATACGATCGGACCGCTTGTAGATTCACTACTTGCGTTTTCAGAAGCTGGTTTGTCATTTGCTCCCGTGTTTGATGTTGAATTATTCTTTTGGTTAGTACCACAGCCTGATACTACCAATATGATAGCAATAACCATAAATAAACTAATTAACCTTTTGTGCATTCTCTTTATCCCCCTGTATATAACGCTCGAAGTTATATTCTATGATAATTGTTATCATTCTATTGATAATGATTATCATAGATAACATAATAGTTATCTTATACGTGATTCCACCGAAAGTCAAAGTTAAAATTTAATATAGCTGGACTTTTTTCTAAAAAAAATCCTAATAAATCAAGGGCTTCCTTGATCATTAGGATGTTTGCTACTCCATTTTTTGGTTTGTAATTCTTTCAATGTGTATGGTGAGATACAACATTTCATCATTTGTTAATTCACGATTGTATGTTTTATCAATATAGATTTTTATTTTCTCAACGCTGGCGAAAGCTTCTTTGTATTGCTCCTTCACTAAATTAAATAGGCCATTCTCATTATCCGGCGGTGGAGTGCCATTAATGAGACGTTGGGCAAAAAATTTCAAGTGAGTGATAAACCGATAATAAGCGAGTGACTCCTCATCATACTCTAGTCTAAAATGATGCTTCACGATATTTAAGATGTCATTCATAATCTTCGTAATATTGACCATATTCGGCATCTCTTCATTCAGTTCAGCATTCACCAGATGGAGAGCAATATGTCCAGCCTCATCCTCGGGAAGCATAATGCCAAACTTTGAATGAATAATTTGAAGTGCAGCTTTCCCAACCTCATATTCTTCCTTATAGAACTTTTTGATCTCCCAAAGCATGGCGTTTTTAATCTTCATTCCTTTTGAGAATCGCTCTAACGCAAAGCTGATATGATCGGTCAGACTGATGTAGATACTATCATCCAGCATTTTACCTAGTTGCAGCTTGGCGAAATTGATAATCTCTTCTGAAAGCTCCATATGCTCTATTGGAATCTCAGAAAGCAGTGTTTTTAGCTTATCAGAAAGCTTTTGATTGCTTAAAGTGAAGATCTTTTCAATTTTGTCTTCTTCTAAATAGTCCCCTTGTTTTTTCTTAAAGGCAAGTCCTCTTCCCATGACTACCAGTTCAAAATTAAGATCATCTATGACAGTAACAACATTGTTGTTTAACACTTTTTCGATCCGCATACTGCAACCCCTTGTACCAAAAATTAAAAAAGGCAAAACCAAAAGTAACCATTAACAAATGGCTTAACTTCGGGTTTTGCCTGCACGACCAGTAACAATCCACAATTATTAATTTATAAAAATCATACCATGGACTTATTTAATCGACAAGCATCTAACAATCCTTTCCATTATGCGCAGCTAGCTATATTTTTATAATGTTTTTCATAAAAAAAATCGACCTCTCAGCATCCATACTAAGAGATCGATTTCGTGTTAATTCTTATGGCCTGCCATTAAATCAAACGACAACAGTCATCAAATCTTCCCCCGGTGTGATCGCTGCTTTCTTGGTGCCAATGACGTCACTATAGTTAGCTGTATTGGTGATAATGATCGGCGTTGTGCTTTGATAGCCTTCATTTTTTATTTGTTCGAGATCAAATTCAATCAGTAAATCCCCCTGTTTAACCGTTGCTCCTTCTTCCACTTTCACATCAAAGTATTTCCCTTTTAACTTCACAGTTTCTATACCGATATGGATTAGAACTTCAACGCCATCATCCGATACAACTGCAATACAATGACCTGTTCTGAAAATGGTGGATACAACCCCGCTTACCGGGGAGTACAGCTTACCTTCTGAGGGTTCGATTGCCATACCCTTCCCCATTGCTTCAGAAGCAAATGCAGCATCATCTACTGAGGATAGAGGGATTACGTTACCAGCAAGAGGGCTTACAACCGTTGTACTTTTTACAGCGTGTGGGAGAATATTCTCGCTCTTTTCAGTAATCGTATTCGTCTTTTCTTCTACACCATTCGATGTTTCTTCTACAACATTAACTTTCTTTTTGTCTTCAAAACCAAAGAACATCGTAATCACCATAGCCAATATAATCGTCCCAAGAGCTATGATCGCTTGAATAGCCAAAGGATTGAATGCTGGAAGACTTAATACGCTCACAAATGCGAATACTTCCATTTTTACACCAGCAAGACCCGACATTGCTCCACCTAGACCACCGGCAATGGATACATAAATAAAAGTCCGTTTGTAACGTGTCAACAATCCGTAAATAATAGGTTCAGTTACGCCTGAGAGCGCGCCAGGTAAAAAGGTGCTTCCTGCCAATGTTTTCAACTTTTTGTCTTTTGTTTTCAAGAAAATCCCTAAGGCGACACCAAGTTGAGCGAAAATAGCCATACCTGCCATTGCATAGATCGGATCTCCACCCTTAGCAATGTTTTCAAGAATAATCGGAACGAGTCCCCAGTGCAAACCGAGCACGGTCAGGTACGTCCAGGAAATCCCCACAATTGCACCCGTAATAATACCACTCTTACTGCTGAGGAACACAATAGCATCTCCGATTAAGTTCCCTACATTCACTCCAAACGGTCCGAAAACCAAAATGGTTAAAGGAACAATTAACATCAAACATAACATAGGTACCAAGAACAATTGTAAATCCTTGTGTATAAATTTTCTTAGTTGCTTATCTAGTAAAGCATATATACAGATGGCGATGAAAATCGGAAAAACGCTCGATGAATAATCCGACATTACTAAAGGAATACCTAGAAAATGTGGAGATTCAACACTGGCTAATCCCGTAATATTAGGTTCGAGTAAGGCCGCACCGATAGCGCCCCCTACATAAGCATTTACACCAAGTCTAATCGATAACGTAATGCCTAGGAAAATTGGCAGAAAGTAAAACACAGCATTACTAGCGCCGGCTAATACTTTGTAAGTTTCTCCATCCGCCGCTAAAACATGTAACGAAGTCAGTACAGTTAATAGCGCTTTCAACATACCCGCACCCGCTAAGGCACCAATTAAAGGCGAGAAGCTTCTAGAAATCACATCAAAAATCAGGGTTCCTATAGGTTTCTTAACCGTATTATCGCCAGAATTACTACTAGGGGATATGGATTTGCTTATCTCTTTATAAACATCAGCAACATGGGTACCCACAATGACTTGGAATTGTCCCCCTTTGCTAACTGCACCAATAATCCCTTCCATTTTATCCAGCTTTTCTTTATCAACTTTCTGTTCATCATTAAGCGTGAATCTTAGTCGAGTAGCACAGTGAATTACGTTGTTAATATTTTCCTCTCCACCGACAGATTGAATGATGTCTTTACCTAGCTGTTCATAACTCATTATCCTACACCCCTTTGGTAACCGATATATTAATCAATCGAGAAGGAATGAACGCAAAAAAACCTAAATCACATTCATGCACGAGAGAGAAATCTCCCGTAAACATAAATGAAACTTAGGTTTTGCCTGCTATGCAGTAGCAATCCTGATATCCGATTAATTGTTATTTACAAATTAACATGTTCAATTCATGATGTCAACCGACATCCTAGAACAGGTTCTGTCCATTTGATTCAATCACTTCTTTGTACCAGTGGAAGGACTTCTTCCGGTATCGTTCAAGAGTACCTGAACCATCATCATGACGGTCCACATAAATGAAGCCATAACGTTTCTTTAGTTCGGCGCTCGTTGCGCTAACCAAGTCGATGCAGCCCCAGCTTGTATAGCCCATGACTTCCACTCCGTCGGCAATAGCCTCCGCGACCTGAACCAGATGATCTCGTAAATAATTGATCCGATAGTCGTCGTTTATTACCTTTTCGCCGTTCCCATCTAATACCAGCTGATCGACAGCGCCAAGACCATTTTCCACGATAAACAGCGGTTTCTGATATCGGTCGTAGAACATATTCATAACATAACGCAAGCCTTGTGGGTCGATCTGCCAGCCCCATTCGCTCGCTTCCAGATACGGATTAGGCACCCCACCCAGCAGGTTCCCTTCTCCTCTGATCTGTTTCTCTGGATCAGCCGTTTCACAAGTGCTCATATAGTAACTGAACGATATGAAATCCACAGTATGCTTCAGAATCTCTTCGTCCCCTGGTTCAAAATGAATGTGAATCCCATTTTCTTTGAAGAACCGCTTCATATAGCCAGGGTAATACCCTCTAGCATGAACATCCGCAAAGAACATATTTTTGTGATCACTTTGCATGGCCTTGATCAAATCGTCCGGATGCGGAGTGAGCGGATAAATCGGCATACTGAGCACCATACACCCGATTTGGAAATCAGGATTGATTTCATGGCCGATCTTCACAGCCAGAGCACTTGCTACGAACTCATGATGAATGGCCTGATACAGATCCTGCTTGCTCAATTTCTCCAACGGCGTATTGATCCCGCCACTCATAAATGGGAACTCAAGAATGGAGTTAATCTCGTTAAAGGTCAGCCAATATTTAACCTTGTTCTTGTAACGATTATATATCGTTCTCACATAGCGCTCGTAAAAATCCACCATCTTACGGTTAACCCATCCATCATATTCTCGTGCCAGATGCAGCGGAGTCTCATAATGGGAGATAGTCACCAGTGGCTCGATGCCGTATTTATGACACTCATCGAACAGGTCGTCGTAAAACTGCAGACCTATTTCATTGGGCTCCAGCTCGTCCCCTTTCGGAAAAATCCGGGACCAGGCAATAGACGTCCGGAACACTTTAAAGCCCATTTCCGCGAACAGCTTAATATCTTCTTTATATCGGTGATAGAAATCGATTCCCACCAGCTTCATATTATCGTCGGTAGGAACCTCTGTAGGCACAGACTTAATCCCCTTCGGCATAACATCTTGGGTGGACCATCCTTTACCATCCTCCTGATACGCCCCTTCAAGCTGATTGGCTGCTACAGCACCGCCCCATAAGAATCCTTTTGGAAATTGCAATTCCATATTTTTTCCCGCCTTTGCTATTGTGATAGTATAGGATTACTGTTCTAATTCGAATCCTAAACCTTGGAACGCGTTACATGTCAAGTACTAATCATGTGAAGGAGAACAAGCCGATGTCCACTCTTGACGAAATTGCTAAGCTATCGGGCTTTTCCAAAGCCACGGTGTCCCGCGTCCTGAACCAATCGCCTCATGTTAGCAAGGAGACTCGTGAGAAAATTCTCGCCATCATGAAAGAAACGGACTATGTTCCTAACCGAAATGCCATTTCTTTATCCAAAGGTCAAACACAACAAATCGGCATGATCACCATGGACCTAAACGAGCTTATTCTGAGTTTTATGAACAGCTTCGTCGAAATTTCAGGTCGTTACGGATACCAGACGATTATTTATACTACCGGCGGGGATAAGCAGAAGGAGCTTCAGGCTTTTGAAGATCTCAAAATGAAACGGGTCGACGCCCTGCTCATCCTAACCTCCGTCAACGAACAAAATGTTATCTCTTCCTACTGCAAATATGGACCCATCGTATCCTGGCAGCGTATGGACCATCCTGAAATACCGTCCGTTGCCATGAACCAATATGATGGATACACACTCGCTTTGGAGCATTTGATAGAGCGGGGGTATAAGCGCATCGCTAATGCTTTTGGCCGTCCCAGCAGCATTAATACCCATAGTAGACGCCTGGCCTATGAGCAAATCATGACCAAATATAATCTTCCCGTTATGGAGAAATGGTATTACTCTACGATTTACAGTATCCACGACGGAGAGCAGTTGCTGCGCTCCCTTATGGATGAAACAGACCGGCCAGATGCGATTCTGTGCTCCAATGATTTGGTGGCAGCGGGTATTCTCAACGAAGCACGCAGGCAGAAATTGGACGTGCCCGGGGATCTCGCCATCGTTGGTTTTGATAATTCAGAGCTATCGCGAACTCTTGGAATCACGACCATTCTGAATCCGATTGCGGGACAAGCGGAGAACGCTTTTCTTCTGCTAGCTCCAGTTCTGCTTGAGCGGGATATGGAGCTGCAGCCACTTTCGTTTACATTGGTGGAACGAGAGACTACTTAGTTTGCCCAACCGCTAAAGATTTTGTTTTTAGCACTTTTATCAATTAGAATTATGGGAAAAAGCGGTCAAAGCCGAAAACTATTGGAGTGAAACCATGATTAAGATCCTCGTTGTGGAAGACGATAAGCATGTCAGAAAGCTGATGAACGCTGTCCTGAAACGGGAAGGTTATGAAGTATTAACCGCCGAGAATGGAATCCAGGCACTGGAAGTTCTTGAAGTCCAGCATATTGATCTAATTATTCTCGATATCATGATGCCGGGAATGGATGGTTATGAATTTGCCGAGGAGCTAAGGAATGCGAACAACATGATCCCGATCCTCATGGCCACGGCCAAACAGCTTCCAGAAGATAAGAAAAAAGGCTTTCGCCTCGGAACCGACGATTATATGACCAAACCTGTAGATACAGAAGAAATGCTGTTGAGAATACAAGCCCTTCTGCGCCGCTCGCAGATTGTAAGCGCCCGTAAGCTTGTAGTCGGTAAAATTATTCTTGATTTCGATGCGTTAACAGTAATTCGAGACAATGAAAAACAGACACTTCCCCAAAAGGAATTCCATCTCCTTTATAAGCTTTTATCCTACCCTGAGCGCATTTTCACTCGAATCCAGCTGATGGACGAAATCTGGGGGATGGACAGCGAAACTACGGACACTACGGTTAATGTACATATCAACCGCTTGCGGAAACGGTTTGAAAACTATCCGGAATTCGAACTTGTGTCCGTCCGCGGTCTCGGATACAAGGCGGTGAGAAAATGATCAAAAAGCTAAGCAGCAAAATCAGTCTGCCAATCTACTTCTCGCTTGCTGTATTCATTATTTTCCTCATTACAGTGTTAATCACCGGAATTCTGACCTACTTGTCCTTAGCCTTCGGCCTACTCGATGAGCGGATTCTTCAGGACAAAAAAATTCTCACCTTGATTATATTGATTGCCTGCATTATTATCGGCACCTTCACATCAGTAATTACCAGTCGCAGGATGCTGAAATCAATCCGCACATTTATTGATGCTATTGACCAACTGGCCGGAGGCGATTTCTCCATGCGGCTGCAGCTCAAGCACCCTCCGGAATTCAAGATTCTTTCCGAGAATATTAACCGGATGGCCGAGGAACTGGGTGGCATTGAAATTCTGCGAACAGACTTTGTAAACAATTTCTCCCATGAATTCCGTACTCCGATTGTGTCGATTAAAGGGTTTGCTGAAATCCTGAAGGATGATGAGCTGAGTAAGGATGAACGGAATGAATATCTGGATATTATTATCGAGGAATCTACCCGTCTGGCTACACTAGCCTCCAATGTATTGAACCTCTCCAAAGTGGAAGCACAGGCCATATTAACTGATCGACAGCCCTTCAATGTCGGAGAACAAATTCGCCAATGTGTCCTGTTACTGCATACTAAACTTACGAAAAAGCATATTTCCTTCAAAGCCAACGTACAGGACTATATGGTACCTGGAAATAAAGAGATGCTGAACCAGGTCTGGCTGAATTTATTGGACAATGCGATTAAATTCACTCCCGAGCACGGCGAAATCGAAGTTACTATGAGGCAGATGAAAGATCAGGTTGAAATAACTTTCCGTGATAATGGAGCAGGCATCAGTCCAAGTGCACTTCCCAAGGTCTTCGACAAGTTCTATCAGCAAGATACCTCTCACTCTACTGCCGGTAATGGCCTGGGGCTTACGATTGTCCGAAAAATCATTGAGCTGCACGGCGGAACCGTCACCTGCGACAGTGTTCCAATGCAAGCAACCACTTTCACCGTGCTGCTCCCCGATTTTAAAAAGGTAAATAAAGAATTGGGGGTTACCAGTAAATGAGTGTACAATTCAAAAAACTGAGCGGCTTTAACCGGGGAATTCTTCTTGAATTATTGACTGATGCGTATTCATTTGATCGCAGATATGAACAAAGCTCTATTTCTGATTGGCAGAATTTTGACAACTTTTTCTTTGACCATTTACAAATTGCAGATAAATATGCTTTTATCACAACTGTAAATGATGAACCCATCGGATTTGTGGTGTGGGACCCGAGAAACATGCCTGAGTATGCAGAAATTGGGCATAATTGCATTGCTTCAAAACATAAAGGCAATGGCTATGGTAAAATCCAGCTTCAAGAGGCGGTTAATAGAATCACCCAGAATGATGTAACAAAAATTATTGTAACCACGAATGACGATTTAAACCCTGCTCAACGGATGTACGAAAGTGTTGGATTCACAATGTATCAAAAAAGGAAAAGTGAAACTGGCGCAGACTTTATTGAAGAATTCATAGATTATGTGTATTTTTTATAAAATGCTAATGTGTTCACGTATATCTGCTCAAACAGAAGAGACCACCCCAAGCAGTCATTCTATGGCTTAAGGGACGGTCTCTTCTTTCTTTTCATAGCAAAAGTTAACTTTCAGTTTATCATTCTCCGTTAAGATCATAGCAACGATAATGCAAAGGAGTCATTCTTATGTTGAAATTACTCAAGAATCTGGAACCCAAAGAATGGTTCTTATTCGGTATCAGTCTCATGTTCATTATCGCTCAAGTCTGGCTGGATTTAGAACTGCCTGACTACATGAGTGATATTACCCGGCTGATCCAGACACCAGGGAGCGAAATGAATGAAATCCTTGTCGCAGGCGGTTGGATGCTGCTCTGTGCTCTTGGCAGTCTGGCGACCTCGGTTGTTGTAGCGGGCATTGCTGCGAGAATAGCGGCCGACTTGTCTGCAAGATTGCGTTCCAAATTGTTCGATAAGGTACAATCCTTTTCGATGGAGGAGATCAGCAACTTCTCAACGGCCAGTCTAATTACCCGTTCCACGAATGACATCACGCAAGTACAAATGCTGATTGTGATCGGCTTACAGCTACTTGTGAAAGCACCCATCCTCGCAGTGTGGGCGATACTCAAGATTTCGGGCAAAAGCTGGGAGTGGACTCTTACGACAGGTGCCGCGGTCGCATTGCTAGTGGTTATTGTCGCAGTCTGTATCGTGCTCGTCCTGCCTAAATTTAAAAAGCTGCAGCTGCTTACAGATAATCTGAATCGTGTATCCAGAGAGAATCTTAACGGTCTTCGTGTCATCCGGGCGTATAATGCCGAGGAATATCAAGAACAGAAGTTCGCTGTAGCTAACAACGAGCTTACCAGTACCAACCTATTTGCCAACAATGTAATGACCCTATTGATGCCGAGTATTACTTTGATTATGAGTGGACTCAGTCTCTCCATCTATTGGGTGGGTGCAGTGCTCATTCAAGCAGCCGAGGGTACTGCCAAGATGGGCTTGTTCTCAGATATGATTGTATTCTCATCTTATGCCATGCAAGTGGTTATGGCCTTTATGATGCTGATTATGATCTTTATTCTACTGCCCCGTGCTCAAGTATCGGCTAAGCGTATCAATGAAGTGCTAGAAACAGTACCTAGCTTGAAGAATGGATCAGTAACTCAATTCCCTGTGAAGCGAGAAGATGAAATTGAATTCAGGGGGGTTAGCTTCAAATATCCAAATGCAGAGGAATATGTGTTGGAGAACATCAGCTTCACGGCGAAGCAGGGGGAGACGGTTGCTTTTATCGGATCTACAGGCTGCGGGAAAAGCACACTTGTTAACCTCATTCCCCGTTTCTATGATGCTACAGAAGGCGAAGTGCTGGTAAATGGTATCAATGTCAGAGAATACGACCAGCAAGCGCTGCGGAATAAAATGGGCTATGTCTCTCAGAAGGCTGTTCTATTTGGTGGAACAGTGTCCTCCAATATTGCATTTGGTGAGAACGGATCCGGTCAGGTCCTCAGTTCAGATATTGTAGATGCGGTGTACACTTCCCAATCCTCTGAATTTGTAGAAAAGCTAGAGGGGAACTATGATGCCCATATCGCCCAAGGCGGAACGAATCTGTCTGGCGGGCAAAAACAGCGGCTGTCGATTGCCAGAGCGATTGCCCGGCGTCCAGAAATATTAATCTTTGACGATTCTTTCTCCGCGCTTGACTATAAGACTGACCGCAAACTGCGCAGTGAGCTTAAGAAAGACGCGCATGATTCAACGATGCTGATCGTTGCACAGCGTATTGGTACGATTAAAGATGCCGACAAGATCATTGTGCTGGAAGCCGGACGAATCGCAGGTATGGGAACCCATGACGAACTAATGCAGTCCTGCGACGTCTATCAGGAAATTGCTTATTCTCAGCTTACGAAGGAGGAGCTTGCATAATGAAAACCAAAAATAAAGGCCAGAATACATGGAGCAAGCTGCTCCGCTACTGCCGTAAATATGTTCCGGTTATTGTGATTGCGCTTATCTGCGCGGCAGCTGGAACGGTGCTCACGTTATTCGGTCCGGACAAACTCTCCGAGATCACCGACAAAATTACAGCTGGTCTTGCCGGCAGTATCGATATGGACGGCATTACTACCATTGGCATTACCCTCGTCGTAATTTACGGCGTCGGTGCGTTGTTGTCACTCTCGCAAGGCTTGATCATGTCGATTATTACCCAGAAGGTCTCGAAGAAATTAAGAACTGATCTGGCTCATAAAATGAACAAACTTCCAATCTCATACTATAATAAATCGGCCACAGGTGATATTTTATCCCGGGTAACGAATGATGTAGATACCATCGGGCAATCGATGAATCAGAGTATTGGTAATGTCGTAACCGCCTTAGCTATGTTCGTCGGTTCGATCGTCATGATGCTGAAGACCAATGTAATTATGACCCTTACCGCTATCGTGGCAACGATCATCGGCTTTGGCCTTATGGTGGTCATTATGAAGAAATCGCAGAAATATTTTGCTAGCCAGCAGGAGTTTTTAGGTAAAATCAACGGTCATGTCGAAGAAGTGTACACAGGACATAATGTAGTTAAAGCGTATAATGGCGAAGCGCAGATGCGCACTACCTTCCAGGAATTAAATCAGGGACTGAAGAACAGCGCCTTCAAAGCGCAATTCCTCTCTGGGCTGATGCCACCCCTGATGGGCTTTATTGGTAATCTAGGATTCGTTGCTGTCTGTATCGTTGGAGGTGTACTCGCCATGAACGGTACGATTTCATTTGGGGTTATCGTCGCCTTCATTATGTATGTACGTTACTTTACCCAGCCGTTGTCCCAGATTGCCCAGGCCGCGCAGAGCCTGCAAGCTGCATCTGCAGCTGGCGGACGCGTGTTCGAATTTCTGGAGGCTGAGGAAATGGAAGACGAGAGCCACAAAGAGAACACACTGCCAACTGCTAAAGGTAAAGTAAAATTTGACCAAGTACAATTTGCGTATGAGACTTCAGAAAAACTGATTATCAATAACTTCTCGACAGATGTAAAACCTGGGCAAAAAGTGGCGATCGTTGGTCCTACCGGCGCAGGCAAAACTACGCTGGTCAATCTGCTCATCCGGTTCAACGAATTAACGGGCGGAGAAATCTACATCGATGATACGCCGATCAGCAGCCTTACGAGAGAGAACATTCATGATCTGTTCTGTATGGTCCTGCAGGATACCTGGCTGTTTGAGGGTACCATCAAAGAGAACCTGATTTACAATCAGCAGAACATTACAGACGAGAAGCTTATAGAGGCTTGCAAGTCCGTTGGCCTGCACCGCTTCATTAAATCCTTAAGTGACGGATACAACACCGTACTGAACGATAAAGTTAATCTGTCCGCCGGACAAAAGCAGCAGCTGACCATCGCTCGCGCGATGCTGAAAGATGCGCCAATGCTCATTCTTGATGAAGCTACAAGCTCAGTGGATACCCGTACAGAGCTGCTGATTCAACAGGCGATGGATAAGCTTATGGAAGGCAGAACCTCTTTCGTTATCGCACACCGGCTCTCAACGATCAAGAATGCTGATGTGATTCTGGTCCTGAAGGACGGCGATATCTTGGAAAGCGGCAGCCACGCAGAATTGCTGGCTCAGAACGGATTCTATGCAGAGCTCTACAATAGCCAGTTTGAGCAGGCTTCTTAAAAACGACAAAAAAACTGCAACTCAATCATGAGCTTGCAGTTTTTTATCGTCCGTTCCTTTTTTAGAAGCAGCTTATGCCTCTCGCTGTCTCATTCCCTCAAACAGCAAAATCGTCGCGGCCATCGCCGCATTTAGTGATTCAGCGCGGCCTGCCATCGGGATGATGATACTCTTGTCCACGAGTCGCGCAGTTTCCGGCGAAATGCCTTTGCCCTCACTGCCAATCAGCAACCACTGACTACCGTGAAAATCATGCTGATAGCACGATTCTTCTCCCTGCAGCGAAGTACTTACCAGCAACGCCCCGCGTTCCCGGGCCTGTGGCAAAATCTCACTTAAATCTCCCTCCACCACCGGGAGATGAAACATCGAGCCCATCGTGGAACGAATGGTTTTCGGATTGTAGAGGTCGGCACAGCCTTGGCCGAGGATCACTCCGTCTGCTCCCGCTGCATCCGCGCTGCGGATGATGGTACCGACATTACCGGGGTCCTGGACACCGTCCAGGACAACCACCAGACTATCCTTCTTCGCGAGGATAGCCTCTACCGCCTGCTGTTCCTTCCGCACGATGGCGAACACTGGCTGCGGTGTATTAGTGCTGCTGCATTTCGAGATGATCGCCGCTGTTACGCCGATCACATCCATGCCCTGAACGGACTGAAGAAGCCCCTTGAGTTCAGCGGGCATTCCCTTGTCCAGGTCATAAGCAAGGCATTCCACATCCGCTTCAGCCAGCAGCGCTTCCTGTACCAGATGAACGCCTTCTACGATATATTTACGAGCCTTGTCACGGTGCTTTTTCTCCTGCAGCCCGGCCCACTCTTTAACCCGCGTATTTTGCGGAGACATGATTTCCATAAAGTCTTCCTTTCTTATGCCTTGCCATTTATTCTTGCTCTTATATCTTTGCTATTTGTTCTTCTAATCCCATATAAACCTGATGATTACGTTACCACCTACTGATACGCGATCTCCAGCTTCGTCAGGTTATCTTTATGCCCAACGATTACAAGGATATCCCCATCGATCAAGCGATCCTCCGCGCGAGGGGAGATGTTCATCTCTTCACCTTGGCGAATAGCCATTACGTTACAGCCATATTTTGCACGGATATCGAGCTCTTGTAGATTTTTCCCGAGCATCGATCCGGATACCTTTATGTCCAAAATACTATAATCAGGCGACAGCTCGATATAATCTAATATATTAGGCGAAGCCAAATGATGCGCAACCCGCATTCCCATATCCCGTTCAGGATAAATCACCTTGTCTGCACCTATTTTTCCTAATACTTTGCCGTGCAGCTCACTTTTTGCTTTTGCGATAATTGCTGGTACACCAAGGTCCTTCAGGATTAAAGTTGTAAGAATACTTGCTTGAATGTCCTCACCAATAGCCACAACCACCACATCAAAATTGCGAATACCAAGTGCGCGTAGCGCTTCTTCATCCGTTGAATCTGCAGATACGGCGTGTGTTACTATATTTGAAATCTCCTGTGTCCGCTGCTCGTCCGCATCAATCGCAAGTACGTCAAACCCCATACCGCTGAGTGCTCTCGCAACACTGGATCCGAAACGCCCCATGCCAATGATGGCATATTGTTTTTTGGCCATGTCTTATGTACCTCCCGTAGCATTTCTATATCTAAAACAGTATAGCATACACGAACAAAAACTTGAATTTCCAGCACCTATACAGGGTACATTAAAACGAAGTGAATATCACTATATTTCAAAAAGGAGGTACTTTATGTCGGTTACTATTGACTTACGCCAGGCGATTATTCATAAAGTGCATGGTCAATCTGAAGAAGATTTGCGGCATATGATCGAAGGCTCGGTAGACGGACCGGAAGCAGCACTCCCGGGACTTGGCGCCGTGTTTGAAATGATATGGAAGGACTTAGACACCGCTAAGCAAGATAATTTGGTTTCTATGCTGCATGATCACCTGGAGACGATTACTCCCGGGAATATCACGTCATAGGTAGCCGCAACTAGTCAAAAACCTCCGCTTTCCCATTGTGCAGTTGCACGCTGAAGGCGGAGGTTTTTATTAACAATCAGAAAGTTGTAGCTTCCTTACTATAGCAATGCTTTTGGAGCCATCTCTAGGAACGTAGCTGTCGGGTTCTTATCCATCGCTGTCCGCATAGCATATTCATTCTCGAACAATACGACAAAATTGCCCTTCTTATCTGTAACGAGCGTAGAGTTAATACGGAACTTACTCGCATCCGGTTTAGCCTCATCTACGATCCAACGCGCGAACTGGTATGGCATACGCTGCAACTGAACATCCACACCATATTCACCCTTCATGCGGTACTCGAACACTTCAAACTGCAGCTGTCCAACTACACCGAGCAGAATATCGTCAAAGTTAACCGTACGGAATACTTGAATCATACCCTCTTCAGTCAGCTGATCGACACCCTTTTGGAACTGCTTCGATTTCAAAGCATTTTTAATACTCACTTTAGCAAAAATCTCTGGTGAGAATGTTGGCAGCTCATCGAATTCCAAATCTCCGGCCTGACTCAGTGTATCTCCAATTCTAAAAATACCTGGATCAAACAACCCGATAATATCTCCCGGATAAGCTTCCTCTACGATATCACGGTCTTGCGCTAAGAATTGTTGCGGCTGGGCCAGCTTAATGTCCTTACCCGCACGTACATGCTTCACGCTCATACCTCGTTCGAACTTCCCGGACACAATACGCAGGAAAGCAATCCGGTCACGGTGAGCCGGGTTCATATTGGCTTGGATTTTGAACACATAGCCTGTAAACTTCTCGTTCATTGGTTCTACCAAACCTGTAGTACTACGGCGTGGTTCAGGCTTCGGTGCCAGATCCAAGAAATTATCGAGGAAAGTCTGTACGCCGAAATTATTGATCGCACTACCAAAGAACACAGGTGTGAGTTCACCACTTAGTACTTTTTCATAGTCAAAAGCATCGCCTGCTACATCCAGCAGCTCCAGATCCTGACACAGTTGATCATGCAGATATTCTCCCGCCATTTCACGAATGATTGGATCACGATATCCGTCAACCTTTTGTACCTTGATTACGGAGTGATCGTCACCTTGGAACAGCTCCACCTGATTCTTCATCCGGTCATATACACCGCATAGCTCACGTCCACTACCAATCGGCCAGTTCATAGGCACAGAGCGAATACCCAGTACCTGCTCCAGCTCTTCCATTAGATCAAACGGACTGCGTCCTTCACGGTCCAGCTTATTGATAAAAGTAAAGATCGGAATCCCACGTTTAGCACATACCTGAAACAGCTTGGTCGTTTGGGTTTCCACACCTTTTGCCACGTCGATAAGCATGACCGCACTATCCGCTGCTGTTAGTGTACGGTAGGTGTCCTCACTAAAGTCTTGGTGACCCGGTGTATCCAAAATATTCACGCGGTGATTCAAATAATCAAACTGCATCACAGAGGAAGTAACAGAAATCCCCCGTTGCTTTTCAATTTCCATCCAGTCACTCGTTGCATGCTTGTTCGCCTTACGGGCCTTAACCGTTCCCGCCAGACGGATAGCACCACCGAATAACAGTAGTTTTTCCGTTAAAGTTGTTTTACCCGCATCCGGGTGGGAAATGATCGCAAAGGTTCTGCGTCTGTCCACTTCCTTTTGCAGCTTCTGATCTATTGCTTTGTTCATTACACATATCCCTTCATATATAAAATTCCTGCTTCTGCTTCAATTACACTGGGGTTATCTTCAAATCGGTGCTCTGCTCATCGTTCATACCCCTTCATTTCTGAATGAATAGCTATCTTAGGTCTAGCTCCAGTCCGCTTCAAGTGAAAGCATCCTCTAAAGTATATCAAAATCCGGCAGACATTATCTACTAAAAAGCTTTTGCAGCAAAATATCTCCCAAATCAGGTCTATATCCTGTTCACCAGTTCCCATAGTTCAAGAAGAAAAACGCCTGACTGCGTCCTTATTGCACTTATTCCCTAATAACAAGCCCATTCCCGGGTGATTCAGGGCAGATAACAGCGCTAGCTCGTTTACGTTACCGGAGGCACACTGTATTCGATTTTTCGCATACATTTGGCTCGATTACGTTACTGGCGGCACATTGTATTCGGTTTTTCGCATACAATCGGCTCGTTTACATTACCGGCGACACATTGTATTCGGTTTTTCGCATACAATCGGCTCGTTTACGTTACCGGCGGCACATTATATTCGGTTTTTCGCATACATTCGGCTCGTTTACGTTACTGGCGGCACATTGTATTAGGTTTTTCGCATACATTTGTCCGTAAGCTCGACTAAAACATGCATTTTGGAGGATAATGTCCGTTCGGTCGTCCCAAAGAGGTGTATGTTAATTGAAAACAGGGCTCCCCATGACCCCCCGTTGAATATAGGCCCTTCCCTTGATTTCGTTTCACATTTCTCCGCAGTCTCTTATAGTAAAATAGTTGTATTTCCTACACTTATAAGAAGTATTAGCATTTCCAATCGCCTTTAGTTGTATTTGATGCAATTAAAAATTCAATGTGCTAGCTTTTCGGCCTTATGCGGAGAAAATAGTTGCAGAGAATACACTTAAAAGACTAATTTCCACCCAATATGTGATTTTAATTGTACAAAGTGCAGTTATTTAAAAAATGCTCCTGTCGCCCGAGCGGCATTTGGAGCCAGAGTGGCCTTGGGAGGCTGAGTGACCTTGTTGGCCCAAGCGACCTGGGGAGGCTGAGTGTTCTCTAATCTCAGCATTACAAAAAATCTCCCTGCATCCTCTGCAGGGAGATAGCATTAACGCAAAGTTTAGTTATTCTTCAGCCATACTACATTATCTTCTTCCTGACCGTTTACCGGCCACCAATGGAAGCCATCCTGAGCAAGCAATTGATCCGCTTCAACCGGACCCCAAGTGCCAGCAGGATAAGCAGATAGATCACTCGACTCTTCCTTCCAAGCCTTCGCAATACGATCCACGAACGACCATGCCGACGATACCTCATCCCAACGAGTGAAATAAGTGGAATCTCCACGTGCCGCGTCATGCAGCAAGCGCTCGTAAGCTTCCGGGGAATTGATTCCAACCAAGCAGCTCTGACAGAAGTCCATAGCTAGTGGTTGAATTTCAGACTCGGAACCCGGCTTCTTGGCATTAATCTTTACATAAATGCCTTCCATAGGGTTCACACGGATAACAAGCAGGTTAGGCTCCAGCGTATGCTTTTGTCCCAAATAAACATTGGTTGGCATTCCCTTGAACTCAACTACCACTTCCGTTGTCTTCACCGGTAGACGTTTACCTGTACGAATATAGAAAGGAACTCCAGCCCAGCGGAAGTTATCTACAAACACACGGGCAGCAAAATACGTCTCAGTACTCGATTCAGGATCAACCTTATCTTCCTGACGATAAGCAGGAAGGGTCTTTCCATTATGCAAGCCTTGAATATACTGTGCTCTCACGACGTTCTCACGAACTTCGTCAGATGTACCATAAGGACGAAGTGAACGAAGTACCTTCACCTTCTCGTCACGAATATCTTCTGCAAGCAGACGGCTTGGTGGTTCCATTGCGATCATAGTCAGCAGTTGCAATATATGATTCTGGCCCATATCCCGTAACGCTCCAGCATGGTCATAATAACCACCACGCTCTTCAACACCTACGGTTTCGCCAAGTGTAATTTGAATATTGGCAATATGCTTGTTATTCCAAAGCGGCTCGAAAAAAGCGTTGGCAAAACGGATGACTTCGATATTCTGAACCATTTCTTTACCAAGATAATGATCGATCCGGTAAATCTCCTCTTCCATGAACACCTCACGGATCTGCTCGTTCAGCTGCTCAGCTGACTCCAGATTATATCCAAAAGGCTTCTCGATGACGAGGCGATTCCAACCTGTGCTATCCAGCATGCCGCCAGCCTTAAGGTTGAACGAGACACTGCCGAACAATTCAGGTGCCAGCGCAAGATAGAACATCCGATTGCCCGGAATTCTAAACTTCTCTTCAAGGGCTTCTGTTTGAGCTCTTAATTCACGGAAGCCATCAATATTGTTGATGTCCAGAGATTTGTATTCAAAATGCTGTACAAACTCATTCCATTCGCTCTCTTCTCCCGCTTTATAACGGCAGAATTCAAGGATGGATTCCTTCACATCACTTCTAAATTCTTCCTGAGTACGCGGGCGCCGCGCCACGCCAATTACCGCAAAATCATGTGCCAGCTTACCTTCACGGTACAAGCTGTAAATCGCCGGGAAAAGCTTACGCCGGGCTAAATCTCCGGTTGCCCCAAAGATAAAAAAGACAGCACCGGGTGTGTGCAGTGCATCAAGGGTTTGATTTTCAGCCATGGCTCCTCATCTTTCTGTATGTAATATAGTTTATTGACATTCTCAGCGTCGAGAAAACGACGTTATGTCATTTTAGCATATTCCTAAAAAGGATGCTATCACATTCCTGACAAATACTCTCGGGATTTCGCAAATTTCAATTAAAATTTCTTATTACTATTTTACTTCATCTTATTAAACTATCTATATTGACGAAGTGTTTGTCACTTTATCCATTAATATAAGTGAATCGTTTTGTTTCTCAAGCTGTGCAGACGAACCACCTATACCAATTAGTTACTTTCATTCAGGAATATTCTGCAAATCATCCGGGAACGTTAAAAGAAAAAAATTCGAAAGTCGAGCGCCCTTTAATGACTAACAAAACTCAGATCTCATTCACTACTGTAGATCAAAATGCCGATTACATCGAAGCAGCCTTGTTCTATACAGATGATCTCAAAAAAAGAACAATATCCTTTAACGGATCTAAAGGAATTCTCTTTTATCTGGAGTCCGTGGCAGACACAGAACTGATTGAGCGGAATGTGATTGCTCCCATTGACAATAACAAAGACAAAGAGCTTTCCAAGCTATTTACAACGCTCAGCTTCGGTATGGAAACAGAACTAACCAACGGCATTCAGGGACTTATTAACGGCGGATGCCTCTACTTTGTAGAAGGACTATCTGAATTTTATATCTTCTCCACTCCTGCCAAGCACGAACGAACCATAACCGAACCTTTAAATGAAGCAGTTATTCGGGGGCCGCATAACGGTTTTATTGAAGATATGACGGTTAACTTATACCAGATTCGTAAACAAATCACCACTCCAAACCTTACTATTCGCTACTTCACTCTTGGGAAAATCGCTCCCAAAAAGGTAGCCTTAGTCTATATGGAGAACCTTGCCAATCCTGAATTGGTAAAAAAAGTAGAGTCTAGAATTAAAAAAATCACTCTTGATTCGGTGCTCTCCACCGGCTTTATTCAGGAATTAACGGAGGATAATTCGTACTCTATATTTCCGCAACATATCAATACAGAGCGTCCAGACCTTACCTCCTTCTACTTGCTGAAAGGATACGTCACAATCCTGCTGGATGGAGATCCCACAGCTCTGATTGTACCTGCCAGCTTCTTTACCTTCTATCAGACGCCGGATGACTATAGCAATCGATGGCTTATTGCCTCCTTTGTCCGCTTTATCCGTCTAATTGGTTTTATAACAGCATTTCAACTGCCCGCGCTCTATATTGCCACCGTTTCTTATCACTCCAGTGTCCTTCCCTTGCAATTGTTTTTTACGATTCAAGGTTCACTGACCCGGATCCCATTTCCTCCGTTGGTTGAAGCAATGCTGCTTGAACTCATATTCGAATTGCTGCGGGAGGCGGGGCTCCGTCTGCCCAGCCGTGTAGGTCAAACCATTGGGATTGTAGGCGGTTTGGTCATCGGGGATGCCATTGTTAAAGCTGGATTGGTCTCTTACACAATGATCATCGTTGTTGCATTGACTGCCATATCATCCTTTCTCATCCCTTCCAACGAGATGAGCTCCGCGATCCGATTTATGCGGTTTCCACTTATGGTTGCGGCCTCTTTGTTCGGATATATTGGGATATCATTTGGGTTGACACTTATTTTTGTACATTTGTGTAAGCTTGAATCTTTTGGACAACCTTACCTTACACCGCTAAGCCCGATAAATATTCAAGGCTTGAAAGACACCTTTTTGCGCCTTCCGATTTGGTCCATCCGCAAGAATACAAGCAAATCAGGGGCAGAAGAAGAATAATCATTTAATCTGAACTGACAGGAGTTACAACAATGACTCAAAAAGAAAAAATGATAACAAGGGGGCAGCTTTTTTGTTTTATGGTTCAAGCCCAAATTGGGGTTGGCATTCTGTCTCTTCCCTTCAAGCTTAACGAAGTGGCCCAGGGTGGAGGAGCACTCTCTGTTTTGATTGCGGGCATCATTACCCAACTTGCCATCTTTCTTCTATGGGTTCTGCTGAAAAATTTTCCCGGACTCAACTTATTTTCTATATGCTTAAAGCTCGGAGGTCCAATTATCGGCAGGATACTTATAATTGCTTACATCGGTTATTTTATTCTGCTAGGCTCCAATATTATGTTCAGTGCGGTAGAGGTTCTGCAGAGGTGGATGCTGCAATCCACGCCAAGATGGACAATATTAGCCCTTTTCTCGATCATGACTATCTATTTGGCAAGGGAAAAGCTTACAGTATTGGCCAGATTCTTTACACTGGCAACAGTTCTCTTTGTCCCGCTTATCCTATTTGTCAGCTACGGTTTAACTCAAGCCCATCTGGAATTTATGCTCCCCCTTTTGGAGAACGGGTTCTGGAATATCATGAAGGGAGTACAGGATTCAACTATATCTATGTATGGTTTCGAAATGATTCTGATCGTCTATCCGCTTTCCGAAGGTACAAATAAACAAAGATTAATAACCATTAGTTTAGCCAGTGGGTTTGTAACCCTGCTCTATGTCTTCGTGGTCTCTACCTGTCTAATGGTATTTAACTCCGAGCAAATCAAAATGATACCCGAGCCCGTCATCTACTTAGTAAAATCTCTTAACTTTTATATCGTGGACCGTGCAGATATCTTGTTTCTGCCGATCTGGGCCGTTACGCTTGTTTGTTCTATTGTTAGCTACTGCTACGCAGCATCCATTGGACTCAGTGTTTTATTTAGTCGAAAAAGCCATAAACGTTTTACTCCTTTTGTAAAAATCATTTCATTTATGATTGCACTTGCACCTGTAACTCCTGCTGGTGCTCATCTTTTTGATACAGTTACAACCTATGCAGCCTATGTGTTTATTGCCGGATTTTCGATGGTATTGCTGATGATTTCCCTATTTATGAAGAGAAAGTCAGGTGGTTCTGCATGAAGTTTGATATGAAATTCAAGTCACATGTACTTTTAATTACCCTTATTTCCATCTGCCTTACTGGATGTTGGGACCGGGAATATTTGAAAGACCTGCATCTGGCTTATTGTGCAGCAATTGATTATACAGAGAATGGAGAGGTCAAAGAAACCATCGAATTAATCATTCCGCCCGATATTGAGCAAAGCGCTACCAAGAACGAAATCCATTCGAGTTTCGGACCGACCGTGCGCAATGCGAGCGATCAATTGCGAAATAAAGTCAGGGGAAACATTAGATTTATTAAATATGGCTTTGAGCTTATGGGAAGGACTACGGCTGAGAAAGGCCTGTACCCTATTCTGGATGTGAATTACAGGGATCCGAGCAATCCAACATCCAACGTTCGGCTAATTATTACGGAAGGTGAAGCTTCCCAAATTCTTGAACAAAAAAAGGTTGGGGAATTACAGATCGGTGAATTCCTTAAGCAAAAGATCGATAGTCTGGAAGAAATGAGTATTTTTCCAAAAGAAACGGCAGATACCGTGTTCCGCTCCCTGATGGATCCAGGGCATGACTTTGCTCTTCCATATCTAGGCAGAGATGGGAGCGAAATAATCACGAAAGGGGTAGCTCTCTTTCATGACCAGAATTACAGCGGAATGTTGAACCCCGATCAGTCAATCATGATGGTTCTGCTGATGGGAAAACAGGGGAAAAATGCCCGCTTCACTAAGAAACTTGATTTGGGACATTCCGATGATATTCGGAATTTCATTACTATTAATGTGGGTTCAAAAAAAATAAAGCGGCAATTCAAGGTAACCATTGCTGATGATGAAAGCATTGATGTGAATTTGGGCTTGGAGCTGCAAGCCGTCGTAGAAGAGTTTACAGATGTACTCGACGAGAAAGAACTTAAAAAAGTCAGTCAAGATCTTTCGGATTTGCTTACAAAGGAAGCCAAGACAGTTGTTAATGAAATCCAAAAGGCAAACTGTGATATCTTTGGTGTAGGAAGAAAACTTATTGCTTATCATCACAATGTCTGGAGCAACAAAAATTGGTCTGAGGATTACCGGAAAGTAAAATTCCATACCAAGGTTGATGTTAAAATTGTAAGTACGGGCATTCTACAATAGATCCTTGATTGGTCTTTTTCAATATTCTATTGTTATTAATGGTAATCCAATCGTAACGCGGCTGCTGCCCTCTTTTGCATCCTGATGAATAGCTGCCTGTAGGACTACCTCGTGGTTTCCGCTGATTACGGAATGCAACAATGCCGATGTACTATAAGTATGGCTGGCTGTTGTTTCGTCTTCGTAGCTTTCCTGTACTTTAAGATCGGGCAGCTGTGCGTACATATTCTGCTCCGTTAACAGTAGAGCCTTCTGAGGGTGCTCCTGCTCCTTCGCAGCCCCCTGAAGCGAGGTATTCCATTCCGCTGTGATGCCGATCTTCTGTAGTTTCGCGCCAGCTTCTTCTGCTTCAGCTTGCAGATCCGGAGCATTTAACAAATCGGGTGTCTCCAGGGTTACAATCACATAACTACGTCCGTTTCCAAGCTCACTCCAGAACATGGTGGTTTGAAAACCGGCTTTGTCGGCAGCCGAACGATAAGTAAGATGTTCACCCTCGTCTTCCCGGCTTGCTTCTCCCAACCCAAGATCATCGGATAGGTTAGTTGCAGTGAGGCCAGCCTCTAGACCATCACCATTGAATTCTCCCTGCCATTTTAAAACTAATCGAAGAGGGGAGCCGGGTACTGTAACACTTTTACCAAGGGAGGTCAGGAGAGGAAGTGACTTCTTCAATTGGGCGATCTGGCTGATCTCTTTTTCACCTTCGCCCCGAAAACCTGCCAAAAGTAACGCAGTACAGCATAGAATCAATACCAGCAACATTCCTTTAATACCACTTTTTCGGCCTGCACCGTGTCTCTTTCCCTTACTTTCTTCCACATACCCCACAATCCAACACCCTCTCAATCCTGTCTATTAATCTACTAAACAGGATGTCCGCTTTACAAGATTTTATACGGAGACAAGTATTTTCATATACTCGTGCACACAAAAAAACCAGCCCTTCTTACTCTGGCCAGTTCTTGTACTCACACCAATTGGGATATCCAATTATTCAGCTAGTCCATTTTTATATGCATAAATTGCTGCTTGGGTCCGGTCTTCCACACCCAGCTTCGCGAGAATATTCGTTACATGAAATTTCACAGTCTTGATCCCAATAATTAGTTGGTCCGCGATATCCTGATTCGATTTACCTTGCGCCAGCAGACGTAATACTTCCATCTCGCGCTCCGTAAGCTCTTTATATGCAGGGGATTCACCCTTTGCATTGTTTCGAAAACGATTCATCATTTTAGAGGCGACCTGTGACTCCAGTACAGACTGGCCCCTTGCCGCAGCGCGTATGGCATCTGCCACTTCACTAGCTCGTGAGGTCTTTAGTAGATAACTGAACGCACCTGCTTCAATCACCGGATACATTTTTTCATCATCCAGATAGCTTGTCAACACAATAACTTTGATTTCGGGATACTGCTTCATTAAGTGTTTGGTCGTTTCAATCCCATCCATCCCATCCATTACGAGATCCATCAGGACTACATCCGGATTGTACTCTTGTGCCAGGCGGATACCTTCTTCCCCACTTCCAGCTTCCCCTACGACTTCAATTCCGTCTTCAGTACCTAGAACAGCAGCTAGTCCGATCCGCACCATTTCATGATCATCTACAAGCAATACCTTAATGGCTTCCTCCATCTCCATGGTCACTCTTTCCTCCTATTATTCATTGACTAACGGAACGGTAATTTCAATCCGCATTCCTTTACCCGGAGCGGTAATAAACTGAATGGAACCTCCGATTTCATTCATCCGCTCCTGCATATTCGACAAACCGTAGGAAGTTTGTTTACTATCATCCAATTCAAAACCAATCCCATCATCACGGAGCGTCAAACGAACTGTATCTCCTCGCCGATGCAGCCTGATTTCCATCTTTTCTGCTTTCGCATGACGAAGCGTATTGGAGATTGCCTCCTGCACAATACGGAATAAGTGATTCTCTACCCCTTTTAGCAATTGTACATCAGGGTCCATCTCGAACACGATTTCAATCGGAACCTTAACCTTAAGTTCCTTGATCAACTCCTGCAGCCCCTGCTCTAATCCCTTACCTTCCAAATAAACAGGTCTTAAATGAAGCAATAGTGCTCTCATCTCTGATTGGGCTACAGCAGACATTTCTTCGATAAGTGCAATTTGCCGTTGCGCCTTGTCAAAATCCTTCTCCAGCGTCCGGCCTACAGCCGTGGCGGTCATAGAGATCGCGAACAACTGCTGTGAGACTGCATCATGCAATTCACGCGCAAGCCGCTGGCGCTCTTCCATAATAGCAGATACTCGTGCTTGCTCCGCGAGCTTCGCGTTATTTGTAGACAATCGCTGCAGTGTTGTCACTTGGTTTTCCCATTTTCCACTAATTCGGCCTAATTGTTCTCCGAGCCTTCCCAGCTCATCGTCACCCAAGTCAGGCATAGATAGCGTTAAGTTTCCCTTCTCCCACAATACGAGAGTTTCTCTCAGGCGTTCCAACTTTCGCTTTACTCGGAAGCTCTGATAGAAACCAAAGCCAACCCCGAACCCCATGGGCAGCAGAATTAGAGTAAATGCCGTGCGTAATCCAATCATCCAGCTTTCAAAAGGCTTTAAATAGCCATATGTATACATGGTGTACAATATCACAAGCAGCATGACAAAAGAGAACAGAGCCCCCTCACCCATACTGCGTGACATCATATTTTTGTTCTTTTTATCCATCCGGGGACCCTCCCTTCTGTATCAAACTAATCAGGATAATCGCACATCCAAATCTCCCATCAAATAAGACACACTAAACTTCACCTTATATTCACTGCTCTCATAGTTAGGGGACTTCCAATTCAGACGGTTTAGCATACCAGTATCGCGCCCATTACCGAATTCAATCGATCCAAAAAGCACAAAGGCTTCTATTTCTACACCATAATCATCTGACAATTGAATGTCCATATCACCAAAGATTCCTTGAAACAGCATAACCGTTTCCTTTTGCTCCGCCATAGCCAGTGAAAGATCAAGATCGGCCTCTCCAAGGATATGCCATGAGCTGAGGCTATGCATCACCCAGGGTGAGCGATCCCAGTCAAATCTAGACGAAAAGTTTTGCTTCTGCATAAACCCTTCCTTACGCTGAACTCTTTTGGATTTAGTAAAAAACATCCCCAATGAAATCAAACAAATCCCCAGCACGAGCACTAAATGATCCAGCAAAAGTAATATAGCGCCAATCCCGAGCAGCTTATAACCCTGCTTCACTTTTCCTGACGTCGTGCGGTAGACCCCTAGGAACAGGAATAGAAGCGCGACAATGGAGAAAAAGCCGAGCCATCTACCAAAAATCATCATGCAGCCAACACCGATCAGTCCGATGGCAATCAAACGGTTTCGTTTATCCATTTCGCACCTCCCAAAAGTTTTGCGTAGCAAAACTAACTTCGTAAGCAAAACTACAACCATCAATATATTATAGCCAGCCGCTACAAAAGCCATATCGGTATGGAGATCCATACCGTATGGCTTCTTCTTGTCCAGCATATCATATCTACTTAAGTTTTAGGAACAGGATTTATTCTTCTTTTTTGTTTAAAGAAGGAGCAGCCGGTGTATCATTCAGCTTGCTTCTCAGTGCAGCCAGTTGCTCATCCACTTTCAGTTGCTTCTCAACATCGACTGGTTTTGTGTAGGCAGCGGATGGGCTGTAAGGTGCCCGCATTACATCTGCTTCTGCTTCAAGCTGCATAATCTTCTCTTCCATCCGGTGGAATCCGAGTGACGCACTGCCACTTTCGATGGAATGTACGCTGCTGATTTGCGTCATTTGTTTCTTCGCTTTAGCCATTTGAGCACGGGATACGAGCTCGTTACGCTTGTTGCGCAGCTTGTAGAATTCATCCTTCATATCATGCAGCTGCCCAACCAATTCCTTCGCTTGCACTTCAGCTTGAGCATGAAGATCGCTGTATTCCACTTGTTTTTGATCGAAGTAGATTTTTTCTTCCAACAGCTTGCGAGTCACTTCTTCTTGGCCATTTTTCAGTGCCAATTCAGCTTGTGCTCCACGTTGTGCGGACATTTTTGCTGCTTCTTCCACGCGTTGTTTCATGCGGCGTTCATTCGCCATTTGCTTGGCAACTGTAACTTCTGCTTCGTGGATTTCAGCCTCCATATCGCGCAGATATTGGTTAAGCATTACGATTGGGTCCTCTACCTTATCCAACAAGTCATTTACCGACGCCTTAGTCATATCTTTAATTCTTTGAAATACTCCCATGATTTACAATTCCCCTTTCTCATATTTAGACAGTTTTTGTTTGAGTTCTTCTACTTCTTTTTGCAAAGCCTTCTTCTCGATATCCTTCATCATCGCATCCAAACCGGAATCCGGAGCTGAATATGCGTTGTTCTTCTCAAAATTAGGATTGTAGTTAGGTTGGCGTCCATAAGGTCCATGTCCGCCATTAGCATGCGGTCCGTGTCCATGTTCCGGTCTACCTGAGTAAGGACCATCGAATGGGCCACCCGGTGCACCAGGGCCTGGTCCGAAAGGATTATAATGCGTAGGCTCCTTCGGAATGACCAGCGCTGCAATGAAGTACACTGGAATCACGGCACCTCCTGTAAACGGAATGCTGACCAGTAACAGAATCCGGAATAGCGTGGAATCAATACCGAGTGTCTCAGATAATCCACCTGCAAGACCCGTCATCACTTTATCTCTAGTTGAACGATATAATCGACTCATAGCGCTACTCCTTTCCACCATTGTTCAGTTTCTCCTTTAAGCGAGCCATTTCTCTTTCGAGTACGGTTGCTACAGTCTCACCTGCTTGCACCGCATATTCCTGTCCCATGCGACGCACATCGCGCAAGCTCTTCGCTTCTAATTCCCAATCTGACATCCGATCTTCCAGACGTCCGAACATTTTGGGAACATCGCCGCCGTTACCATAAGCACTTGCTCTTTGGTTCATACGTTGCTGCAGTCTCAGCGACTCCATACGTGCTGCGTAATACTGACGTTTGCTATAAACTGTCTGATACTCTATTTTCAGCTCATTCAGCTGAGCTTCAAGTTCAAACAAGGATTGCTTACTTTGTTCAAATAGCCCGCTATACTGCTCCAACTTTTCCTCATGAATGATCTTTTCTTGCAAAGCCAGCTTTGCCAGATGATCTTCGCCCGCTTTTAGTGCGAGTAGCGCCTGTTCCTCACGTTTATTTCTCATGGCAGTCGCTTGGTTCACTTGCTGCTGCAATTGCTTCGTATGGGAAGCGTATTGCTGATACAGCCTTTCAGCTTCACTGATTTCCTCGCGAGTTGAATGCAGAAATTGATCAATTAGCTTCACAGGATCTTGGCTTTGCTCTAGACGTTCATTTAGATTAGCTACTGTAATATCCCTCATGCGACGAAAAACACTCATAATCTCTTGCTCCCTCCCTGCTTCTTGTTTAAGTACAATCCTTCTTAATAAGTACCATTTCTTCTACCCTTTAAAGCTGACACTCCCCATACGATCAACGCTACACCCAGAAGGGGTCCGATGATCCAGGAAAGCTTCGCGATCAGGGACATGACACCAATGAACATTAGTACCCAACCGATGATCTTGCGTCCACTCTTAATTCCGTAGTACCCGAGAACAACCAGCAATACTGGAAACAGTAGTCGGAAAACTCCGTGAATCAGAGGAAGCGCTAAACCGAGCAACATTATTGCACCAATCGCAATCAACACTACCGCTAATCCGTTTCCTTGTCTTCTTTGCATTATTTTCTCACCGCCTTTCGTTGTCCTTAACCTTATAGCCTTATTCTAGAGCAATTCGCAGACTTTCAAAACAGACCAACGACGGTTTTTGGTACTGGACCTTAGTCGAGGTAGCTGTGCGACTGCAGACCACTATAGGGCTAGCAAAGCACTTTTCCTCCATGAAATAGCGACTTTAATGAGAAAAACCCCCAATTTAGGGGGCTAAGCTTCGAGTACATTCAGAATCAGCGTAACGGCAAAAATATAGAAAAAACACTTCCTTTACTTAACTCCGATCTCACTTTTATATATCCACCCTGCTCGGTCACAATTTTACGGGCTAAATAAAGGCCTATACCAACACCTTCTGTTCCATTACAACCCGCTCCTCGGTAAAATCGTTTGAAAATGTCATTCATCTCAGTGACAGGAATTCCTATTCCACCATCAGCAATATCAATCCTTGCAAAAAGATCATATCTGCGAATCGTAATTCTAACACTGCAGGACCCGAGCGTATATTTCAGAGCATTATCGATGATGTTATAGATAGCTTCTCCCGTCCACTTGGGATCATGTTGCAGCGTAATCTCCTGATCCATTTCCAGTAAGATCTCTATATTCTTTTGCTCGGCTGCTGGAAATGCCTGTTTGATGGCTGACAGCACAGTATTCTCAAGATTATGCTTCTCCGCAGCATGAAGCTCTATAATACCGGATTCGAGCCGTGATAACTTGATCAGATTCTCCATAAGCCAAGACAGCTTCTCAATCTGACTACCCATATGGCGGGTAAATTCACTGCGTGTTTCAGCGGGGAGCCCTTCATCCATAAGAAGACTGTTATACATCCCTAAATTGGCTAAAGGGGTCTTCAGTTGATGAGAGATATCAGAGATCAATGTTTTGACTTCTTGACTCTCTTCACGGTAGCGCTGCTTCTGCGAAGACAACAGCTCAGATAATTGAATAACCTGATGCTGTAATTTAGAGAGGAGTGTATCCTTCTGTACCGGGAACATCTGAGTCATTTGTCCATTGATAAGATCTTGAATCAATCCCGACAATGAAGATAGCGTGTTTAGCATTTCTTTACGAAGCGCGAGCACAAAACTTATAAACAGCAGAGCCATCACGCTAATAAACACCACGCATCCAATAACTACATGCTTCTCAGGCTTATAATAGATAAGCATAGATACAAACAACACAACGACTACTGCCAAAAGGGTGAACGAGCTCCAAATAATTTTTCTAAAAGGGTTCTTCATCCTTACTCTCCCCATGTGTAGCCAATACCGAATACAGTTTTAATGTATTGACAATCTTTAGGATCATCCTCAATTTTGGCCCGTAACCTACGAATATTTACGCTTAGCGTATTCTCATCCACGAAATTACCTTCTATATCCCATAGCTTCTCCAGCATTAACCTCCGAGTTAGAACCTGACCGCTATTCTCGGTTAAGATAGCAAGGAGACGATGCTCATTGGTGGTTAGTTTTATCTCTTGTCCATATTTGTAAACCTTCATTTTGACTGAGTTAATTGTAATATCCTTGTATTGAAACAGCTCTGAGCCCCCATCAGTGCCTGTTCGTCGAAGAACAGCCTTAACACGCTGCAAAAGTACGACCATGCTAAATGGCTTCGCAATATAATCATCAGCTCCTAGCCCAAATCCAGCTACCATATCCTGCTCAGTATCGTTGGCAGTTAGAAATATAACCGGAATGGAACTCGTTCGCCGAATTTCCTGGCACAGTGCAAGACCACTCCCATCTGGGAGGTTAATGTCCAAAAGGACCAGACTGATGGTCTGATCCTGAATTCTAGAAGCCGCCTCCTGAAAAGAATAGGCCTGAATAATATTATAGTTTTCTTTTGCAAGCATGAACTTCAGCCCCTCGTTTAAGAGACGGTCATCCTCTACAATTAGAATGGTTGTCATTAAACTCACCTCTATACTTATCATTGTAACAAGCAGAGGAAGGCTACGCTGTTAATTAATTAGCTCTATTCCATTTGCCGCAGACGTTCCACAATGCTGTCCTTTTTGATTTGCTTATAAGCAATAAGCGGAACACTCAGGCAAACCGCAAAAACGAGTACAATTGCAATAGAAAGCGGAAGGGTTGGGAAGCTAAACACAGCATAAGTAGCTTCTTGGCTAAACAGGCTATAAGCACCGTAACTGATTAATGTGCCTATTGTTGAGATTAGCAGTGTCGATATGATCGCATAACCTGCCCCTTCAAACAGCAACAGCTTTCTCATCTGCTTAGAGGTCATCCCGATGCTCTCCATCACTGCGAACTCCAGCTTCCGAGCTACAACCCCTGTATACATAATATTAACGTAATTCAAAATTCCAATCAGCGCTAGAATGAGCGCAATTCCGCCACCCATAATGTAAAAGGTTAGCTTAGCCGATTCCATGAACTTTTCCATATACAGCTTCGACTCCAGCTTCAGCTCACCATCTCCGCCGATGAGTCCTTCCAATTGATCGGTAATCGGCTTCCAGTCTTTTGGGTCTGCATTAATATATACTTTACTTATAAGTGGGTCATTCATGAGTTTCTCCATAGCAGTATGGCTAATGTATACATTCGGAGCTACAAAGTGTGACGACCCTAGAGAGCTGAAATCAGCAAGCCCTCCAATTTCGAAAGATTGTGCTGCATCGCTATTTATAGGACTAATTTGAAAGTTATCTCCAATCTTAATACCACCGAGACTAAAATTGTCCAGCAAGGCAATCTCACCCTTTTCAAAACGTTCCATATCCACAGTGATTCCTAATTTTTCTTCCATCTTCTTGACCTGATCTAAATCTACCCCAACAACATCGGCCATTGAGAACATGCTTTGAGGCTCAGCCAATTGTTCGTCGGTAGGGCGATCTGTGTGATATGATTTTGCGAATTCATCCACATACTTACTGAACACCTCAGGATCATACTTGATCTGACCTATCCCAGTATAAGCTTTGAAGACCTCTTTTACTCCCTTTATATCCTGAATTTCCTTGATCATATCCCCTGTAATCTTGGCTTTCTCTTCCCCCTCAAATCCAAAGGACATCGTTTGATTGGACAGCGTGAAATCGTTATCCATGTATTCAGCAATAAAATGATCTGTACTCATACTAAGCACAAGTGTATTGATCACCAGAAAAGTTGTCAGTCCCAGAAATAAAGAGAGAAATACAACCATCGCCCGTTTTTTCACTCTAAAAATATTACGCCAAGCCAGTCGGTGCAGCTTAGATCCGCCAGTTCCCCGCTTCGTCTTAGCTTTAATCATCGTCCCTGTATATCTCACCGCTTCTATTGGAGAAACTTTGCCAGCGATAGAGGCAGGTTTGATAGCGCTAAACATGGTGGTCAACCAAGCAAACAACGCAGCTCCAATAAAGATTAACGGGTGAAAAGAAATCACCACGCCCGTATCCAAATCCATTGTACTCATAGCCAGCGGCACCATTACGAAGGAAGTCACAGCTCCTGCGGCAAGTCCCAGTGGTATAGCGATAAGTGCTAACCGTGAAGCCTGTGCCCTAACTATTTTTTTAATCTGCCGTTGTGTAGTTCCTAGCGTTCTAAGCAGACCGTAGAACCTTGTATCCCGTGAGACAGAAATATAAAGCACATTATAAATCAATAAATATCCGCTCAACATAACAAATAATATAATTCCAGCGTAACCAATCAAAGTTGCTGTTCTATCCGAAGAGGTAGACGATTGGTTAGAGACAGGTTCAAGCTTTTGATTTTTTCCCAAAGGAATATCCTGTTGCAAACGTGAGATAAGTACATCCGTATTTTTCTCATTAAATAGAATAGTGGCATTTTTGGGATTCTTAAGATCTACGCCATGAGCTGTAGCAAAAGCCCCCGATACCAGCATAGCTCCAGAATTTCCGGTTCGAACATGACTGTAATCGGTAAACCATCCACTTAGTATGAAATTGCTACTTTGCTGAGATTTCACCCCATCGCGGGTAACAGAGTAAGTTAACGGCAAGCTCATACCAATCTGTGGATCATCCATCCCCATTGACTGTAATATCCATAAAGGAACGGCGATTTCATTTTCCTTATCTGGATAAGTTCCCTTTAGACCATCGATCACTGGCTTACGCATCTCTGTCCATTCTGTAGAGTCATACCAGAGCAGAGCTAAATTAAGATCTCCAATTTCTGGCGTATTGATCACATTACCTACTCTGGACTGAAGTCCGATGGTCTTAATATAGGTGAGTTCCTTTAACTTGTTCATTTGTTGTTCTGACGGGGAGGTTAAGTAGACATCCGCCATGGTTCCGTTTATTTTCAATTGCTGCATTTCGAAGGTCTTATAGTTGCTCAGTCCAATACTAAAAAAAGAAGTAATGAGCCAGGTAGTAAGCACGATGGCCAGAATCACAAAACGATTTCGGGTCCGATTGGCTTTCAGGCTTCTGCTCGTCAGCTTTTTAACAACGGGCTTATTACTGTTTGGAAACATCATCACAATGCCCCTCCAGTAATTTTACCGTCCTCTATCCGGATGGTCCGGTCTGCAAGCTGAGCAATCTCTTCATTATGAGTAATCATTAGAATCGTCTGATTAAACTGTCTGCTTGTTACTTTGAGTAATCCAATGACCTCCTGGCTAGTGATGCTGTCCAAGTTCCCTGTAGGTTCATCTGCTAGGATAATGGAAGGTTTAGCTGCCAAGGCCCGTGCGATGGCTACCCTTTGCTGCTGACCGCCTGAAAGCTGACCAGGGAGGTTGTCCAATTTTTGCGAAAGACCTAACGTATTCACAATATGATCCACGAAATCCTTGTCTATTTTGTTTCCATCCAGCTCTATGGGCAACACAATATTCTCGTATACATTAAGAATCGGCACTAGATTATAGTTCTGAAACACAAATCCGATCTTTCTTCTTCTAAATACCGTCAACTCATCATCCTTCATCCCAAAAATATTTTTACCATCTATGATCACCTGACCCTCTGTCGCCCGATCAAGCCCGCCTAGCATATGTAAGAGCGTTGATTTGCCACTTCCTGAAGTCCCGACAATCGCTATAAATTCACCGTTGTGTACCTCTACGTTAATACCATCCAGTGCCTTGACCAGGTTAGTACCCTTACCGTAATGTTTTGTGAGATTAATTGCGCTGAGTACAGACATATTTCCCATCTCCATTCCGCTTTGTTATTCTACAACCCATTATATAGAGCAGTTCTTACATTCTAGTGACACACCAAAATATCCCCACAAAGTGGGGCCTCCCGATACATACTTTCTGATATGTAAAAAAAGACTTGCCCATAATGGACAAGTCTCGTTGAATTACTAATCTAACTATTTAAGCTTATTTAAAAGCAGGCAATGCAATATCCGCATAGTTATCTTCAAGGAATTTCTTCACTTCTGGTCCGCTAATCCGTTTAGCTAGCTTCTGGATCGCATCAGAGTCCTTGTTGTCTTCACGCGCAACCAAGGTGATCGTGAATTCAGAATCCGCGCCTTCAGTAATCAGTGCATCTTTCTTTGGTGTCAATCCAAGCGGGCTGGCATAAGCCGGAGTCATTGCCACTAGATCTCCATCATCCAGCATACGGGCCAACATCAATAGATCTACTTCCTCAAACTTAAAGTTTTTTGGATTCTCAGTAATGTCTGCTTGTGTAGCCTTGATGCCTACACCTTCTTTTAGCTTAATCAAATCAGCTGCAGCGAACATTTGTAAAGAACGGCCGATATTTGAAGGGTCATTAGCCATTACTAGTGTTGCGCCTTCCGGCAGATCCGCAACATTCTTGTAACGCTTGGAGTATCCACCGTAAATAGCGTCGTAGACAGGCTGTACCTCTACTAGATTGGAGCCTTTGCTTTCATTAAACTGCTTCATATAAGGAACGTGTTGAAAAAAGTTAGCATCTACCTCTTTATTCGCCAAAGCCTCATTAGGCTGTACATTGTCAGACAGCACAACGATTTCAAGATCAATGCCATCTTCCTTCAGAAGTGGCTTCACAATATCCAGAATTTCCGTCATTGGTGGAATCAAAGTAGCAATCTTTAATTTCGTTAGCTCATCGCTACCTTTTGCAGAATTGTTCTCGGCTGCTTTATTAGAGCCACAACCCGCTACGACCAATACCATTAACATAAGCACAACTATCATTAATTTTTTCATTACTACAACTAACCCCCAGTTTATATATTCAATCATTTTGTATTACAAAATTTGATGTACAGGTTGAACGATTAACGCTTATCTATCAGCCGTGAGATCGTACCTCCTGTGAATTGAACCAACTGAACCAATACAATCATCACAACAATCGCATAGATCATCACTTCAGTCTCAAAACGCTGATATCCGTAACGGATCGCAAAATCACCAACCCCGCCCCCTCCAACAACCCCCATTACGGTCGAGTAAGAGATAAAACTAATGGTGGAGGTAGTAAGTCCGAGCACTAGACCCGAACGAGCCTCTACATACAGAAACTTAAAGATCAACCCCAGCTTCGAGGCTCCCATAGACAACGCCGCTTCTATGACTCCTTTAGGAACCTCCAGCAAAGACTGCTCCACCAGACGAGAGTAATAAGCAATGGCAACAATGGATAACGGAACCGTGGCAGCCATTGTTCCAATCGCAGTTCCGACGAGGAAACGAGTGACCGGAATGAGTGCAACCACAAGCAGCAGGAATGGAAATGAACGGATAATATTTACGATGCTGTTGAGTACCAGTGACAATGTTTTATTCTCATAGAGCTGTCCTTTTCGGCAAAAAAACAACAACGTCCCGAGCGGAAGCCCCAGCAGCAGTGCGGCACCCACAGAAATACCGACCATTATAAAAGTTTCTCCGATCGATTCCCACATCTGTGCCTGATATTGAAGTACACTATCAAACATGCGTTTCCCCCGCTTTACCCAGAATTTGATCTCGGTAAGATCCAGTACGGACTGCAGCAGGCCGGAAATCACCATCTTGGCGTGAGAATGAATCTACGATTCGACCATTTTCCATCACCGATACGTGAGTGCATATGCTTTTGACAACATCCATCTCATGCGTAACAATCACTACCGTAACCCCAAGGCCCCCATTAATATGCTTCAGGACGTCTAGAATATCCGCAGTTGTTCCTGGATCTAGTGAGGATGTTGGTTCGTCACATAGCAATAGTCCTGGACTGTTCGAAAGAGCCCGGGCGATCGCCACACGTTGTCGCTGTCCTCCACTTAGCTGTGCGGGATATTGCTCTGCCTTATCAGCCAATCCGACAAAATCGAGACATTCCTTCACCCGCTTCATCCGTTCACGCTTCGGCACCCCTGCCAGTTCCAGAGGGATCGAAATGTTGCGGCTTACCGTGACGTTATTGACCAGATTAAATTGCTGAAAAATCATCCCAATCTTTTCCCTAGCTTTCCGTAGCTGTTTACTCGGCATTTCGGTTAAATTATGCCCTTCTACGGTAACTGTCCCTTGATCCGGCTTTTCCAGCAGATTAATCAATCGTAGCAGCGTGGATTTCCCTGCCCCGCTTTCACCAATAATCCCGTGAATCGATCCCTTCTTCACATCAAGCGATACATCATCTACCGCCTGATATGTGCCGTCCTTCAGCTTGAATCCTTTACTCACCCGACTCAGCGATAGGATTGCAAACTCCCCCTTCCTTTCCGTTTATTCTGAAACCTTCTAAGCCAAGGTTTGTACTATAATTATTTAAAAACTGTTTTACTAAAAATCTCTTTAAATAATAAGGCATTTTATGTTCTGTGTCATCATTTTTATTTTAGTAATATATCAGATTAAAAGGATTAAAGAATAAAAGCCCATTATATCGGACTATTTTTACGTCCTTATCTCCCAATAAATGACCGAGCTTAATCCCTCTTCAAATCAGGATTCTCCTGTTACCTAACTCCTAAACCCGCTGTTACATCTATTTCAAGAACTAGATCGCCACGAAAAAAAAAGGATGTCTAAGCTCGATAGCTTAAGACATCCTTTCATTCTTTTCGTAATCCTTGATCTAAGACTTTTCGCCAAGCTCTCCTCGAATCTTCAAGAAGACCTGATAGCTGCGCTCTGCGCATTCCGAAATCGCTATCGGATGAAAACCAGGTAGATCCGCATATAGCGTATCATGGAGCGGTTCAATCCACGAAGCCGGCAACACACTTGCTCCAAGCTTCGCTCCCATAATAGAACCCACTGTAGCACCATTACAATCTGTATCCATTCCTCCGTAAACGGATGTAACGACCGCTTTTTCAAAATCATTCCCGCCATAGACCAGCGAAGCAGCTACAAGAGCAGCATTATTATTGGTGTGCACCGCATCATAGTGGCTGAATGTATCCCAAATCTTACTTACCAACTCCCGCTCACTTTTGGCCTTCTGCGCAATATCTATACCTCGTAGAACGTCACTTGCCAGGCGACTAGTACTAGGGATCTCACTAAGACCAATCTCAAGAATACGCTCGTTATCTTTTTCAGCAAAAGCAGCCGAAATCATCGCCGCATTAAACATCTCACCATAGATTCCGTTCTTCACATGTGAAAAAGAAGCATCGCGCCAGCCTAACTCCGCTGCAAGCTCAGGATGGCCTGCTGCACCATAAGCCAGTCCATCTGCGCGTATAGCCGCACCAATCCACTCCCGGTAGGGATTCAAGTGCATCCGCACTCTTTCCTGCCGCGCCAGCCAATCCGCAGGCTTCTCACCATGCAGATGAGACGTTTCCTGCGCAAAATTCATATACGACTGTGTCTCTGCCGTACATACCTGAGCGTATGTCAGATGTTTATGCCAGAGCTTCCCGATATCCCAAGAATCCCAGCTCAGCCCCTTTTGCTCCAGCAGCATAAGGCCCAGTATCGTGTAACGAATATCATCATCGCTCTCCATAAACTTAATAGTCTCGCTGGTACTCGCATACGTCCAATCACTTAAACCAAGACCATATTCTGCTTCTGCCCGTGAGTGCCCTGGCGTATAACCAGTAATTGGCCATGCATCCGCACCCCGGAACCACAGCTCAATATTCTCCCAGCCCGGACGTCCATCTTTACCGTAGAGGTAGTCCCAATACTCCAGTGGTTTTCCAAGTGCGCAACCGACGCTTCTACCTAGCCAAGCTCCGTAGAACTTATCTCTCCATTCTGCTTCGCTCCAGTCAGCCTCAAGCTTACGTGGACCTTCTGGACGAAGACGACGAATCTCCTCCAGTGAAGACGGCTCTTCATAAGGAAAGTCCTCAGCAACCGTGAGCTCCATCAACTCGTTGTATACTTGCATCAGCTTAATCTCATCGGCACCTGCAGCGGCTAGTTTATCCGCGAAGCCTTCAATCTTGCAGCCTTCTTCTCCACGCTGAACCAATTCAAACTGAACCGTCTCCTGAAGTCTCTCCCATCCTGCCATAGGTTAGTTCCCTTCAGCCGCAAGCAGCTCTTGATCTAGCTTTTCCAGTGAATCAAAAATCAACTTCATAAATGCTTCCCGGTCTACTCCCACCAGGACTTCTACATTCGCTGGGCGATCCGTCTTCTTTCGTTTGTCTGCAACCGTCATTCCCCGCGTCAGCTTACCTTCTGTCTCTACCGTTACATATAGATGCTCGGATTCAAACAGTTCTGGGTGCAAGAGCCAAGCTACGGCGCATGGATCATGCAGTGCACTACCGACATAGCCCATTTTCTTTCCGAAGATCGAATAGAAATCTAACAGTTCTCCGACCATAGTGGACACTGGCCCACGCTCTTTCAATGCTACGATCTCATCTTCGAAAATGGCTGCCTTATCGGTCACATCCAGACCACTCATCGTAATCGGAATACCCGACTCAAACACGATACGAGCAGCTTCAGGATCTACATAGATGTTAAACTCCGCAGTAGAGGTTACATTTCCATAAGAAATTCCTCCGCCCATCAGTGAAATCTTTTCAATTCTTTCCTTAATCTCTGGATAAGCAGTGATTAATAGGGCGATATTTGTTAAAGGAGCCATCGGTACGAGCGTAATCTTCTCCTCCGAAGAACGGATAATATTCAGCATGAATTCCACAGCGCCTTCTTCTACAGGCCGGAATTTACTTGGTGGCAATAATGGGCCGTCCATGCCAGATTCACCATGCGCTTCCTCACCTGTAACAAGCTTGCCGAACAGCGGACCCGCAGCCCCTTTGGCTACAGGAATATCAGCATTCACAAAGCTGATCACTTTAAGTGCGTTTTCTGTGATTTTATCGAGGATCTGGTTTCCACCAACCGTTGTAATCCCGCGCAGATCCAGCTTCTCCGAATTTGCTATTGCAAGCAGGATAGCGATTGCGTCATCATGCCCTGGATCGCAGTCAATAATAATAGGTGTTCGCATAGTCATTCACTCCTTAGTTGTATAAATCCTCGTTACTCCTATCGCTATTTCACTAGCGGGCTTTTAAGTTTTTTATTCTTTTTCCTTGTCTCAGATACGGCATAGATCACTAGTCCAATTACCGTTGCTACATAAGGAAGCGTCGCGATCAGTTCTGCAGGAATCTTCAGGACCTGTAGCGCATTCGACAAGGCGTCTGCCGTACCAAATAATAGAGAGGTCAGTGCCGTGCCCACTGTCGTACTTCTCCCCATAGACTCTGCGGCAATCGCAATCCAGCCCCGACCAGCGATCATATCGCGAGTGAACAGTGACAGGTAACCCATCGACATGTAAGCTCCACCCAAACCAGCGAAAAATCCACTAAGCAGCAAAGCCATATACTGTATTTTCACAACACTTACTCCCACAGATTGAGCCGCATGTGGATTTTCACCCACTGAACGAATGCGCAGACCAAGCGGTGTACGGTTTAAGAGATAGTAGACAACAAACACAGCAATAATAGATACATACGTCAAAATGTGATGTCCTGATAGAATAGGCCCCAGCACCGGAATGTCCTTCAGCAAAGGAATTTCTACACTAGGTAGCACTTTACTCGCTAGAGAAGTAGAAGAACCCTTGTCTCCACTCAGCAGATAAAGAATAAACACGGTTCCTCCCGAAGCGAACATATTAATAGCTACGCCGCCGAGAATGATATGTGTTTTAAATTTCAGTGTGAAAAAAGCTAATATTCCAGCGATCAGTGTTCCGGACATCACAGCCCCAAGTAAACCTACCCACGCACTATGCGTGTAGCTGCTTACAATGACACCGGCTAACGCCGCGACAAGCATGATGCCTTCCATACCAATGTTGATGATACCAGCCCTATTAGAGATTAACGCTCCCAATGCGGCGAATAGAATCGGTGTCGTCACTCGAAGAACAGAAAACGCAAAGTCAGTCGTAAAAATTACATCAAACAAGCTGTTCACGCTTCCTTCGCCTCCTTCAAGAGCATCCGATTTTTCCAGAACTTCAGAAATTGTTCAGCCGAAATCAGAAGAATGATAATCGCCTGTATAATAGAAATCATCTCTGAAGGTACATCAGATAGACGTGCCATCATGTCGGCTCCGATCCGGATATATGCAAGGAACAATGCAGCGCCGATTACGGATAGCGGATTATTCTTGGCTAACATCGCTACAAGAGCACCATCTAAGCCATAACCTGGTAACGATGTCCATTGGAATCGATTGTACATCCCTAGCACTTCTACGGAACCACCCATTCCTGCGATAAAACCAGCAATCAAGTGAACCAGTATAATAACCTTCGCGGTCTTCATGCCTGAATAACGTGCAAAGTTCCGGTTGATGCCTGTCATTCGCAGCTCATATCCCCATTTAGTCTTGTATAGGAATAAATGCGCTGCAATAATAAGCACGATAACGATAATAAGTCCGGTATGAATACGGGTGCCAGGTACCATTTTACTCAGCAGTGCCGTTTTCTCGAATTTGTAGGATACATTGGCAAATGCTTTTGCATCACGTAAGTGATAGTTCAGTAGATATAAACCTACACCAAACAAAATATTATTGAACATCAAGGATGTAACCAGCTCATTGGCATTCCATTTGGCTTTGAGGATCCCGGGTATTGCCGAGAGCAACGCACCAACAATAGAACCCGCAGCAATAGCTACGATCGGATGAAGCCACCCGTCCAGCGTTAAATGAATAGCCAACACGGAAGTTACAACACCGGAGAAATAGAAAATCCCTTCAGCTCCCAAATTGAACATATTTGCCCGGAACAACAAAGAAACTGCTAGCCCAGTGAACATGAGCGGAATGGCCATCTCAATCACATTACCGATATGACCTTTACTGGATAGCGGCTCAAATAGGAATATCCCAATCGTCTTCACCGGCTGATTGCTGACCAATGAGATGATCAGAAAAGCAATAGCGAGTGCAATTACGATTACTGCCGATGTTCGAATGTATTCAAAATATTTTACTTTAAACATGATTTACGGCCCTCCTGATTTGCTCCTCGTCCTGTCGATGAATCCCTAGCATATAAAGCCCTAATTCTTCTTCACTAACCTTGGAAGGCTCCTCGAAAAAGGCAACAATCTTTCCTTCATACATCACTAGTAGACTATCGCTGATCTCCAAGATCTCATTTAAGTCTGCTGACACTAGCAAAATAGCGCAATCGTCTGAGCGCAGCTCCAACAGCTTTTGATGTATGAACTGCGCCGCTCCTATATCCACGCCCCGTGTCGGCTGCTCTGCAATAAGCAGTTGCGGTTCTGTAGAACACTCTCTAGCTACGACAACCTTCTGCATGTTACCACCTGATAACATACCTATTGGCTGAGAAGGTCCCGAACAGCGGACTTTAAATTCTTCTACAAGTGATACTGCAAGCTTGGCAATTCGTGATCCATTTAAAAAGGGACCTTTATTCATAGCTTTTGTACGATACTGAGTGGACAGCAGATTATCCGCTATGCTCGCATCACTGGCTATCCCTTGATGCATCCGATCCTCTGGGATATAGGAAACGCCTAGCTTACGAATATCTAAAATATCCGATTCACGAATATCTTTTCCCTTCACTAGCACAGAGCCTTGGCTTGAGACCCCTCTTAGGCTACCCGTAAGAGCCTCAATGAGCTGTGTCTGCCCATTCCCTTCTACACCAGCAATCCCGATAATTTGTCCCCCGCGTACTGCAAAGTTGATATCTGTTAGCAACGCTTTGCCGTGTGCATCATTTACACCTAAGCCCTGCACAGTGAGTACCGGCTCCCCAATAGACAGAATCTCCTTGTCATATTTCAACACGACGTCTCTGCCCACCATAAGGCGTGAGATTTCTTGCTCCGTGACATCCTTTGTTTGGAAGACACCTTCACTACGTCCACTACGCATGATCGTAATTCTGTCACAGATCGCTTTAACTTCTTTCAACTTGTGTGAAATAAAAACAATCGTATGACCCTGCTCTCTTAACTGCTTAAGCTCCCGGAACAATTCCTCTGTTTCCTGTGGGGTCAACACTGCGGTCGGCTCATCCAGAACGAGGATTTTTGCACCACGCAGCAGCGCCTTCAGAATTTCAACCTTTTGCTTCATACCAACCGTGAGATCCTCCACTTTTGCTTTTGGATCCACTGCCAGATTGTATTTCTTCGCAGTCTCTTCGGTCATGCGTACAGCTTTTGCATAATTGATGCCAACGCCCTTACGAGGTTCCATGCCCAGCACCATGTTCTCTGCTACCGTAAAAGAAGGGACCAGCATAAAATGCTGGTGAACCATACCAATCCCTCTATCAATGGCATCCTGAGCAGATTGCAGCTTCACTTTTTCACCCTTGATAAAGATTTCACCTTCACTAGGCTCTTCCATGCCGAACATGATCTTCATTAAAGTTGATTTACCAGCGCCGTTCTCGCCCGCAATCGCATGAATTTCTCCCTCACGTAAAGAAAAATGCACGTCTTTATTTGCAACGACACCATTGGGATACACCTTGGTAATTCCCCGCATTTCCAGCAGTGCTTTGTTCATAGGTCTCAACGCCTTTCGACTTGGAGGTCTGCAAAAATATACAGCTGGAATTCTTCTAAAGAAGAATCTCCAACTGTAGGTTTATCACTTTATAGCTACACTTAAGGCTTAACTGCGTTACGAATGGCTTCTACTTCAGAGGTTTCCATTCCCATCGCGTTATCTACTGTAATTTCTTTATTGATCAGCTTTTGCTTCACTTCTTCAACTTTAGCCTGAAGATCGGCAGGGAAGATATTTTTATAGATCTCATTCTCTGCAATGCCTACACCATCATCTACAAAGCTCAACACATCACGTTTACCCATCTCAAGTGTACCGTCTTGTAATCTCTTCACGGCACCCAGAATAGCACTATCAATCTTTTTAATAGAAGAAGTAACGATCAAGTTTGCTTTTTCGCTATCTGTATCGTTAAGCAACATCGCCTGATCGGAGTCTACACCGATAGCATATTTCTTCTTCTCCTTAGCTGCGTCAAAGATTCCAAGACCTGTACCCCCAGCCACGTTAAAAATAACGTCCACACCGGAGTTATATTGAATCAGCGAAAGCTCCTTGCCTTTAGCCGGGTTAACGAAATCACCAGCATATGATACTGCGACCTTCACATCAGGATCAACATATTGAGCGCCCTGAATGTAGCCTACCAAGAAAGCGTTAATTCCTGGAATGTCCATGCCGCCTACAAAACCGATCACATTCTCAGGATTAGCATTTTCCATATCCGATTGTGTAGCTAGCGCCGCTACAGCACCTGCTAGAAAAGATACTTCATTTGTTGCATAAGACATGTTGTACATATTCTCTGGTGCTTCATCTATATCGGTATCATAGTTAATGAACTTTTTGTCAGGATATAATTCAGCCGTTGCATTAAACATCTCTGTAATTTCCGATCCGCCAGAAATAATAACATCCCAGTCCTCAGCGGCGATATCGTTAAACGTAGGCTCCCATTTCGTTTTATCGACACCCATTTCTACAACTTTTGTTTCTGCACCCAGCTCATCCTTAACCTTTTGCAAACCGCTATTCGCAGAGTCAAAGAAAGATTTATCTCCAAGCGTTCCTGGAATCAGAAGTACAACTTTGAGTTTATCCCCTGAACCTGTTTCTCCACCTTCAGCTGCGTTAGATCCTGCATTCGCGGAAGATCCATTACTCGACGTATTATTTCCACAGGCTGTGACCATTACCATTACTACTAGTAACAACAAAGAAAGAACTTTCTTATTCATTTTTCTATTCCCCCTATTTATAGTTGGTTAGTAATTTGAGAGATTCTCCTTCTTAGTCCGTTGTATATTTCACGATTTAGATGGAAACTCTCATTTTTCATGTAACATTGTCAAAATTTTAATGATTTTAACGAATACACTCAAAAAAAGAGAGAAAATTATAATTTTTACGAATAATCCGACTAATTTCCGAACGAGATGGCCAGTCAGGTTGCTAATCTTCGGATTTATTGATACGATCATATCAAATATTAATGAAAATAATTATATGATTTCGGTCATAATTTTGTACGATTCGGCTAAAACATAATTATTGGAGGCTCATCATGGATCGTGTTCTATATATTGTAAATGCAGCACATGAGGTTAATACCTATATTCCACCACACCAGCATGAATGTTATGAACTAGTCTATTATTTAAACGGATTAGGAACTACCAATGTAGGTTCGCGAAGTTATCATTTTCGTTCTTCTTCATTCGCGCTGATACCACCCAATCATAAACATGACGAGAACCATCGCGAGGATGCTACTATACTATTTGTAGGCTTCCATTCAAATCACCCAAATATGGAGAATTTGCAAGGCGTATATGAAGATGATAAAGACCATACTGTTCTACAGATCTTGCTTCGAATGAAAGCAGAGTTTACGCGCAAACAAGATGGATTCTCTGAACTATTGAACCTTCAAATGAGCGAAATCACTGTTCATCTGATACGGCTTCTTAGCGCCTCTGGGTTTCAATCACCAACGGAAGACAGAGTCCAATATGTTCTAAACTATATGAATGAGCATTACCGCCATAAGCTATCGGTCGCAACACTTTCTGAGATGTCTGGATACAGCTATGATCGTTTCCGCCATTTATTTAAAGAGCGATTCGGTTCTTCACCTCTGCGCTATCTACTATTGAAACGTCTGGATTATGCAAAGTCTCTCTTGCAACATACCCAAATGCATATCTCTGAAGTATCAGCTGCTGCTGGATTTGTGAATGACGCCCAATTCTGCAATATGTTTAAACGTGAAATTGGTCTCACCCCACGAGCATTCCGACTAAGCAGTCAATAAAACAACTCCACACAAAAAGGCCGTTGATTAGAGACGCCTCTAATTCAACGGCTTAGGAATAAAGCTCAAAGACAAAGAAAAAAGGTTTGTAAAGTTGCTTATACAAGCGACTTTACAAACCTTTTTGATATACCGGCGAGAGGACTCGAACCTCCACGGTTTCCCTCTCGATTTTGAGTCGAGCGCGTCTGCCATTCCGCCACGCCGGCACATATGAAATTAATGGAGGCGCCACCCAGATTTGAACTGGGGATAAAGCTTTTGCAGAGCTTTGCCTTACCACTTGGCTATGGCGCCATATGAAAACTTTGGAGCGGACGACGGGAATCGAACCCGCGACCCTCGCCTTGGCAAGGCGATGCTCTACCGCTGAGCCACGTCCGCATAAAATGGCTGGGGATATAGGATTTGAACCTATGCGTGACGGAGTCAAAGTCCGTTGCCTTACCGCTTGGCTAATCCCCAATAACATTTTAAAATAAAAGGGGCGACTGATGGGTCTCGAACCCACGAATGCCGGAACCACAATCCGGTGCGTTAACCACTTCGCCACAATCGCCATATTAAACTAATATTGTTGCTGTTCTTCTTAAAGTAAATGGGGCGACCGATGGGACTTGAACCCACGAATGCCGGATCCACAAACCGGTGCGTTAACCCCTTCGCCACGACCGCCATATTAAACTTTAGAGAAAGACTTTAGATAAAGATTGGCAGGGGCAGCAGGAATTGAACCCACACCAACGGTTTTGGAGACCGTTGTTCTACCTTTAAACTATGCCCCTAAAAAAAATGGTGGGGGATGATGGATTCGAACCACCGAACACGTACGTGAGCAGATTTACAGTCTGATGCGTTTGGCCACTTCGCTAATCCCCCAAAGATGGTGCCGGCGAGAGGACTTGAACCCCCAACCTACTGATTACAAGTCAGTTGCTCTACCAATTGAGCTACACCGGCATATTAAGTTGTATACTATATGGTGGCTCGAGACGGATTCGAACCGCCGACACGAGGATTTTCAGTCCTCTGCTCTACCGACTGAGCTATCGAGCCAAGAAAATGGCGGAACCGACGAGATTCGAACTCGCGATCTCCTGCGTGACAGGCAGGCATGTTAGGCCAACTACACCACGGTTCCA
>NZ_VTZR01000012.1:0-288035 GCF_008370385.1 Paenibacillus sp. B2(2019)
GTTTATTTCCACGACTGGTATCGAGATGAATCCGCTTCTAAGGGGCTTTTCCTGCAAAAGGCAACGCATGATATCGACGTCATCAACTATTTGCTGGGTGAAGAACCCGTGAACGTCTGCGCCATGAAATCCAAACAAATTTACAAAGGTGACATGCCTGCCGGCCTGCGCTGCAGCGAATGTGACAAATGGGAAACCTGTATGGACAGCACATACAATATCACTCATGTGCGGAATGACACTCCGCGTAACGACTATTGCGGCTTTGCGGTAGACACCGGTAACGAAGACTCCGGCAGCATGATTGTGAAATACGAAAGCGGAATGCACGTCATGTATTCGCAGAACTTCTTTGCCCGCAAAGGGGCTGCGCGCCGAGGGGCTAGGTTATATGGCTATACGGGCACCGTGGAATTCGATTTCGCCACCAATGAAATCAAGATATTTGACCACATGAGTGACAAAGTAACCACCGTGCGGCTTGATGATCAAGGCTCGCGTCATGGCGGCGGTGATATTGTACTCATGCGAAATTTCATACACCTGATGCAGGGCAGAACCACCGTATCGGTCGCCCCTCTGAAAGACGGGATTCGCAGCGCCCTTGTATGTCTACAAGCCAAAGCGTTTTCCGAAAGTGATCAATTTTATCCTGTTACTTTATAAATCAAACGAAAATGGGGAGATATCATGAATTATAACTATCACCAGGATTTAAATATCGTTCGAGTAAACACAATGACAGACCGAGCTTATTACATTCCCTGTGCACCCAGCAACAATATCACATCCAAAGAAAATAATGAGCGTGTATTGCTCTTGAACGGAAGCTGGAAGTTTACATATTATCCTTCCTTTGAGGAAGCTTCTCTAGAGGATGTTTCGGACAACGTCCTCCCTGTTCCGTCCAACTGGCAAATATACGGGTACGACAAGCATCAGTATGTGAACATTGATTATCCGATACCGTATAATCCGCCCTTTGTACCGAAAGAAAACCCATGCGGTGTTTATAAGCGCACCTTCTCCGTGGAACTTACAGAGGAAATGCGATTTCATTTGAATTTTGAAGGTGTAGATTCCTGTCATTATGTATTTCTCAACGGTGTATTTGTAGGCTACAGTCAGGTCTCACATTCCACTGCGGAATATGATATAACTCCGTTTTTGCAAGATGGTGAGAATGAAATCGCCGTTATGGTCTTAAAATGGTGCGACGGAACCTATCTGGAAGCGCAGGATAAATTCCGCATGTCGGGCATTTTCCGCGATGTGTATCTGCTGCAACGCCCGCAACAACACGTACGCCATTATGTTGCGCAACCGTCTATACAACAAGAAAGTGCCACGGTATCATTCAAGTTTGATGATTTGGGCACGGCGCTTGTTAAATCTGTCAAAATTCTGAACAGCGAGGGCAGGACCGTGGCACAGGGTGAAACATGCGATGACACGCTTAGCCTGACTATAGAAAATCCAGTGCTTTGGAATGCCGAACAGCCGTATTTATATCAGATGATTCTTGATACCTTGCAGGAGCGAATTGTAGACACAATCGGAATTCGTACAATTTCTGCTCGAGGTAACGTGTTTCTTGTCAACGAGCAACCTATCAAGTTAAAAGGCGTGAACCGCCATGATAGCTATCCCGATACCGGTTATGTAGCTTCGCGCGAGCAAATGGTAATGGATTTGCAGTTGATGAAACAGCACAACATCAACGCCATTCGCACATCGCATTATCCAAATGCGCCGGAATTTTATCATTTATGCGATGAATACGGCTTTTATGTGATTGACGAGGGTGACATGGAAACACATGGCGCATGGACAAGTCATGGCGATCGCGATGATGACTGGTATGCGCTTGTCCATCACGATCCGCGGTTTGAAACGGCTATTGTAGATCGTGTGCAGCGTCTAGTCACTCGCGATATCAACCGTCCTTCTGTAGTAATCTGGTCACTTGGCAACGAGAGTGGATTAGGAGTCAATACGTTAGCTGCTGTTGATGCTGTGCGGAAGCTAGACAGCTCACGTCTGGTTCATTATGAATCAAAAAACTTTATGCCTGAGGATCAGGGGAAATTCAACTTTGATATTCTGGATGTAGAAAGCTATATGTACCCTGATCTAGAATATACAGAAAAGCTGGCTCAGGAGTGCAGAAAGCCATTGATCTTGTGTGAGTTTGCCCATGCTATGGGCAATGGTCCTGGCAGTCTATCCGAATACTATGATTTGTTCTATCGTTATGATGGCTTTGCCGGAGGCTTTGTGTGGGAATGGTGTGATCATGCTATATTGATGCATGATGCTAATGGCAACGCACAGTATCTTTATGGCGGGGATTTTGGCGAAAAGCTGCATGATGGGAATTTCTGTGTGGATGGATTGGTTTATCCCGACCGTACACCGCACACCGGATTGCTGGAGCTGAAGAATTGTGCTCGCCCTGTTCATATAACAAGAGCAGGGAATACATTCTCTGCAGAAAACAAGCTGGACTTTGCAGACCTCTCCGATACTGTTACCATCGTCTGGTCGCTGGAGCAAAACGGTACTAAAATTGCAGAAGGTAGCATTGCTAACTTCAAACTTGCCCCGCATGCAAAAGCACCATTACCGCTTTCGCTGCCGCCAATAGACGGTGCTCGTGTTTATCTGAAGTTTGAATATCTGCAAAAAACCGCTCATCCGCTGATCCCAGCCGGAACATCGCTTGGATTTGATCAGTTTGATCTTTCCACAGAAGACATGAGCGTGTCCTTGCCTGTATCGCACTCTGCCGTAACGGCTGAGCAAACCAAAACCGGATGGCTGGTGTGTGGAGAAGCATTTTCCTATCATTTTAATACTGCATTGGGCACGTTTGATTCGTGTGTGATAAACGGAATCGAGTGTTTTGCCAAACCAGCTGAGTTTGATATTTACCGCGCCCCTACTGATAACGATATGAATGAGGCTGGAATAGCTAGTTACAGTAAACGGTCATGGAAAAGCCTAGAACTGGATGCGGCTTATACCTATACTTACGAAACATCGGTAGAACAATCTAATACTTGTGTTACCATTACCTGCCCTCTATCACTTGTTGCAGATCGTGCTGCTCCTTTCTGCAATATTCAAGCAGTTTATAATGTGTATGGAAGCGGAGTTGTAGAAGTGTCTATGCATGTATCCGTACGTAAGGATCTGGCCTATCTACCGCGTTTTGGGATGCGCTATTTTCTAACCGAGGATTTTCAGAATTGTACCTATTTCGGCTATGGCCCACAAGAGAGCTATAGCGATAAACACGCTGGTAGTTATAAAAGTATGTTTAATGCAACCGTGCCTGAACTTTTTGAAAACTATATTTATCCGCAGGAGAACGGCTCTCACTTCGGCACAGAAGAATGTACTCTCTCGAATGCGAATACAACACTTAAGGCATTCAGCACAAAGCCTTTCAGCTTCTGCGCCTCGGAGTATACACGAGAAGAACTAGCTGCGACAAAACATCATTTCGAACTGCAAAAAAGCGGCTGCACTGTCTGGAACATTGACTATGCGATGACGGGAGTCGGCTCTGGTAGCTGTGGTCCCTACACAATCGAGCAGTATCGTTTAGCTGAGAAAGAATTTGTGTTCGACTATATGTTTATGCCTAGAAGAAACCTTTAAACAAAAGGAAGTAGGGTGTAACACTCCCTACTTCCTTTATATCTCCTCCAACACATTTGTAATTACAAATGATTTATTTTAATAAATTTTAGTTTTCTGATACCACTATGTGATTATAGTATCACCGCTTCGCCTTATAAAACTCATGATACAGCTTCATGAGCGCCCTTTTCTCTATCCGCGATACATAACTCCGCGAGATCCCCAGCTCCTTAGCAATTTCCCGCTGAGTTCTCTCTTCTCCACCAGTATCCAAACCAAACCTGCCCACTACAACTTCCTTTTCCCGGTCATCCAGTATATCAAGGTTTCGATAAATCTTGCTCTTCTCGATCTTCAGATCCACCTCTTTAATGACATCATCCGCTTCTGAGCCGAGAATGTCGATCAGCGTGATTTCGTTACCTTCCTTGTCTGTCCCAATCGGGTCGTGCAGAGATACGTCTTTACGCGTTTTCTTCAAAGATCTAAGGTGCATCAAGATTTCGTTTTCAATACAACGAGCCGCAAAAGTAGCCAGCTTTGTCCCTTTGTTCGGGCGATAGCTCTCAATGGCTTTGATCAGGCCGATGGTGCCAATGGAGATCAGATCCTCCATGTCTTCACCAGTGTTATCGAATTTTTTTACTATATGGGCGACAAGTCTCAAATTGTGCTCGATAAGCAAATTTCGGGCTTTAGCATCCCCTTCAGCCATCATGCCTAAGTATTTGCTTTCCTCCTGCTCCGAGAGCGGCTGTGGAAATGCGTTGTTCCTTACGTAGGATACCAGCAACGTCAGTTCTTTGATTAGCAACGCGATCGTACTTAAGAATCCAGGCAACTTGGCGACACCTCCCGCACTTGTACAATGAAACCGATCTGTTAGCCTTACGGGTTCATGGTCATCTTATTGTATGTGGGTAGATGCCTAGAAGTGCATGTACGGGGGAAATTGTACAAACACACAAATTTATGTTTTCTATTTTTTAACCAAGTATGAACAAAAGACCTGCAGAAGCCTTCGCCGTCTTGGCGAGACAACCGCAGGTTTTTATTGCCTATCGCATCAAGCTTTATCCACTAGATCATTTTTTGTAAGTATTATAGATTAGCACCGCTGCTTCAGCACGGCTCGCTGTTCCACCCGGGTTCAGATTCACTCCGTCACCTTTAACGATACCTGCCTTGACTAGTGATGCAATACTACTTACCGCATAACTGGAAACCTTTGAAGCATCTCTGAATCCTTTCAGATCTGCCACTGTACCTTCTTCGGGAAGCTTCTCAGCTGCCTTCATCACCCTAGCGATCAGCACCATCATATCCTGCCGGCTGATTTCGGCATTCGGATTGAAGTTTCCGTCCGCACTACCCTTAGCAATTCCGAGCGCTTTGGCGATGGACAACGCCTCCGCATAATAAACGCTCGGATTGACGTCAACGAACTGATCTGTTTTATCCGAACTGAGCTTGAAGGCTCGGACTACCATCACAATAAAGTCCGCCCGCTTGATCTTTCCTCCCGGCGAGAACAAACCATCGCCTGTGCCTTTAATAATACCCTCTGCCGCAAGCTTGTCGATAGCCTGCCTTGCCCAGTCATATCGGCTAGAGATATCCCGGAAAGTTATTGCTGACTGTCCCGATGTTCCCGGCTGCGAATCTGGGTTTGGTGCCTGAGACGCTGATGCGCTGCTAGTCGGCGTTGGTGTCGGTGTCGCAGTGGTTCCCGGATTCGTCGTCCCGCTGTCATTGCCACCACTGCTACCGCTTGTCGGTATAACCGATATGTCCGACTTAACCCCTTCGCCTAACAAATTGCTTGCTGATACGGCGAATGTGTAAGATTGGCCATTGTTCAGATTCGTAATCACTGCACCAAGACCGTTATCTTTCCAGGTAATATGCTCGGTAATTGGTGTGTAGGTTTCCCCTTCCTTGACGTATACGTTGTAACCTTCAGCATTTGCGTTAGCTGGCCAGCTTATAGTGACTTGCCGATTTCCGACCTGTGCTGTCGGCACAACGTTACCAGGCACTGCGCCGCTCAAATGGATACTATCCACTCGGATATCCGGATTTTTAAAGACTAGATATAAATCATGCGTACCGGAGAGTGTCGTCAACAACTCCCCCGTTACATCGGTATAATCCAACTCGGTCACTTTAAAGGTGCTGCCTGGCACCTCACGAACTGCTGGCGCAGTCGCGTCAAATGTAACGACCGCCAAACGGGTTCCCGTTGGAGAATCTGCTCTAACCTCAACTACTGAGCTTGCATTCGTGGAAGCCCCACGCAAGGTAATGCCAGTTACACCGGATAAACGAACTTGATTAAGTGCTACCCAGGAGTTGCTGTTCTTAGACATGACGGCATAATATCCGTTCTCGGCTTCTTTTGCCTTAAGCCCTTCTGCTGTACGAAGCTTGGAGACCTCTCGATAAACTACATCTTTAGATGCAAAGGCATGATCGAAAATGTTAGCAGGCGCATTGACCGCATCAAGCTTCGCAATACTCTCATTATTGTAAGAGAGCGCTGCGGATATAGGAAGGTCACTAGACGATTTGCCTACCATCAGAGTGTAGCTTCCTGTTTCATTCACATACTCATTACGGTTGACATCCCACACGGCGAAATCAGATGGGTTCACTGTAAGCTGAACAGCCTTTGACTCTCCGGCCGGAATGTACACTTTTTCATAGGAAACCAGCTGTTTCTTAGGTGTATGATCACCGTACTTGGAGGTATTGTTTTTGATGTACAGCTGAACTACCTCAGAAGTATTAACGGCTCCAGCATTCTCCACATCTAGGTTGATGGCAAAAGGTTCCTTGCCGCTAACATTAGACGGCACGCTTAAGTTCGAAAATTCGAAGCTGCTGTATCCCAACCCGTAACCGAATGGATACGTTACTTGGGCATCGGTATACATGTAGGTCAGCTTACTTTCAAGCGGATCACCGTTTGTCATATCCACTGTAAATCGAGGATCGAGCTCGGCCAAAGTCACCGGAGTCGCCCCTTCAGGCAATGAATAATTATCAAGAACCGGCAAAGCATCCATTCCGGCATACCATGTCGAAGACAGGCGACCAGTAGGCGCGTAATCACCGAACAGCACATCCGCAAGTGCCTTGCTGTCGTATTGACCTGCATATGGCTGATACATAATAGCAGCTACATTCTCATTGTTTTGAATGGCCTCCATGTTCACAGGCGCATTTGACTTAACAATAACAACCGTCTTTTTCGGAAAAGCCTGCGCCACTTGAGACACAATCTTATACTGATCTTCTCCCAGGTTAAGATCCGATCTGTCGGCGCCTTCGCCTGCGCTATGTCTGGCAGGTGCACCGACGACAACTACGGCGTAATCGTTGCCGGAGGCCCAAGCGCTTGCATCTGCGCCCGCTTCCTTCAAGACAATCTCTTGAAACTTCTGATTGTCAGTTCGTGCCGCGGCGCCTGCTTGATTGGTCAGCGTCGTCGACGATAGATCAAGACGATCCGCCCCGTTCACGGTAACAAACCGGCCAGCAGAGTAGTAAGCTGTTTCAAACCCACCTCCGAAGCTCTCCGAATACGTGCCTGAGATCAGCGAGACGGTTCCGTCGCTATTTGCTTCTTGACGGAAGCGACCCGGAAGTGTACTGGCATCCGCCACATTAGAGAACGGATTTTCCACGAGATTGAGCTTGGTCGCATCGCTGTTTTGGACTGTACGGCTACTTCCGCTCGTTACGTCCTTCAGCCATTTTCCATTTGCCAGTGACAAGTAACTATAGCCGCCTTGGCCCCATGCGTAAGCCTCAAAGGCTTGGGATGCCGTATAGGCTTTTCCGGCGGCACTATAGACATAGACACTGTCTGTTACGGTTGCCATATCCGGTGCAATGAAATCCGCAGTGAGCTGAGCACCGTTCGTATAGGTGGAAGCCGTAACCGTTTGATGATTGGAGACAGAATCCAACGCAATTACGGGAGCGCCTGTACCAAAGGTAACATTATCACTACCAATTGCTTCCCGAATGGCTCCAAGTGGGGACAGCCCAGCCCCAGGCAATACCGGTGTTTTAGATACAGAGTAAGTCGCTTTAAACCGGGTATCCGCCAACAGCCCCGTTACAGCAACGTTGCTGGATTTGGATAAAGGTAGCAAATTATTATCGTTCTTCAGCAGAACGACACTTTCCCGCGAAGCATCAAGCGCAATGTTCTGGTTTTCATTCAACGTATAGTTTTGCGGACTCCGGTCGCTCGCTAAATCCGAGAACGGATAACTTTTCGGGGAACCATCTGGATTTTTCTCGTTAAAATATCCAGTGCGTACCCACATCTCGATTTGTCCGCGGACGCTATTCTCTAGATCCACGCGGGTCACACCAAAAGTCCCATTATTTACAGCATTCAGAATGTTGGTGCGGGTGGAGCTTGTGGTGTTGGCATGATTTCCGCTAAGCAGCAGGAGCGCAGCCGCACCATCAGCATCCGTATAGTTCTGATAACCATTGTTGAAGCCTGCGGTCATCGCGCGATCGGCGGCTATAAAATCACCTACCGGCAGCATACTATACGGGTTTGAATTCGACGCACGGATAATATTCGGTGAGATATGGTTAGGAACTCCATTCGTTCGACCGTAAGTAGTCATAATACTTTGGACCACACCGGCTTGTAATGGATATAGGAAACTTTTCATTTGGTATTCATTAAGCGCCCGGGCGCTTGCATAAAATTGGCCGCTCGCTCTGAACCATTGTGCCAGATAGTTGGTATAATGCTTCGTCCCCAATTGAGCTTTTAACCAGAAGCCATCCTCGTTGCCAGCCTCCCCGTACCCGGTGATCCCCTTAGCCATGGAATTGATCATCGTTCCAGCAAGGACTGGGTCCTCTGCGTAGCCCTCTTCAAATCTGCCACTAAGTGGATTTGTCCGTAAATCAGATACGGCAGAGAACATCAAGGTGTTGGGATTGGCCAAAGTGACTTCTCCCCGCCGCTCGTTCCCCATGACTGTCCCCACTTTGCTGACTAGATCCTTATTCCAGCTTTGTCCCAAAGCGAGCATGGACGGCATATCTGTGCTTACACCCATAACACGGTCCACTCCGCCGGCTGCCGTTCCCGGCAAGGTATAACCTCCCGCGATTGTCCGGGCTGTGCCGGCACTCTTTTGATCCGCGTAATACGCCAAATCCTCGATGCTCATATCAGCTAAAATCAAATCTACAAATGCGTCCAGATGACTAGGCACACCATCAAAGATCGGCATGTTGGATGCGCCTCTAGCAAACTCAATCGCTACATTGTCAGCCGCTCTCACCTGATTCGGTGCGATCGTTGATATCATGGAGATGATAAGCGCCATAATCAGGGTGACCACAACTAGTTTTCTGAGGGTAAAACCTTTCATTCCACTGCTCATGTGATTGCTCCTTTTAATTTTTTTGGACAAGTCTCTCGCATGTAACTGATGACAGTCTAGCTGCTGCTGTCCTCTTCAGAGATTTAAAGAGTCGTCGATGAGATATCACATGATGCAGTTTCTGAAGATTAGCCTTTCACTGAACCCACCGTAAGTCCCCCTACGAAATACTTCTGTAGGAACGAGAAGGCAATTAGTAGCGGAAGCGCACACAGCATACAAGCTGCGAAGAGGACGTTCCACTGGGTTGGATTCTGCTGGTCACCCATGAAGCCAAGCATGGCTAGCGGCAGGGGAGACTGCGAGGACTTGGATATAAACGTCATATTGAAAAAATAGTCATTCCAAATCCAGATGCCCTGCGTGATGATGACCGAAACCGTAACTGGAATCAACAGCGGAAACACCACTGTCCAGAATCGACGTAAAAGTCCCGCACCATCAATATGTGCCGCTTCTTCTACTTCCTCCGGGACGCCGCTACGAATAAATCCGGTGTACAGGAATGTTGAAAATGGCAGGCTGCAGGTAACGAACATCAGGATCGGCGTATACTGCGTGCTTGGAATACCCAAGCTGTTGATCATTTGCACGATTGGAATCAGAACCATCTGTCCGGGTACGACTAGTCCGGCAAGGAAAAAAAGATACAGAAACTGACTCCATTTGCTCCTGATTCGGGCCATCGGATAGGAAGCCATAGCCGCGAAGATCACAACTAGAAGAACAGATATCGCTGTCAGCACGACACTATTTAGTAGGGCGGAACCAAAATGCATCCGTTCAAAGGCTGTCCGGTAACTTGTAAATGATATCTCATTAAACAAATCAAGCGGGTTTGTGTTGTTGTCTGGTGATCTCAGTGAGGTGGACAGCACAATCACAAGGGGAATCAGATTCAGTACCATAATCACGATAACGAGGAGCTGAACAAGTATTTTTTTGAGAATTGACCCGGTTCTAACAGGCTTCCGCACGTTCCGGACAGGTTTATGCTGCTGCTGGAGGTTGCTTGCTGCTGTTCCATTGCTCATGCTGACACCTCTTTTCTATTCATCATCAGGACGGAAACCGCCGTAATAGCGATAATCAGCATAAACGAAATAATCCCGAGCGCCGAGGCCTTACCGAACATTTGCTCCGTGAACGCCATTTTATAAATCGAATAAATTAGGGTGTTAGTCGAAGTTCCAGGACCTCCATTAGTCATAATAAACGGAAAATCGAAGGCTTTCAGACCATTAATTAAACTCAGCGTCGTATTGATCGTAATGGATGTGGCAAGCAGTGGGAGCTTCACAAACCGCAATAGCTTCCAGGCACCGCAACCATCGATTCTACCGGCCTCGAGCAGCTCACTAGGAACGGTCTGAAGACCTGCTAGGAAGATAATCATTGTTGTTCCGACGTTCTTCCAGATTTCTACGAAAATAATAGAATATAGCGCCGTGGAATAGCTGCCGAGAAAATTCAAATTATCATTTGCAATCCCGAGCTTGGTCAAGAATGTTGCAATCATCCCGCTGTCCGGCATATAAACATAACTCCAGATGAAGCCGACCACAATCGCGCTAAAGAGCGTCGGAATGTAGGAGATAGAGCGGTAAAAGCCCTTGCCTCGGATCTTCATGTTCAGCAGCAGCGCCAGTCCAAGTCCGATCAGATTACCTCCCACTACGCTGACAATGGTATAAATGAGTGTATTCTTGATCGAGTTGGCCAGCGTACCTCCGCTAAACAAATCCTTATAATTATCAAAGCCGATATAATTAAAAGTTTGGGCGTACCCGTTAAAATCTGTAATGCTATATTGAAACAGCTTCGTAATCGGGAAGATCCAGAATATTAAATAAAAGATCAAGGCCGGAACTGCGAAAAAATACATCGTTTTTTTCATTACAGTTGATTTCATCTCTGTCTCATCCTCCTATCCAGAACCGTTCCGCCAGTCAAGCGAGCTAAATGACAGGACTGGCGGGACGACCTTCAGTAATTCCCGTTTAATTTTTCCACAATTCCTTGAACTTGGCGTCCATAGCCTCTGTAACCTGCTCCGGAGTAGTCTTTCGTCCACCAATAATCTCGGCGAATTTAGCTTCCATCTCTTCAGCTACACCCGTTGGCCACATTTGATTCGGGAAGTATACGGACTTTCCATTATTCAGGTATGAATCATTAACTTCTTTGAACAGGTCATGATTCAACGGAACACCTTTATAAACGCTGATCGAACTGTTGGCTTCGGTCCAAGCCTTGAACAGATCTGACTGACCATCAAACAGGTAATTCATAACTTCCTTGGCAATGTCCAGATTCTCCGATTTGGCGTTAAGCGCGAAACCAGCAGCAGTGGCAGCAGAGACATAAGTGGGCTGGCCTGAATCGTTAGCAGGCAGAGAGAAGAATCCACGGGTAAAGTTGGCTGCACCTTTGGCTGTCAGTGTTGCATAATCCCAGGTTCCGTCAAACACCATAGCCGCTTTACCATCTACGAACAGTTGAGCCGCTTGAGCACTTCCAAGTCCAAGTGAGTTCTTGACTACATAACCTTTGTCATATAATTCCTTCATTTTGGAGATCGTGGCTACCCACTTTGGATCTGTTAACGATTTTTCTCCCGCTTGAAGCTTGGTATCGAAATCCATTTCATCCGGATAAACCTCATTCGCTGCGATTTGATACATCCCGAACTGGAGGAACCAAGGATCCTTGTCCGCGAGTGAGATTGGAGTAATGCCCGCATCCTTCAGCTTCTGGCAAGCTTCCAAGAATGAGGTCCAATCCTTCGGCATTTCTATGACACCCGCCTGCTTGAACAAATCCTGATTGTAATACACCCCTAGATAATCAAGACCTCCAGCGATTCCATAAGGTTTACCCTCATAAGACATATCATCTTTCGCCCCTTGGCTGATGTTATCCCAAAAGGTTAAATCCGATAGATCAGCCGCATAGCCGGCCTTTGCCATGTCCAGGACACCGAGGGATGCATTTCTTGGGAATACCCAGTAAATATCAGGCCCTTTACCCGAAGCGAGCTTTGTACGAATCGAAGTGAAATACTGCTCATCCGGAAGCTTGGAAGTTTCGAGCGTAACGTTAGGGAACTTTTCCTTCACGAGCTTAGGCATAATATCAAGTGCAAAATCCTGTCCGTCCGGGGCTTTAGTGCCAGATACCATCATGGTCAGCGTCACCTTTTTCGCACTGTCTGTTGTTGCTGCCGGAGCATTTGTAGCGCTTCCACTATTTTCAGCGTTACTAGTGTTGCTGTTGTTACCTGAGCCGCAGCCTGCTAGAACAGCAAGTAACAGCGCTAGCATTAAAGCTCCTGTCCGTTTTTTAGTACGTAATTTCATAGAATAACCTCCCTATTTTCTTATAAATTCTATTTCCCGGCATCCATATTTTGTTGGTTGCTGTATTGTTATTTTAATCTTGTAAGCGGTATAATTACTTTTGCATTTAGGGTGCACTATTTTACGAACGGCTTAAATCGGAGGAGAGCGAATGAAATTTTCCAGTATCAAAACGAAACTCTTTCTAGCACTCGTTCTTGTATCTGTCATTCCGATTGTGATCGTCACGTATAACTCCTACCGGAGCTATACCAATCTGGTCAACCAGCAAACCTCTCTCGTTGCCTCCAACACCATCCATAATACCGTTAAAGGCATTGAGGATATTTTCGGAAATATTGAACGCATTTCACTTACCATTCAGCAGCAAACCTCCAGTGCGACCGCATACACTACCGTTAGCGACGAGCTAAAAAAACTGGCCAGCACCAGCGATTCCTATGACATTTTCATTATACAAAACAAGCTGAAGCTGATCTTCGAGAACCTGCTGCTGAGCTATGATTATGTAAATGGAATCTACCTTTTTTCTCCTGACGGCAAAAATATCAGCTATGGCAGTACGGCGGAACTGAAGGTGGGATATGTCCCCCTCCAGGATGCGTGGTATCAGAAGACCATTGCCAACAAAGGTCAGCTGTATATCGGCGAGCCCGGTGTAAAGCCTTATATCATTAATTCTGAGCCTTCCCTGGTATTCTCCCGTGCGCTCTATGATATGAAGACTCAGCAGTTCCTTGGTGTGTTTATGCTGGACTGTAGCTTAGATATTTTCAAAGGCTTGAATCAAGACGCTGTCCCAAATATGAGTTATTTTGTACTGGCCAATGACGACGGTAACATTATCTACGACAGTACCGGCCAGAACACGGACTCACGGCTGCCGGAGGACTTAACCCGCAAGACCGAGGCTATGCAGGGTGATGAACTGGAATTTTACAATGAAAATAATTTGACGGTTATTCAGCGACTTCCTGTATATCACTGGACAGTTATCGCCAATATTTCGCTAAGTGAGCTGTACGAGAAATACGGAATTTCCAACAAGCTGATCCTTTATATTTCCCTTACTTGTGCGGTCATTTTCATACTTCTGTCCATCCTGTTATCCAACTGGATTACTAAGCCGATTACCCAGCTCGCTAAAATCATGCGCAAAAACAAATCGCAAAAATTCGTTACAACCGAGATCAAACCTAAGCGGGTTGACGAGATCGGCTTTCTGTATACGGAATACAACAAGATGATGCAGGACATCGACATCTTTGTCAGAGAGAGCTATCAGAATAAAATTCTGACCATGGATTCACAAATGAAAGCGCTTGAAGCCCAGATTAATTCGCATTTTCTGTATAATACACTCGAATCTATCAACAGCATAGCTGAAATTGAAGAGGTTGAAAGCATTGCTGTAATGACCAAAGCGCTGGGAGATATGTTTCGCTACAGTATCAAGACGGATAGTGAGCTGGTATTTGCCCGGGACGAGATTCAGCATGTCGATAACTATATGGCCATCCAGCAGATCCGCTACGGCAGCAAAATCTGTTTTGTAAAAGAGATGGAGGACTCCGTTCTGGAAGCGAAAATTCTCAAGCTGATCCTTCAGCCCTTAGTGGAGAATGCCGTCTATCACGGCTTGGAGAATAAAAGAGGTAACGGCATGCTCTTACTAAAGGGCTATCTGGAGCCTGATACCAAGCGAATTATCTTTGAGATCCAAGATGACGGGATTGGTATCCCAGAAGCACGGCTTAAGGAAATTCAAACACTGCTAGATCAACCACCGGAATTCATGGGGCTTGGTCACCGGAGCAGACAGAGCATCGGGATTAAGAATGTGCACTCTCGCATCGCCCTGTATTACGGCTCAGATTTCGGACTGACCCTATCCAGCGAACCAACGCTGGGAACAACGATCACCCTAACACTCCCCTCTAAATAAAGATAAAAGGAGACTGGATCATGTACAAATTCATAATCGTCGACGATGAGCCTTTGATCCGCCAGGGTCTACTAAAAAAAATCAAGGCAGTGACTAATGAACTGATCTTCAGTGGAGAAGCCGACAATGGTGAGGATGCCTTGGACCTTATCCAAGCGACGGACCCACATCTAATCTTCACCGATATGCGGATGCCCGTGATGGATGGAAAATCCCTGCTTCGTCAGCTGCAAAATGATTATTCCGATAAGAAAATCATCGTCATCAGCGGATTTTCCGATTTTGAATATATGCAAGAAGCGATCTCAGCCAGAGTTGTCCACTATTTACTGAAGCCGTTCAGCAAAGACGAGATCCACCAAGCGATCTCCAAAGCGATAACCGCCATAGAGAGTGAGCAGTCCGCTAAGGCGGAAACTCTGAATATAACCAAAGAAGCGGAGCAGCTAAGCCTACAGGGAGATTTGCAGGCCCTGCTTCAATACATTGCCGGCTTCTACCCGGCTGAGAAGCCGCCAAGCTTCCGATCAGCCCCATTGCTCAATCTGATGACATCCCGAAGAATGATCCTATTGACGCTCTATAATCCAGAAGATCTAGTTGCCCAAGAACCCTATCTGGAGAGGACTAGTATCTTTCTCCCTCATCCTCAGAGCAGGAAACTCGCCTTTTCACTCCTGCTATGTGATGCTTCACTGAGTGATTCCAAGGTGCTAGAACTGGCTTCTTATGAAGCCAAACAGTTGATCAAAGAAACTGGACCACAAGCCTGCATCGGCATAAGTGGCAGAATAACCGATCTGAAGGAACTGCCGCAGGCACGGCTAGAATCGATGTCCGCATTGAACTGCCGGGCCATCGCCGACCAGGGACAGTTTTTCCACTACCGCCCGGGTAGCTACCAAGCAGGGCCGGAAATGTGGGAAGGCAGCCGGGAACTCATCTTTTTTATCGAATCTGGGAATAGCGATAAGGTGAAAGATCGAATTCACGACTATTTTGACTATTACCGAGGGCAACCCGCAGCAACAATCCATCAGTTGAAAGAGAACTGCCGAGCCATAATCACAGAGGTCAAAACCTTGGTTTCCGTCTATTTTCCTGTAGAGAACGGACAACATACATCATCCAGCCTTGAAGGCGTACTTAATATTTCATTTGATTCGGAAGAACTCCGGGGATATTTCCTGACCGTACTCACCTCGATTGCAGAATTACTAAAGGAACAATCGGTCTATGCCTCTCCCAACGTCATTGATAATGTAAAGGTATATATCCGCAAAAACATCTGCTCGTCCCTCACGCTAGAGCATTTATCGAATCTGTTCTACATCAGTCCGAGCTATCTTAGTTACTTGTTTAAGGAGAAGACGGGCGAAAATCTGATTGATTATGTCAACAAAGAGCGAATCGAACGTGCCAAGTTGCTGCTCCGTACCAGTAATGAGAAGATTTATAAGATTGCCAAGAGTCTTGGGATCGATAACGCCAAATATTTTTTCCGCCTATTCAAGAAAATGACCGGGTTCACACCAGAGGAATATCGAAAATTAAGTGAAGCTGAAAAAGAGGGGGCACGCTAATGGATCATATGGAGCTGGATTGTTATCTACGCCGCCTTGATGCAATCGAAGCCAAACAACAGTACACCCGTCGCAACATTAATGAATTTGGTGGCAAAGAATTGATCTTACCTCACGGAGAACGGGTTCCGCGTCTACCGGTACATCATTTTTTTAATCAGGGCGATTATCATATCAGCAAGCACCACCGGTTCGCCGATATGCCGGAGCATACGCATACATTTATCGAACTAAATTATATGTACTCAGGCCGCTGCCGTCAGACTATTGGCGGATCCGTCGTAGAACTGACTCAAGGCCAGATTTGCTTGTTGGATACGGACGTACCCCATTCAATTTTTACACTTAATGAAGACGATATTTTGATCAATATTTTGATGCGAAAGGAAACACTGAACGCGGCATTTCTGACCCGGCTGGGTTCTGACGGAAGATTAAGTGATTTTCTGATCAACGCCCAATCTCCCGCTGCAGCCCATGACCGTTACCTTGTCTTCCGATCAGATAACAGTCATAACCTTCACCATATTCTCGCCAGCATGATGTGCGAGTACTTTGATCCCCGTGATTTCTCCGCGGACATGATCAACGGTTATATGGTCATCGTGTTTACCGAGCTCATGCGGGTTCTAAACCAGGACACCGCCCCCAGTGGATTACCCACCACTAAACGAGGCGATCTGCTGGAAATCCTACAATATCTGGAACATCATTTTAATAACTGCTCCTTGAAGGATTTGGCCACACGCTTTAATTTCAATCCCAATTATCTGAGCAATCTACTTAAGAAAAGCACAGGCAAAACGTTTGGTGAGTTGGTACAAGAGCATCGTATGGCTTATGCCGCGCTCTTACTTGCTAACAGTGATCGACCGATTGGAGATATAGCCGGAGAATGCGGATATGAAAGCCTAAGCTTTTTCTACAAAAAATTCGCGGAACGATACGAAGTTACTCCGCTTTTGTACCGCAAGCAGAGCCAAACAACCTGAGACACCATTTGCTACGGTGCTCAGGCTGTTCGAGCTGCTATCGAATAGGCATCTGCTTATAATTGATATTTGCGGATCAGATACGTTGGCGTACAGCTCCAAGCATGGCAATAACTATTAATTAAATGACTGCCATAGGGAGAAAAGCTCTTGTCGCTTGGATTATACAGCTCCCAGAACGTATCAGCCCCGTCTTTAATCATCTGCCCCCAATACTTCTTGATCTCCGAAATGGCTGTATCCCTTTCGCCCATCTGAATCAGTGCCTCAATAAAATGGTGAACCATATAGGGTGTGGTCATCGGAATGGGAGTGGAATCCTGCTGAAGCCGCAGCAATAGTCTCTTCCCGCGCTCTTCTTCAACGATTCCGGCAAGCACCATCCAGATCTGAGAAGCCCATGAAACCTGCCTAATATCACCACTAACAAAATAGCCTAATTCAGAGTCCCATAAGTGATCCAAAGTGGTCTTCGTAAGTTCTTCAATCGTCTGCCGTAAACGATCCTGTCGTTCATTTCCGAGAAGAACGGCCAGATGCAGCGCGCATTTCAAGTTATAGATTAAGATAGCCTGCGCCGGGGCCTGTTTGTTCAGATCCGGATGCCAGTCAATAAAAGCCCACCAGGTCTCATCGTCGGTGACAATGCCACGCTCGTCCAATCGTTCTAAAGCCAGCTCTATCTGCCGATAAGCAGATGGCCACAGCTCCTCCAGCGTGTTCCGGTCATCTGTAGCCAAGTAATAATCATGAAGTGTAGATACAAAAAAGAGTGAATAATCATAGAGATACGTATCGTCAGGTATGACCTGGGGTTTCATGAACAAGTTAGCCGTGATCCGACCCCGCTCATCCGGATAAGCTGCAAACAAGTACAGGCATCGCTTAACCAGATCATTGCCCGAAAACGTTTCGTAATTGGCCAGCGCCTGAAGCCGCAGGTCACCAAGCCACAGTCTTCGGTCCCGCTTAGGTCCATCTTCGAAGACCTCCTGCATACATTCTTCCAGCGTCTTCACGCTGACTTCATCAATGGCTTGCAGTTCAGGATCTGTGTGGCCCAACGGAGCCTGAAGGGAGCGGTCAGCCGAAGTTTCCGCTGTACAACTAATTTCAGCAAAGGATACTTTATACTTCGGTGACGTATCAAGTACCTTAAGCTTTACATACCGAAAGCTGTATCGACGATCCAGATTTAGTGATGAAGGCAGTATATCCAGATGAACTCGCTCTTCCTGTAACCACGAGCTGCTTAGCCATCCGTCATACTCAGAAAAGGATTCAGCCATCTCCACCGGCATTTCCCCGAGGGTGATCTGCAGATGTAACGGAGCATCCGGGGGACTACCTATTGGAATAATCCGAATCGCCAGCCTTCCCACTAGATGCTCTCCGAAATCTAGAATAACCTCCTCCCCTTTACCAAAAGCAATGGCAGAAAGAGACTCTGCACCTTGAATCGATTCTGACTGCCAGCCATGCACCGCTAGTTCATTCTTTACAACCCGGATTATCTGCTTCGGTTTACAATCCCGGTAAATAAGCTGAGGTTGAAGCTGCTCTGCGGTTAAAGCGAACACCTCATTTTTATGGATAGTTACCGCTTGCTGGCGCTGCATCGCTTGAGTCATAACCTATCTCCTCCTTCATTGGTCTTGTTCCCCTCTAGTAAACCTCAATTCCGCTTGCCTGAACATACAGTGAATACAGCTAATCTTACTCTTATTACAGTTCTGCTCAACGGAGTGACGCTAATTTGTCATGATAAAAAAGATGCAGCACCATCCAGCACGAAAAACAGTACAGCTGCCTTAGCAAACCGTTCCAACCTGCGTATTTCCGGGATATCAACACTTTAATAGAGCGTTTACTAGACCAATTTCCAACTAGTTAGGAAGCACTTTTCATGTTGACTTTTCAACATATAGTGATTAAAATAAACAACGCACACTAAATATAGTATGCATATGATTTTCCAGTATTTATAGCTATCTATTCAATCTTTACAGTAATATATACAGGGGGAGAGACTCCATGCTAGTCGCATACGATTCAAAAACCGGAAACGTCAAACGCTTCATTGGTAAGCTTAAGCTGCCAGCTGTGCAGATTGAAGAGCATATGACCATTGACGAGCCCTATGTGCTTATTACATATACCACCGGCTTTGGACAGATTCCAGAGAAGGTGTCTACTTTCTTGAAGAACAATTATTCCAATTTGAAAGGCATCGCCGCCAGCGGCAACAAGAACTGGGGCGAGCTGTTCGCGCATAGCGCAGACTTGATTGCAGATCGGTACAATGTACCAGTTATCGGTAAATTTGAGCTATCGGGCACATTTGGTGATGTGGAACGAATTAAACAGGAGGTGAGCCGAGTTGCGGCATATTGAACTAAACAACATGTTGATGAAGAGAGACGAAAGTGGTTTCTTTCAATTGGATAAAGACCTTGAGGCAGTAGCCGAATTTATGCGGGATGTAGAACGGCGGAGCCTGGTTTTTGCGAATACAAAAGCCAAGGTTGATTATATGATTGAACAGGATTTCTACGAAAATTTTTACGAACAGTACAGCTTGGCTGAGATTGAAGATGTCTACCAAATTACCCATTCTTACAACTTCAGCTTTCCATCCTATATGGCAGCTTCGAAGTTCTATACGGATTACGCTGTAAAAAGCAATGACCGCAAGCAATATCTGGAGCATTATCCGGACCGTGTGGCGGCAGTTGCCCTTCACCTAGGACGCGGGAATGCCGCTACTGCTGGCATGCTTGCCCGTTCGATGATGGAGCAGCGTCTGCAGCCAGCGACCCCAACCTTCTTAAATGCCGGCAAGAGCCGTCGCGGTGAGCTTGTCTCCTGCTTCCTTATCGAAATGGATGACTCGCTTAATTCGATCAACTATGTGCTCAATACCTGCATGCAGCTGTCGAAGATCGGCGGTGGTGTGGCTGTCAACCTGTCCAAGCTCCGTTCCCGCGGAGAGACAATCAAGGGTGTCGAGGATGCGGCGAAGGGCATTATACCTGTGCTCAAGCTGATGGAAGACGGCTTCTCCTATGCTGACCAGATGGGTCAACGTAAAGGTTCTGGAGCCGCCTACTACAACATTTTTGGATGGGATGTTCTTGAATTTCTCGACAGTAAGAAGATCAACGCCGACGAAAAAACAAGACTCAAAACCCTGTCCATCGGCCTGATCATTCCGAATCGCTTCTATAAGCTGGCGAAGGACAATGAACCGCTCCATGTATTTGCCCCTTACAGTGTTTACAAGGCTTACGGCACGCATCTTGATGACATGGATTTGGATGAAATGTACGATAAGCTGCTAGCCGATCCACGTGTCAAAAAGAGAAAGGCCATGAGCGCACGGGATATGCTGACCAAAATCGCCATGATCCAGCTGGAATCTGGCTATCCATATATCATGAACAAGAGCAACGCCAATGAGGCCCATGCCCTGAAAAACGTTGGACAGATCAAAATGTCCAACCTCTGCACGGAAATCTTCCAGCTGCAGGAGACCTCAGAAATTGCTGATTACGGACAGGAAGATATCATCCGCCGTGATGTAAGCTGCAATCTGGCTTCCTTGAACATTGTCAACGTGATGGAGCATGGCAAAATCCGTGAATCGGTACATGAAGGCATGATCGCCTTGACTGCAGTCAGCGATATGACCAGCATCTCCAATGCCCCAGGCGTAGCCAAAGCTAACAAAGAGATGCACTCCGTCGGTCTCGGCGTCATGAATCTGCACGGCTATCTAGCCAAGAACAAGATCGCTTATGAGAGCGAACAGGCTCGCGATTTTGCCCGGACCTTCTTCATGACCATGAACTACCATTCACTGGAGAAAAGCATGGAGATCGCTGCTGCAACCGGCCGGTCTTTCCATGGATTTGAGGCTTCTGATTATGCTACAGGAGCTTATTTCGAGCGTTACCTGACTACGGATTACCGCCCTGTAACGCCAAGAGTACAAGAGTTGTTCGGAGATATTTTCATCCCATCCCCTGCGGACTGGGAACAACTGCAGGATGCAGTAAAAGCAAATGGGCTGTACCATGCTTACCGTTTGGCAATTGCACCGACAGCCAGCATTTCCTATATTCAAAATGCTACTTCAAGCGTTATGCCTATTGTAGAGCAGATTGAGACACGGACTTATGCTAATTCGACGACTTACTATCCAATGCCGTACCTGCGTCCAGACAATGTATTTTTCTATAAATCAGCTTACCAAATGGATCAGTTCAAGGTGATCGATTTGATCGCGGAAATTCAGCCCCACATCGACCAGGGCATCTCGACCGTTCTGCATGTGAACAGCGATGTCTCCACCAGAGAACTGGCACGCTCCTATCTGTACGCGGCGCATAAAGGCCTGAAGTCGCTATATTACACCCGGACCAAAAAGCTGTCCGTTGAGGAATGCCTCACCTGCTCGATCTAACTGGAAGGCTATAGCCGCAGAAAAGGAGATTGCCATATTATGACCGCTATTCAAGCCGTTAACTGGAACCGTCCTGACGACGATTTCTCATTGATGTTCTGGAATCAGAACATTATGCAATTCTGGACGGACGATGAAATTCCATTATCCGATGATAAAATGTCCTGGCTCACGCTCAGTGAGCAAGAAAAGGACTCCTATATGAAGGTACTCGGCGGACTCACGCTGCTGGATACGATTCAAGGCGGAGTAGGTATGCCGCAGATTATGGAGCATGTCGAAGGTCTTCAGCGCAAGGCTGTGCTTGGCTTTATGGGCATGATGGAACAGATTCACGCCAAATCGTACAGTAGCATTTTCACCACTTTGTCCTCCACAGAGGAGATTGACAGTGTGTTCCGCTGGGTTGAAGAGAACCCTTATCTGCAGTTCAAGGCAGAGACCATATCACAATATTACAAAAAAATAGATTCACCCAAAGATCTGTACCTTGCCATGGCAGCCTCAGTGCTGCTCGAGAGCTACTTGTTCTACAGTGGCTTCTTCTACCCGCTTTATCTAGCTGGCCAAGGCAAAATGACATGCAGCGGTGAGATCATCGACCTTATTCTGCGGGATGAGAGCATCCATGGCGTATATGTCGGTGTGCTGGCGCAGGAGATCTTTGACGGGCTACCAGATGACGAGCAGCGTGAGCTACACCAGAAGCTGGTAGACCTCCTTAGACTGCTCCATGAGAATGAAGAACGTTATACCGAGCAGATCTACGCTCCCATCGGACTGGTGGACGAGGTCAAGACCTTCCTTAGATACAATGCTAACAAAGCCATGATGAATCTGGGGCATGATCCGCTATTCGACGAGGAAGAGATCAACCCGATTGTTCAGAATGGCATCAGTACCCACACCAAGCAGCATGATTTCTTCTCGAAAAAAGGTAACGGATACGTCCGGGCGCTTAATGTGGAGCCGCTGAAAGATGAAGATTTTCAATTTTAAATATAGATAAAACAAAAAGTGCGGAGAAAATTCTCCGCACTTTTTGCTAACTGTAAGATTAGATTATTGCAATTTTTTCAGTACTGTTCTAGCTTCTTCATAGGTATCGTAAGCATCTGCAAAATCTCTGCCAAAAATACGTTTCAATTGCATCTTCCAAATTGGGTTTTTAGTTACATAAGCCCATCCTGCTTGACCAGCTTCACTCGCCATCGCACCTGTAGGGGCTAGCATAGCTGCAACCTCAGGAGTAAGTACACTTTTAGATTCAGTTACATCAGTTGTTCCTGTAAATTTAGGTTTAACAAGCTTCATGATATTTTCAAAATCTTTAAGGTATCCTGGAACATCTTCAGCTGAAAAATCAATAGATACTACATCGATATGGTTCTCATTTTGGTTGTACTTAATTGTGTATGACATAATTATTTTTCCTCCAAGTTTTAACGTTATTTTTTTAATAATAGAGATGAAATGTATGTAACTTCACAGATAAAAAATACCCGCCCCAGGCTTTTTCAGGGCGACGACATCTACTTCCTGTATCGTTTTTATAACAACACCCTTTCTAGAATATTAACTAATACATATTACCTATATTATTATCGACAAATTTCTTTTTTTATTTATATTAAAATACAAATTTCTACAAATTCCAACATATCCATGGTCATATTTTCCTTAATTCATTCATTTTTGTGTATCTGCTGTCTCTTGCAGCCATTCAATTTGCCAACATACGAAGAATCTATTTTTTTAGACAACTAAAAAAGGCTCAGCGTGCGACTTCCGATTCCAATCCAGTCATCCTTCAGGTTTTTGGAATCAGAATACGCCGCAAAGCCTTCAATACTATATATTAGTTGTTATATAAGTAAATCAACCCGTGATTACTTTGTTGCGGAATAGCCCCCGTCAATCACATGTGCTGTACCTGTAATAAACGAAGCCTCATCACTTAGTAGGAAGCATGCAAACGCAGCTACTTCCTCAGGCGTACCGTATCTACCCAGAGCCGTTCCAGAAGCGATAAGAGATTGAAGCATCTCTACATCATCAGACAACAGCTTTTCATATCTGTTCATGGTTGGTGTAGGGATAGGTCCTGGGCAAAGGGCATTTACTCTAATGTTACGGTGACCCACTTCTTTGGCAACTGATTTAGTCATCCCCACAATGGCATGTTTACTTGCTGAATAAGCTGCATCATTGGCCATCCCGATAAAAATACCATGCAAAGAGGAGCAGTTTAGAACGGAAGCTCCGGATTTCATATGAGGTAATGTATAATGCAACATGTAGAATTGGCTAGTGAGATTTGTCTGAATCACTTTTTGAAACAACAACGGATCATAGTCTATAACATCCGTATTGTCTCCTGTAATTGCTGAGTTATTATATAGGCAATCAATTTTTCCATAAGCTGCTAATGTTTGATCTACGATATTTTTGCAGTCTGCTTCGAGAGAAACATCTGACCGAACAAACATCGCTTCCCCACCTAGAGCCTTAATTTCCTCAACTGTGTTAGCGCCGGCATCTGAACGATTGGCAACTACTACAATACCGCCCTCTCTTGCTACTCTTAAGGCTGTAGCTTTTCCGATTCCGGTACCTGCACCTGTAATAATAACTACTTTGTTCTCAAATCTGTTGCTACTCATATGCGCACCACTTTCTTATGTCTTTTTCAGGAGGAGGATTCGAACCTCATAGACCCTAATATCGCCTGATGCAATATGGATTGGAACATTTTTGCAGAAAAATCGACAAAATTATCCTCTATATGACAACTTTATTGTATTTAATTGTATATAGCAATGAATATTTTAATCTGCTTTTACAACAATTGAGAATTTGGTTTTGATCGTCATAAAAAAAACACCCCTTAGAATTTCATCAGATAAACCAGAAGTTTTATCCGATGCTTATTCTAAGGGGTTTGATAATTTGTAAATCCGTCGTTGTTAATGAAACCATGCTCCAAATAAATTATTTATTGGCTTATAGATAAAAATAATCAGAAACAAAGGACTCGGGATGTTCAATTTTAACAACGCGCATAGGGTCGCGCCAAGCCCCAAAATCCAAAATATAAAATATACGCTAAGATCACGTACTCGGCGCTTTCGCATTAATTTAGGCAAATCAAGTGCCATACAACCTACAGCAAGCACCAAAAAAAACAATAACACCATTTGACTCACTCCTTGATTTTTTCAAGAAAAGAATTATCTGTTAGACCTACGCGGTTAATAACGACTGAGGCACTGTAATGGATGGACAATGATTTAAGGTAATCGTCCCCCTTCTTTTGCTGTAGCTTTGCCCAAGCTTTAGGACTGGCATGGTAAATTGATTGTCCAAATCCCAAAATATCAACATTGAAGCGATGATTTACTTGCTCGACAGTGTTTTGCATCCGCTCTATAATCCGTTCCTCTGTTTCCTTTTCCAAACGTTTTATGGTGTTTTCCGTTTCCAAATTCTCTGTACTTTGCACTTCTTCAATATTGCAAAGTGCCTTAACATTAAGGTATATATGCGGCTCCCCATCAATAATTTTCACTTTGCGTTTGGTTGAAGTCTGGATCGCTTCGATCACAATGGGCTTTCCGTCTTCCCCTGATATAGCGCCAGAATTTGAGGTTACCTTATCCTTGATAAAATTATAACCAATCGTTTCACTCTCATTTAGCCAACCGATCAGTTTGTCTTTCTTAAACACAGCAACAGTATGGTATTCCAATCTCGCCTTAGGCATTGTTCGCTCTACATTGCTTTTATCCTCTCCCTCTTTGGGATCTCCCATAACTTCCACTCCGGTCAGTACAGGATGTTCAGCTTCAGACAATAAATTTTCAATAAAATCATCCAGTGTGACAGCGACTGTTTTTGCTGAATCTTTATAAGAATTATCTAGGGAACTAAATAATTTGTTCGCTGGTAATTTATCCATAGGTGTAAGGACATTCAAGACATCGCTGGCGGTTGTATCTCTGGCAACCATGACGTAGAAATCCATTCGAGCTTCCCGACTTCTTTTAAATACGTCGAGTATCTCGCCCACTCCGGAGCGGGCAAGTTCCTCCCCAATAACCAACACCCGGATATGACCAAGATAACTCGTCCTGGAACTATCCAGATTCAACTTACGTTGTGCATCATAAAACGTAGGTACCGTAAATTTATAAACAACCACTGGAACTCCAGTGCCTCCCCCTCCTCCATTCGATTGTGAGGAAATCGCAGATGGAATAACGACCTGCATCGAAACTGTATAACCCGTCTCCGCCTTGTCGATCCCTATCCCCAGGACAAAGGCTACCTCATTCAGCTCCTTTCTTTCCCAACAGCCACTTAGCACTAACGTAAATTGGAGAGCTATCATCAATCGGAGAGCGCCTCTAACTAATTTTTTATTCATTTTGCTGATTCCTCATCACTGGATGTGCTTTGACGAAATAGGTTCTGCGTCTTGTTCTCAGCAGGTCTTGTTTTTAAAAAAGGCCACGGAAAGCGAAAGATAGAGTCTTTTAAGTCTTTTGAATTATAAGGTCCGAGCGGACTCATATAAGGCATTCCGAAAGAACGCAAACTCGACAAATGCAGTACGATGATAAAAATACCGAATAGAATTCCATATAATCCGATAAATCCGGCCAAAGCTATAAGCACAAAACGGATCATCCGCGCAGCTATAGACATTCCTGTCTCCGGAATAACAAAACTTGAAATGGCTGTAAGCGATACAATAATGACCATTGCAGATGAAATAAATCCCGCCGCAACTGCTGCTTGCCCTATCACCAACGTTCCGACAATGGAAATCGCCTGTCCAATATTTTTGGGTATCCGCACCCCGGCCTCCCGCAAAATCTCATAAGTCATTTCCATGATCAGCGCCTCGACAAAAGCAGGAAAAGGAACACTCTCCCGCTGGGCAGCTAAACTAATTACAAGATTGGTCGGTATCATCTCCTGATGATACGTAGTAATCGCAACATACAATGAAGGTGCAAGCAAAGTAATAAAAAATGAAATAAAACGAACTAATCTCAGCAATGTACCAATATCAGCCCTTTGGTAATAATCCTCAGCAGACTGAAAAAATGCCACAAAAAATGTAGGTACCAACAGTACAAAAGGAGTTCCATCAACAATAATAGCCACTTTTCCTTCCAAAATACCTGCTGCAATCGTATCTGGACGATCACTGTTGTATACGGTAGGAAATGGTGTAAATACCGTCTCTTGAATAAATTCTTCAATATATCCACTCTCGAGAATACTGTCCGTATCAATTTTATTCAGACGGCGTTTTACTTCTTGCACCAACTCCTTATTCGCGATGTTGCTTAGATACATAATGGATACGCTGGTTTGAGTCACCCTTCCGATCTGAACGGTTTCCAGCCATAAATGGCTATCTTTTATTTTCCGCCGAACCAGTGCCGTATTCGTCCGTAAATTCTCAGTGAATCCTTCCATTGGACCTCGAACAACCGATTGGGAACTGGGCTCCCCTACATTGCGATCTTCCCAGCCTGGTAAGCCGATCCGGAGAGCGGTGGATGTCCCATCGAGCAGCAGCATTACACTACCGGACAGCAATTCGTGTACAAATTGGCTGTAATCAACGATAACGGTTAGATCACCGGCTATTAATATCTGTTTCTTAATAATCTCAATCTTCTGCTCGGGCTCAAGCTTTCCCAGCTGTTCATAAGGAATATGTTCCTGCAAAGAATACAAAATTGAATTATGCAGTACCTGAGTATCCACAAGACCATCTATGTAAATCAAAGAAATATTAGTATTTTCTTCTATCTGCAACTCTTTTATCACTACATCAGAACTTCCGCCCAGCAATCCGTTCAACTGATCAATATTGGTTTTCAATCGGTTTGATAGTGTACCCGTCTCCGAACTTTTCACGATGTAGCCTCCACTTCACTTAGATTAATGAGTATAGTTTGATGTTAATTTTGATAATTATTCCTTTCTGATTAAAATTCGTGAATGGCATAATTCTGGTAACTACAACCATACTAAAACTAGTCCAATAAATTTGAGGGGGTATATGAGTTTGGAGAAAGATCGAATTAGTACCAATCAAATGATTATACTCGGGCTATTCACATTTATTGGGGATATGGCGCTTGTGTATCCAGCGTTAATGATATCAGGAGCGAAACAAGATGCATGGATTGCTGCTTTGATTAGTATTCCCTTGGGCCTAGCGACCATAAAACTGTTGCTCTGCTTAGCAGACATTGAACCAAACAAGAATATTATCGAGCTTAGCCTACAAATCCTAGGAAAATGGGCCGGAACGGCTGTAGCCTTGTTCTATTTAGTGTTCTTCCTGATTGCCGCTTCCACTTACATAAGAGAAATTGAAGATTTCATGTGTACACAGATTTACGAGAAGACACCCGGTGGGGTTATCCGTTTCATGGCCATTTTCCTGCTGGTATATGGTGTACGACTGGGTCTGGAAACATTAGGACGGGCAGCTCAGCTTTTTTTCCCTTTGTTTGCAGTTTTTTTGATCGGTCTGCTGCTTCTGCTGACTCCCGATGTCAAAATGGAACGTTTATACCCCATTATGAACACACCAGTACCAGACATGCTCCATACTTTGATGTATGGTGTTTTTTATCCTTTTGGTGAATTATGCGTGTTTCTTATGGTATATCCTTATGCTCAGAAGAATAGCAAAACAAGCCGGGATATTTTCATAGCCCTGATCATCGGAGCTCTGGGACTTAACCTCATCTTATTTTTTTCCCTTACCGTTCTTGGTGTTTACGCTTCTGAACATCAATTTTATGCCGCTTATATTCTTGCTCAAAAAATTAATATTGCTAATTCTCTGCAACGTATTGAAGCGCTTATGGCTACTGCATGGATTATCAGCACATACTTCAAAACAGCCATTTATTACTATGCTTTAACATTAGGTACAGCCCAATTATTTAAACTCAAAAGCCACCGTCCTCTGATCCTACCCACTGGATTTTTGTTATTTGGTATGTCACAACTGATTGCCAAAGACATCATTTTTTATGTAAAGGAAATCCCCGCCTACTGGGTAGATTGGGATTTCACCTGTGCATTTGTTCTGCCGCTTATGTTGCTAATTGTGTATTATTTAAAAAAACGTTTTGCTGCCAAGGTTTAAACAACCTCTCTCCTAAAAATAAAAAAAGGACAGCTATTAAGCTGTCCTTTTGTTCATGAATTTCTTACATGCAGTAGCTTTATTCCTTCTTATCCAAAGTAATCGACGATGGTGTTACATCACGAATGGGTTCATTTGACACTTCAAAAGTTGATCCACAACTCGGACAAAAGCGAGCCTCGATTGCCACATTGCCACCGCATGCTTTACACTGCTTCACATCGGACAACCCCGCAATTTGCTGCAGATTGACCTCAATCTCCGATTTCAGTTCAAGAATACGGGAAATATTCTTCTCGATCTGCTCACTCGGCAATGGTCCTGCTCCTTGTGTTACAGCTTCAAACAACAGTTTACCCATTACCTGATACTGCTGGTCAATGTCATTCTGCTTGCTGTTGTTCTGTAATTTCAAACGATTGATCTCCACCACTGTCTTTGCTTTATTGCCAGCCTCGCTCACGCCTGCCTTTACCTTGTTAAAAAAGCTCATATTCAGCCCCCTATTCCGTAGTAGTCATATATAAGCATATTTCGACACCACCACAAGTATTCCTCTCTTTATTGTACCTAACTTCAACCGGGATTTGTAGTTCATCCACAATCATGAACTTATTTCCCCCGCCTTCCTGCGGGAACGTACCTCGACTCAGGTCTGGTATATAAAACCGCCTTCAGGCCGTTTTGCCGCATTTAAAAAGGCTATACAATGAGTACATAAGCAAGCGGGTTGCAAGATTTAAACACAATCACCCCCATTAGAGAGGATGACAATAATAAATGAAAAAATTATATCGTTCCAGAAGTGACCAGAAGATTAGTGGTGTATGCGGAGGTCTTGCCAGTTGGTCAGGCATCGATGCCACAATTCTCCGTCTCGTAACTGTTGCCGCAGCACTTTTCAGCTTCGGTACCGTACTTATCTTTTACTTTATCGCCAGCATCATCGTCCCTAAAGAACCTTTTGGCAGCTTTTCGGATGGACATGATTTCTATTAACAGATCGTCATTTAATATCAATCAAACATACTAAGGAGAGATATAACATGAGTTTATTCAAAAGAATTTCCACCCTTACTAAAGCTGCCCTACACGAAGGTCTGAACAAATTAGAAAACCCAGTGCTACTGACGGGTCAGTATCTACGCGATCTTGAGAACGAAATAGCTACGGCAGAACGCAATGAGCGGGATTTAAAAGTTACAGCGAGTGTATTGGAACGTCGTAAGCAAGAATATACTCAGCTGATAGAGCAAAGCGAAGCTGAAGCCGTTCAGGCGGTTGAGCAAGGAAATGAAGAAAGAGCACGCCTTGCACTCATGGCCAAGCTGCGGTATACAGAACAGCTGGATGAGAGTATCAATAGTCAGGCACAAACTCAGCAATCCCTGGCAGAACTGGAGATCAACATCGCTAGAGCTAAAGAAGAGCGCGAACATCTTAAAGCGAAAAGAACTGAACTTATCGCTCGTGCTCAGCAAGCTACAGAAACACTAAGCTCGGCTCCTCATAGCAACAATGTAAAAGGACCGAATGTGGGTAACGCTTCACGTGGCTTCGAACGAATGGAAGAGAAAATTTTCGAGTGGGAAGCATTGGCAGAAAACTCTAAGTATAAATCCAACTCAGGCGCAGGCGTAGCTTCATCCATTGACCCCAACCTTCGTAGTGCTGTTGATGATGAAATTGAACGTATCCGCAACCGGAAAATCAATACCGACAAAAAATAAATATACTAACAGGTCCCTTATTTCTCAGCAACTGAGCTATATAAGGGGCTTGTTTTTTCTATTCCTCTTCATCCCGCGAATCATTTTTTTCGATTCCGGATCTACTCGGTAAGACTCTGTGATTTTCTGTAAAGCCTTGTTATAGGTGAAATCATCTAAAGTGTTAGTTCTCAAATAATCTATCGTAGCCGCAGGCAGCTTCACATAACACATCGATAGCGCCCAAGAAACCGCCATTTTCACATAATATCCCTTATGTCTGACCTTATCGAGTAGTTGTAGAATCCGACTGATGTACGCTTCTTCAATAAAGAAATTAAGCATCATCACTACCGCAAATCGAATCTCATATTCTTTGTCAGATAACAGATACGGCACTATAAAGTCCCACATCTGCTCTTTATTCTTCAAGGTAAACTTCAGCCCTGTGCAAAAGCTATCACATACCGACCAGTTATCGATTTTAGGAATAAAGTCCGCAATATAATGCAGAATTTCTTCAGGATCTGCCTTCACATAACCAAGTACCATACCTTGCAGCATTACCTCTTCAAAAAAATCAGAGTCGGCGTGCTCCAAATAGGCTCTCCAGTCACCCTTTGCAATGGTTTTGGCGAGTTTACGCAGCTCCGGTAGCCTGACTCCTATCACATTATCGATCGTCGGAAGTAAAGCCGCAGAAAACTTCTGGTAATCCGCATCTGCCAACTCCACTAGCTGTTCCTTTATTGTTTTGTCCACTATAGTGCTCCCTACGTATTAATTATTGAAATGAAATCTCCCATAAATATATGGAAGCTACCGAACCGTGTGGTGAGTACTTGAGACGGTATTGTTCGAATTGCTTTTTGGTAAGCGTGTCAAGCCCATACAGCTTCATCATGCCGCGACGAATGGCGATATCTCCCCAACTAACTACATCTGGGCGCTCCATACAATTGATTAGCATCATCTCTGCTGTCCACATACCGATGCCTTTTAACTTCATGAGTCTTTGAATAACCTCTTGATCGGACAATCCATATAATTCCTCCAGCTTAAACTCCCCATCAGCAATCAGCTTGGAAATATCATGAATGCAAACCGCCTTTTTCATCGTCATGCCGCAACCCTGAATCTCATCCGCTGTGTGTATAGCTAGCTGCTGCGGAGTTATTTCTTCGAACTGAGCCTGCATTCTTGTCCAGATAGTTCGAACTGCTTTGACTGATATTAGCTGACCTACTATGGCATAGATAAGCGCGGTGAAAAGATCCGGAATAATCACACGTTCCACTTTCCCCATTCGCGCCATCGCCGCACCTAGCACTGGGTCCACACTTCCGAGGTAATCGACTTCTGCTTGCCCATATTCAAAAAATTTAGTGATTACAGCTCCCAAAGTATTTCCTCCCGTATCTGAGCTTAACAATAATATACAACATCTATTTTGCAGTGTACGGATTCTTGAATAGGATAGCAAGATAACGAAACTTGAAAAAGCCACAACATTTCTACTCGGGTAGATGGTTATGGCTCCATGTATAGGATTCGATTATTCTGTTTAGATTTTTTCATTATTTATGCTCGAATAATCCGCTTTTCCTTTGCTGCTTTTAGCCATATGGGGAATTCATATTTTTACTCAACTACTATATGTAACTTGTACTAGATTGTATTTATCATTTTACTACTTTAATATGAATGTATATATGATAGATGAGGAGCTTTACGATGGACTTTATAGCAATTGACTTTGAAACGGCGAATTCCAGTCGATCCAGCGCCTGTGCTTTGGGACTTGTGGAAGTTAAAGATGGCGTAATCACAGCAGAACATTCTTGGCTGATCGATCCGCAACAGCGGTTTGACGGCATGAACATTTCGATACATGGCATCACCCCCTCCATGGTAATCGGTCAGCCTACTTTCCACGAATTATGGCCCACCGTTGAACCTTTGCTGCACGGACGAATTGTTGTAGCGCACAATGCCGCTTTTGATATGAGTGTACTGCGGTATTGCCTCGATGGGATGTCCATAAGCTATCCGAGCTTTCAATACTTATGTACTTATTTATTAGGCAAAAAAATGCTGCCCGAGCTTCCCTCTCATAAGCTTAATGTAGTATCCGAGCATTTCGGCATTGAGCTGAAGCACCATGACGCTCTCGATGACGCGCGCGCAGCTGCCTTGGTTCTATTAATGCTTATGGAGCGAGAATCACACCTTGACCCGCTTTTGCTCTCCAGCAGCCAAGGATATACTAGCGGAACAATGTTTGCTGGTGGATACACTCCTTTTTCTGCTCGAAAGAGTAAACCTGCTAAGAAACCTGTGAACAATCAAAGAACGAAAAACTTCTATTTGTAAGAAACTATTAAGTTATTTAGCAAAAAACACCCAACAGGCTCATTACAGCTGGTTGGGTGTTTTGCATAGATGGAGGAATATAGCATACAAGTCGATTCATTCACTACGAAGAAATCTAACCTTGCTGGTCATTATAGGGAATAGCTCCCTGTAATTCTACATTTACGCTCTATACGACAGAGTTACAGGGAATTTATCCCTATAATTCATAAGGTTCGGGTGTAAATGAAGCATTTCATAAAAATTATAAGGAGAAATTCCGTATAATAACTTCGAATAGACCCTTATCGTGCTAATTATAGGGAAGAATTCCGTATATTTTATCAGCGATCAGTGAACATCCCATCGGTTCATCCAGATCACCAACCAAGATCAACACAACACGCTAGATCTTCATCCGATAAACTGCTTTATTCTCCAGTCCTCTGATGAATGGCGTCCATTCTTCCGTTTCTGGTGTGGTATCCAGCGCATCCTCGACCATCTGCAGCTTCGCATCCATCGCATCAATATGATGCAGCGCTACGGCCTCAGCCGTTTGCGGCTGAACAGGACTACCCCATTCGCCCAGGTTATGGTGTGATAATACGAGATGCTGTAACGCCAGAACCTTCTCCGAATTCAAATCAATGTCTAAGCGGATGGCCGCTTCTGTAATCCAGTTAGATGCCATCGAGATATGACCAATCAACTTACCCTGAACGCTATATTCTGAGACAATTCCGAGCTGAGAGATCATCTCCTCCGGCTTCGCGATATCATGCAGAATAATTCCAGCCTTCATTAAATCTGGATTCAGGAACGGACGCTGCTTGCACAGAAAATCCCCGATCTCCAGCATGCGAACCATATGATAAGCAAGTCCGGCAAAATAAGCATGGTGATGCGTTTTGGCAGCCGGATAATGCATCAATTTCTCTTCCACTTTGCTTACACAAAAGGAGACAATCGAGGCAATCTCCGGATCTGTTATGCTTGCCATAACCCCTTTAATCGTATGAATAAGGTCTACTGGACGAATAGGAGCGGAGCGAATAAAATCCGTTAGCGCAACGCCATCCTCATCGTTCACCAATCTGATTTTGGTTACTTTGATTTGCAATTTCTCACGATAAGTGTGCGCAATCCCGCGAACCTTCACCAGTGCCATAGGAAAAAAAGTTTCTTTATCGGTTGTGCTGACATCCCAATATTTCGCGGACAATTGTCCACTGGAATCTCCCAAGACTAGGTCGAAATAATCCTTTGGAGGAGTACCGTTCGTTTGTTTGATCGCTAGCTCTCTTAAGAGATAAAAGCCAACAAATTCATCCTGTGGAGCGAGCTGTTTAATTTGTGTCATGTTGAAGCCTCCTATTAATAACAGGCTTTGTACCTGCTCTCTATATTAAACTTTAGACACTCACGTCCAAAATCCCTTTAAATCACTATACGATCTATTTTCATTTTTATGTACAGGTAGATAAAGGAGGTTACTCCACAGGCCATAATATGGCTCTAGAATAACCCCCTTTATAGATTAACTATTGATTGATAATTGCTTATTTGCCAGCCGATTCAAGTGCTGATTTAATAGCTTCTACCACTTTAGCAGATACTTCTTTCTCAGCATCATTATTTCCGAAGGCTGCTGCACGATATCCATACTTGTGTAAACTATAGCCCGTTGAAGTCGACTCAATCTCGCTCTTCACAGCCAGCTCAGCGTCAGTCAACTGGTTGACCGTTCTTGTACTTCCGTTTTTATCTAAATAGTAAACGAGCATTTTAACAGGAACGCCATGTTCTACATACGTCATCACATTTACAAGCTTATCCGTACTTACACCAATGAAGATTCCATCGAAGTAAGCCGCTTTGTTAGCTTCAACAATTTCAGCTTTCCCGTATGCTCTATCCACCGCAGTCTTGAGAGCTACACTACTACTAGTTGCACCGGAAACAGCGTCTACATCTTGCACAGCTTCTCTAGTACCTGCTGCAAGGAAGCTAGAAGTCAATTGCGGAATTGCTTTTACCACCTCTGGGTAAGCAGCTTTGCCTCTATCCACAAGATTCATTCCTACACGATACAAAGCAACATTTACGATCTTACCGTTACGCAGTGTAACGTCTGCTCTGTTTGTTCCTTTATCATAGGCATCACCAAATGCAGTGAAGGTTCCGTCTTTATAGGTTCCTTGAACTTTGGATGCGTTAGTCAAAGCATCAGTCAGAGCAGCTTTGGCAGCTGCGGATAGCTCTTCTTGACCTGTGATATCGGACATTTGCACACCTTTTTCAAGTAATCCTGAAGTAAGTGTACCCACCAGCGATTTTTGTTCTGCACTTAGTTTGTCATCAGCGATCAGCTTGCCGTCAGCTCCGAACAAGCTTAATTTAATGTTTGTAACTGCATCTGAAGCAACATCAACAAGCAGTAATACTTTAGATTGGTTATCTACACCTGCGAATTTTCCGTCAAAATATTTAACTTCACCAGGAACTTTCAGTGCTTTCTCGAAAGCTCTTTCTACGGCTTGGTTCCAACCGTGACTGCTTTCTGTAGCGCCAGAAATTCCATCTACTTTCTCATCATAGTTAGCGAAGTAAGATCCATTAGCAAGCAACTTAGCTGTCATCGGAGCATTAGCTTTTACAACTTCTGCATAAGCCGTTGCACCTCTGTCAATGAGGTTGTTCCCAAGTCTGAACAGCTTCACATCCACTAGCTTACCGTTGCGGATCACGATGTCAGCTCTTTCAACACCAACACTTCTTGCAGTCCCATAAGAGGAATAGAATCCGTCTACATAAGCAGAAGTATTGTTAATCTTTGCATTCTGCTCAGCATCCCAGAAAGCATTAATCGCAGCCTTAAAGTCGGCTTCGAGTCCTGCAACAGGCTCTGCAGCTGTTCCTTTAGCCAGCAATGCTGGTGTTATAGCTGCAACTGCTGCGGATTGCTCAGCTGTGTAGGCCTTCTCATCCACGAAATCACCAGCACTGTTCAGCGGGTACACTTTAACAGCTGTGAGCTTATTGGATTCGTAGGTTGCAAATACTGCATATTTACCTGTAGGATCTATGCCCATATGAACACCATCAAAGTAAACTGCATCTGTATCTTTCACTGTTAGAGCTCTTTCAAACGCTCTGTCTACAGACAATTTCCATCCATTACTAGAGCGTGTTGCTCCCGAAACAGCATCTACTGCAGCTGCTCCATCTCTTGTCTTGCCAATCAATTTATTCGTCATCAATCCATAAGCTTGCCATAAAGCGCTATAATTGTTACGAGCATCTCTGTCGATCAGCTTAGGGCTGGTTCTCAGGAGATCGATGCTAGTAATTTTCCCATCTTTAATTTCGATCTTAGCACCTTCGGTACCTTTGGAGTAAGCATCGCCATAAGCTACGTAAACCCCATCTTGATATACATTTTCCTTAACTGTAACCGGCAATGTTGTAGGCACAGGTTTAACAGTCGCTGCTGGAACTACAGTAGCCGCTGGAGCAGCGGTTGCTTTTGGCGTAGTAGCTGGTTTTGTCGTTGCTGCTGGTGCCGCGGTTGCCTTTGGTGTTGCGACTGGTTTTACCGTTGCTTTCGGTGTTGCGACTGGTTTTACCGTTGCTTTCGGTGTTGCGACTGGTTTTGCTGTTGGCTTTGGTGTTGCGACTGGTTTTGCTGTTGCTTTTGGTGTTGCGACTGGTTTTGCTGTTGGTTTGGCTGCTGGTGCATCCGCTTCTTCAGAAGCTGCGGATACTGCATCCACCTTCAAGTTCAAAGCAGGCACATTAAGTGTGTAAGCAAATGGCGCTAACAATATTGCCGCGCTAACCGTTAAAGAAATTAGTTTTTTCAATAAAATTCTCCTTTACCAAGTCCCCAGTGATATATAGCTTTTCTTAACCAAACTTACCTTTCACAGCGCCCCTTCTCTTCTTATGAAGCATTACATCTCTCTTCATAAGAACCCATCCCCCCTCTCATGCCTATGCGCGACCCATCACTTTCCAAAAAAATAACGTCTTAAATCTATTCATTCCTTTTTACAATAAACCGCATAAAAGGTGAAATAATTCACATATAATATTAGAAAAAAATGAAGGCGCTTTCTCAATCAATTTCTGGTTTGATACTACCAAACTTTTCCGCAATTCCTCTGTATCTAAAATCACATACCCTATAAGAAACATCACTATTTGCTCATAAATGTGATTTTTCATTATTTTTTCTAAACCAATACACCCACTTCCTATTCCCAAAGTAGAAAACGTGATCTCGATTATTGTGTATCCAAGAATAGATATGTTATTTTAGAACGATCTCTAACATGGGAAAGGAGTTCAAAGCTTTGAACAAACAGCCACCTATTGGAGTTATTCTCGCCCAAATTGGCACACCTGCTGCACCTACTGCACAGGCGGTACGTCCTTATCTGAAACGTTTTTTATCCGACCGCCGAATCATAGATTATTCACCACTGCTCTGGCAGCCTTTGCTGCGAGGCGTTATTCTGCGTTTACGTCCACGCCGGTCGGCTGAGCTGTACAGACAAATCTGGACTACAGAAGGATCACCTTTACTCTTCCACTCATTAGCTCAGCGATCTGGTTTGCAAGCGTTTCTAGGCTCACGGTATCAAGTAGAGCTTGGCTTAGCGTATAGCGAACCAAGTATGGTACAAGCGATCAACACATTGGAAGCTAACGGAGTCACACGCATCATCATTGTACCGCTATTCCCGCAATATTCGTCCACTACGACGGCATCTGTATTCGATCAAGCGAGTTTTGCTGCACTAGGACGCCAAAGCTCCACTGGACCGGTAACAAAGCGCCTTATTCCTGCTCTTAGATTTATGGATGCTTATTATAATGAACCCGGTTATATTTCAGCCATGAAGTCGCATTTACTGCAGCAAATGGAACTTCTGAACTCTAATCCTGATTTTTTCGTACTGACCTTTCACGGGATCCCCAAACGATATGCAGATACAGGCGATCCCTATCCAGAGCAATGTATGGAAACTGCGCGTCTTCTCGCTTTAGCTATGAATTGGGAGCCCGAACGCTGGCAGCTTACTTTTCAATCACGCTTCGGACGCGAAGAATGGGTAGGTCCCTCTACAGCAGATGTTTTGGGAAAGCTGGCGGAACGCGGAATTCATAAACCTTTGATTTTCTCACCGGGACTTGTAACGGATTGTCTGGAAACGCTGCACGAGCTAGCAATAGAAGGACGCGAACAATTTGAGGCTGGAGGAGGACATGCTGAAGACTTCACTGCGATCCCCTGCTTGAACAATCATGAGGACTGGCTTCAATTTCTGGCTCAGCATGTTGAACGAAACGCCATGGGCTGGTAACATAAAAAAACCGTCTTGTCCGCAAATATTCTTTGCTGCAGAAAAGACGGTTTGCTATGTCAGTTCATAAGATCTAAGGATTAAAAAGATTCTTATGCTGTAAGCTGCTTATATTTAGTAGTCAGTTCATGGAACCATTGCTTGTCCTGTAAGGTCAATGCAAAGTCGATCAGCTCGGCAATCTCACTCGGCTGCAAATCAGCTGAATCATTAAAAGATACTTCAGCGGTTGCAGTGGCTTCTCCATTTCCATCCTCTGCATAATCATAAGAGAAGCATATCTTGATATCACTTTCCAGAAATTCGTTACGCAGGAAATATAACACCTCACACATTAGCACAGGTCTAACATGATCATCAAAGACACATTCCATAACCTTCGCCCAGTACTGCTGGTTGCTGAGGTGTAACTTATCATTGGTTAAGAGATATTTCTCACCCTGAAAATCAGTGACAAATCTCAGCTCAAGCGGCTTCATTTTAAAAATAGTAGCAATTTGCTTCATGCTAATATTCAGAATGTCTTGCGTTTCTAGTCTGATCATCTCTCATGCACCTCGTCCCTCTTAGTTGGGTTACCTGAAACCTGATGATATCTATGATTTCGTTAAATGCCAATAATGTAAAATTAGCTCTATCCATTCACTTTAATTTTTATCTAATTTAACATTATTATCGTCAACTGACTACGCTTTGTTAATATTTTTTCATTAATTCCACAGAAAAAATGTTTCAATCTTTGTCCATCTGTTTAATATTTATATTTAAAAACTTAGTCTTTCTTATTTTCACAACAAAAAACTGTTCTGAATGGTCATCATCGACCTCAAAACAGTCTTTTGCCTAATTATTATTCAGTTAACTTTACTTAAACAAACAATGGCACTAACTGTATTCCTTCAGGCGAGATCCGAACAAGTCCTTTATCCGTGATGCGTAGCGTCGGGATAACCGCCAATGCAAGCAGCGATAAAGTCATAAATGCGTAGTTCAAAGTACAGCCAGCATCATATAGCGCTTTGCTGATCGCAGCTGATTTTGCAGCAGCAATTTCGAAGGGTTCCGTGGACATTAGACCTGCAATAGCCAACGGGAATAATGTTTCTCCACTGGATGTGATCATACAAACACCACCCTGGGCATCCGCCACCGCATTTGCAGCTTTAGCCATTAACTCATCATCATTGCCGATAACGAGTACATTATGACTATCGTGAGCAACCGTCATTGCAATGGCAGCCGGCTCTTTAAATCCAATGCCTTCGACAACGGCCACTGATTTATTGCCTGTACCTTTATGACGTTCGAGCACTGCGATTTTGCACAAACCTTCTATAGCATTTACATCCAGTTGCCCCTCCACTACAGGTATCGAAACCATACGCTCAATAGTCTCCACATGATTTTCTCTTACTTTAATAACTCTTGTAGTAAGTTCACCTGTTTGAATTGGAGCAGCAATGATGAAATCTTCTGAAGTAGGACGCTGTGGCAAATGAACCGAAGCCAACACTTCCTCCGGATAAGTGAATTTAGCAAGCTCTGCCGTCATTACTCCGTTCTCCGCAACTACTACACCTGCGGCAATTGTCATCACTACATTAATATCCGCCAAATTCCCGTCTAAAAGGATGATATCTGCAAAAGAACCCGGAGTAATAGATCCGATATCCCGCGCTAACCCAAAGCGTTCAGCAGTATTAATGGTAGCCATTTGGATAGCCGTTATAGGCTTAACACCTTGAGCAATAGCATCACACAGGACGAAATTCATATGCCCTTCATCTCGTAAGGATTCCGAACTACGATCATCCGTTACCAGCATCATTCGGCGTGTATCAATACCGTGTTCTGTATGGGCCGTAATTGTTTTAGCCACATCATGCCAAGCGGAACCCCGGCGCATTTTGGCATACATCCCCAGTCGAACGCGCTCAATCACATCGTCTGCCGTCACACACTCATGATCGCCAGTCACACCTGCCGCAGCATACACGGGCAATCTCCAGTCGCTGGAAGGCCATGTGAAATGACCATCTACAAATCTACCTGCCCGCAGCGTAGCTTGAATTTCGCCAAGCATTTTCTCATCGCCATAAACAACGCCAGGAAAATTCATCACTTCACCCAGCGCAATCACATCGGGTCCCCAAGTAAAGGCTTCTGCCACTTCTTCTGGTCCAATAGAAGCTCCCGTTGTCTCGAATTCCGCACCTGCCGCAGGCACACAAGAAGCCACCTGCATGTAAGCCGCTAACGGTGTTCCCCGCATCTCATCGAGCATCAATTGAATCCCCTTCAGCCCGAATACATTAGCAATCTCATGAGCATCAAAGAAACCACCTGTTGTACCCAGCGGCAGAACCGCACGGGAGAATTCAGTAACGGTCAGCTGTGTGCTCTCAATATGACAATGGCCATCGAGTAGTCCCGGAGCTATATACTTACCGTTCGCCTCAATAACCTGCGTTCCTTCACCAATCATATGTGTCACATCTTTACCAACATAAGCGATACGTCCACCTTGTATACCAACAGACATTCCTTCTAAAATTTCACCAGAGCATACATTAACCAGCTTTCCACCTGTAATTACTAGTGTTGCCGGTTTATCTCCTCTTGCCGTAGCCACAAGCTCAGGTACACAATCTGCTAAAGGCTTTCTTGTAAAAGTTGTCATTTTCATCTCTCCCCCGTTAGTATCCAAGTGCGTTCTTGATGTAGTGAATAGATTCATAATAATAGAGGATTGCTTAACCATCGGCTGTGTTGATATCATAGTTGGCAAATCTGATATTGTACGAAAAAACGGCTCCGTCATCCCTGTAGATGATAGCCGTTTTCTTAATCCAAAGATTGTCCAACACTCCGGACATGCCCCTGGTATGAACTCACCCGCCAGCATCTATTCCAACGATTATCTTACGTTTTCCTCATATACGTCAAGTGCCGCTTGAACACCAAGTCCGTGTCGAAGTAACGCTGCTTCCAAAGCTCCAAGCAAACGCAGCACATTATTCGTACGACAGCTATAGCCCATCGTACCGATGCGCCAGATCTTTCCTTTCAAAGGTCCAAAGGAGATGGCAATTTCAATGCTGAACCGCTCCAGCAGCAGCGTATAATCAGGTGAACGCAAAATCGCCGCCGCTCCGCGATCCCCATCCAATCCCTGTAGTGCTGGAAACAATGTTTTCGAAAACAAAGCCGGAGGCATAGCCGATCCGTTGCTGATCACTAGCCACAATTTGATGACTTCAAATCAATACATAATCCTCCCGAGCTACGCCCAATCGCTGAACAACCTCCATAGGGGAACAAATTATTTGTTCAGCTCGAGGAAACTTATTGTGCAAGCTTAATCCATCATGATGCGGTAACTCGCTACACTTGGCTGAGCGATGATGAATTTGGGGAGACATTGGCGATTGCCAGCACGCTAGCGGGACCGATTGCTACCAAAATCGCAGCTTACGTCGGCTATGATGTCTACGGCTGGTTAGGACTCATCGTAGCTTTGTTAGCAACCGTCTTGCCCTCCGCAGTAGCGCTTATTATCCTGTTAGAGGTCATGCAAAAACACAAGCAATCCCCCGTAGTGAAAGGGATGACATTGCTTGTTCAACCGGTTATTGCAGTTATGATGGCTGCGCTCACTTGGACAATGCTCAAAGGTCCTACGAACTCTATCGGAATCTGGCAAACACTGTTCATTGCCGCAATCGCATTCTGGGCCATCAAGCGGCTTAAGCTGCATCCTGCCTTTGTCATCTTAGCCGCTTTTGCCTATGGTGGTCTGGTACTCCGCTACACAGTCTAACTAAACTATTTTAAAATATATTGTGACAATACCGCCTGTACCTCATAAATATTCACGGATTTATTAAAGGTCTTCTTGAGTGGCACAGTGCTGCTGGAAATATAGATACATAACTCCGCATCCAGATCAAAGTGCCCTGCCGTCTCCACGGAATAATGCGAGATGCTTTTGTATGGGATGGAATGATAGTCCGTCTTTTTCCCCGTCAGTCCCTGTTTATCCACTAGAATCAGTCGTTTGTCTGTAAAAATAAACATATCTCTAATCAGCTTGTAGGCTCGTTCAATTTTCTCTTGAGGGGCAAGGATTTGTGCATATTCCCGTTGTACCTCCGCTAGATTTACTTGTGATGCATTACCCATCAATCCGTCAAAAATCGCCATATAACTTCCCCTTTTCATCTGTTATTTTTAGTGGCTTGTCTCCTCCCACATAGAACCATATTATTCCACATTTCATATTATATGCAGTGTAAAACTTCGCTCTTCCATCTTTTTACTTGCTAAATTTCCGATTATTGTTTACACTGTCATTAAATTTGTTAAGAAAGGGGTGTGGAAGGAATGGATCACAATTGGACCAACAGTGTTATGAGTCGGCTACCTAAAGCGATAGCTGGCATTGCTCATGTAAATGGCGATAACGGGAGAAGTCTGTCCATTTCCATGAATTTAATAACACTACACAATTGTGAAATGCCTTTCCTGCCATCACCCGGACGGATCAGTTAACCGGAGAATGATAAGGCCGTGGGGAAATTTCCCTACGGTCTTTTTTTATGGTTTTTTACAGAATTCCAGTTTCGATTTAGGGTTCTGGCGGTGCAAAGGGCATTCTTAAAGGAGAATATATATGATTATTCAATGCCAAAATGTTCAAAAATACCACGGTGCACAGCTCGTACTAAATAGCATCACCTTCGATATCCGCCAAGGAGAAAAAATCGGTCTAATCGGCCGCAATGGCTGCGGTAAAACTACACTTTTCCACTTACTGAATGGCGAAGAGCGCCCCGATCAAGGGCAAATCTCAATTCGCAAAGGTAGTGTAGTAGGAATGCTGGCTCAAATTCAAGAGGTTAACGAAAAAGAAACCGTATATGAAGTTCTACAGCGTAGCTTTGCTGAACCTTTGCAATGGCAACAACGCCTGCGAGAGCTGGAGCTTGAAATGTCCACCTTCAATACCGGAACGGATGAAACGCTATGGAATCGGCTGCTGAAAGAATATGGTAGCCTTCAGGATAAATTTGAGACCGCAGGAGGCTACGAAATTGAATCCACCATTCAGCGAGTTGCCATTGGTCTAGGAATCGGAACTGGGCAATATAACCGACTCTTCTCCTCTCTTTCTGGCGGCGAGAAAACTAAAGTCGGACTCGCAGAACTGCTACTGCGTAGACCTGATGTACTTCTACTCGATGAGCCAACCAATCATCTAGACATGAACGCCATCGAGTGGTTAGAGCAGTACTTACAGAGCTATGACGGTACAGTGTTAGCCATTTCCCATGATCGTTACTTCCTCGACGCTGTAGTCAAGAAAGTGATCGAGATTGAGGATGGCGAGGCTTTTACCTTCCATACCAACTACAGCGGCTATCAAATAGAGAAGGAAACACGTCTACTTCAACAATTTGCTGATTATCAAGAACAACAGAAAAAGATAAAGCAAATGCAGGAGAGCATCAAACGCCTCATCGAATTTGGGAATCGGGGAACTCCCCCAAACCCTGCCTTTTACCGGCGAGCAGCTTCCATGCAAAAAGCACTGGATCGTATGGTAAAGGTTAAACGTCCTATTCTTGAGCGCAAATCGATGGATTTGCAGCTACAACAAAATGATCGCTCCGGGAATCAAGTCGTCATACTGGAGGATATCGGTAAGGCATATGGAGAGCGAAGCCTGTTTACAGACGCAAACGAAGTTCTTCGCTACGGAGAGACTACGGCACTTATCGGTGGTAACGGGGCAGGGAAAAGTACACTTTTAAGAATTATATTAGGTCAGGAGACGCCAGACACCGGAAGCTGCACGCTTGGTTCAAGAACCGTTGTTGGCTATCTCGCGCAAGAGGCTGTCCCTGACAATAACAAACAATCCGTACTCCGCTACTTCCGTGAAGAGGCCGGACTAGAAGAAGGTGAAGCGCGCGGGCAGCTCGCACGTTTCCTATTCTACGGTGCCGATGTATTCAAAGACATCACGAATCTATCCGGAGGGGAATGGACCCGCCTGCGTTTCGCTGTGTTGATGCATCGTAAACCAAACCTGTTAATTCTGGATGAACCAACGAACCATCTAGACATTGACTCCCGGGAAGCGCTAGAGGAAGCATTAGAAGAATTCCCAGGTACAGTGCTGGCCGTTTCACATGATCGCTATTTCATTAATCGTCTGTTCCATAAGCTCTGGTCCATTGAAAGTGGACGATTTGGAGTTTTCAACGGCAACTATGAGTATTACAAGGAGAAGCAAGCTGAACAGGCGTTAGCAGCACCAGTCTCTATTCCTGATCAGCCTAAACCTTTCTCTTCAGATGGAACCACTGCACGCTCCGGTAAGCCTCAATCTAACCGTTCCGTGAATGTTAATGTCACCACGGCTAACTCGTCCAGTTCCCGCAAGAAGAGTATCCACTTTGATTGGGAAAAGGCTATTGCCGAAGTTGAGGATCAGCTTGGGGAAATCGATGCCAAAATGCTAGATCCACTGATCAGTAGCAATGCGGCAGAGCTCGCCGAGCTACAGAAAGAACGCGATGTAGTGCAAGAGCAACTAGATGAGCTCTATGCGGGCTGGATGGAAACTGCGGGACACTAACGATTATTACATGAGGAGATACGGATATGAGCAACGAAACGAAGATTAAGCTTTTTTGGGAAGAATACACCCAGCTTCATCCACAAGCAGCGGATAACTACGAGGCTTGGGCCTTTGGCGATAGTCCTCAAATGGCCGATGAACTGCTAGATCTGGTGATCCGCAGGATTAAGACAGGAACCGCTTCGAACTATGAAATTTATGCAGTATGTGACGAGACCTTACCAGAAATTGGACGACATAGTATCCTGCTGGACGGCCGTGGTAATCCGCAAGCAGTGATCGTTACGACAGATGTGCAAATTACACCTTTTGATGAGGTAGGCGCTGACTTTGCCTATAGCGAAGGCGAGGATGACAGAACGCTAGAGTCGTGGCGCCATGAGCATGAGAAGTTCTTCAGCAGAGAGTCCTTAGCGTTCTTGAAGAAGCCTTTTGATCCAAAGATGAAGGTAGTTTGCGAGAACTTTAGACTGGTATATTCGAAATCTTGAGAAACTCAGGAAACTAAAAAGGCGGCCTCTTCAGTTACGAAGAGACCGCCTTTGATGTATACTATACAACTAATAGAGTTAGATAATTATTAAAATACGGCTCAGCGCCAAAACCCCAGAATCCAGCCAATCACAGAGATCCATAACGGAATGCTGATTAAGATACCCCAAACCAGCCCAGTGGCAATATTGCCCTCTGCAGGACGCACCACATTTTCCTGTTTCAATGGAATGCTCAACTCTTCTTGTTCCATGCGATCCCCTCCTAAAATTCTTATCGTCACAGTAGAGGAAAAAATGTAGACCGCTCGACCTAAAAGCTTAGAATACCAACATTGTAAGTGCTTACATAATAGTAATTACCCATCATTTACATCATTAAAAACATCACTTTACGGAAGTCATATATAATATGCAAATTCTTAGTCCAATATTACTACTTTTTCTGGATTTCGTAAATATTCAAACATCGTTTCAATCTGCTCACTTGTATTCCTCTCTAATGAGAGCTCAGGCAGTTCATCTTCAGCAAAAAAGGATACTTCACTCGTCTCCACCCCTTGCAGCGCCTCGCCGCCTACAATTCTGCACAAAATAAAAAACTTATACACGTGATACGGCTCCGGAGGATGGTTATGAAATTTCTTATCTAAAACAGCCAGCAAGCGAATTGCTTCTGTCTCAAATCCTGATTCTTCTTGAATTTCCTTAACAACGACTTCACTCGGTGACAGACCGATGTCTCCCCAGCCCCCGGGAAGCGCCCACTTTCCATCTAATTTCTCGCGGACAAGCAGGATTCTGTCATCCTGAAAAACAACACCACGGATATCCACTTTCGGCGTAGAATAGCCACCCTCACTAGCAAAGGAGAGTCTTATTCTCTCCTTGCTTTCGAACGTATAATTAGCGAGGATATCTACACTTAGCTCCCGCAAAGCTTGATACCGTTCTATATCATAGACATCTTTAGCGTAAGTTAGTCCAGTCTGTGCGATGGCCTGTATTTCTTTAGCCCAGGTTAACCATTTCTGCTCCATTGCTGCACCCCTTTAAATAACTTGATTAGGATTACTGGCAAAGCATTAAATGACGGGAGAACAAACCTTTTTTAGCTTCACAGCGGTCTATAATCGTAAATCCAGCCTCCGTGATCATCTCATCCATCGGTTCAATCGCAACGATAACTACCCGATCTGCAATCCGGCGCGCATTCACTAGAATCGCAAACTGTTCCTCAGGTGTAATACTAGAATATAGATTATAAGGCATATCTACAATAGCTACATCGTAATGTTCTGTGATGTCAGCAATATCTCCAAGCGTAACCTCACTTGTGAATCCAAAATGAGCAATATTCGTTCTGGCACCGATCGCGATTTGAGGGTTAATGTCACGTCCAACCATATTGATTCCCATCGAGAGGGCTTCTACCATTACTGTTCCGATGCCGCAGCAAGGATCGATGGCTCGTACACCCTCTGGATTCGGAACGGCTATATTGACCGCAGCTCGGGCTACACGTGTGCTAAGCGCGATAGAGTAGCTACGCGGCTTTTTCATTTGACGGAACCAGGTGGCCTTGTTCTTATGATATGATCCAAAGTACCAGCGACCGCCCAGCGTAACAATACCGTATACCAACTGAGGGTGGTTTACATCCGCTTCCCCTTCAATACGCAGCCCAATTTCCCGCTCGATCACTCTTCGCTCATCATATTCTATTTTGTCCGCAGGGGACAGATCATTGGTCTTCACAAAAATAACCTTAAATGTCTTACCGCCAAGCTCCACCTGCTCCGTTTGATCATAAATCTCAGGCAAGCTGTCTCCCTCGTACATAACATCAATTCGTTCTTTAATGAAGGGACTGCGGCTGACATCCACCTCTACCTCACTCTTAAAGATTGAAGAAGGTACTTCCTCTCCAAAAAGACAACGAAGCTCCATCTGACATAGCGATAACTCGTCCTCTGAACAGGTGTAAGTATATAAAAATGTTTTTTTTTCACTTTTCTTTTGCAAAATAATCCATCCTCTATCCCAGTAAATTGTACACCTAGCTTGCTAATCCAACATTTCGTGCTGACAGTCATACCCTATACGCGCTTTGGCGATTTCAGCGTTGTTTCTATTGACCCATTCCACTAGGGAAGTTAAAGGATCCAGCAAGGACTCTCCTAAACTTGTCAGACCATATTCAACAGTCAAAGGTACCGTAGGCGTAGCTTTACGCCAAACTATACCATCTCGTTCTAAATGACGCAGGGTTTGGGTCAGCATCCGTTGTGATATACCACCAGAACGCCGCTGCAGTTCTTTAAACCGCAATGCTTCTGCACCCAAATTAACAATGATGAGCACACTCCATTTGTCCCCAACCCTGTCGAGAATTTGGCGGGTGATGGAGCAATCCTCTAGCGTCGGCATTAGCCGAATGGGTTCGTCCATTGAATGTTCCAAAGTAGTTACCTCCATAGGAACTCAAGCATGTAATAGTGCCTTCTTGTCCTTAAGTTTAATCAGCTTATCATGGTTACTGTTAGTAATCAACAACCGGAAAGGAACTATTAATTACGAAAAAAAGCTCCGGTCACAAGGATCAGATAAGACGTCTTTCTAATCGCTTTTGATCCATAGTGAGTTCTCCAGTATAATGATTCCTATAGAATGCTAAACAAGACGGTCACGCATGGCGATTAAGCTCATAGCCGGTTTTGCGCAGCAAAACTTAAGGAGGTACATACACACTATGTCATATGAAACGTATTTTTCAACACACCGGGATGAACATCTCGAAGAACTAAAACAATGGCTCAAGATTCCAAGTATTTCTGCCTTGTCTGAGCATAAGGACGATGTACTAGCTGCAGCCCATTGGCTGACAGACACACTAAAGAAAGCCGGACTTGAGAACATTGAACTTCATCCGACAGCGGGACATCCCGTCATATATGCTGACTATCTTCATGCTCCGGGTAAGCCAACCATTCTTGTATACGGCCACTACGATGTGCAGCCAGTAGATCCGCTAAACCTGTGGACTACACCTCCGTTTGAACCAGAGATCCGTGACGGCAAGCTGTATGCACGTGGAGCAACGGATGACAAAGGACAAGTATTCATTCACCTCAAAGCGATTGAAGCAATCCTGAAACAAGAAGGTACTCTTCCTGTTAACATCAAGCTCTGTATCGAAGGTGAAGAAGAAATCGGCAGCGCAAATCTTCCTCCATTCCTGGAAGCTAACAAAGAAAAGCTGGCTGCGGATGCGGTGCTAGTCTCCGATACTTCCCTGCTGGAACGTGGTCGCCCTGCAATTTGCACAGGACTACGTGGCCTAGGATCACTTGAAGTGAGCGTAACTACAGCTCTTACAGACCTGCACTCCGGCTCTTACGGTGGTGGTGTTCCGAATGCACTGCACGCTCTCGTGTCCCTGCTCAGCTCCCTTCATGACGACAAAGGTCGTGTTTCTGTAGAAGGCTTCTATGATGGTGTACCTGAACTTTCTCCAATACTACGTGAGGAATTCGTGAAGCAAGGCGTGAATGAAGATAAGATTCGCGAAGGACTTGGACTCGATGCGTTATACGGCGAAGAAGGTTATTCTTTTGTAGAACGTATTGGTGCTCGCCCTACACTTGAACTTAACGGTGTCTATGGCGGCTTCCAAGGCGAAGGAAGCAAGACAGTTATTCCAAAAGAAGCACATGCCAAGATTACTTGCCGTCTCGTTGGCGATCAGGACCCACAGCATATTCTTGATGCCGTTGAAGCGCATCTGAAGGCTAATATTCAAACCGGAGCGAAAGTGCATGTGACGCAAATGGAGAAGGCACGTGCCTTTAACATCGATCCATCGAACCCTATTCTACAAACTGCAGCAGACGCTTACGGCAAAGTATACGGAACCCGTGCCCTCTTCACCAAAGACGGTGGCTCCATTCCGATCATGGAAAGCTTCTCCCGTGTACTTGAAGCACCAGTGGTCCTGATGGGCTTTGGCCTTGATGATGAGAACCTGCATGCACCGGATGAGCATTTCAACCTAGAGAATTTTGATAAGGGACTGCTCACCATTGTTGAGTTCTTGAAGACTGTTTAAGAGAATCAGGTAGTATAACAAAGCCAGACTCCTCTTCATTGAGGAGCCTGGCTTTTTGATATCTAAGAATAGTTCATAACAAAACCATCAACCAAAACATAAAAAAATCCTTGCATCGCAAGGATTTGAAAGTTTAAATTATGGAGCGGGTGATGGGAATCGAACCCACGCTATCAGCTTGGAAGGCTGAAGTTCTACCATTGAACTACACCCGCATTGGAAAGTGAGTACAAGAGATATTGTATCACCCCCATAAATAAAAATCAACATTTTTTTGTGCGAAATATAAGACATAGAGTATGGTGTGCAACTTATACTTTCTTATATTTTACAAGGAAGCGCCGAGGGGAGCCTTTTTCAAAAATGAGGTCTCAAATTCAGCTGCTTGAATAGGTTTACTGAACAAAAACCCTTGAGCTTCATGGCAATGCTGCTCACGCAAAAACTGCAGCTGCTCCTTGTTCTCTACCCCTTCTGCGGTAACCTTAAGCTTCAAATGATGCGCCATAGAAGTAATCGTGGAGACTATTGCCGCATTATTACTGTCCTCCATAACCTCGGAGACAAACGATCTGTCAATCTTTAGCCTGTCGATCGGCATATCCTTCAAATAGTGCAATGAGCTATAACCTGTACCAAAATCATCGATGCTAATGAACACACCTAGCTCTTTCAAGCGCTTCAGCTGATCAAAAGCCGTTTCTTTATCCAAGGTCATACTCTCTGTAATTTCAAGATCAACATAACATGGATCCAAACCAATATCGGTTAGAATGGTATGAATTTTACCAGCCAGGTTCGGCTGAAGGAATTGACGCATAGATAAGTTGATAGAGACGCATATCGGCTGGTAGCCTGCTAGCTGCCACTGTTTATTTTGCAGGCACGCCGTCTTCAGTACCCATTCTCCAATTGGAACAATTAGCCCGCTATCCTCAGCTAATGGAATAAACTCATTAGGTGAGACAATACCACGCTTAGGATGATTCCAGCGCAATAAAGCTTCCATACCTACAATCTCTTCTGTCTCCAGCTGCACCTTTGGCTGATATAAGAGATAGAACTCATCACGCTCAAGCGCTCTTCGAAGGTCATTTTCCAGCTTCAGGCGTTCCTTTGCCTTCATCTGCATGGCTGGGATATAACGACGAATCTCCACGCCCTGTTCCTTCGCATTATGAACAGCAGTATCCGCATTTTGAATGAGATGTTCAGCAGTTTCCCCGTCACCAGGATAAATACTCATCCCCAAGCTGAGTGAGATATGGTACTCGCCAGATTCTATATTAACGGGTGCTTCAAATAATCTGAGCAACTCTGTAGCTCGTGCCAAGCATTCTCCAAGACTTGCTCTTTCTGTCATTAGAAAAGCAAACTCATCCGCTCCCATACTATACAGCTCTTCACCGGATCTAGCCTCATTACTGAGACGCTCAGACACCAATTTCAATAAAAGGTCTCCGGCATAATGACCCAGAGAGTCATTTATATTCTTAAAATGATTAATATTCATAATGGCCAAAGCTGAGAATTGATCCTTTATGTCCGTCTCTCCAGCATCAATCATTTCTTCTACACGCTGTGTCAGCCGTCGTCTATTAGGAAGTCCTGTTAAATCATCATGATACGCCAAATAATTGATCCGTTCTTCGGCCAGCTGTTTCTCGTAAAATGGCTCTTCAATTGTCAGACGATACACGCCAGTAAGCAACTGGTAATAAGCAATTCCGCTACATAACATCCCAAAGAGATCATCAATATTTCCGCCACTTATGGGAGTCATAAAAAAAGCCTGGCCTAGCGAGAAAAAGATAAGTGCCCGAATAATAACAAGCAGCGAGGCTGACTTTTCATTATTCCCAGGAAATACGATGGCAGCAACACCTGCTAAATAAACAAAAAGTACTGCCAGATCAACGAATTGTTTAAGTGTACTCATCCAAGGCTTAGTAAATAACTCAGGCACTGCCGAGTGGATAAATATAAATAATGCGATGAAGAGCACGATCAACATGAAGGCGATTCTGAATACATTTCTTTTTTCGGTAACGGTCACAGGTTTGTCTTCTCTACCAAAAATAAACAATATACCCAGACCGCTGGATAGTCGTGAAAAGGTAAGCAGCCACCTTGATTCCTCAGGGGTTATAAACGATGAAATCAATGGAAATGCTACAAAGCCGAGTGTATGCAAGAAATCAATAATACATATTCCACCAAAAAGAGCTGCGACATATAATCTTCCTTTAGATAATCTGCTAGAGAAGAACAACCAGCCCTGTGCAAATATCGCAAATCCAAAAGCAACAGTACAACAGCCGACAATGAGATAGAGTGCAGAAATAATATCCCAATTGTCCAATCGGTTTAACGATGTATGGAAAATTTGAATGAATAGGAACAGTAAGGCTCCTACAATAGCCGCTTGAATTGTCTTTTTCTCTTCTTGTCTCATAGATCCCTCGCGTCTGAAAATGATGTCGATTATTAAGCAACTATGTATAGTCTTGTCCTATGTATAAATATCGGCTAGATCGGTCTTTAAAGTTACATTTCTTTTGTGAGGTCGTATTTTTATAGCGATTATTCATAAATCTTGCATAAATATAAACCATTTTCTTCTAGCAGGCAAGCAAAAATACCTTCAGGCTTCTTATTAGAACGGTAAGTATTTTAGCGAAAAATATTAGAATCATTTATCAGAGAAACTTATAGAAATTTTATTTTTATTCAAAAAAAAAAGCACTTCCCCTACGAACGGGTTCAGTGCTTCTGAACAACAGGTTTATTTATCTCCGAAGTTAACCTCTGGTGTTGTAAGCTTATCATAGAAATCAACCGCTTTATCCTTATCCGCCGATGCGCGAAGCGCCATTGCTGAACGTGGATGCTCATCAAGCGTTCCAGTGATCATGTAAGGAATGATATAGCCCCACTCTTCTTTTTCACGTAAAGGAATCATCAGGCGTTCAATGATATCAATTACAGGGCGCAATGTGTAGCGTGTATTCTTCAAATGGGTCACTAGCAGCTCTGTAGGACAGTTCCCCGCAGCACGTCCCATTCCATAACAGGAAGCGTCCAGCAGCTCTACACCTTTCTCAGCAGCAATCAACGTATTGGAGAACGCGAGTTGAAGATTATTGTGGGTATGTACGCCCAGGCGTTTGTTTGGCAAATGAGTTTTGAACTTCTCAACTAAGTAATTGATGTCGTTGTGATCTAGACTACCGTATGAATCCACAATGTATACTACATCAACTACACTCTCACGAATCATTTCGAAAGCTTCTAATAATTCATTCTCCATTACATTCGACAAAGCCATAATATTGATCGTTGTCTCATAGCCTAGATCATGGAAGGTTTGTACCAGCTGTAAGGCTTTCTCCACATCTTTGCTATAGCAAGCTACCCGAATCAAATCCAGCATACTTTCGCTGCGAGGTAAAATATCATTCTCATCCACACGACCGATATCAACCAAAGCGGAAAGCTTCGTATGTCCCTTTTGCGGGATAACTTTACGTAAGAAGTCATCGTTCAGAAAACGCCATGGTCCAGCACCTTCTGCTCCTTTGAGCAGTTTAGGGGAGTTTTTATAACCGATTTCCATATAGTCAACACCAGCCTCATTCAAGCCGGCATACAAATTTTGCACAAATTCCACGCTGAAATCCCAGTTGTTAACGAGCCCCCCATCGCGAATGGTGCAGTCAACAATTTTACATTGATTAGTCTTCATAATTATCTCCCTTCAATTCCTGCAATCATCGTATGTGCTATTGCAATCATTATAACCTCTAGCATAGCTTTACTATGCAATTTATATCGTTCAATCATACTTTAATGAAGAATAAATTGTAAAGGTATTTCGGCTTTAGCACTTTAAAGTAATTACCACAGTAGGTCAGGGACAAATGTCACAGTATACAAACACTTAAAAATGCTACATTACAAGAAAACAGTTGAGATTGATTCTCAATCTCTTTTGGAGGGATTACAATAGCTGCTTCTACCTGCTGTTCCTTACTACAATTACAACCTGGCGCTGCTGGAAATATTCATAAAATAGAAGGAATGAACCCCGTTCTACGCCGTCGTCTTGCTGATCTCGGAGTGTCAGAGGGTGTGAACATCCGTCTTAAAGGAAAGGGACCCTTTTGGGGACCGATTACGCTAGAATGTAACGGCCAGCTGTTCGCCATACGCCGCAAAGAAGCTTCTCTGATTGAGGTGAACGTATCTTGAGTTCTATAGCTCTTGTGGGCAATCCCAATACAGGTAAGACCTCTGTCTTCAATACATTAACGACTTCATACGAATATGTAGGTAACTGGTCAGGCGTTACGGTTGAGAAAAAGATCGGAAATCTGAAGAACGGGGCAGGCAAGCTCATTGATTTGCCCGGCATCTATTCTCTGCACCCACTCTCCCGTGATGAAGGGGTCGCAGCCCAATATCTGATAGAAGAATCCCCTGAAGCATTAATCAATATCGTGGATGCATCCCAGCTGGAACGTAATCTGCTGCTCACGCTTCAACTACTTGAGTATGGCAAGCCTACTGTACTCGGTCTTAATATGATTGATGTCGCTAATGCGCGCGGTATTCATATTAATCAAACCATTTTACAATCAAGATTGGGTGTCACCGTCCTCCCACTTATAGCAAGAACCGGTAAAGGCAGCGTACAGATGCTCAGCATCCTCGAGGAATCGTCAGCTATTCCTGCTGTAAAGTTCAAGCTGAATTATGGTGAGGTCGTCGAGCGAGCAATATCTTCTATAGAAAAGGAATTACGTTCTATAAAAGATCTGCCCAATCACCGTTGGGTCGCTCTACAGCTATTGGAACAGAATCCGGTTATACTTCAGTTTCTGAAGTCGCGTATAGATGTTACGGGACTGCTAAATATCTGTGAGTCTTGTCAGAGTGAGCTACAAATCAAAAAACTCGCCCTGACACTCCCGCAATGGATTCGCTCGAACCGTATGGAGTATATTCGCAATATTTGTGTCGAAGTCCTTGATACGACAGCTCAGAAGCCCCATAACTTAACCGAAAGACTAGATTCGGTATTGACTCATCGATTTTGGGGACTGCCCTTATTCATTTTCTTTATGTATGCTCTCTTTAAGACTACATTTGACTGGGTTGGCGGCCCCCTATCAGATATCGTAGATGGCTTGATTTCCGGCCCTATTAGTGATGGAACAAACTCGCTGCTTCAGACCATTGGAGCTTCAGGCTTCACGCATGCATTGATTGTGGATGGCATCATCGGCGGTGTAGGCGGCGTACTGGTCTTTGTTCCGCAAATCTTCATTCTCTTTCTGATCATTTCCTTCCTAGAGGATTCCGGATACATGGCAAGGGTCTGCTTGTTGATGGACAGCACCATGGAACGAATGGGACTGAACGGAAAAGCATTCATTCCATTTATCATTGGTTTTGGTTGCAATGTGCCGGCCATTATGGCGGCGCGAAGCATCGAACAGCCCAAAGACCGCATGCTGACAACCCTGTTAATGCCGCTGATGTCTTGTTCTGCAAGATTACCTGTTTATGCATTATTCGCAGTTGTATTCTTCCCTGAGCAACAAGCGTTTGCCGTTCTCTCTATGTATGTTATGGGTATTGTTTTTGCCCTAATTCTTTGTAAGGTATTCTCTAAATACTTATTCAAGAATGAATCCTCCGTCTTCATCATCGAACTTCCTCCTTACCGTATGCCGCAGATCAAAACCTTATCGCGCAGCACTTGGGAGAAGGGCAAAGGGTTCCTTCGTAAAGCGGGAACGATTATTCTAGCAGGATCAGCTATTATTTGGTTTATGTCTTATGCTGGTCCTGGAGGATTTGGTGTAGAAATGGATCATAGCTATCTAGCTAAATTCGGAGGCATGATTGCACCACTACTGGAACCGCTTGGTTTCGGAACGTGGCAGGCTGGCTCTACCTTGGTCCCAGGATTTTTAGCGAAAGAGGTTGTTGTGTCTACGATGAATATCATCTATCACGCACCAGATACCGCTGGATTAGAGAATCAAATTTCACAAGTCTTTACACCGCTGAGTGCAATCAGCTTTATGGCCTTTATCCTGTTATATATTCCTTGTCTGGCCACTGTAGGGGTTATCAAAAAAGAAACAGCCTCTTGGAAATGGACTTTCTTCTCCATTGGCTATTCTCTTGCTCTGGCATATATCGTATCTTTTGTTATTTTCCAAGGTGGGCGATTATTAGGCTGGTCGTAGAACTTGTAATTCGTTGATTCTCTTAATGAAAGTGGGGCACCATAATGATAAATGTTCTAATCGTCACTCTGATCTTCGGTTATTCAGGCTGGATCATCTATCGACATGTGCAAAAGGGAAAGCAAGGCGCTTGCGCTGGCTGTGATAAGGGCAAGACCTGTTCTGCAGCGTCTTTAGATTCTCCCCTCTCCTGCTGCTCAACACCTGTTAATAAGAAGAAGTAGGCTTGCCTAACCGTTATATGAAAGGGTTCATAGTTTAGCTTGCATTGCTTTCGGGTATGTTTGTTATAAGCAACTACAGACTATACCTAAGGAGGTAATCACTATGAACACAAAAAAAACATTTTTCACAACAGCCGCATTGGGCGTAGCCTATTTACTGAAGAATAAGGGAACTCGCGATAAAATAATGAACAGTATTCAATCCTTTACTTCTCAATCAAAGGCTAAAAAATCCAGTGGCAATATTTAATCTTCCATTCTTACAAAAGCAAAGAAACCTCGCCTTAGGGAATGGTCGGTCTTCCATCCATTGTCCTAGGGCGAGGTTTCTTTTTGTTGATTATGAAGAGCTAATCATTCGCTTTCGCTGAGCAACCACTGAACCAATGTGCGAACCATGACTCCTGTACCGCCTCTAGAATTAACTCCACGTTCTTTAGAAAGAAATGCGGTTCCAGCAATATCTAGGTGTATCCACGGCAGACCTTCCGCAAACTCACCTACAAATAACCCAGCGGTAGTGGCTCCCCCGAATCTTCCTGCGGTGTTACGGATATCGGCAACTTCACTCTTTAGCATTTCACGGAATTCCGGATAAGCGGGAAGCTGCCATATTTTTTCACCCGAAACATTAGCTGCTGTCAGAAACTGCTCCATAAATTCCTCGTTGTTAGTAACAGCACCTGTAGCTATATCTCCTAATGTCGACAACACTGCACCTGTCAGTGTAGCGACATCAATAACTCGTTTCGCTCCCCATTCCCGAGCATAGGTCAGCGCATCCCCAAGTACAAGTCTGCCTTCTGCATCGGTATTCAATACTTCTATGGTTCTTCCGCTCATTGATGTAATGATATCCCCGGGTTTAAAGGCATTAGCAGATGGCATATTCTCAGCGGATGGAATGACCATTACGACATTAATTCGTGGACGTAATCGGCCTAATGCCTCCATGACTCCAAGCACAGCCGCTGCGCCTCCCATATCACTGATTAACTCTTCCATGCCTGGGGCTCTTTTTAAGGAAATTCCCCCCGTATCAAAAGTAATCCCTTTACCGACCAGCCCCACTACATTATCCCAGTGCCCCGTTCCCTGGTAACGGATGACGATCATTCGCGGAGGGTTTACACTTCCTTTTCCGACTGCGAGCAATCCGCCCATTCCTTTTTGCTCAATTTCCCGTTCATCCAGCACTTCGGAAGGAAATCCATAACGTTCAGCAACTTCTATAGCGGCCACAGCAAGGTCAGATGGAGTCAGCAGATTGCCGGGCATATTCGTCAAGTTCCGTGCCAGATTCGTAGCCTCACCAAAAGCCAGCCCTCTCTGCATGCCCAGATTCCAGTCACGCTCGAAAGTATCCGCTGGCTTCTTCTCGATAGTAAAAATAACCGAGTTTGGACCTGTATATTGAGATTGCTCCTGCTTATAGGTGGGACGACGATAGGAACCAAGTGACAACCCCTCAGACAACGCATAGGCAATAGATACGATATCCTTATCTTCTGTTAGCTCCTGAACACCTTCAGGTAACTGAAACACTAGCTGTATTGCCTTCAATCGAAGTGCTGCACGTGCTATCTGAACCGCCATTTGACGTAGGTCTTCAGTACTAAGTAATTGGTCCCCTTTTCCAACTAAAATAGCTACAGGACAACCAGATGGATAATCTAACGGCAGTACATAAGTCTGATTCAGCTTCCCACTAAAGAGACCTGACTTTCCTAATAATCGAATTCTGTCATTCCACCTCTCTGAGAGGCCGCCATGATGGGCTTCCGACTCAGAGATGATAAGAATAAGGGCATCACCCTGTATTTCATTAATGGCACTGCCACTATTAAATTCTATATTCATTGTGTCTACCTCCATTTGTCTCCCAAAACCAACCCCCATTGTAACATAAGCAAGGCCGATCTCTGCATCTGTATTATCCGCAGGGATCAGCCTCTTAAACACTATATATTCTATTCGAATGTACTAATGGATTAATGGCAATGAGATTACAAAATGAGTACCTTCGTTAACTCTACTACTGACAGAAATACATCCGCCATGATTTTTGATGATTCGGTCACTCACGGAAAGCCCTAGCCCTGTCCCATTCTCCTTAGTTGTAAAAAATGGACTAAATAACATGTCCAGTGTACGGATATCCATTCCCTTACCGTTATCAGAAATGAACATACGGACCTCAGAACCCTCTCTGTGGGCTCCGACCTCTATTTTACCCATTAAACCATCTGCTCTATCCGCAACGGCCTCCATAGCGTTTCTAATCAAGTTGAGGACTACCTGCTTCATTTGTTTTACATCTCCAGAAATCATCATATCCTCCTGAAAAGGATGTAGATTGATCTGGCAACCTTTCATCAGGGCTTCGCTCTCTGTAAGCAGCACTACTTCCTTGAGTAAAGCTGACACAGGAATCATTCCCACTTGAGGAACTGACGGCTTGGAGGAAGTAAGGAATTCATGAATGATATCATTGGCACGATCGATCTCTGCCAAGATTATCTTGCCGTATTCCTGCTTCCCAAGCTGCTGTAGATGCGGGTGAAGCAATTGAATAAATCCACGAATTGCAGTTAATGGATTCCGGATTTCATGTGCAATAGATGCAGATAATTTACCTAGCATAGCCAAACTATCGTTCTGGTAAGCCGTTTGCTCAATCAACTTATAATCGGAGATTTCTTTAACTGTAAACAAATAACAACCCTTCATTTGCTCTCCACAGCATAATGTAACCTTCCAGTAACGGCCATACTCGTCTAAAAATTCATAATTTGATTTTCCTTTGTATACCATCTCTCTATAGCTTTGCAGTACTTGCTTTTTCTTAAAGCGGCTTAGTCTAACGTTAGATAATAGGTGTGATATTGTACAGCCGACAAGGGAGTGACGGGTTAATTCTAGCATCCCGTACATTTGCTTATTTACAAAACTTATAACTCCCTCTTCATCAAAAAGCATGATTCCGCTGTCAATATTCTCTAGTACATCCTCGTATGTAGTATCCACAGGTCCTGATTGATAGGTTCTTCCCGGTAATAGAAGACTTTCTTGATATTGGCTAATCACGATACGAAGTTCCCCCTTTTACTGCATTTGACGAAGACGCTAAAGCGACATCAAATTACTATGTATTTGAGTATATGACGAAGCCGCCAGAACATTCGGTAATCGTTGCACTTTTTCCAACCGGTTCAATTATATTCCAATCATATCCAAGTGAAGTAGACAACGCAATCAGAGAAACTGTCGAATGATAAAAAAATTCATAAAATGATTCCAAAGACATATAAAAAATCACATCTAATTATATTTATTACTATTAATTCGTTCAATTGATTTAAACACGTTTAAGAAAAATTTAGAAAAAGCTAAAAGCCCTCGCAGTTGCGAAGGCCTTGATAAAGAAATGGGTCAGACCCAAATTGTAAATAATCTTACGCTTTCTGTTGCAGACGAAGGCGTCTTTGACTCATCACAGCTAATCTTTTCTTCAATTCCCGTTCCCACTTCGTATCCTCAATCTGTTTGGCTACAGCAAGCAGGTCAAGCGCCATATCGATCTGACTCCGCACAATAGCTAGAGGCTCTTCACTCTCGATGTTAATGACATTCTCGAATATTGCAGTTTCGTCTTCCATGACATAGTCCTGAAAATCCACATCAGTAACACCGTCTCCATGTGCGTATTCCGCCAAGATCTCATACTCGTTTTCGACCTTATAGTGAACCTCTACACGATGACATACCGGACAAAAAAGCAGGGGAACATTATGGACTTGCGTGCGATAATGTTTAAGGGTTCCCTTTGTTCCTACCATACTCGCTCCACAGCAAAAGCTCATATTTGTTCACCCTCCTTAGAATAACTAACCCATCTGAGTTTTTATTATTGTATTACATTACCCCAATGGAGATTCCTCCACTCGAGGACATAATATAACTTTTCACGCCTATTTTCAAATCCATTTTTTATTTAAGTCTTTTTTGGTGCAAAAAACCTCCATACAGAAAAAACTTCTGCAAGGAGGTCGAAATCAGAATATCAAAGATCAGATAATAGCAGAACAACATTTAAAGGTTTCTGTCACCTGGTTTCCAGTTCATAGGGCATAAGCCACCAGATTGCAGGGCTTGCAGGACACGAAGTGTTTCTTCTACGCTGCGACCTACATCATTGTGATTAACGACCTGATATTTCAATTCACCTTCAGGATCAATGATGAACAATCCACGCAATGCAATACCTTCTTCTTCAATCAGAATGCCGTAGTCTTTAGCAACTTGTTTAGTAATATCAGCAGCAAGCGGGAAATTCAAACGGCCAAGACCATTCGAATCCTTAGGTGTATTGATCCATGCTTTGTGGCTGTGGATCGAATCTACACTTGCGCCGAGAATCTCTGTATCAAGCGCTTCGAACTGCGCAGCTGCTTCACTGAGAGCTGTGATTTCAGTCGGACATACAAAAGTGAAGTCCAGAGGATAAAAGAAGAATACCAGCCATTTGCCACGATAGTCGGACAGACTTACTTTACCAAAATCCTTACCATCACCTGATACGGTTTGCATAGTAAAATCTGGAGCTGGTCTACCTACTAAACGTTCAGCCATTGCCAAAATCCTCCTTTGATTATGTAAGAAACCAACCATTTCTTGTCGTGATATGCTGGAATAATTTACATCTTGTCTACATATCAAATGGTATCATCGTACAAAATCAAAGTCAATCTTAGACAAATTCCCCTATAATCGTAATTAGGAATCAGATTTTATTATGCTTTGCGGATAGCTGCAACAATCAGGTCGCCCATTTCAGATGTACTGATCGCTTTGCTCTTATCTACGGCGATATCACTTGTACGGTGTCCTGCGTCCAATACTTCAGCTACTGCAGCCTCTATCGCAGCAGCAGCATCCTCATAACCAAAGGTTAAACGGTACATTAGTGCTAAGGACAAGATTGTTGCAATCGGGTTCGCAAGTCCTTGTCCGGCAATATCAGGTGCGGAGCCGTGAACGGGCTCGTAGAGACCGTAGTTACCATCGCCCATTGATGCGGAAGCAAGCATACCGATAGAGCCTGTCAACATCGCAGCCTCGTCGCTCAGAATGTCACCAAACATGTTCTCGGTAACGATAACATCAAAGCTAGCTGGACGACGCAGCAGCTGCATTGCGCAGTTATCAACGAGTACATGCTCAACCTCTACCTCAGGATATTCTGGAGCAATCTTATTTACGACCTCACGCCATAAACGTGAAGTTTCAAGTACATTCGCTTTATCAACACTTGCCAGCTTATTGCGACGCTTGCCAGCAATCTCAAAAGCCTGACGCACAATTCGTTCCACTTCCATTACGTTATACACACAGGTATCCACTGCTTCTTCACCATATTCACCTTGACGACGCAGTTTATCTCCGAAATAAATCCCACCAGTCAGCTCACGAACGACCATAAGATCGGTACCTTCTAATACTTCTGGCTTCAATGTCGAAGCGTCCTTAAGGCAATCGAATACGACTGCTGGACGTAAGTTTGAGAACAATCCAAGCGCTTTGCGAATGCCAAGCAATCCGGTTTCAGGACGAAGCTCCTTAGAATTGTTATCCCACTTCGGTCCGCCTACAGCGCCCAGTAATACGGCGTCAGCACTGCGACAGATTTCCAGTGTATCTTCCGGCAGCGGTGTGCCTCTTTCGTCTATTGCAATGCCTCCAAAAAGAGCGTGCTCCGTTTCAAAAGCATAACCAAATACTTCTTCAGTTGCTTTCAATACTTTTTCTGCTTCAGCTACTACTTCAGTTCCAATACCGTCCCCTGCGATTACGGCGATTTTTTTAACCTCACTCATCTCAGTCACTCCTCAAGTGGTCTGCTCTAACAGACATAGTTCTTCTTTATATTGTTGTATCATACCCAGTCGTAAAGGACAAAGATATAGATTCTATTGAGTTGATAGGCATAGCCTATAATTCAATGAGATAAGACAACTTATCCAAATTGCCGCTTCATATTTGCTCTTATTTGCTCTTATTTCTGAAGATGTTTACAATTAAGTTGAAATCATCTACCTAAGGAGTGAATGCGAAGTGCAATATGCTAAGCTTGGTAAATCCGGTATGAAGGTCAGTCGGCTATGTCTCGGAACAATGAACTTCGGCCCACAAACAGATGAACAAGAAGCCTTCCGTATTATGGACGCTGCACTCGACGCAGGTGTTAATTTTTTTGATACCGCTAACATTTATGGTTGGGGTGAGAATTCCGGTTTAACAGAAACGATTATTGGTCGTTGGTTTAAGCAAGGTGGTGGGCGACGTGAAAAGGTCGTGTTAGCTACCAAAGTATACGGTGCAATGAGTGATAAGCTCGATGGGCCTAATGATGAGGGTGGACTATCATCTTATATTATACGCCGCCATCTAGAGGGGTCTCTGCAGCGTCTCCAGACCGATCATATTGAATTGTACCAGATGCATCACGTTGACCGTAGTGTCTCTTGGGACGAGCTGTGGGGGGCTTTCGAGCTTGCTGTAAACCAAGGAAAGATTGGTTATGTCGGCTCCAGTAACTTTGCGGGATGGGATATCGCTGTAGCCCAACAAGAAGCGAAGGCACGTGGCTTTTTAGGTTTGATTTCTGAGCAGCATAAATACAGCCTCACCTGTCGCCTTCCTGAACTTGAAGTATTACCCTCCTCTCTCCATCATGGATTAGGCGTTATTCCTTGGAGCCCACTCGATGGAGGTCTTCTTGGACGCAATGCACTTAAGAAAATAGAAGGCAGCCGCAGTGGAGGAAATGCTGAGCGCGTAGAGCAATACAAAGATCAGCTTGAGGCTTTTGCAAGCTTATGTATGGAGCTTGGGGAACCACAAGATAATGTAGCACTAGCATGGTTATTAGCCAATCCTGCTGTAACCGCACCAATTATTGGACCACGCACACTAGAGCAATTCGAGAGTGCACTGCGCAGTCTTGAGATTGTGCTAGATGAATCTGTCCTTAAACGTCTAGATGAGATCTTCCCAGGACCGGGCGGAGAAGCTCCTAAAGCTTACGCTTGGTAGGTTTCTTATAATTTGAAAAAGGGAGCTAAGGCTTCAGCAGAACCAATCGCTGAAGCCTTAACTCCCTTTATTGTTCGTACTTATTCAGCTGTGTCCACGGTTACACTTCCATTACTCGTACTTAGGTCCACAGTATAAGTTCCTTTACCAAGAATGGCAGTGCCAAAGCTGTCCCCGTCTAGATCCCAAGGGACATTCCCCTTTAGTGAGCCATTGCTAGTATCCGCTGTAATCTTCGCATCGGACACAGTTGGCAATCCCACCGTAATCTTTCCGTTACTAGACGAACATTTCCATTTTCCAGTCACTGCTGAATTAATAGTGATCTTGCCGTTGCTGCTCTTTGCGGTCAACGCTCCATCTATACTATCCAATATAATCGCACCATTAGAGCTTTTGAGCTGCGCTCCACCTTGGATGTTCTGAACAGTCAGTGAGCCATTGCTGGTATCTGCCTCAACTCCGCCAGCAACATCATGAATATTTATAACCCCATTACTAGTGTCAACCACTAAGCCAGACTTTAAATCCCAAGCTTCTATTGACCCGTCACTAGTATCTACCTCAACGGCAAGGCTGCTAGGTACACTTACATTTAAATAAGGACTTTTAGTATTAAATCCAAACTGAATATTAGAGAACCAATTATGATCTGTATCAAGCTCCATAATCAGTGTATCTCCCTCAGTTTTTACTTTCCATTTCTTTTCCAACGCACTTTCGGCTTCACTTTGTGATTTTCCAGGTAGGAGTAAGCTTCCCTCATAATCCAATGAGCTTCCATCTATTCCCTCGACCTTTACTTTTCCACTTGGAAGTACGATTTTCAGCGTCGTAATATTGTCTTTCACTTCGAGATTGCCGCTTAGTGGAGTTAAATGTGTATTCCCGATTAAACTGCTAAGTGAGCCGCCGGCCATTACGCTCTGTGCACTGCTTGCTCCAACCAACAGGATGATCAATAGGATTGCCCAACCGCTCACACGACTTTTGGCATCGGATTTGATAAACAATCTTAGCAACATCTCGAGTCCGAACAGGATCAACAGTGCTGGCCATAAATAACCAAGTACTTCATAGCTGATCATATTATACTGAGCCATCACAATAATGACACCAAGTGCAATGCAGCCTATAGCTGCAGTAAAACTCCCGATTTTCCATCTCCCCATAGTCAAATCCCCGTTTCTTACGCTCTCGTATTGTTTCTTAGCATCTTCAGACCGTACGCAATCAGACCCAGTGATAACAAGATCGTACCAATGTTAATCTCAATTAACATTCTCCAAAGCGTCGGAAATGCTGAGATCACCAGCATAAGGAACCCAGCAACAACACATCCAACACCAACCCAAGCCGGATTCACATCTTCATGTGGGTAACCCGGCATAGAGGATATCCCCATCGTCCAAGGTTCTCCGAAGCTGTCAGGATGGAACATCATACGCTCGTGTTCGGCAGCAGTTACTTTCATCCAAGCCGCTTTCTGCAGGGCATCAAACAATTGGTAAAACCATAGTGCAGCTAGCGCAAAAGGGAAGATCATGGGCTCAGACGGAATAAACATAATACATAAGGAAGCCCCGATCATAAACTGCAGCCCCTGCTTTTTGAAGCCTAAGTACAAATGACCTACACCAGGAATCATAGCTAGCATAAAAGTGAGCCAACGTCTCTTCTTAATCATAATACATCCTCCTAAAATTTGGATAGCATAAACTTTTCAGTTTACCTGAATCCATCTATTATTTATAAATCTCTTTATGACTATTTTCTAAAGCCACCAAACCATTGGGTCACCGAATTCGACACATGACCATTAATTTCAGTAATCCCATAAGCCAAATTCTCAAAAACGCCAAACTGTAACAATAAGAAGCTCAAGCAGGCAGCCACCGCATAATGCATCCAAGATGTTCTAGGAGCATAACGACGTCTTACACTTGTCGCTTTAACCGCTCGCTCTCTGCGTCCTGTTTCGAGCTGCTCGATATGGGCCATAACACCTGCTGCGAGATCTGGAAAGTCCATCTGTTCATGCTGATATTCACTGTCCGTTTCCATTTCTGACCAAAGAGCGGACATTTCCTTAGCTTCCTCCAGCCACTGCGCGCAATCAGGACAGGATTGTATGTGCAACCGGATACTCAGCTCCATATCTGGAGACAGTAGGCCGTCAATGTAATGTGGCATCCATTCCTTCACTATTGCACAATTCATCGCAATTCCTCCCTTTGTCTACGCATCATCTGTCTGGCACGATAAAGCTGCGATTCGATAGTCTTAACGGAAACACCTTTTTGCTCCGCTATCTCTTGATAAGAATTTCGCTGAAAATAGTACAGCTGTACGACCGACCGGTACGGTTCCGCAAGGCTGTTCACATTCTCACCCAGCTCAGCTGATTGTTCCTGCTCTAGCACCTCTTGCTCTGGTGTTTGAGACGTTACCCAATCATTCTCAGTGTAATCAGCTGCACTCCGATGCCTCCACTCCCTATCATTGGCCCGTTTCCAGTCCAGACAGGTACGATAGGCTATCCGATAAAGCCATGTCGAGAAGGTAGACTGTCCTCTGAAGGAGGGGAGCGCTTTGTATGCTTTTATAAAAACCTCTTGGGCCATATCTTTGGCCGATTCGGCTTCTCCAGTAATCTTGACGCACACTCTGTATACCATGCCTTGATAACGTGTCACCAAATGCCCAAAGGCCTGATGCTCACCGTTCAGCACAGCAGAAATCCATTCCGCCTCTTCCAGCTTTCTCCCCTCCTTCACCTACATAACGTTAGACGCCAGCCAATTCTAATCCCCTGCAACTTTTTTTTAATTTTTGAAATATTTTTGGGAAAGGAATATATTGTTTTTTGTCGAATAATGTTTAATTACTATGACTAAAAGAAAACTCTTTCTAATTATCGTGCTATTTCTTACTATACTTACTGGATTTCGCTTCTTATGGGTTTGGGCATCGCCTCATGCTATACAACCACAATTAGTCAAAGGAGTTCTCGATTTACGGAATAAAGACTTAAATCAAGACAAGCTCCTTACCTTAAAAGGCCAATGGGAGTTCTATCCTAATACGCTGCTTCCCACTTTCAATAAAGAATCTCTAAACAAAGCTCCCCCTAAAAAATATATACAAGTCCCGGATCAGTGGAACGATGCCATTCATAATGGCGAAAAGTCTGCTTTTGGCTACGGCTCCTATCGGTTACGGATTCTTGTAGATAAAAATGAAAAGCAGTCTTATGGCATACTCATATCCGGGGTTCGGACTTCTTCGGAAATATATATCAATGGTGAACTACTAGGAAATTCAGGTTCTCCATCTGCCAATAAAAAAGACTATGTTGCTCGTGTATTACCTTACTCCGTATCTTTTACAACGGATAAGACTGAGATTGAAATTGTGATTCATGTAGCCAACTACTCTTTATCTCATACAGGCGGTATTTTTAAACCCATTTTATTTGGTAACGAAAAAACCTTAACACATCAGCGGATCGTTTCCATAATCCTTCAACTGTTATTATGTGTAGTACTTCTACTTCATGCAGTCTATGCAGCAATATTATATACCATTGGTCCGCGGCAAAAGATGTTGATCTATTTTTTTCTGTTGGTAATTTCCGCTATAACTACAGTACTCATTGATGATGACAAGCTTTTGCTGCATATGCTTCCCTTAAACTACCAATGGAGCTTAAAACTATTAATTATATCTAATATTATGGCTTTTTTATTCATCTTACTGACAAGCAAGCATCTAATGTTCCAGAATTTAAAAATTAAAAGTGTTCGGATCCTGACCAGCTTATCCTTGGTACATATCCTTTTCATAATGCTCGGTCCCGTTGTCCGCTATTACGAATTATTTACACCTATTTTTATCATCAATATAATCGTTCTATCATTAGAAGTTGTAGTTCTCTTTCTGAAATCTGCGCTTAAAAACAACGATGGCTCTATTTTTCTATTGCTATCTATCCTAGCCATCGTTAACAGCACTCATTGGGGATTGTTCAAAAATTTCGATCTGGTTGACGTTACCTATTATCCTTTCGACCTGATTATTGCCTTTTTATGCTTTGCGACTTTTGGGTTTAAGCGCTATTTCTGGAATGCTAAGCAGACTGAAAATCTGGCAAAAAGCCTGCAAAGAACCGTTACGCAAAAGGATGATTTCCTAGCTAATACCTCTCTCGAGCTGAAAAACCCCCTACATAGCATCATTAATATTGCTGAGACCGTCTTAGACAGTGAGAGAGATTCTTTAATGCATCAGAACGCAAATAATCTAGAACTGCTAATTACCGTCGGAAGACGTATGTCTTTACTGATAAACGATCTTCTAGATCAATCACAGCTTCGTGAAAGCAACATTCAATTACAGTTAAGAAATGTTCCCATTCAATCCGTAGCTGTTGGCGTACTCGATATGCTCAAGTTCCTAACGGAAGGTAAGCACATTACACTAATCTCGGAGATTCCCGACTCGTTTCCTTCTATTGTGGCAGATGAGAAAAGACTCATTCAGATTTTGTTCAATCTGCTTCAAAATGCTGTGAAATATACGAGTGTAGGCTCAGTTAGGGTCCATGCGGATATTCATAAAGGTGTGGCGCGCATCCATATTACGGATACTGGCATTGGAATGAACGAGGAAACACAGCTTAGAGCCTTCCAACCCTATGAACAGGGTGACTCAAGCGTGACAGCAATAAGTGGTGGAATTGGATTGGGCTTAAGTATTTGTAAACAGTTAGTTGAACTTCACGGTGGAGAGATTAGCGTAAAATCTTCACTTGGCAAAGGCTCTACTTTTACTTTTACTATGCCTCTGTCCGATTCAAACATTCAAAAATTCAATTTAGAATTCTCAACAGTGACTGAATACACGGACAAACTATCTCATATTAGGCTATCCGAATTTAACACTACATCTGCTACTTCAACGGATGGAAGGAGACCTAAGATTTTGGCTGTCGACGATGACCCGGTTAATCTGAAAATCCTTACTAGCGTACTATCCATCAAAGACTATGAAATGGTTACGGTAACCAGTGGAATTGATGCTTTAATAAAACTGGATACTGATCAATGGGATTTAATCATTACAGATGTAATGATGCCCCAGATGTCCGGCTATGAATTAGCACAGAGAATTCGTGAACGTTTTACTATAGCTGAGCTTCCTATTCTACTTCTGACCGCACGTAGCCAGCCGGAAGATATCTACACCGGATTTGTTTCGGGCGCGAACGACTATGTAATGAAACCCATGAACGCTATGGAGCTAAGAGGACGGGTACGTTCCTTAACAGACTTAAAACAGTCCGTAAATGAACGGCTTCGTCTGGAAGCAGCATATCTTCAAGCGCAAATACAACCACATTTTTTATTCAACACATTAAATTCTATATCTGCTCTGGCATCTTTTGATACACAGCGTATGAGTCACCTTATTGACGCCTTTAGCTCTTATTTACGCTTAAGCTTTAACTTCTTGAACGCTGAGCCGATGATACCGATTGAACACGAGCTTGAGCTTGTCCGTGCCTATCTGTACATAGAGAAAGAGCGCTTTGAGGACAGGATGACCATCAACTGGGAGTTAACAGAAAATCTACATTTTCAGTTACCTCCCTTGACCATTCAGCCACTCGTTGAAAATGCCGTTAGGCATGGTATATTAAGCCGCTCCAAAGGAGGTACGCTTTCAATATCCATCAAAGAACTAGCTGATGACATCGAGATTACAATCGCTGATAATGGTAAAGGTATGACTTCCGAGCAACTTCAGCAACTGCTGAGCAGTCAGTCTAATGTAACAAGAGGGATTGGATTTCTTAATACACATAAACGCTTGTTACGTGTCTATGCTAAGGGTTTGCAAATTAAAAGCAAGGAAGGGCTAGGTACTTCAGTAAGTTTCATAATCCCTTCTGAAAAAAGAAATATGAATCACAAAAATACCTAGTCACAGACAGACTATAATGAACCGAAAAATAAAGAAGAGTTTATTGTTTTTTGCTAAAAAATACTATATTGAGTGGTGAAATAACAATGATTCAAGCAGTATTGGTGGACGATGAACGCCTTGCTCTCGTAAAGTTAGAATTCATGTTAAAAGAAATGGAAGCTGTTCATATCATCGCGTCCTATACAGATCCTGTTCAAGCTATACAAGAAGCTCCAGCCTTGGAGCCTGACGTTATTTTTATTGATATTGAAATGCCTGAAGTGAGCGGACTTCAAGCTGCCGCAATTCTGCAAGAGGTCTGTCCAAACGCTAATATCGTTTTCGTGACCGCGTATAACCAATATGCAGTGGAAGCCTTTGAGTTAAATGCGATTGATTATATTTTGAAGCCCGTGCGACATGACCGTTTATTCAAAACAGTACAACGCTTGGAGGACAGATTGAGGTTTGCACCAAAAAGCACAGAGGTAGCACATGAACTAACGATTCGTTGTTTTCAATCGCTGCGTTTTGAACGAGGAGGACAACCTTTAAACAATCTCCGTTGGAGAACTTCTAAGGCACAAGAATTGTTTGCTTTCTTGCTTCATAATCGCAATCGATTCGTCAGTAAAGATACCCTGATTGACCTACTATGGCCAGATTTCAACCTTAAAAAGGCTTCTACCCATCTCTACACAACCATTTATCAAGTACGACAATGTTTAAAGCAGAGTGAGGTAGATCTGCATATCAGCAACGTCAGTGGCGGGGAAGGGTATACGCTTGAGACCGGGCCGCTTCTAATCGATGCAGCCCAGTGGGAGCACAACATTCTTGCACTCGAATCCATCGGAGAGGACAATTGTGCAGAACATCAAAGCTTATTTGAGCTTTATTCAGGGGATTATTTTGGAGATTACGATTATTTGTGGGCGGAGGGTGAACGACAACGTCTGCGCACCATTTGGCTACACCATGCTATGGGAATGGCCCAGTTCTATATCGACAACAACAGAGTTCCCGAAGCTGTCACTGTGTATCAAAAGGTAGTACAGCTTCAGCCCTATTTTGAACAAGGACATTTAGGATTAATGAAGGTCTACGACAGTATTGGGGAACGATCCGCAGTGGAAGAACAATACAAGAATCTGACGGAATTATTGAAAGGCGATCTAAGTATTGGTCTTCCTGCCGTTGTTCAAGATTGGTATGAACAATGGGAACTACATAACCTTAGAATACGCAGCAAGAAATAGTTTCTATTTAACAAAGACACCCGGATCTATTCGGGTGTCTTTGTTGTTACGATATATTAATTGCTGCATTTGAAACAGCTAGTTAAACGAAGCTAGCGAATTATGCAAGATTGAACAAACTTGTCCGAAGCAAATTCAGACATTGTTCAATAAGCCGCAATTCTAACATGTTGTTGGCGGAGCTATGCCCTATTATCCTAGTTCCGGTTGATCTACGAAGGTAACAGCGGTATCTGAAGTGCTGTGCAATTCAAAGATGACAATCTCATTGTTGCCTTGTTTCAATAGAGGACCTGGCACATACATTGTTTTCTGTGGTCCAATATTCCAATAGCGTCCAAGGTTGAACCCATTAATGAACACGACGCCTTTAGTCCATCCTTCCATGCTCAAGAACGTATCACAAGGTTCATCCACAACCAAGGTGCTGCGGAAGAAACTAGGTTCCACTTGACTGAATAAACCCTCAAACTGCAGACCAGATAAATCTGTTAATGGCAACCTATAAGTCGTCCATTCCGACAGAAACTGCCGTCCATAACGTACCCCTTCAGTAATCCCTTTACAATCTCTCATAAAAGGACCATAGTTGACGCGTCCTAAATTCTCCACAAGTATACTAACATGCAGCCCTTCGGCCGGAACCTCGAACTCTAATTTCACCTCTGGCTCTACACGATCTAAGGTTGCAGTGAGCTCTCCATTCAGAAAGACTAATGCACGATCATGTAAATTCTGGATGAAGAACTCATCTTTGGGACGAGGTCCTGTAAGGAACGTACTATAATGAATAAAGCCATAATCCTGACCCAATTTCTCCATCGGTTCAGGGTATGCAGAGTGAATAGGTGCAGAAATGCGATTCAAGTTTGCGGTAAGTGAAGTTTGCTCCTTCATCTCTACTCTCCCATATGCCCTCTTAGCAACAGGAGCTGGCAATTCAATGGGTCCGAGATCTACATATTTGGAGATCACTTCACGAACTGCATAATATTTAGCTGTCGGCTCACCGGATTCACTCAGTAAGGAATCATAGTCATAACTAGTAATTGTTGGTTCATAGCTGTCAAACGTATGTCCATTCGCTCCGTTGTAGAACCCAAAGTTAGTTCCGCCATGGAACATATAGAAATTAACGGATGCGCCTAAACTAAGTATCTCATCCAATACCTTCGCTACATCCTCAGCCGGACGCGTATGATGCTCCTCACGCCAATGATCAAACCAACCGTTCCAGTATTCCATACACATGATTGGAGCCTCTGGTTGGTATTCACGGAGCTTGTTGAATGCTTCTACAGGACGTGATCCAAAGTTCACCGTCTCCAGCACACCTGGGACCATACCTCCCTGTAACATCGCGTCTTCAGGTCCATCGGAAGTGAATAGTAGTACATCTATCCCACGGGAAATCATGCTGTCTTTTAAATGAGTCAAATAGCGCTTGTCATTACCGTAACTTCCGTACTCATTCTCAATCTGCATAGCAATGATCGGGCCACCATTTGTACATAACAGTGGTTGTAATTTGGGGAGCAATACATCATAATACGCATCTACATGATCTAGAAATGGCTTATGGTAGCATCGAAGACGCATATCCGAATCAGCTAGCAACCAAGATGGCAGTCCACCAAATTCCCATTCTGCACAAATATAAGGTGCGGGACGAACGATGACATGCAGACCCAAATCTCCAGCCAATTCAATAAACCGGACTACATCTGCCATACCTTCAAAATTATGTTGGCCTTTCTTCGGCTCGTGTAAATTCCATGCCACATAGGTTTCAACCGTATTGAAGCCGCAAGCTTTTAATTTGATAAGACGGTCTTCCCAATGTTCCGGCAGAGTCCGAAAATAATGGATGGCTCCTGAGATAAGCCGTATCGCCTGATCGTTATAATAAAAGGAAGATCCTGAATAATGAAAAGTTGCCATATTCTCAACACCTCGTAATGGTATGATCACTTAAGTAGAATAACTTGCTATCGCTTGATTGATCCGCTCTCTTGCCTCTAAGAGCCATGTTCCATGATCCCTTGGGTATACAGAGAAGGTCAACGATGTACTCAGACCCTCTTCCATAATGGCTATCGTTGCTTTCTTGCCAATTTTCTGCTCAAGTAATTCTAGTGCGCGCAAATCCTGCAACCCTTCATATAGAACTTCCAATCGAATGGATTCAATCGGGCCTTCTTCTCCCGGATAGACCAAGTAGGCATCTCCTGAGGGAAATGCATGCTCAGCGTCAGTCGTACGATAAGGGTCCAGCTGCTGATTCAATGAATATTGCGAGTACCAGAAGTTATAACCCCAATGCAAGAAGCCCTGTAATCCGAATTTATACAATTGAAACCCGATTATACGATTTCTAGCAGACGGCATGTTGAAAAACCGGTTGGATACTTGTTCACCTTGAGCGCAGCAATAGTACGTCCAAAGGTCTGGAACCTGATGTTCTAAGAACGGTTCAATATGCGTATTCGCAGGAATCGGCCTTTTCACCAGGCCCTGTTCATACAACTCCAATTCGGACAAAGCGTCCATGATCGGATAACTTGATAAATGTTTATAAATGATCTCACTTGCAGCTCGGTACGATTCCAAATGTTCCTCTCCTGGTTCATCTGAAATATGGAACCAGCTTTGCTGGTCTATTCCCTGCTCTTTCAAATATTGATCTAAGCAAGGTAAAAATTGATCCAAGAAACTACGGTATTCCGCCGAGGATGCGTCCGTATCCCAGCCGAATAGTTGCTGATCTTCACCTTGAATGGTTACCATTATTTTTGGTGCACATTTTGCACCCCATTGAGTAAATAAATGAGAGAACTCAAAGTATTTGAAGCCAAGTCGGCGGCACATCGATACCCAACGAGTAAGCAGATCAAATCCGAATTCATAACGATCTCCCGCTTTAGTCACGGAAATCAATTGAACGGTTGGACGTACTCCACCAATGGCTGTATCCAAAGGCGGTGTAAACAACGGAGTTAAGATCATGTTCATGCCATGCTTAACCATCGTATCTGCATAACGTTCTATAAGGGCCCAATGCGCTTCACTAAATACTTCGACACCATACTTTGTAGCAAGACAATCCACATGGAACCATTCCGTATGAATTAACTGTTGCGGAGGTAGTGTTGCAGGGATAACGGTTAACTCGAATACATCCGATTCACCTAACATCTGCCCTTCAGATGATTGGAAGAGGACCTGAATAGAGCGAAGCCCCGTACTCATTGTTTCATCCAAGGTTATCGTCACCCATAAAGATCGCCATTGTCCCGGGATCGATGAAATAGATTGTTGATCCAGCGTATACAATGGATCTGGATATAATCCCGGCGTAGTTCTTAGCACATCGTCATCATGATTTTTGAAACAAGGCATTTCTGAGGGAACAAGTCCAACAGATCTTATACATATTAGATCTGGAAGAGATGACTTTATCTCTACTTTAATATTCTTTAGAAGTGTATCTGAGGTATAAGCGACTTGGAACGAAAATGTTTCTCCGACAAGTGCGGTTGCACTGTGATAGGATTCATGATTCGGCACTTCATCAGCAAATACCTTAACCAACGAACTTAATAACATCGTCTGAAATGGCTGCGGGGCATTCATCGTTGCTTCACCTCTTCATCATTACAGACACTTTGTGCAAATTCTTTCAGAACAATACTGTTACCCTCGATGCGAGATTGCTCTGCTGCAAAAGCCATAAGGTGACTTTGAACGGAATGATTTGCTGATGTAAGACCTTGAATCTTCCCTTCCGCTCGAACCAGCTTAACAAAATCTTTGATTAACCCCATATCGCCGCCGCCATGACCAACATGACCACCTGCATTCTCGAACGAGATTCTCTCTACCTTACCGCTGCCAAAATGGATCACTTCAATTTCATTCTTCTCCATCGCACCGCGAATTTCCCCCGTGGTACCCATCAGCTTGAGGGTACGACTTACATCTTTGGTAAACGCACTCATTGTAAAAGCTATAGTTACGGAATTAGCAAATTCTAGATTTACCACTTGATGGTCAACGACATCATTATCACAATGATAGACACATCGTCCATAAGGTCCTTCCTGAAGAGCATTCAGGCGGGCTTCATAGCTTGGATCATCGCTAATTGCCGATGTAGGCCAATCCGTATCCTCCGTCAAATATTGATTAGGAGCATAATAGAGACATTTATCTGCTGCTGGGCATCCATCTGTGCAACGTAGCGGGGCTCCTTCCGGTGCTTCACTAGATTTGAAATGGGACAGTGAGCCAAAGGAAGACACTCGAACACATTCTGAATCTGTCAACCAGGAAAGAATGTCCAGATCATGACAGGACTTAGCGAGAATCATCGGACTGGACTCATCCTTTTTGCGCCAATTCCCCCTTACGAAGCTATGAGCTTGATGCCAGTAACCCACGTTCTCATTATGTTGAATGGACATCAATTGTCCGATCGCACCACTTTCCAGCAGCTCCTTGATCGTAGAGAAGAAATTGGTATATCTCAATACATGGCATATCGAGAAGACACGATTCACTTTAGAGGCCATTTCCCCCATAAGTACACATTCCTTGGCATCAGGGGACATCGGTTTTTCTAATAGTACATGATACCCTGCCTCCAGTGCTTTCATTGTTGGCACATAATGCTGATTGTCTTGGGTACAGATAAATACCGCATCTGCTACTTTCGGGGAGGCAAAAAAATCATCCCAATGGGTAAAGCACATATCATCAGCCAGCTTATGTCTTGCCTTAAATTTATTTCTCCGCTTCGCATTCGGCTCTGCAACAGCTACAACTTGAAGCTCATTGGGGTGCTGAATCGCATATTCTGAATAATTAATTCCTCGCAGGCCCGCTCCAATTAAAGCAACAGTAACTTTCTTCATCGCAATCTGCTCCTTCATATGAGACTTTATGCTATGTCTGTACTCTATTTCTTTATTCTTTAACACTACCAACCGTCATTCCTTTTACGAAATACCTTTGTAAGAATGGATACACTACCATAATTGGCAATGCGCCCATGAATATTTGCGCCGTTCGGATCGTCTTCTCACTCAGGTTCTCCATCACCTTGAGCTGCTCAATGGACATCGAGGACATCTGGGCATTGATAGACATAATCAAGGTAGAAAGATAGGTCTGTAGCGGATAATGCTCAGGTGAATTCAGGTAAAGGATACCGTCAAACCAAGCGTTCCAATGCCCAACTATGGTGAATAACCCAATCGTTGCGATGGATGGAAGGGATATCGGTAAATAAATTTGCCAAAGTACTCTCCAATGTCCGGCACCATCAATCGTAGCCGCTTCATCCAATTCTCTTGGAATAGATCTGAAGAAGTTAAGCATCAGAACCATATTCCATACATTCAATGCACCTGGTAAGATAAGTGCCCAAATGGAATCGATTAAGCCTGTATTCTTCACTACGATATACGTCGGAATTAAGCCGCCTCCAAAAAACATCGTAATCGCGAATATCCATACATATACGGTTCTAAATTTAAACTGATCATTCGATTTGGAAAGCGGAAAAGCAGTAATAAATACTAGAAACAAGTTAACTACTGAACCGAGCACTACTCGTTTTACGGAGACTCCCAAGGAACGAAAGAACTCTACCTTTTCTCCTAAATATACATAAGCATCCCAGGAAAAGCCGACGGGCCAAAGCTTCACTTCTCCAGCCATCGCAGCTGTATTCGAGCTAAGTGAGATGGAGAGTAAGTGTACAAATGGGATAATGCCGAGTATGGTAATGAAAGTTAACAACAGCGTATTGAACACGATAAATAACTTTCTGCTGAATGATTGTTTATGTAGCACCATCTCCACCTCCTAGAATATGCGGTAATTGTTAAATTTGTAAGCTGCATAGTAAGTTGTTGATACCATAAATAAAGATATTATCGATTTAAAGAGACCCACTGCTGCCGCAGGTCCAAATTGTTGGCTGAACATCCCCAATCGATAGACAAATGTATCTATTATATCTGCGCCTGCATATACAGTCGGGTTATACATAATCAATATCTGCTCAAAACCTGCGTTAAGAATACCACCGAGACCTAATACACTAAGTAAAATAATAATCGGTGCTATACCTGGAAGCGTAATGTTAAGCATTTGCTTCCATTTCCCTGCACCATCTACCTCTGCCGCTTCATACAGCGTCGCATTAATTCCTGTGATGGCAGCAAGCATGATGATCATATTGTAGCCCATGCCTTTCCAGACATCCGAGCCAATGATAATCCCCCTGAACCAACCATTATCAAGCATGAACATGATAGGTTCTAAGCCCATAGCGGAAATTAAGCCATTAATAGGCCCATTCAGAGAGAATAATTCAATAATGACACCCCCAAGTACAGTCCATGAAAGGAAGAACGGGAGGAAAATGGCGGATTGAATAAAACCTGCGAACCATTTCTTAGTAAGCTCATTTAATAATAAAGCTAGAATGAGCGGGACAAGCAGAGACAATACCATTTTGATGATAGCTATGACTAGCGTATTCCAAAGTACTTGCTTGAAATCCGGTAAATTAAATACATAACGGAAGTTATCTAATCCCACAAAATCGGATTTAAAAAAACCGGATAACGGCTCAAACTGTTGAAACGCCATAACCAGGCCGGCCATCGGTCCGTAGGCATAAATCAGTGTAACAATCACACCCGGTATTAACATGATATGAAGCGGATATTCTTTCTTCAGTGATTTCATAGATGCCCTCCTCACCAACTTACTCATTTTAAAACGGGAGGTGAGTCGGCTCACCCGACTCACCTCACCCGCTTTCTTGTCCCTATGATTTATTTCGTAGCTTCCGTGCTATACCATTCATTGACCTCATCGATAATTTCATTACCGCCAAGTGCCTTCCAGCTATCCACGAATTTATCGAAATCATCAAGAGAACCGCCCATGATAATCTTGGTAAAGGACTCTTGCATCAACTTATCCAGCTGACCGCCCTTTTCCACTACTGTTGGTGTAGGAAGACCGTAAAACTCGTTGTATACAAATTGTTGATTTTCTTTAATTTGTCGTGTTAAGCCCCAGCCACCGTCTTTTGCAGCCCGGCTATAATATTGACCCCAGTTTACACCTTTGGTAGCGTTAGATGTGTCGCCTGCCAGGAAGTCCTTAGTTGCTTTGAAAGTATCCGCAACGGTCTTATAATTTGCATCGTCTATTGTAATTTCAGTCTGATTAGCATCGAGCGCTTTGTTTACTTCCCTGTAAATCGTATCAATATCAACAGGGTTGGCAATCCGTGGGTTAAACCAGTTGTATACATAGCCATCCGCTGCTTTGTTCTTATCCTTGTATTTCTTATTACCAACTTCGATGTAGAAATTGAGCATCTTAATCGCTGCTTCTGGGTTCTTCATCTTTTTGTTCACAACGAAAATTTTGTTGCTGCGAATTTTTGGAACGAGTGATTTAGCTGGACCATCAATCCCTGGAAGCTGAATTGCAATCCAATCCGCCTTTGGATCTTTGTCTACGCTGGAGTTAAGCGGCCAGTTCGGATACCACCACTCTCCGTAGGAAATACCCACTTTACCTGCAGTCAGATCTTCTACAGCCTTATTCTCATCCTTTAGTGCAAACTCTTTATCAATAATTCCATCTTTATACCATGCTTGTAGCTTACCAAGTGCAGTCTTCACTTCAGGCTGAATCAATCCCGGTAACAATTTGTCATCGCCGCCTTTAATCCAAGCCGATTGTTTATCACCAACGGAAGGATAAGCACCGAATCCATTAAAGAAACCTCTGACATCAAATCCCCAAAAGAAGAGATTCTTTTGCATGGCGATACCATAGGTGTCATTCTTACCATTCTGATCTGGATCATTATGTGTGAATGCTTGTGCAACTTTCTCAAGCTCATCGATCGTCTTCGGTGCCTGTAAACCTAGATTATTAAGCCAATCTTGACGAATCCATAGCAGCTGCGTGGATAAGAAGGGATCTTCAAATGCAGGAATACCTAATTGCTTACCATCCGCACTGAACGTTTTCATCGCGAATCCTCCATCTGAGTCCATATAAGCCTTAAGAGCTGGTGACGCATATTGTGCATAAGCATCTGTCAGATCAGCAAGCATATCTTGCTTTTTAAGTTTCTCATAGTTCTTCTGATCGACTTCTATCACATCGGGTAGATCCCCCGATGCCATGGCAAGCGAGAACTTCTGCTCAAACTGGGCAGAGGGAACGGTCCATTTGTATTTCACTTCAATATTCATCATCTCTTTGAGATCTTTCAGGTAGGCATTTTGTTCCGGTGTTATTCCGCTTGGAGTTCTTGGATCTTCTGGTGGATTATATCCTAGTATTTCTGTAACAGTGACCGTTTCCGGGTATTTCCCTAGTGGATCAGGTGCTGTGGCGCTGTCTGTCGCACTATTCGTAGTCTCTTCCTTAGGCGTAGATGGTGCATTCGCATTTCCATTCCCTTGACTTCCACATGCTGACAATAATGAAAGAATCATCGTTACTGACAAAATCATTTTCCATGGTCTCATTTTTTTCATCTGAACGCTTCCCCCCTTTGTTTGCTGCAATTCTTGTTGTTAATCAGTGTTCCTAGTTATTATTTTAGTCACAGAGGAAACCGCTTTCAATTTCACTTTTTTTACATCACTTTCACTTTATTTACTTATTTTGAATTTCGATAATCCTGTGGAGATAAACCCATTTTGCGTTTGAAGAATGTTGTAAAGTAGGATGGTGATTCAAAACCGACCCGGATGGCGATTTCATTTAATTTCAGAGTTGTATTCTTCATCAGCTGCAGAGCAACATGCAGCTTCGTCGACTGGATATACTCTAATAAATTTTGACCTGTCGTCTGTTTATAATAACGAGATAAATAGGACGGATTAAGATGCACCTCTGCAGCAATTGAGGTAAGCGATAGATCTCCAGATAGGTTCTCCTGCACAAATTGGTGAATTTGTTCGATGATTAGCGTCTTGAAATCTTCCTGCTCGATTCCTCCAGCTTTGTGCATCGTATCCTCAAGTTGACTTAGTTTCTCAAGGTCTAAGATAAGCATGTGCTGACCTAATAAAGCTCTCTTAAGAATCATAGAGCGCACTGCTTCAACTTGAAGATGGATTGATTCCCAATGGTTAAGTAAATCCCCCGATATTCCGAATGAAACGCAGACACTTAGCAGCTCATCACACTCATTCTGTACAGGCTCTAATATCCCTCTCATATAAGCAACGATTCCAGGCCAATTCACCCCTTGATCTGGATAGCCACTACGAAAGCGATTCAGCAATCCTTCATCTGGTTGAAGCAGCCATATGAATACACGATCATCATAAATCACTTCTTCACATGCAATAGATGTAGGCAGGTGATCATGGAAAATATGCTGAACAGACGGAGGCATTTTAAATTTAGGATCATCTAGTCGATCCAAGATACCAACAAGAAAGAACGAAGGACGATCTAATGTAATGCCGAACTCTACATCCTTGTAACGTACATTATTGAGTATAGAAGTAATAGACTCCCCGCTCAGCACCCGCTCCATCAGCTCTTTCTTTAGGAAGGAACTAGCGATTTGATAGTGCATTTGTGCCTTCTCCAATTGAAGTCTACGACGGTTCTCCTCGTCTAGCTTGTCGACTGCTGCCTTCACAGCTTCGAAAATAGGTTCAATTCCTTCCGTTTTCAGAATGTAATTGTCCACATTCTTACGAATCGCTTCGTATACATAATCAAATTCACTGTATCCTGTAAGGAAAATCACTCGGCATAATGGCCAATAATAGACGATTTCGTCCACGAGCTGGAGACCATTCTTCTGAGGCATACGAATATCGCTAACCAAAATATCCAATTTCGTTTTCTTAGCAATTTCAAGAGCTTCGCTTGAGGAGTAAGCTTTTCGTATATCCAGTTCAAATTCTGAGTTATCCTGAAACAGTTGGACTAATCCATTCACAATCACAGGCTCGTCATCTACGATTAGTAATCTATACATAATCACACTTCCTTACTCTCATATTTAACTATCAGTTCTACCCTCAATCCTCCGTATTTGCTGCGTGAGACAAACAAGCCACTATCTGGTCCGTACTTCAATTGGAGTCTATTATTAACGTTGATTAATCCCGTCTTCTCAACTTGTTTCAGACCCATCGCAAGTTTCTTCTGCAAGTACTCTATTTCCTCATCTTTTAAAAGATTGCCGTTATCTTCAATCGTGATAATTACTATTCCCTCTTCGCATTCGGCACCAATATAGACAACCCCTTGTCGGGAGTCGTCTTCGAAAGCATGCTCGAACACATTCTCAACAATCGGCTGAATAATCAGCCTCGGTACTAAAATCGCATTCGCCAAAACGGGTATTTCTTCATATTCGAAAGAAATACGATTCGAGAAGCGAATACACTGAATTTCACAATAATCAAGCGCATGCTGATACTCCTTAAAGAAAGCCACCTCGTCCGATCCACTTCTTGTGATGTATTGGTAGTAGCTCCCTAGCTTTTGTGAGAGCTCAGCCGCACTATCGGAATCTCCTACTTTACACATCATGTAAATATTAAAGAAGCTGTTATAGAGAAAATGCGGGTTAATCTGTGACTGCAATTGCTTCAACTGCGAATGCTGCAGGGCAATCTTCTGTTCATAATTTTCCTCAATAGAACGCTTAAGTCTAGAAGCCATGCGATTAAAACTATTAAATATATAGTAAAACTCATCTTTGGTCTTTGACTCGATGACTAAATCAAGATTATCCGTTTCTACCATACGGAATGTCTTAACCAATTTGGATAAGGGCCTATGAATCATTAGATTTACCGAATAAGAATAAAGTATCATTACCACAATAGCGATGACGAAAGAGGCATATAGTAGTGTATTAAATTGGCTTAAGGGCCTTGTGATTTCATTCTGATTCACGTACATAATCAAGGATAGATTCAAAGAACTGATAAAGTTATGGGCAATAAAGTAACTTTTACCGTTCACCTTGTTTATTTCTGGGATATCGGAATTAAACTGATCCTGTTTGGTGATGAGTCTAAGGACCTCAGTAGATACTAACTGATCGTCTGTAGTAGATAGAATATTGCCCAGCTCATTACTTCCCAGAAATACCTCCGATTCTTGATATAAGGTTGCGATTTGATTTAGTGCCTCCAATAGCTTACCTTTTGAGATTTCAATATACGACCAAAGCTCCGCATTATCTCCTGTTTCTATAAGGAAAATCGCATCACCACTCCGATAGAATGAAGGCTTCTGCTTAACGTTAAGTAACGAGGAAATTTTTTCGTACTCCATATTAGGAATAGACGTGATCCCCGTCTTACCAGAGATCGTTTTTCCCAGAGACTTAATATATACCCCGGCGTTAACCACATATTCGCTTGAGGCAATGATCCGATTCAATAGATCTTCAGCATTACCGATTAATTCTACCTCTTCATACTTTTCTAAACTTTCGCCTCGGAAACTAAGCTTCTGTATGTTTTTATCTTCTTGAAATTGTAATTGTTGATTGCGGATGAAATATATCTCTTTATCCAGTTGCTTGGAATAGAACGACGCCCCAGCCAGGGATGAGTCCAAAATCGTATTTTTGGTGAATGACATCCCCTTATAATTCACCCAAATATTCATCGATATGAGCGGAATCAAAAAGACGATAAATACGATGACAACTTTCTGATAGACGAACCATTTTACTTTTCCCGTAGCCAGCAGCTTCATTCTCTACCTCCGTATCTACTCATTTTGAGCCCTTAAAGCTATAAAAAAGACCCGTAAAGTAGTCCTTTCCTCAAGGGAGGATTTTACGGGTAATGACTATTCTTTTAATTATAGATAGACTATCATCATGTCATGCTAAGAAGACTTTCATCCCATCATAGGAAATGATGAAATTCTCCTCTGCTGTATTCTTAACTAAAGTATCATGCAACTCTGCGCTGTAGTGTGAGAAATGAGTCAGAATAAATGATGTACTAGTATCACAACTATTTTGGTCAAGCAAACGTTCTCTTACAATCCGACAACCGGAGATCCCCATATGATAATCATATCTATCCTCTAGCCCATAATTACAATCCAGACTAACAACGTCCAGATGCTTATCACGTAGATAATTGAAGGTTTCATCACTGAAACACCACTATCATTGCCGTATAAGAATCTTGTGTTATTCTGCTCAAGTAGATAGATAAAGCTGTGTTCATCCGGCTTGTGATGGGCTGGCAATGCGGTTACTGTCACTTCTCCTAGAGTGAAGGGCATGAAAGGCTGTATGATATGAAACTCGTAAAAAGGATCTTCAATCGTATCGGTTCCATAATCATAGCGAAGAGCTGACTTCATCGTTTCTTCTACCGTTTCATTTCCGTAAATATGCAGTTTTTTTTCACTCTCCTGCAGCTGACAATACCAATGTTCATGCCTCATCATGAGCTCTGCTGCTGCAAAATGATCCGTATGCGAATGCGTAACAATCAAATGATTAACTTTCCCCAAATCCAATTTGTAACGAAGCTTATTCATATACATGTCAGGTGAGAAATCCAGCAGAAAATCAGAGTTAATAAGCGCTCCTGTACGAGCGCGAATATTCTTGCCACCAAGCTCCATCGCCATAGAGCAACGTTCACATTGACAAAATAAAGCTGGATAACCCTCGCTTGCTCCAGTTCCTAAATACATAAATTCCATGGTATCATCTCCCAGCGCATTTTATGATAGCGCTTACTAATTAGTAAAAAAAAGATATATGCTAAATAGTGTCGCTGGCGCTACATTACGAATAATGAGTGAAAATCCCATTTTCGTCAAGGTTCACTTCGTTGGGAGTTGGGTAGTAAGTGAAGAAGGTTATGAAACGAGTAGCCATAGACCAAAAAAAAAGCAAGGCTCCTCCAATAACAGGAGGAGCCTTGCTCCGTTGACTTTTATCCTATGGGTGTTGAGTGCCGGGACAGCACCCTTATCATTACGATATATTAATTACTTCGTTTAAATCTTCGAGCTAACACAAATCCCACAAGAACTAGACCTCCACCTACTAAGTAAATAGGAAGTGCACTGTCTTCTCCCGTTTTCGGAAGCTCTGTTGGTTTATTGCTGTTATCCCCTGGTTCTTTCACAGTACCTGTCGGTACTTCCTCGACATCAATCTCGATCTCAATCTCTTCTTCATTTCCATTCTCATCTGTCACAATGATCGTGAACTTGTCTTTGCCAATGAAGCCTGGATCTGGTGTATAAATCCACTTGCCATCTTTAGTAATTGTCACCTTACCATGATCTGGCTTTTCGCCGACACTCGGCACGCCCCCAAGTGGGATTTCACCTTCAAGAGGAACTTCCTCATCTGTAGTCAGTTTCTCTACAGGTGGCGTCACCTTCGGAACAATAGGCGTACTAGTTGGCACCGACGTGATAGTTGGTGTTACTGTTGGTGCTACTGTTGGTGTCGCCACCACAGGTGTTGCGGATGGAGTAGCCGTAACGATTACTCCCGGTATTGACGTCGGGGTCGACACAGGGAAAATTGGATTGTCTGGCGTCGACGTAGGTGTTACTGTCGACACAGGTGTTTCCGTCGGTGTTGGTGTTGGTGTTGTTGTCGACGTTGGTGTTGTTGTCGGCGTCGGCGTTGCAGTTGCTGTCGGCGTCGGTGTTGCTGTCGGTGTCGGCGTTGCTGTCGGCGTCGGCGTTGCTGTTGCTGTCGGCGTCGGCGTTGCTGTCGGCGTCGGTGTTGCTGTCGGCGTTGGTGTTGCTGTCGGCGTTGGTGTTGCTGTCGACGTCGGTGTAGGCGTTGCTGTCGGCATCGGTGTCGGTGCTGTTGTTGGCGCTGTTGTTGGTGAAGTTGTTGGCGTCACTATCTTTTGATTCGTTACAGTCATATCTGTAACTGTTGTTGAAATAAATTTCACCTCATATTTATTTGGATCCTTGATATATCCAATAGGTGCCGTTTTTTCTTGCAGGAAGTATTTACCTGGCCGGAGATCTTTAAATACTGTTTTACCGTCCTTATCTGTCGGTATAGACGTGCTAAATAAAACCTCTTCCGATCCAGACACTCGATATAAATTGAAGATAGCTCCTTCAAGAACTTTACTATCTGCTACATCTACTTTCTTGACGGCTAATTCTTTTCTAGTCCCTTGTCCAATTCCACTGGAATCCGAAAATACTACAGTTACACTTGATTCTTTTGATTGGGTTCCTGTTTGGGATCCATTACCACTAAATTTAACGAAGTTACTAATCTTCCCACCATTTTTCGCCTCTAAAATTATGGAGTCATACTTCAAAATAAAAGGTTTCTCAATACTATTATTGAACTTCAATATAAACTGCTCTGCACCTGTCTTTTCATCCTTAGTAATTTCAAGTGTATAATCCTTGTCCGCTCCTTGTTTAAGTGCTGGGCCAGATTCAACAACTACGCCTTCCTTTGTAATTGTTGTCGGCAGCAACCGAAATGACTCCGGCAATAACATCTGGTTAGCGTCCGGATTGTCAATGATTTGTGCATCTTCTACAAAAGATTGATTATAGTTGATCTTTAAAGTCCAATTTATCTTTGTCTCATTTTTAGGATCCTGAGCCCCTGCCTTGGTAACATACTGATCATTTTTACCGCCGTTTGGAATGCTAACTTCACTTTTCAAATCTTTTGATACAGGCACACCGTTATCAGACAGCTTAGCTGTATTATAAATTTTTTCATTCTCGACCACTTGATCTTTTAAGCTGGTGGTGAATTTAATCAAATAAGGCTTAGCGATTTTATCATTAAAGCTTATTTTCAACAATTTAGTCGTTTTATTGTAATCTACTGAATATAGTTTGGGATTAGAACTGGCAGTAACAGTGACTTCTTTTCCAACCTTAGGGTTGCCATTGCTTTCTATCGAAAGCTCATAAACCTTTATAGATTCCTCTATCAACTGCTGTTTATCTTCTAAGGTATCAACAAGCACAGCTTTAGCAAGCTCTTTGCTGTTGTAGTTAATTCCTATTTCCCAAGAAATCTCCTTGGTTTGAGCGTCATAGGAACCGTTTTTGTAGCCATTATTCTGTGCTTTTGAATTAGGATAGAATGTATCCTCAACCGTGATGGTTTTCATTTCTGTAGGTTTGGATGGGTCATTCCAGGCAACAGAAGCTCTATTCAAAAATTTCACTTCGTTCTTAACCCAATCATATACAGTTCCATTACTATTCTTCATCCAATCATTATTGAAATACGTTTTGTAAGTAATCGTATAACTCTTATCAATAGTTGATTTGAATTTCACGGTAAAACCTTCTGTAGGTTTTGAATCATCAAGAATATACATAGAAGGAGCCATTAGATTACCGTCTTTATCCTTGATAGTAAACCCAACATCAGTAAATTTCAAACCTCTATTAGGGAAGGTATCTGTAATCACTACATTATTCATTACTTTTTCATCACTATTAATTTTTATCGTCCAGCTTACAGTTTTATCAGCGTAATTAGCCTGTCCAACCTTTTTGGAGATAATATTTTGATTAAGTGTCTCGTCATCAGTCTTATCATTAGTAACACCATTAACTACAGTAGTAACAGTATTTGAAACCTTTGTTGCTTCTTCGATGCGATCTTTCGCCCGGGTCTGATACTCGATCTTGTAAGCATTCGAAATATTATTATTAAATGATAATTCGAAATTTTTCAGCCCTGCTTTCGGAGTTAAAGTATTCTCAGATACTGTGTAGTCAGTTACTAAAACTTTATCAGGATTATCTTTAGACTTAGTGAAATCTAATTTATATACCTTCAGAGAGCCAGGTACAAACTGTTGAGAGTCCGTATAATAATCGAACAATTTGGCATCTGCTTTAGAGATCGATTTTTCACCATAATTGTATTCAATCGCCCAATAAGTGTCCTGTGTCACGGAATTATAACTGAGAAAAGATTTCTTCAATAATGCTCCATGATTAAGAGATACACTTGCATTATCTGAAAAAGGTCCTGTATTATTCCCCTTGAAAGTTGCCGTGTTTACAAAAGTGGTTTTAGTATCATCAATAACATCCGTAACGTATTCAATACGGTATGCTTCCGTAATAGGTGTATTAATATCTGGAGTAATAAACTTTACCTCTAAGGTGTTCCCCTGTTGACTTGCAGAATATTGACTAGTGTTTAAAGGAGCACCAGGAGATACATCACCGTTTAGTGCTACATTAAGCTTACTGACCTTGATATCACTTATATCAGTTAAAGCTAAACCCGTAGGGATTACATCAGTTACAACAGCTCCATATACACTATCCATAACTTTGTTCACATCAACAGTCCATTTAATCTGTTTGGCATTATAATTTCCTTGATTAGTGCCTACCGCAACTCCATCTTTGTCAATAGTAGAACTAACCTCAGGTTTAAATTGGACTGTAAACTCCTGCTCTGCACCACCATTTATCGGAAACTTAATCGTATAGGGTATAGTATCCGTAAACTTTGTTGTGTCAAAACGAGTCTCCACTTCAATTGCACCTTTGACATCGAAATATTCTCCGACTTCACCGGTGAATGTTAAGGTAACTTTGTTAGGACTCCCTTTTATAATGTCGTAATGCCCCAGTTCTTGCCCTTCAATCATAATCTTTTTATTCAAAAAGTCTTTCTCGAGCACAAACCCTTCTGGTAGTTCAAATGTAAAAGTATCACCTGCAACGTAATCACTTCCATCTGGAACCGCCCAGTTATAGTTCAACTTCACGGTGGAGCTCAGCTTGTAAACAGAATCTGTGACCTGTACCCCCTTCTCATATACAGACATCGTCACACTTGTAATGATATTAGCACTGTTCTCAATCGCCTTTGCTTTGACCTGAGAATCGAAGCCAAAAGCATTGAAAAACTGCGTACTAAGAAGTATTACTACCATCCATAAACCAATTTTCTTTTTCCACATAAAACGAAAGTCCTCCTTCTTCCTATAAAATACTTACTCGACTATTTCTAAGTTGTTTGTTCTCCAAATACTTCAATAATCTCCCTTCGATTGTAATTTGCCGACATGAACAATTTCTGAACAGATCTGAAATTTCGCCAGAATTGGCTCAATTAGCAAATTTTTTGAATAACAAAAAAGCCCTGACAGTGAGTTCACTGTCAGGGCTTCCTCTAAGTATTAGTAAATTTCTGCACAATATAATTTCACTTATATACTTGCGTGGTCACGTTTGGTGTAAGTTTTACGCTTCTCCAGAAGCTTGTTAAGCGCATCAATATAAGCACGGGCACTCGCTTCCAGAATATCGGTGCTAAGTCCACGGCCCTGTGCAGCAACTTCACCCTGCGACAGTACTACATGAACCTCGCCCTGTGCATCTTTACCACGGGAGACGGATTTAATGGAATAGTCCCCAAGGGTAACTTCCTCACCCGTGGCTTTATCAATAGCATTGTAGATGGCATCTACAGAACCATTGCCTTCTGCCTCTGCTACAATAGGCTCCGCTTCCGGACCATCGATAATCACCTTAGCAGTTGGAACAGCTTTATTACCGTAAGTAACGTAAATCGTCTGAAGTCTGAATACTTCTGGCGTATCAATTAGTTTCTCTTCAATTAATGCCAAAATATCTTCATCCGACACTTCTTTTTTCTTATCCGCCAAGTCCTTAAACCTTGAAAAAGCTGTATTAAGCTCTTCTTCAGATAAATCATACCCTAGATCACTTAGCTTATCGCGGAAAGCATGGCGTCCAGAGTGCTTACCAAGTACCAATTTGCTCTCTTTAAGTCCAATGGTCTCCGGTGTCATGATCTCATAAGTGGTTTTCTCTTTCAGCATTCCGTCCTGGTGAATACCCGATTCATGAGCAAATGCATTAGCTCCTACAATCGCCTTATTCCCTGGGACTACCATACCTGTCAACTTGCTGACCAAGCGACTTGTGCGAGAAATCTCGGACAAAGTTAAGGAAGTTTTTGCGCCAAAGAATTCAGCACGTGTCTCCAGCGCCAATGCCACTTCTTCAATCGCTGTGTTCCCGGCACGTTCACCGATACCGTTGATCGTTCCTTCGATCTGATCTGCACCATTCTGAATCGCAGCCAGTGTATTTGCTGTAGCCATGCCAAGATCGTTATGACAATGGGCACTAAGCTGTACGCGTTCAATATCAGGCACATTCTCTTTTAGATATTTAAAGATAGCTCCGTACTCAGAAGGATTCAAATAACCTACAGTATCCGGGATATTAACAACATTAGCCCCTTCCCGGATAGCCATGCCGACCATTTCAGCCATGAAATCATACTCCGTACGGCCCGCGTCTTCTAATGAAAACTCGAGCTTAGGGAAATATTTCTTAGCGTATCGGATAGCAGACTGTGCAGTTTCCAACACCTGAGCCTTATCCATCCGCAGCTTATGCTGCCGGTGAATAGGAGATGTAGCTAGAAAAATATGAATACAAGGGTCCTGCGCTCCCTGTAGTGCTTCTTTTACAGCATCAATATCTGTCTCTCTAGAACGAGAAAGGCCGATTACCGTGACGTTCTTCACAGCTCTTGCCACCGCATTAACAGAAGCTAGATCACCTGGAGAAGCTGCAGGAAAACCCGCTTCCATGCGATCAATTCCCAGCTTCTCTAACTGGTAAGCGATCTCCACTTTCTCACGCGTGTTGAGGTTCACACCTGGTGACTGCTCTCCATCTCGCAGTGTCGTATCGAACACATAAATTTTCCGCATGCTAAGCACCTCCCAAAAATTGTGCTGAAACTCTCAAATGCGGCTCGCAAAGTCACGGCCGCATTTGAAGGTAACACTATTTAATCATAAGTATGAATATGATTATTTCTTAATCCAGTGCATCATTTCACGCAATTGGCTACCTACAACTTCTACTGGGTGAGCAGCTTCGTTGCGGCGAGTAGCGGTAAGGAAAGCACGTCCGGATTGGTTCTCAAGGATAAAGTCACGAGCGAATTTACCTTCTTGAATATCTGTCAGAACAGCTTTCATTGCTTTTTTAGTATCTTCAGTTACAATGCGTGGTCCAGTTACATAGTCACCGTATTCCGCAGTGTTACTGATGGAATCGCGCATGCTGGACAATCCGCCTTCGTATACCATGTCAACGATCAGTTTCAATTCGTGCAGACATTCGAAGTAAGCCATTTCAGGAGCATAGCCTGCTTCTGTCAAAGTTTCGAATCCAGCTTTGATCAGTGCGGATACACCACCACAAAGTACTGCTTGTTCGCCGAACAAGTCGGTTTCGGTTTCTTCGCGGAAAGAAGTTTCGATAACTCCTGCACGTGTACAACCAATACCTTTTGCATAAGCAAGACCGATTTCTTTCGCTTTACCTGTTGCATCTTGTTCGATTGCAATCAAGCCAGGAACGCCGAAGCCTTCAACATAAGTACGACGAACCATGTGACCTGGAGATTTTGGTGCTACGAGCAGCACGTCCGCATCTTTAGGAGCAACGATTTGTCCAAAGTGTACGTTAAATCCGTGGGAGAACATCAAAGCTGCGCCTTTTTTGAGGTTTGGTTCCACTTCATTTTTATATACGGATGCTTGAGTTTCATCTGGCATTAAGATTTGCACAACATCTGCACGGGATACTGCTTCAGCTACTGGCAATACTTCAAAACCGTCATTTTTCGCAGTTTCAAAAGATTTACCTTCACGAAGACCGATGACAACTTGAAGACCACTGTCACGTAGGTTTTGTGCTTGGGCATGTCCTTGGCTACCGTACCCGATTACCGCAATTGTCTTTCCTTTTAATACACTAAGTTCTGCATCCTGTTCATAGTACGTTGTAACTGCCATTGTCAATATCCTCCTTTAATTTGAGACCCATCATAAAGAGCGGGTGCTTCAAGAGAACTGGATTCGTCGATTAGATCAAGCTGCTCCTCAAGCTCCCGCTCTTTAGCGGGAATGTCATTCATATCATATCAGATTAATGCAATCAAGCAGTAATCCGTTAAAGTCGCAAAATAAACTATTTAAGAGTTGCCACGTACCATAGCCGTAACACCTGTGCGAGACAGCTCTCTGATTCCATAAGGCTTCAATAGCTCTATCATCGCGTCAATCTTCTGTGTCTCCCCAACTACCTGCACCAGTATAGTGGTGCTGCCGATATCGACAACTGAAGCACGGAAAGTCTCAACTACACCCAAAATTTCCGGACGCTCACTTGGATCAGCATTCACTTTAATCAGAGCCAGCTCGCGTGCAACCATTGGCTTAGCTCCAAGATCAACAACTTTGATAACATCAATTAGCTTATAGAGCTGCTTCTCGATTTGTTCAAGGGTATGCTGGTCGCCAAGAGTAACGATAACCATCCGGGATAATCCAACCTCTTCGGACTGGCCGACTGTAATACTCTCAATATTAAATCCACGGCGACCGAACAAGCCTGACACCCGTTGAAGCACACCTGGCTGGTCATTTACGAGTACAGAAATCGTATGTCTTGTCACTGTTATTCATCCCCCATCAGCATATGATCGATGGTTGAACCTTGAGTTACCATCGGGTAGACATTCTCGTCTTTTGGAACAACGAATTCTACCAATACTGGACCCGGTGTTTCCAGAGCTTTCTGCCATGCATCACGTGCTTCTTCCTTATTCGTCGCCCGTAGACCTTTTACACCATAGGCCTCAGCCAGCTTAACGAAATCCGGACTACCTGCAAGGTCTGTATAGCTATAACGTTTGTCATAGATAAGATTCTGCCATTGGCGAACCATTCCAAGCACTTGATTATTAATAACAACGATTTTGACAGGTATATTGTTAATCGCACAAATCGCCAGCTCTTGGGAACACATTTGCATACCGCCATCCCCGTTAATCGATACTACCAACCGTTCAGGATGTGCCATTTGCGCACCGATAGCTGATGGGAATCCGAAGCCCATCGTTCCAAGACCACCTGAAGTAATCCATGAACGCGGATGATTGAACTTGTAATATTGTGCTGCCCACATTTGATGCTGGCCAACGTCCGTAGTAACAATCGCTTCACCATTAGTGGTGTCATTAATCATTTCAATAACCCATTGTGGTTTAAGCTCTGTCTCCGAATCTTTATACCGAAGTGGCTGATCAAGCTTCGACTGCGCGATATGCGTTCTCCAAGCATCAGCCTTAGATGCACGGCCAACCTCAGGAATCAGCATTTCCAGTACAGTTTTTACATCTCCAACGATCGGAATATCAGGCGATACATTTTTTCCGATTTCTGCAGGATCGATATCGATATGCACGATCTTGGCTTTTGGCGCGAAGCCGTCCAGCCTACCCGTAACACGGTCATCGAAGCGGGCACCGATATTAATGAGCAGATCGCATTGCTGAATCGCATTGTTTGCGGTATATGTGCCATGCATACCTGGCATTCCCATCCAAAGCTCTTCAGCACTTGGGAAGGCTCCAAGTCCCAGCAAGGTTGTAGTTATTGGAATCTCTGTCCGTTTCACGAATTCGAACATAGCCTCATGTGCTCCAGAGTAGATAACTCCACCACCTGCAATGATAATCGGACGTTCAGCAACCTCAATCGCACGAACCAGTTTATCAAGCTGCAGTTTGTTTGGAACTGTACAAGGGTTGTAGCCACGAAGATTTACGGTCTTCACTGGTGTGAACAACGTCTTTGCTGCCGACACATCTTTCGGTATATCGATCAATACTGGACCTTTACGACCGGTATTCGCCACATGGAAAGCTTCATGTATTACGCGAGGGAGATCCTCAACATCTCTTACAAAGTAGCTGTGTTTAGTGATTGGCATCGTGATTCCAGTAATGTCTGCTTCCTGGAAAGCATCTGTACCGATCAGGCTTGAGAAAACGTTACCTGTGATTACGACCAATGGAGTGGAGTCCATATATGCTGTAGCAATACCTGTTACAAGGTTTGTTGCGCCAGGACCCGAGGTTGCGATACACACCCCTGGTTTGCCACTTGCTCTAGCGTAACCGTCAGCTGCATGAATCGCTCCTTGCTCATGACGTGTTAACACGTGATTGAAATCCGTAAAACCGTACAATGCATCATAAATGTACAATACAGCTCCACCTGGATATCCGAATACTGTGTCTACACCCTCCAATACAAGGCTGCGGAGTAGTATTTCCGAACCGGTAATAACTTCCGGCTCCATCCATTTTTCTTTTAGCTGCTCTGTAGACCGTAATTCCGGTATTTGCGCGCTCATCAGTATTCCTCCTCCGATATTTAACATTCATTATGCAAATGACGGACCGTCCTCTATACATCAGCAAATAGTTATTTATAAAACAAAAAAACCTTCCGCCTCCCACGCACAGTATTAGCGCGTGAGGGACGAAAGGTTGATCTTCCGTGGTACCACCCATGTTTGCATTACATCTCGCGATGCAACGCCTTATCAGGTATACAAAAATCCATCGATGTAGGCAAGGGCCCTAATCTCTGTAACCTGAAGTCCGTAACGCGGACTAAACGATTCCCCCTAATAATTCCACCACTCTAGCCAGTGGACCTTTCAGGGAAACAGCTCCGAGGTGAGCTCGTATATAAGGGATTTCGGTGGAGGTTGCAGCAAATCCTCACACTCTCTGAGCAAAAGAGCCCTTAAAACTTCGTCCTCATCATTGCCGATACATGTATGTTCGTTAAAATGTTTAGACACATTATATGATTCCTACCACGGATAGTCAATACCCTTATTTTTAAAATCGTCACAACTCCTGCTTCTACCCTCTCGGAACGCCTGCCCCTCTCCCAACATATGATGTACGACAATGCGTGGAAAGGGGACGCTCTATGATTCGTTATCGTCGACCGAAGCAGGATGACGTTGTTATTTTTGATTTAATCGAGCGACAGCTCGTTCCATTATCTCATCTGCCGCAAACTGAAATCACTAAAATCAAAAAGGATTTACCCCGTCGTCTAGGACACGGAATCACACTTGTCACCTGTCCCGACTATGAAAGCGATCCAAACGGGTTTGTCCATTTCTTGCTGCATGGTGACTTACTCTACATCGATATGCTAGCCATTGCACCAGATGCTCGGCGAAAACACTTGGGAAATATGCTTATGGATCGGGCAGAAAGATTTGCACTTTCTCGCGGTTGTCATCGTTCTAAGGTATCTGTCGATCTAGGGAATGCAGCAGCGCTAGCCTTTTATCGAAAATTGGGCTACAGTGTAGCCCGTTATCAATCGCTAAGTTTTTGTTACGAGCTTGAGAAACGATTCTCCTAGCCAAAGCAGCACTTATCGGAACTCAAAAGAATCCAAAAGGTGAATATGGTGTGCCTCCGTACCCATAACCTCCATAAGGAGTTCCATATCCGTAACCGCCACCATAAGGTGTAGCTCCACCATAGCCACCGCCATAACCTCCACCATAAGCATAAGGGGCAGTACCAATGGCGAGCAAATCAAACAACACTAATGGAATGATTGCTTTAGTTTGTACTTTTTTACCACTTACACGTTGCAAAATAAGACGATTTCCTGATACACGAAGCAGCTTTCCTGTAACCTGTGTGCCATCTTTTTTCACAGCGATGATCTGTTTACCTATGAGCCTCATAACCTGCTTCTTCGTAACTGGCTTAGTCATAATATCCCCTCCAAAAAGTTTTGCATGCCTCTGATTCCCGCCATCTTCAAAACAGTTTATTCGCACAAAAGTACCTTCGCCTGTACACTTGCCCTTACCTCTTAATGTTTATCCATATCGATCCTAACAAAAAAAGCCGTATCTCCGGAAAAGTCCGGAAATACGGCTTGATAATGATATAAGCAAAAAATCGAAAAGATCTAGCGTTTACCAGGATCGTAAGGCTGACCTAATGCCTTAGGAGCAGCGGAACGACCTACAGCACCCACCAATACAATGATCGTTAATACGTAAGGAATCATAAAGATAAACTCTTGTGGAATGTCCTTTGACCATTCAAACAATTGTACGTAGTTACGGATCGCTTGAGAGAATCCGAAGAATACAGCAGCGCCAAAGGCACCAAGCGGATTCCACTTACCAAAGATCATCGCTGCAATAGCGATAAAACCTTGACCTGAAATCGTATTATGTCCAAAGGTTCCGGTTGTAGTTAGAGTGATTGTAGCACCACCGATACCAGCCAGCAATCCACTCAGCATTACGCCGATATATCTCATCCGCTTCACCTTGACCCCTAAGGTGTCTGCAGCACTAGGATGTTCACCTACTGCGCGTAAACGCAGTCCAAATGGCGTTTTAAACAAAACGAAATAAATAACAATAACCAGCACAATGGCCAGATAAGTGGTCGGATAGGAATTAAATATCCCTTCACCGATCACTGGGATTTTGGAGAGTCCAGGAATTGAAACCTTGTTAAACCCATCGATTAGTGGAGTTTCAGCAGATCCATCAAACAGCAGCTTTACCATGTAGAGCGTACTGCCTGCGGCTAAAAAGTTAATAACCGTACCACTGATCGTCTGATCCGATTTAAAGGTAATAGCTGCAACTGCATGAATTAGTGAACCAATTACTCCGACGGCCATAGCACATAGTACGCCAATCCAAGGAGCCCATTCACCCATCCCAGCATCTTGAGCATAATAACCGCCCACTGCTGCGGCAAAAGCACCAAACATCATCAAACCTTCAAGTCCAATATTTACGACACCGGAGCGTTCAGAGAAGATGCCGCCAAGTGAGGCAAAAATAAGCGCTGTGGAAAAAACAAGCGTTGTATTAAGCAGTTGACCTAACGTCTGCAGATCCATCTATAACACCTTCTCTTTCTTGCGCTTGAAGTAAAAGGGCTTAAGCACCCAGCGCACAATCCCTTGTGCCGCAATAAAGAATATGATTGAACCTATAACGATTCGAATAAGCTCTGGAGGAACATCTGCAGCAAAACTCATTCCTGCAGAACCATAAGTCAACGTACCATAGAGAATCGCAGCAAGAACAACACCAAGTGGATGTGTTAAACCAAGTAGAGCCACTGCGATACCATCAAAACCATATCCTGGTGATGCCGCGAACACAGATTGATAATGGAATACACCCAGTACCTCCCCTGCTCCGGCCAACCCTGCAAACACTCCACTTATGAACATTGCTTTTACAACGTTACGGCCAACATTCATACCTGCGTACTCGGCAGCATGAGGATTGTAACCAACAGCACGCATTTCATATCCTTGCTTAGTCTTCCATAAGTAGACATAGAAGAATACTGCTGCGGCAAGGGCAATAGCTGTTCCCCAGTGCAGACGTGCATTGTCAAATAACGAATTCAAGAACGTCATAGAAAGTGAAGCTGGAATATCCTCGGAACGATTCTGTCCCGGGAGTAAAAGAAATGCTCTTACAATATAATTCGACAAGTACAGAGCAACCCAGTTTAACATGATCGTGGTAATAACTTCATTAATCCCACGTTTGGCCTTCAAGTAGCCGGCGATACCAGCCCACAGACCTCCACATAACCCCGCTATAATAACAGCAAGCGGAACCAATATGAATCCTGGCAAGGCTGCAAATTTAATGCCCACCACGGTTGCAGCTGTCATACCAATCATCACTTGTCCGTCTGCCCCGATATTAAACATCCCTGAACGGAATGCAAAGGCTACGGCTAAACCAGTGAGCATTAATGGCGTCATTTCGCGCACGGCTTCACCAAAGTTGTACAAGTTACCAAATACACGTGAGAACAGTGCGGAGTAAGCAGTTATCGGATCATAACCACCCATAAGCATAACTATTGCTCCCACAAGAAAACCAAGTACGATGGCGACAAGAGGAACGATATAGCTGTCAGTTGTGAAGATTTTTTTGAACTTATTCAACTGCCTTACCTCCCCGCTTCAAGCTGCCTGCCATCATAAGACCCAGTTCCTGGTCATTCGTATCCTGCGGGAACACTTCACCGACAATTTTGCCTTCATAGATAACAGCAATTCTGTCTGATACATTCATAATCTCGTCCAATTCAAACGAAATGAGCAATACAGCTTTTCCTTGGTCACGCTGTGCGATAAGCTGCTTTTGAACAAACTCGATAGCCCCAACATCTAGACCGCGTGTTGGTTGTGCTGCAATAAGTAATGTCGGATCTTTATCTATTTCCCGAGCAATAATCGCTTTCTGTTGATTTCCGCCGGATAGAGAACGTGCTTTGGTCTGAATTGAAGGTGTACGCACATCAAATTGCTCCACAAGACCTTCAGCATATTTATCAATGACATCATTTTGCATAAAGCCATTTTTGTTATATGGACTCTTATAGTAAGTTTCCAGAACCATGTTCTCACTTACTGAGAAATCAAGCACCAAACCATGCTTATGACGGTCCTCTGGAATATGAGACACATTCATCTCCGTAATCTTACGCGGGGATAAATTAGCTATCTCGTTCCCGGACACCTGAATAGAACCAGAATCAATTTTACGCAGACCTGTAATGGCCTGAATCAGTTCACTCTGTCCATTGCCATCTACACCAGCTATTCCGAGAATTTCTCCGGCTTTCACATCAAAGCTAAGGCCGTCCAGCACTGAGACACCATCTTTACTCTTGCTGTTCACATCCTTCAGCTCGAGTACAGTTTTGCCAACCTCAGGAGCCTTCTTATCTACCTTGAAGGTTACGCCACGTCCAACCATCTTCTCAGCTAGTTCATTCGGATTAGTCTCTGCGGTATTTACGGTATCGATTACTTTCCCGCGTCTAATAATGGTGACCCGATCAGATATTTGCATAATTTCTTTAAGCTTATGCGTAATCAGGATAATAGATTTTCCCTCTGCAACAAGCCGCTTCATAATCGCCATCAATTCCGTAATTTCTTGAGGCGTAAGTACTGCAGTCGGCTCATCAAATATGAGAATATCCGCTCCGCGGTACAGGGTCTTCATAATTTCTACCCTTTGCTGCATACCTACAGAAATGTCATGAATAACGGCATTTGGATTCACTTGCAGGCCATATTGCTCCGATAGCTTCCGAACCTGTTCCGCAGCGGATTTATAGTCAATTTTAAGACCTTTCTTCGGCTCCATCCCAAGAACAATATTCTCGGTAACCGTAAAAGGTTCCACGAGCTTGAAATGCTGATGCACCATACCAATACCAAGCTCAATCGCTTTATTGGGATTATCAATTATAACCGGTTTCCCGTCGATTTCAATACTACCTTCGTCCGGTTGATACAATCCAAACACGATATTCATTAGGGTTGATTTACCTGCACCATTCTCACCGAGCAATGCAAGAATCTCACCCTTTTTTAAGGTCAAGCTAATGGAATCGTTAGCAACAATACCAGGAAATCGTTTTGTGATTTGCTTCAACTCTACGACAGGAGCCGCAGCACTCATGGAATCACCCTCATCACAGAATATATAACTACCATGCAGACACGGATGTACCGCCCTTTTCAAGACGGTATAACTGTGTCCAACTTATCATAACCAGTGCTTTAACAAGGAATAAGGCCAGCACATAACCGGCCTTATTCTTTGTTGCTTATTGTAATCCGACAAATAAAAGGGAGATCTTACTCGGTAGGAACTGTAATTGTTCCATCAATAATTTGTTTTTTGTAATCTTCAACTTTAGCCAAGATCTCTTCAGAAACGTTAACTTTAGATGTATCAGAGATACCTACACCATTGTCTTTCAAACCAAGAACAGTTGTAGTACCACCTTTGAAAGTACCATCGATTACTTCTTTGGAAACCTTCTTCACAGCTTCGTCAACGCGTTTGATCATGGAAGTCAAAGTTACGTCCGTACCAAATTCAATGGATTGGTCTTTGTCTACACCGATAACCCAAACTTTTGCACCGCCAGCTTTGTTACGGGATTTAGCTTCGTTAAATACGCCATTTCCTGTTGCACCAGCAGCAGGGAAGATGATGTCATTACCATCGTTATATAATGTAGCGGCAAGAGATTTACCAGTATCTGGCTTGTCATATGCACCTGCATAAGTAATTGTAACTTTAGCGTCAGGCTTAACTGCTAATACACCAGCTTTAAAGCCTACTTCAAAACGTTTGATTACTGGGCTTTCCATACCGCCGATAAAAGCTACCTTGTTAGTTTTTGTAGTCAAACCAGCAACCACACCAACCAAGAAGGAACCTTCGTTCTCAGAGAAAGTAACGGATGCTACGTTAGGAGCATCTACAACGCTATCAATAATTGCCAAGTTAGCATTTGCGTTCTCACCAGCAACCTTTTTAATTGCGTCGCCAAGATCAAAACCAATACCCCAAGTCAAGTTGTAGCCATCTTTAACGAATTGGTTAAGGTTTGGCTCATAGTCAGCGTTTGATTTACTTTGCAAATATTTAACGGAAGAACCTGTTTCTTTTTCAAGAGCTTGTAATGCTTCCCATGCGGATTGGTTAAACGATTTATCGTTTACGCCTCCGATGTCAGTAACCATACCAAATTTGAAATCAGATTTTGCGGCATTTGTTCCGCCATTTGTTCCTGCATTAGTCTCGCCATTTGCAGCATTTTTAGCGTTGTTGTTTCCGCAACCAGCCAATACTACTGTGAATGCCAGCAACATTACAAGAGATAGCTTGAAAACTTTTTTCATTGAATGTGATCCCCCTTAAAATATTGGATGTCATCTGTGTTCTACTTGGACATTCCATAGATCAAATTATAACTGCAATAAAATCTAAAATCCAGTCCATAAATGACCTCAGGTCAATAAATATTTGTACTTTTTCGTAAGTAACCGCTTTCCATGACACGACATGTTATCATCATGTTTGAATGATGTTAGAAAACCTTATTTTACTTTGTATAGTATTCCAACACATTACAAATATTATTGCACACTTATGTGTTTTCTATTATTATGATTGCTTAGTATTTGCACTGAAAGGAAGTTATCAGATATGACCGATGAAAAAAATCCACAAACGATGCCGGCTTTTAAATATTGCCGTGAATCCCGTGTCTTCAAAACCGGACGCGTTTTCCCTAATGATGTTAATAATCACAAAACATTGTTTGGCGGTAAGCTTATGAGCGGCATTGATGAAGTAGCCTCCATCTCAGCTATGCGCCATTGCCGTGCTAATGTCGTTACAGCCTCTACAGACTCTGTTGACTTCTTGAGGCCCATCCGACCTACAGACTCCGTATGTTTCGAATCCTTCGTTTCTTGGACCGGACGTACAAGCATAGAGGTATTCGTAAAGATCATTTCAGAAAACTTATATACGGGTGAGCGCGCCGTCGCCGCCACTTCATTCCTTACCTTTGTTGCAGTTGGGGAGGATGGTACTCCCACTCCAGTTCCTGCCATAATCCCAGAGACCGATGAAGAGAAATTGATCAGCGAATCAGCTAATGAACGTTCTGAGCTACGTAAAGTAAGAAGAACCATCAGTAAAAAGCTCGCTGCCGAGCTCAATACTGTGAAGTACTGGGAATAACTCTGCATTAAGCAGAGTTTTTTTCTCGTTTTTTTACGGCAGAGAAATCATTTCCTTATTTTATATACTTCATACCACACAAAAAAGCACCGCTGCATGGGCAACACGCAGGCGGTGCTTTTCGATTATATTACAACACTTACGCGTTGATTTTCTCTTTGGCAATACCAGCCAAGGAGTTGAATGCGTTAAGATCATTTACAGCCAGATCAGCCAGCATCTTACGGTTAACTTCTACACCAGCCAATTTCAGGCCGTATACAAGCTTGCTGTAAGAAAGACCGTTCAAACGAGCTGCTGCATTAATACGAACGATCCACAGTCTGCGGAAGTTACGTTTAGTTTGACGACGGTCGCGGTAAGCGTAAACCATCGATTTCATTACTTGTTCTTTAGCTGTTTTAAAAATGCGGTGTTTAGAACCGAAATAACCTTTTGCCAATTTCAATACTTTTTTATGTCTACGACGAACTACAAATCCGCCCTTAACTCTTGCCATATTAATAAACCTCCCAAAAATGTGTGATAAACTATTTCAAGTTAGCCAATCCTTGTTTCAAACGTCTTACATCCCCAGGGGCCATTACTGGATTACCGTTCAGAACGCGCTTAGCGCGTTTAGATTTGTGGGACAGCAAGTGGTTTTTGTGAGCTTTGTAACGTGTTACTTTACCAGTTCCGGTAATTTTGAAGCGGCCTTTCAGGCTGCTATGTGTTTTCATCTTAGGCATGGTGTTTCCTCCTTGAATATTATGCGGCGCCAAATTGCATGTAAGCAAGTGACTCCAGATTTATTGGGCTTTAGGAGCCAAGATCATAATCATGCTGCGACCTTCCAGCTTAGGCTGGCGCTCAACAACAGATATATCAGCCACTTCGTTCTTAACACGCTCGAGGATTTTCTGGCCGATATTCGCATGTGTAATCTCACGTCCGCGGAAACGAACGGAGCACTTTACTTTATCGCCTTCACCCAAGAACTTGATCACATTGCGGAACTTGGTTTGATAATCATGTTCCTCAATGTTAGCACGGAACCAGACTTCCTTGATATCAACGACCTTCTGGTTCTTACGGGCTTCCTTCTCTTTCTTCTGCGTTTCATAACGGAACTTGCCGTAATCCATGATGCGGCATACCGGCGGCTTAGCCTGTGGTGCTACATTGACTAAATCTAGATTAAGATCGATCGCCATTTGCAACGCTTCGCGGATCGGTTTAATTCCGATTTGTTCACCTTCCGCACCAACCAACCGTACCTCTTTGGCCCGAATTTCATCATTGATCATATGTTCCTTACTGATAACTCTCCACCTCCGGATCTTTTTAACAACTATACTGCCTTACTCCATAAAAAAGGGGTGCCGGTAACACCCGACACCCCGTGTTTGATCAACGTTCATGAACATTAACATTCATAAAGCATTGAGATCAAAACCAGCCGGCGAATATGCCAGTCAGGTGAGAAGCAGGTGCTTCTTCTTGCAATCCCTATGATTTGCGTACTTGAATACTATACACCACTCCAAACGGAGTGTCAATTCTTTTATTCAATATTCTTAAATATCTTATACCTGCTTGCTTTGCACTTCTTCAAGTCTTACGACACGCGTATGCTTGGTATGGCTCCATTGCTTGTTGTTCTGCGTAAAGAACGCATAGAACGTAATTGGATACCAAGAGATCAGGTAAATTGGGAAGAATACCAGATAAGCGTACACCTTCTTGAATTTAACCTTCTCCAAAGCCATCGCAATCCCAAAGGTCACCAGATTCAAACCGATCGCAAGGAAACCGAGCCAGACTGGCAAGCTGCCGTAAATATTAGCAATATTCGGTCCGTTAAAGAGGGCCATATCCACCCACATTACCGCCGTCATCAAGAAGGTGAGCAAAACAATGTACACATTTGCTCCGTAAAGCGCAAGGTCAAACTTCGTTAGGCTACGTTCTTTAATACTTTGCCAAAGTAATGGAAAAAAATAACGACGAGCTACAGTAAAGTGTCCTTGCATCCAGCGCAGACGCTGTCTTGAAGAGGCCTTGAAAGTTAGAGGCTTCTCATCAAATACCTTTGCGTCATAGTTGAACTTAGGATATACACCATGAGATGCACTGCGCATCGTAAACTCCAGATCCTCAACCAAGCTTGTAGCTCCCCAGCCCATCTCTTTAAGGAGATTGGTCTCGAAACACATTCCTGTTCCGCCAAGGAAGTTCGCCATATTCAAATTATGGCGTGAAAGTTGCCACAAACGGTTAATATACCAATACGACACACCATACGCTGCAGTAATCCAGGAATCTTCTGGATTCTTGGTGTCAATATAACCTTGAATAACACGTGCTCCTGAACAAAGATCATTATTCATCTCCATTAGGAATTCAGTATGTGCCAGATTATCGGCATCAAACATTACAACTGCGTCATATTGACGCTGCATGCCCCAAAGCTCCTTGAGCATCCATTCAATGGCATAACCTTTACCACGTAGATTCGGGTTAGTACGGACACAAGCGTTCATTCCGTGCTCTCTAACGATGCGAGCTGTGCCATCTGTACAATTGTCACAAATTACAAATACGTCAAACAGTTCTGAAGGATAGTTAAGCTGCTTCAGGTTCTCCATTAACGCGCCGACGACTTCTTCCTCGTTATGTGCAGCAACAAGTACTGCAAATGTTTTTTCTGGCTTATACTTTGTCTTTGTCTTTTTCTTGTGCAGACCAAATAACGAAAAGGTAAACTGATATACTGCGATTGCTGCCAAGATCACTTGGAGCGTAACAAACAGTGCGTCTGTCATGACCTTTTGATGCCCCCTTTTTTTCACTCTCGGTGTTCTTTTTTTTCTCTCTAGCTTGCTTGACGTTCCTTCTGACCCTTTTGTTGCATCCCTTAACAATAGACCAAGAGTATTCTTATTCTAGGCAGACTTCACAATTTTTATATGTGTTGTTTAAAAGAATTGTATGGATTCCATTAATTCGGATCCTTATTTATCTCTTACCCTTTTAAACATGTTTAGTCCGCTTGAATCATTGTACGGCGTTAGCGGCTCTAAGTCAAAACTAGCAAATTTCTAGCAAAACTGAGCTTTTCCTTGAAATGGACTACCTTTAAAAAGTATGATTAAGACAGATCTAATGCTAAAGAACGGACTGCTCATAAGCACCTGTTATCGGTAGCCGACTGGCGGAGGGACAAGATATGAGACATTTATTCATGAAGCTACATCTCTGGGAGCGGCACCTTTTTAAGTGGATCAACGGACGAATGCATAATCGTTTTCTGAACTTTTGGCTCTTTTATCTCACTCATTTGGGTGGAGCTACAAGCACAATTGTTATCAACATACTGATATGGGCATTTGCTCCTCAGCCATGGAGAACCGCTAGCCTGCAAGCAATGACGGCTCTAGCTGTTAGCCATTTGCCCGTTGCTGTCGCTAAAAAACTGTATCCACGCATGCGGCCTTATCTGGCGTTACCGGATACGAACACATTTCGTAATCCATTAAAGGATCATTCTTTTCCTTCTGGTCATACTACAGCTATCTTTGCTTCAACGGTCCCATATATGGTAGCATTTCCTGCCTTGACCGTTATTCTGCTGCCGCTGGCCTGTATTGTCGGGTTTTCACGCATTTATCTGGGATTACATTATCCATCTGATGTCTTTGCAGGCTTAGTGATCGGAACCAGTGTTGCAGCGGGCACTATAGCCTTATGGATCTGAAGTATATATGGTTAAACCGGGAAAACCTTTGAGAATAGGTGAATCAAAATTGCAAAAAAAAAGAATTTTAATACTCTCAGAAGGCTTTGGAGCAGGACATACTCAAGCAGCTTATGCGCTGTCGAGTAGTCTGCGCCAACTGTCACCTAATTTACAAACGAAGGTGCTAGAACTTGGGAATTTCCTTAATCCCAAAATGGCACCCATTATTCTGTCTGCTTACCGTAAGACGGTAACGACTCAGCCAAAGCTGATGGGGTATGTCTACCGTCACCAGAAATCATTTAATCGTCTTACCACGCTTGCCCTGCATCGTATATTTTATACGCATACCAAAAATGTTGTTATGCAGTTGAAACCTGACGTTATTGTCTGCACACACTTCATTCCGGGTGCTGTAGTATCTCGTCTTAAGAGAGTGGATCCTACCCTAAAGATGCCACTCGTAACTGTTATAACGGATTATGACGCACATGCCAGTTGGATCAGTCCAGAGGTAGACCGTTATCTGGTATCAACACCAGAGGTTAAATCCAAATTGCGTATGCGAAACATTCCTTCTGCAAAAATTCAGGTTACAGGGATACCCGTACACCCTAACTTTTGGCAGCATCCTGGAAAGCAGGAGATTCGACAGCAATTCAATCTCAAGGATATGCCAACGGTACTAGTCATGGGCGGCGGCTGGGGGATCATGAACGATCAGGTTGTAAATGCCTGTCTGGCGGAATGGCGAGAGAAGATTCAGATTGTTTTCTGTCTCGGCAAGAATGAAGAGCTGCTTCAGGAAATGAAAGAAGACTCACTTTATAATCATCCTAATATATCCTTGATCGGCTTTACGCGTGAGATTGACAAGCTGATGGAGGTGTCCGATCTGCTCGTCACGAAGCCGGGTGGAATGACCTGCAGTGAAGGGCTTGCTAAAGGAATACCGATGCTTTTCTATAACCCTCTGCCCGGGCAGGAGGAGGAGAATTGCCGCTATTTTACCGCATCAGGTTTCGGAGAGCCGATAGAGTCTTTAGACGTAGTCGTAATGTGGATGGAACGTCTATTAAACAACTACGAGGATGTGCAGAATAAGCGAAAACTTCATCTTGAGGAAATCGCCCGTTACCACCCATTGCAATGTGCTCAGAGCATTATCGAATTATTGGAATAGTTAATAAAAAAGCAGCAGCCTCCAAACCACTTGGAGGCTGCTGCTTTTTTATTGAAGCACATCTTTTGGAGTAGTGCTTTGTAACTACAACCGATATTTGTCCAAACGGGTAGCTTGATACTGCTTGAGCGCTTCCGCACCTACAATGGCCTCACAACGATGGATATTCACGCCACGTCCGACAAATTTCGTCTCGTATTCCGTCATAATATGATCCTCATTTATGATGCCGTCTGCATGTAGGTCTAACGAGATATTTTTCATCTGTAGACCAAAGTCCGCAAATGCATTTAATGAGAATTCAAATAGGCTTCGAGAATCTGTTTTCAAATGAATTTCACCTAAGTCGCTTAGCAGCCCCCGATATTTGTCAAGAAAACGCGGGTGTGTCAAACGACGACGAGCATGCTTACTCTTTGGCCACGGATCACTGAAGTTAAGATAAATTCGTTCCAGCTCTCCTGGAGCAAATACTTCCTCTGCATAATCAATATTGGCGAGTGCCAATTTCAGGTTGGGCGGCGTCTCATGACCTGCCGGCTCCCATACTGCTCTAGCCTTATCTCCAGCACGGCGGATCAGCTCATCATACATATCAACGCCGATAAAATTAATATCGGGATATTTGAAGCTCATTTGGCTGATAAACTGTCCCTTGCCCATTCCGAACTCCACATGGATCGGATGATCATTTCCGAACAGCTTAGACCACTCACCTTTATAACTCCGAGGGTCAAGAATGACTAGATCGGTCTGTTCTTCCAAACTTTCACGTATTCCTTTTCTTCCGCGTAAACGCATAGGTATTCCTCCGATTATCTCTTATACGATAACTGTCACTTGCAATATTGTGCCGAAATTGTCCCGAAAAGTAAAGGGATTGGGGTAAAAAAGAAAAAGGAATTCTCTGGCTCAGCTCTTAAATGAGCTATCCAGGGGAATTCCTTCGTTGTGTATATTTGGGATTAAGGCTCATTCTTGTCCGGTAGATTAGGATCTACTTTGTGTTTGAGCTTGTGGCAAATGTCTTTTTTTCGAATGCGCTGCGAATTTTACGCTGTGCATCTGTCTTGATCTTAGGGTTGCCGTTAAATTCCACACCTGTTAGTGCAAGGGCTTCATCTGGCGTTAAGTGGACTTCAATCGAATCTTTACCCTCAGCATATACCGTTTGAGAATTCATTGCTATCACCTCACGGTTATTATTATGGATCGGACGACACGAAATTATGAACTCCTGGCTGAATTTCTTTAAGCCACAGCAGCTTTTCACACTCTGAATATAACATACTATGTAAGCATTTTCAAGTTGAAAGCGCCTTACTTTCGGCCTATTTTTCATGCCAGTACCGGGAGTGAATGTTACGCCGAGCTCTGTTTTTTGATACAATGTATTGGATTATAAGAAACGGCTGTGTGTTCTTCTTTTATAAAGGATGCCATCCGTCTCAGAAAAATATAAGGATAAGGATAGTTATCCATGTTTATATTTTCAGAAAGGAGCTCCTCGTGTCTAATCTTCAATACACTACTCCTCCGCAGCTTTGGGGAGATAAACGTTTTCATACCTGGAATTACGAAATGCGTGAACATTTGAACACCAAGGTATTCAAAGTTATGCTTGATGCAGGCTTTACCTGTCCCAACCGTGACGGCTCCATCGCTAAAGGTGGTTGTACTTTTTGCAGTGCCAGAGGTTCTGGTGATTTTGCGGGAAGTCGCCGAGATGATCTCGTCACCCAATTTAATAATATCCGTGACAAGCAGCATCTAAAATGGCCAAATGCTAAATACATCGGATATTTTCAGGCCTATACGAATACGTACGCTCCGGTCGAAGAGCTTAGAGAATATTTCGAAGTGATTTTACAGCAGCCAGGTGTCGTTGGACTATCTATTGCTACACGGCCTGACTGTTTGCCGGATGATGTTGTCGAATATTTGGCGGAGCTAAACGAGCGCACGTATCTGTGGGTAGAGATGGGTCTCCAGACTATACACGACTCCACTTCTGAGCTAATTAACCGGGCTCACGACAGCCAGTGTTATGTAGATGCTGTTGAGAAGTTGCGGCGTCACGGCATTCGTGTCTGCACCCATATCATTCACGGTCTCCCACAGGAGTCGCATGAAATGATGCTCGAAACGGTATCTGCTGTGGCTCGCATGGATGTACAAGGAATTAAGATTCACCTTCTGCATCTCATGCGTAAAACACCAATGGTGAAGCAATACGAAGCCGGGTTGCTACGATTCATGGAACAGGACGAGTATGTGAAGCTCATTGCTGATTCACTCGAAATTTTGCCCCCTGAAATGATTGTACATCGTTTGACTGGAGACGCTCCTCGGGATCTCTTAATCGGACCGATGTGGAGCCTCAAGAAATGGGAAGTGCTAAATGCCATTGACGATGAGCTAGTTGCTCGTGATACTTGGCAGGGTAAGTATTGGAGGAAGAGCTAATGGGCTTTATGTCCGTTTTAAGCTTTGCTCATAAATTAATCTCTGAGCGGTTAACTTTAGGTGATCGTGCGATTGATGCCACTGTAGGTACTGGTGCTGATACGCTTTTTCTAGCCAAAACAACCGGAGCTCGCGGTGAAGTCTACGGCTTTGACATTCAAGCTGCAGCGCTGAACCTGGCTAAAGAGCGCCTGCGGCTTGCAAAAGAGGAAGCTCCCTCGCTCGCCACCGTCACCTTGCTGGAACGTAGTCACGCCGAAATGGCTGAAGCAGTTCCAGCGAACTGGCATGGCACCGTTGGAGCTGTAATGTTCAATCTAGGCTACTTGCCTTCAGGAGATGCTGACAAGAACATCATTACTCAGCCGGGCAGCTCCATTGCAGCCTTGGAAGCTTCTCTCCAGTTACTGCGTCCAGGTGGGATCATTACGGCAGTTCTTTATCCCGGCCATGCAGGCGGAGATAAAGAAGCCGCTGCTGTTGAATCTTGGGCAGCAGCTGTTTCCCAAAAGGTAGCACAAAGCATTGTTTATCGTCAGCTGCAGCGCACGGATTCACCTTATATGATTGCGCTCGAAAAGAAAAAAGGAAACCCCTCTTAAACTGTAAGCATCAAACTATTTTATATTTGGGAAGGAAGATGTAGCAATGACTCAACCATATCCTTTGAAATTTCAACCGGAGTTTAAAGAACGTGTCTGGGGAGGCCGCGCGCTGGAGAAATTCGGCCTAGATCTACCAGAAGGACATATTGGCGAAGGATGGATGATCGCCGATCACGCGAATGGAACGTCATCGGTGGTAAACGGAGAGTTAGCCGGTCAAGGCTTAGATCAAATTCGTGAGCAGTTCGGCCATGAATGGTTCGGAAGCAAAGGGATTTCAGAAACGGGTGGAAGATTTCCTCTACTAATCAAATTGCTGGATTGCAACGACAATCTTTCCGTTCAAGTCCACCCTACAGATGATTATGAGGGATTGCCACAAGGTGAACTGGGCAAAACAGAGATGTGGTACGTGTTAGACGCTAAGCCAGGTGCCAAAATCATCTATGGTCTTAAAGAAGGCGTGGATCGTGAAACATTGCGCGAAGCACTGGAGAAAGGCACCGTTATGGATAGCCTTCAAGAAGTATCTGTCTCTGCAGGAGACTCCTTCTATATTCCAGCCGGAACCGTTCATGCGCTATGTGCTGGTGTCGTTGTAGCAGAGATCCAGCAAAATTCCGACACTACATACCGCATTTATGACTATGACCGTCCAGGCCTGGACGGAAAACCACGTGAGCTTCATATTGAAGATTCACTTAATGTTACAGCTTATGAAGGCGCCGGGGCTACTTCGATGAAGACAGATAACGCAGTCCCTGGAGAGTGGCTGCAACTTGCCGCTTCGCCATATTTTATCGTTGAAAAAGGAATCGTAAATGGTTCATGGGACCTCACCACTACAGAAGACAGCTTCACTATTCTAGTCATCTGTGAAGGCAGCGGACATCTTACTTGGGATGGCGGCTCCCAACCTTATGCTGCAGGAGAATGCTATCTGATTCCTTCCAGTCTCGGCCGTTACGCTATCGAAGGTCATTCTACTGTGCTTCGCTCTTATTTACCATAAGTCGAGAACCTTTAGGAGGAATGGACCATGAAGGAAAATAGTTTTACCTTAACGGATCCCATAGGTGTAAATATCCATGTCTATGAATGGTTACCTGAATCCGATGTGCCAGTTAGAGGAATCGTGCAAATTTCTCACGGTATGTGTGAAACAGCTGCCCGCTATGCTCGTTTTGCGGAAGCATTAACCGGAGTAGGTTATGCAGTATATGTCAATGACCACCGGGGACATGGTAAAACCGCTGGTCAAGTCGATCTGCTTGGCGATGTTGGGGAGGACGGATTCTATTGGATGCGGCGCAATCTGCTCCAGGTAGCAGCCAAAGCACTCTCCAAACATGAAGGTAAGCCCATCTTTCTATTCGCTCATAGTATGGGCTCCTTTCTGGCTCAAAAGCTGATGTGTGAAGAGGGTAACGAAATCTATGCAGGATTTATCCTAAGCGGTACAAATGGTCCTCGCGGTATGCTGCGCCTTGGAGAATCTCTGGCTAGTGCACAGCTCAAGTTAAAGGGTGAACATCACCGAAGTGTACTACTGAACAGCTTAGTATTCGGCAGTTACAACCGTGCTTTTTCTCCCGTAAGAACTGCATATGACTGGCTGAGCAGCGATGATGCGGAAGTAGATAAGTACATATCTGATCCATTCTGCGGAGCCATTTGTACAACACGCTTTTTCCGTGGTTTCTTCCACCTCCTACGGGAGATCCATTCCGAGGAATCACTTAGGACATTATGTACAAGTAAGCCCATTTATATATTTGGTGGGGATAAGGATCCTGTAGGGATGAGCGGCCAAGGCATTCCTCGTCTTGCGGAGCTATACAAGAAACGAGGGATATCGGACGTAGAGTATCGGCTCTATCCAGGTGGCAGGCATGAAATGCTTAATGAGGTGAACCGGGATCAAGTTACAGCCGATGTGCTTAACTGGTTAGAACAGCATTTCCCTTCTGAGGTTACGACTACAAGTTAAGAGAAAAACGTGGTTTATCAGTTTTATTAGACAGAAGAGCAGCGATCCTCCCATTATTAGGGGATCGCTGCTCTTCGTTTTGGGTTGTGAGCAGCTTACATTACTCCTAGTTCCTTTCTTCCCCTCCGCTCCCGGACTCATCTGACGCTTTTGGCCAGCCATTCCTATCCCCCTTCATTTTCGGACTTAGAAGACTTTTATGGCCAATCATCACTTCCCTCCACCACTTGCGAATTCAGAAGACGCTTGCGCATGTAACAAAAAAAGACCGCCCCCAAAGGAGCGATCTTTCCTCCCAACACAATCGCCTTATTACAAAGGCAACGTATAATACTGAGCGCGTTGGCTCTCGTTCTGCTGATACATTACGATTAGCAGTGTACGACCTTCTCGAACGGAAGGTGATTCAGCTACGGCTACAGCAGAGCTTGTGGTTTGGACAGACTCTACTAAACTACTCTCTGTAACTCCCTGTATTAATAACTCAGGAGAAGGTACAGCCCCGTCGTTAGCATCGCCTGATTCCTCTTCCTCTGAACCCCCATCCGCCCGTAGACCGCTGATGGATTCCAGCACCGCTTCAAGCGAGAACGGTAGCACTTCAAGCACCGTATATTTTTGCAGCTCTCTTTCACTGAGTCCGGCTTCTGCCAACTGCGCAGAGATTTGATCCGGATTAGCAGCGATATCCCTCAAGTAACTCGACCAATCCGACTTATCCAGTACGAAATCCCACCAGATTTTGCGAGGCTTATACTTGTGTCCTAGGAAATAATCAAGCTTCATTAGCCCAGTAATAATATCCATAGACGGAGTCCCACGATCTATCAAGAAGGACTGCAAACGGGTAAAGAGATCTTCTAGCTGATGCCCAATCTTTTGCCAGCCTCTCTCCTCCCAGTAGTCACCGAACTCCTGAAAGAAATCAAATGGTGAATCAAACACGTGACGGATCAAGTATTTGGCTGTATGGTCCATCCGGTGGCTGTTCCAGTATTTCTCCAGCACATCCTCAAGCCGCTTCAAACGAATAATATCCGAGAAGGTCATCATATGACTGCTAAGAATTTCGTAAGGGGCATGTTCCATATACGTATACTCATATTTTGCCGCCTGTGCACGCAGACCCGTCCCGCGAAGCATTTTGAGGAATCCAAGTTGCAGCTCTTCTGGCTCCATAACGAATACATCATTAAAGGTTTTGCGGAAGGTGGAGTAATCCTCCATCGGAAGCCCCGCGATCAAATCCAGATGCTGATCGATATTGCGACTTTCCTTAATCTTCATTACCGTACGAGAGAGCTTCTTGAAATTCTGACGGCGTTTAACAAGCTCGTTCGTCTCATCATTTGTAGATTGTACACCAATCTCAAATCTAAAGATGCCCGGAGGCGCATTGTTCGACAGGAAATCCAGAACTTCTGGCCGCATGATATCTGCTGTGATTTCAAACTGGAACACACAGCCTTGATGATTATCGATCAGGAATTGAAACATTTCCATTGCATAGTTGCGGTTGATATTGAAGGTGCGGTCCAAGAATTTAATGATTTTGGCGCCATTTTCTATTAAGTAGAGTAAATCAGACTTCACTCGTTCAATATCATAGTAACGTACGCCTACCTCAATACTGGATAAACAAAATTGACAGTTAAACGGGCACCCACGGCTCGTCTCAAAATAAACAATACGTTTGCTCAGATCTGGAATATCCTCTGGAAAACGATGCGGTGTAGGCAGCGTATTTAGATCGCTTTTGGGACGAGGTGGATTTACAATGATCTCCTCTCCCTTACGATAAGCAGCTCCGTACACAAAATGAAATTTCCGGTCGTCTCTCAGCTCCTGCAGCAGATGATGAAAGGTCTCTTCTCCATCTCCGTTGACGATGAAATCAATGCCGGCTTCTCTCTTCATCCAATGCAGCGGCTCATAAGAGACTTCCGGTCCTCCGAGAACAATCGTAACCTCAGGCATCACTTGCTTAAGAATTCCGATCAGCTTGAGCGTCTCTTCGATATTCCAGATATAACAGGAGAAGCCAATCACATCTGGCCGTTTCTGAAACAAGTCGGACACGATATTCATCACAGGATCTTTAATGGTGTACTCCACCAAATGAATATCTTTAAATTCATGCTCACTGTAAGCTTTAAGCAAACGGATCGCCAGTGAGGTATGGATATATTTTGCGTTTAGCGTGGTCAGAACGATTTTCAATGCTACACGACCTTTTCTACATTTCATTTTGAAAAAACTCTAGGAATGCCTTACCATACTTCCGGTATTTCACTTCCCCGACACCCTTTACCCTCAGCATTTCCGCTTCGGTCTGCGGGCAAACCACACTCATCTCACGCAGCGTGGCATCATTAAAAATAATATATGAGGGCACATGCTCACGTCCCGCCAACTCTCGCCGGATCAGACGCAGCTGCTCAAAGACGGTCTCATTGACTGCCGAAGGTGACAGGTCATGCCCGCGACTACGAACTCGCGTACCAGATGCCGCACCTGCTCGTGATGGCCGCGCTACTCGCTGCATGACCTCACGCTGTCCGCGCAGTACCTCAGCAGCCAAAGGCTGGAGCCGCACTACGGGGTATTGTCCTTCAGACAAAGCAAGATATCCTTCAGAGATGAGTACATTGATGCTCTCTGAGATCTCCTTCTCTGTCCGGCTCGACATCGCCCCATGCGTTGGCAGCTTGTCAAAACCATATTGCATCACCTTCTGATTGCGAGAGCCTTTCAGCACAGAAGCCACCAACGCAACTCCATAACGTTCCCGCATACGGTGAATGCAGGAGAATATTTTCTGCGCATCTACGGTCATATCTACAAGCTCTCGTTCATCTGTACATGAGCTGCAAATGCCGCATAACTTGTCCTCATGCTCCTCACCGAAATAATCCAGCTGGGCACTGCGCAAGCAGCGGGTAGTATAACAATAATCAATCATTTGCTGAAGCTTGCGATATTCGTTAGCTTTACGGTCCGTATCCTGCGGATTCTGCTCGATCAGGAACTTTTGCGTCATAATATCCTGCGCACTAAACAGCAAAATACATTCACTCGGCTCCCCGTCACGTCCAGCACGGCCCGCTTCCTGAACATAAGCTTCCATATTTTTCGGCATATTATAATGAATTACGTACCGGACATTGGATTTGTCAATCCCCATCCCAAAAGCGTTGGTGGCCACCATGACCCGGATATCGTCATATAGGAAGCCTTCCTGACTATCTGCCCGCTCCTGATCATTCATACCTGCGTGATAGCGGCCTGCCGCTATTCCTGAAGCCTGCAGCCTTTGATATAGATCATCCACTTCTTTGCGTGTAGCCGCATAAACAATACCCGGCTGATGAGAATGCGTTGCGGTGTAATCCATGACGAATTCCCGCTTATTCTCTCCACGTAGCACAGACATCGCTAGATTATCTCTTCCAAGTCCAGTCATGAAAATACCCGGCTCGCGCAGACGCAGCAGCCGAACCATATCTTCCATAACCTCTGGTGTTGCCGTCGCTGTAAATGCAGCCAAGATCGGCCGTTCTGGCAGCTCGTTCACAAAAGGCGATACCGACAAATAACTTGTACGGAAATCATGTCCCCACTGAGATACACAGTGCGCCTCATCCACAGCCACACAGGAAATCGCCAGCTCAGCCATCTCCAGACGGAACCAGTCCAGCTCTAGCCTTTCGGGCGCAACATAAAGCAGCTTCAAATCGCCGCGACGGGCAGCCCGAATCCGCTCATTTACTTCTTTCCCGCTTAACGTGCTATTAATAAAGGCTGCCGGAATACCTGCCGTGGTTAACGCATCGACCTGATCCTTCATCAGAGAGATCAATGGTGAGATCACTAGTGTTAGCCCAGGAAGCAGCAGTGCGGGAACTTGATAGCAAATCGATTTCCCACCTCCCGTAGGAAGAATACCGAGTGTGTCGCGACCTTCCAGCAAGTTCTGAACAATCTTCTTCTGACCATCCCGAAAATCCGGATAACCGTAATATTTTTGCAGCTCAGCCTGCGCCTGTTCAATAGTAGGTGCTTGCATCATCATATCTCTCATAACCCCTTAAGCGTTTCTATCTTTAGTTTAGCGGTCAAAAGTGTATTGAGCAACACTCCTTAACTATGGTCACCATGTTCTTCCTTTGAAATATTTACATAAAAGGCCTTCTTTTAAGCCAAGCTTTAAGAAGAGAGATTTCATAGAAGGGTGGAGCGACCGTGCAAAATTGGAAACAAAAATATACCTCTTTTAAACATAAGCCTGCACGCAAAGAGTCCTCTGCCCAGGACAATCGTCCGGTAAAGCCACTGGATTCCAGCCTGGAGAGCAATATAAGCTTCATTCAACAAGTCTTTGGAGAAGACAGCGATCTTATAGTCCGTAACTTCAAGGTGTACGGTAGACATGATGCGGCTATTATCTTTTTTTCTTCTGTGGTGGACCAGAATCAAATTCAGAACTATGTTTTAAAGCCATTAATGAATGTTTCCTCTGATCTCTCAGAAATTCCAAAAGATCTAAAGGATTTACCTGATTACATCTGGAGTATGACAGTACAAGTAACACAAGGTAACCGTACTAAGGATCTAAATACTCTAGCCTCTATCTTGTTGGAGGGAAATGTAGTTCTAATCATAGATGGAATGGATCAGGCACTTTACTTCAATCTGCGTAAAATTGAGCATCGTAGCATTGAGCAACCTCAAACTGAACAAGTCATACGCGGTTCGCGTGATGGGTTTATTGAGAATTTAGAATCCAATATCTCTTTGCTTCGCTATCGACTGCAAACGCCGGATTTTCGTGTAGTAACTGCCCCTCTTGGGGTACGGACGCGCTCAAAAGTAGCTGTTTGTTATATCGAAGGAATAGCCGATCCAGGGCTAGTTCAAAAGGTGATGAAGCGATTATCAGCAATAAATGTAGACGGCATCCTTGATGCGGGGTATATCGAGCAATTCATAGAGGATCATCCCCTTTCCCCGTTTCCACAGGTTCAGCCAACCGAACGTCCGGATAAATCTATAGCCTCTTTATTAGAAGGACGAGTCATCATCCTTGTAGATGGCTCACCATTCTGCCTCATCGTCCCGGCGCTTTTCAATCAGTTCTTTCAGACGATGGATGACTATACAGAACGTTTTGTTGTAGGAAGCCTCCTAAGAATGATCCGCCTGATCGCATTATTATTTTCCCTTTTCTTCCCAGCCTTATATGTATCCATTATCTCTTTCAATCCTGAGCTATTGCCGACAGAGTTCGCCGTAGCAATAACTGGTGCAAGAGCTGGCGTACCCTTTCCAGCCGTATTGGAAGTTCTGATTATGGAAGTCTTCATGGAGGTGCTGCGCGAAGCAACCATTCGCTTACCGCAAATGATTGGCGGGGCTCTTTCTATTGTAGGTGTGCTTGTCATTGGTCAGGCAGCCGTAGCAGCAGGTCTGGCGAGTCCCACTACCGTAGTTGTTGTTGCTATAACGACTATAGGGTCTTTTGCCACACCCGCTTACAATGCTGCTATCTCTTCAAGAATGCTTAGATTTCCATTGATCATATTGGCAGGCTGCTTTGGCCTGTACGGAGTAATGCTTGGCACTATTGTTATTGTTAACCACTTATTATTCTTGGAATCCTTTGGCGTTCCCTACATGACACCCTTTGTTCCTACGATTTGGAAGGACCTCAAGGATAGTATCGTTCGGGTACCTTTATGGTGGATGCGAAGTCGCCCAAGCTTTCTCAATACACCTGATCCTGATCTTCTTGCGAAGGATATCCCCAAAATGCATACCGATCTGATTTTTAAGGAGAAAAGTGAAGCTGATGAATAGTAACCGCCCCATAACAACGATCCAAGTCATGGCTGTAATCATCAGTACGATTATAGGAATAGGAATCTTAAGTATTCCTCGTTATATGGCTGAAGCCGGAGACAGTGGTGCACCGCTCATAACTGCTTCTGGCGTACCTGTTGCTTTTTTGGGTTGCTGGTTTACAGCGGTTGTCTGCCGAAAATTCCCTAACGAAACGTTGTTCGTATTCAGCCGCCGCCTTCTCGGAACTTGGCTCGCAGATATTTTCTCCATGCTTATTACTTTGTTTTTTGCTTTCTCTGCCGGGATCACCATGCGCCAATTCGGAGAAGTATGTGTTGCGGTTGTCTTTAAAAAGACACCAATCGAAGCAGTAATTCTCTTAATGCTCCTACTGGTTGCCTTATCAATCCGTAGAAATATTGTAAAATTCACTTATGTACATGTTTTTTATTTACCCTTTATTCTATTATCCGCTATCGCAATTATATTGGTAGCTATGAGAAATGTTGATGTTCTGAACTTGCTACCCCTCACCGGAAATCACACCACCTTTTCAAGCTTTTCCAAAGGAACGATTACGTCCGCTGGCATTTATCAAGGCACATTTGTCATCATCCTGCTGGTTCCTCTAATGAAAAAACCTCAACAGATCCTTAAAGCAGGCACTGTTGCACTTGGTATCATTGGATTCATTTATGTAATGATCGTTTGGGTCACTCTAGGCATGTTTGGAGCTCAGGAAACCAAATTACTGTCCTATCCAACCCTAGAAGCAGCTCGCTCCATATCCATCGGCGCAGGACTATTAGAACGGTTTGATGCTCTTTTTATAATAATTTGGGTGATTTCTATATTCACTACCATCTTTACGAACTACTACTTAGCCGCATACTCTCTGCAACAAGTGCTGCGGCACAAGGATCACCGCCTAATATCCAGTTTCTTACTTCCACTTATCTTCACTTTTTCACTTTTGCCGAGAAATATATTTCAGGTCTATTCATTTGCTAACATTACAGCGATTATCGGTTTGATTTTTTTGACCTTCTATCCTCTTTTATTATGGTTAGTCTCTTTAATCCGAAATAAAGGAGCCATTTCTCATGAATAAAAAAATTTATAAGCGTGTAGTTCTTATTTTTATTCTCTCACTCCTGTCTGGATTGCTCACAGGTTGCTGGGACCAGCTCGAAATTGAAGATCGTGCATTGGTGCTAGGGTTATCCATTGATTCCGTCCCTTCAGACAGCAAAACAAATGATGACCAAACCACTCATCTTAAAAGCGCAAATATTAACCTACCCCAAATTCGTGTAACCGCCCAAATTGCGGTTCCGGGAAGAGTTCCACTCGGACCAGGCAGTGGAGGTGAAGGCGGAGGCGGGAATCAAAATCCAGTATGGGTCGTAGAAGTTTACGGGTACACATTAGATGACGCCATGAACAATTTGCAGCAGCAAATTTCTGATCCACGTTATCTAATTCATTTACGAGTGATTATTATTAGTGAGGACATAGCAAGAAAAAGCATGGATGACTTAAATGATTATTTGCGGCGAAATCCAGAAGTTCGTCGCCGGACCTGGCTGCTAGTATCCGAAGGGGAAGCTGCCAAATTCATGAATATTAATCCTCCGCTGCAGCGAGTGCCGACCCTCTACATTCTCTCCACCATGGAAAAAGCAGTAACATCAGGAAAATTTCCTGCTGATTATATAGGTGTATTCTGGTCAGCAGATACCAAATGGGGCGAAAGTGGTTATCTGCCTTACGTCTCATTACATCAGGAAGACAATATCATGATTAAAGGCCTAGCTTACTTTAGTGGTGGATTAATGGTGGGTTCGACGCTTCCCATTGAAATTGGCGCGTATATGGCCATGAAGGGCATTAATCCCGGGGGATACTCTGATCTTTTCAATGCTGAAGAATTCGGTCCGGTGATGCTCAAGGTCAACGACCGGTTCACGAGGGTGAAAGTTCAATTCAAAGAGGGCAAACCTCACATCACCTATAACCTCTCTTTAGAGGCGGCTCTAGATGAGCATTTACGTAATGATATCCCTATCGATTCCAGCCGTTCTTTAGAAAAGATTGAAGATATCTTTCAAAAGAGAGTGATCGGTATTTTCAACCACCTTATCAAAGAAACTCAACAAGCGCATTCCGATGTCTTTGGCATGGGTGAATATATTCGTGCATATGCTCCCTCCTACTGGAAAGCCCATGTTCGTGACAAACATGACTGGGAGCAGCAGTATTCCAACCTCAGTATTGAAGTTAAGTTGAAAACTCACATCGACAGAGTAGGTCTTAAACAAAATTAAATGACCTTTATAGGAGGCTCTACTATGCTCTATCACCAGCTAACCTACGTAATTGTTGCGCTGCTGATCTCCAGTGTTCTGTTGCTTACTGTGGATACTAAAATATATGCAGTCAATGCTATGCACCGGGAAAAGAAATACGCTAATGTGATCGGTTGGATATATTTCAGCTTATTCCTGCTGATAGGACTAGCTCAGCTATTCTATCTATAAATCGAATTCGTTTCTTGCTGCCCTTCACATAGTATTTCTTAACCGCCCATGGTATATTGAGGAGTACAATATTAAAGGACGGAGAATGCAGTCATGAACACAAGAAGAAATCCTAAAGAAACAGCCAAAAGAGGTACTCGTTCCCACAGCAATTCCCACAGCAAGCCAAATGGCAAGCTTAATCATAAAGCTAAAGCACCCGCAGCACCCAAGTCTTTTACAGTAAATGAACCTTCTGAGCTGTTACCCTTCTTACTCGTCCATATCACAGGCCGTGGACGAAATGCTATTAAATCTATCCTCTCGCGTGGACAAGTAGCAGTGAATGGCAAAGTAGTCACACAGCATAATTTTCAATTGCATCCGGGTCAAACTGTGACGATTGATCAAGAAAAGCCTGTACAAGTAGCGGAAATGATCGGACTCACCATCGTCCATGAAGATGATGATCTAATCATTATTCAGAAGGATGCTGGACTGCTGTCGATTGCCACTGCGGAAGAAAATGAATTAACAGCTTACCGCCAGCTTATGGAGCATGTCCGCATCAGCAATCCTAAGAATCGAATTTTTGTCGTGCATCGCTTGGACCGCGATACGTCTGGGGTAATGATGTTTGCCAAAAGCGAACGGATCCAGCAAGCACTGCAAACTACGTGGAAGGATACCGTGAAAGAACGTTCATACGTAGCTCTAGTCGAAGGCGCCGTTAAAAGACCTGAAGGTACAGTGAGCTCTTGGCTAAAAGAAACCTCTACCCTGAAAATGTACTCCAGTCCTCATGAAGGCGATGGTCTACATGCGATCACACATTATAAGCTCATTCAGGCGAACCGCCACTTCTCGTTACTTGAGGTAAAGCTTGAAACTGGACGCAAAAATCAGATTCGTGTTCATATGGCAGATATCGGCCATCCGATTGCAGGAGACAAGAAGTATGGTGCAGAGACCAAAACGGTAGGCCGTCTCGGTCTGCATGCTCGTGTACTTTCTTTTATTCATCCTACTACAGGAGAGTTAATGACCTTCGAAAGCCCGATTCCGAAGACATTCCTGAAATATACCGCACCTGCACCTACGAACTAACAAGATCACAGTGAATACCCATTCATCCTAAGGGGGCTGATTACAGTGGAGCTTACTACACTACAATCGCTACAATAACTTAACAAAGAATGGGTGATTAGCTATGACAACAGCACATCATTATGAATGTATTGAACGTTTACCCACGACTGAGGAGCATGCCTCCTTATGGGAAGCTGTCGGTTGGGGGAACGTGAACACGGAAATGACCGCAGCCTCTCTGGCTCATTCGGTCTATGGTATGGTCGTTGTACAGGAAGACAAGGTTATCGGTATGGGGCGGATCGTCGGCGATGGTCATATGTATTTCTATATTCAGGACGTAGCCGTGCTTCCCGAATTTCAGGGCCAAGGCATTGGTAATGTCATCATTGAGCAGCTACTACACTATATTCGATCTCATTGTTTTTCTGGCGCGTTCGTCGGACTTTTCGCATCACATGGGAATGATACCTTTTACGAACGATACGGCTTTCAGAATCATGCCCCGGGTATGACGGGCATGTTCAAGGTCATGGAGTAACAAGCGAAAGATGCCCGGTCCATATGGTCCCTGGGCATCTTTTTCACTTCTATTTAGATCATGTTACAATACTAATAAACAAAAGAAGGTGCCATTATTGTTCCATCCTACTGTCTTCGATAATATTAAAATTGCTTTTGAGAACCAAATCTACGATTACGATAATTTGGACGGAATTCTAGTAGTTACGGATCGTTCCGACCTTCTGAATATGGCATCGATGTCCAGAGAATTTAGCCTTTCCTTCCAATTGACGGCTGGCAAGAGCGTAACCGCCGAAGTCTTTCTTACTTCATCTGTGAAAGATCTTAGCGATGAAATATTGGAAGTGCCTAACACGGATCCCGGCTGCAATCTTTCGTTACGTTTTTATATGGAGATCGAAGATATCCCTGCTGAATGTCAGGCGATCGAGAGTATTCTCAAAGCGATCTGGGGGCCTGAATTCCAGCCCGTGCAATCTTTAAGCTTCATTTATGGTCAAGAAGGTGAAACCTACAACAACTGCATCGAGCTGCGATTCAAAAGGCAAATCACGGAGGAGCAGATGGAGGACATTCCGAACCTGCTGAATCATCTTCTGCAAAGTGTAGAAGAACTGGAATCTTTCTCCGTATAATCCCTACTGCACACCGTTCGTACTTTGGAAAAAGAGGTGAGCCAGAAATGAAATTCCTGCCTGCTACCAAAAGTAACCGTTGGTTTATCTGGATGGCTGTTTATGGTGTTTTTCTGTGGCTGCTTTTCATTCTGCACAGATTCGTTATGATGGCTCATACATTAGATGTCACACTCTTGCTGCGCTTCGCACTCTTTTCCATTATTGTATCTGGTATCGTTAACGTCTTAGCGTGGTTCGGAGCTCGTCTACTCTGGTTAATCACTACAACAGGAATAATCATCGGTTCAGTAATTATGCTAAGCTACACCTATAGAGAGATGTCCGGTTGGGAGGATCTCGCGGGACTCCTTGCTTTTTTCTTTTTTACATGTGGAGGATTTGCACTCGGATTATTGGCGGAAGGAATTCGTCTGCTAGTTAAGCAGTGGCCGAAAGCTTGAACGGAGGAGATGATCGATCGTTGTCCAATTCTTTTCTAACCAAAAATGCATTGTCCCATTCCTTAAAAGAACTAATGGAACATACGTCGCTCAATAAAATTACAGTCAAACAGCTCGTGGACCATTGCGGACTAAATCGACAAACTTTCTATTATCATTTTCAAGATATATTTGATTTACTCGGTTGGATCTATAAGACTGAGGCTGTAGAGAGCATCGCCCAGTATCGTAGCTACAGTACGTGGACGGACGGTTTTTATAGAATCTTCTGCTATATCGAACGAAATAAAACCTTTTGCTGCAACACCTTGAACTCACTGGGCAGAAATCATCTGGATGCGTATCTATACGAAGTGACGAATGATCTCATTATGGGTGTCATAAACGAACTGTCCGCCGGGATGGAGGTTAGCCACGAAGATAAACATTTCATTGCTAACTTCTATACACTGGCCTTCACAGGCCTTGTCATTCAGTGGATGAGAGACGGGATGAAGGAGCATCCGGATCACATTATCGAGAAGCTAAGTGTACTCATTGAGGGGAATTTTCTAAAAGCTTTGCACAAATATGAGAACAAGCCGTTGTAACCTTTGGGTTCAGCGGTTTTTTTGTCTAAAAACTAGACACATAGACCGTAATGACTAAAATCCATACACTCTAAAAGGATTGATTATACCTTCAAAATTGGAGTTGGTTTACATTAAGAGTGTGATTATTTCAACAACAACTTGGAGGCGACCATTGTGAAAAAAGAGTACGGTAATAAACAGGTTTATTTTGTCGGTGGCGGAATTGCATCCCTAGCGGGCGCGGCTTACCTGGTCAGAGACTGTGACTTTCCGGGACAGAACATTCACATTATTGAAGAGATGAAGATTCTCGGTGGCAGCAACGACGGCGCAGGTGACGCTGAGCACGGTTATGTCATTCGCGGTGGCCGGATGCTCAACGATGAGACCTATGAGAATACATGGGATTTACTCATGTCGATTCCCTCCCTCGACCATCCTGAGAAATCCGTTAGAGAAGAGATTATAGAATTCGATACCGCCAATCCAACACATGCTAACGCTAGACTCGTTAACCGCAACGGTGAAGTGGAAGATGTATTATCCATGGGCTTCGATATGGCTGACCGGCTTGCGATGGGTAAATTGATTATTACACCGGAAGAAAAAATGGGAAAAGCTCGGATTAACGACTGGTTTGGTCCACACTTTTTCACCACCAACTTCTGGTATATGTGGGCTACTACTTTCGCCTTCCAACCTTGGCATAGCGCGGTAGAGCTTAAACGATATATGATTCGCTTCGTACATGAGTTCCCAAGAATTCAAACCCTGGAAGGCGTAACACGCACTCCATATAACCAGTATGATTCCATCATCTTACCTATGCACAAATATCTCGAAGGCTTCGGCGTAGACTTTACACTAAAATGTACAGTAACTGACCTGCAGTTCAAAGACGGAGATGGCATTACCGTAACTCAAATGAACGTCCTACGCCAAGGTGTTGCAGACGTTATCAACATAAGCGAAGACGATATCGTAATCGTCACGAACGGCTCCATGACCGAAGGCTCCAGCCTTGGATCCATGACCTCTGCCCCACGTCTCAACGGAAAGGGTAGCTCATGGAAATTATGGGAGAACATCGCCGCCAAAAAACAAGGTCTCGGCAATCCGTCATCCTTCGATGATCATATAGATGGTTCGAAATGGGAGTCATTTACCGTGACCTTCCAAGATTCCAAATTCTTCGATCTCATGGAGAAATTCACTCGCAATCGTGCGGGTACTGGCGCATTGGTTACCTTTAAAGATTCGAGCTGGTTGATGTCCGTTGTCTTAGCCTTCCAACCGCATTTCCGCAATCAACCGGAGCATGTAAAAGTATTCTGGGGCTACGGTTTGTACCCTGACAACGTAGGTGACTTCGTGAAGAAGAAAATGAGCGAATGTACCGGAGAAGAAATTATGGAAGAATTAATCGGTCATCTTCATTTCGAAGAACATAAGGACGAGATCATGGCAACTGCAAATTGTATTCCATGTATGATGCCTTATATCACTTCACAATTCATGCCTAGATTAAACAGTGACCGACCTAAAGTAGTTCCTGAAGGCTCTACTAACCTTGCCTTCGTTGGCCAATATTGCGAAATTCCAGATGATGTTGTATTCACGGAAGAATACTCGATCCGAGCAGCAAGAACTGCAATATACACATTGCTCGGCATTAACCGGCCTATCGAGCCAATCAATCAACATCAGTACGATGTCCGCACCTTGTTCACAAGCTTTATCACTTCTTTTAGATAAACACATCATAAAAAGACAAGCGCTCCGGGATAGATTCGGGGGCGCTTGTCTTTTTAGTGTGTAAAACAGAGCAGAGTTTCGGAATAAAGAAAAGAAGAAATGGAAACTTCCCCATCTCTTCTTCTTCACACTATACGAACTTTATATATTGCAAGATCCGTCCGCGCAGCCATCATCCGTGGAGACTTCGGATTTTCCATTTCCAACCACCTGCAGCGTTGGCCCTGCTTGCTCCTCCGCCCACACAGTATCCAACACCTCTGTAAATACAGGTCCTGGCTGTGCACCAGATAACGCATATTTATTGTTGAACACGAAGAATGGTACACCGGTAATATTAAGACGACTTCCTTCTTCGATATCACCATTCACTTCAGCTGTATAAGCATCTGTCTCCAGCATTGCCACAACTTCTGCCTGATCCAGCCCTACCTCAGCAGCAAGTGTAGCAAGTACACTACGATCTCCAAGATTCAATGAATCAGTAAAGTAGGCACGTAGCAGACGTTCGGACATTTCTGCACCTTTTCCTTTTGAGCTTGCAAAGTGACTCAGGCGGTGGCTATCGAAAGTATTCGTATGCTTCATCGTATCGAATTGAAAATTCAACCCCACATCTTGTGCTTGCTCAGCTAGCTGTGCGTTCATTGCTTTTGCTTTCTCAATCGTCATACCGTATTTGGAAGCCAGCATCTCATGAATACTCTTAGTCTCATTCACTTTCGCATGTGGATCTAGTTGAAAGCTACGGAATACCACCTCTACTTGATCACGGTTCGGAAATTGACTCAGCGCATTCTCCAAACGTCTTTTACCAATATAACAAAATGGACACGCATAATCGGACCAAATATCTATTCTCATGAAAAAAACCTCCTAATATTATTGTTCATTTGTAACTGCTGAATAAGATTGATAACTAAATATTCGTCGCTTACTATTATATAGTTAAAAACCGAAAAATACAAACTTAACTTTTATTTTCAAAAAGATCTCTTTAGACCTGAACCCCAACTAAAAGTATACGAAAGTGGTATATACGCTCTTCTTCAGGAACGATAGAATCAAGGTAACCATTTCGCCGGAAGAATGCATTCAGAGTAGCGGACGAATGAAGTCCTGAAGGGAGATTCAAGATATGTATGATCTATCTATAGTGATTCCCACCCGTAACCGAATCGATGACCTTACGGTGTGCATAGAGTCCATTGGCAAGCAGACACAGCTTGAGGACATCTCCATCGAGCTATGGATTGTGGACGACGGTGAGATCCCTGAGGACAGACTAGCCTATTATCATGAAATACTAACTGGATTACCGCAAGCTAAACTTCATTATCATCACAAAACTAAGCCTGGCCTCTGGCTTTCCCGTTACGAAGCGCTAGGACTGATCCATGCAGAAATTGTGCTCCACTTAGATGACGATGCAGAGTTAGACGACTCCTTATATATTCGACGACTGCTAGATACTTATGCAGCTGACGATTCCATTGTCGGTGTAGGTGGTGTAGCCAAAGGCATACATAGTAGCATGCCAAGCAGGCTATTCGGTATGCTAACCGGTCAAATGTCCGGATCACCAGGCAGATTGTCAGCAAGTATGTTTGCAGGCTCGCAATCTCTTTGGGGAGAGAAGCAGCATGTGTTTGATACGGATTTTTTTCACGGTTGTAATATGTCATTCCGGCGCTCGGCACTGCGTGATATTAAACCCTATCCTTGGATGACAAGCTATTCCATAGCCGAGGATATTTATCTATCCCATTTAGCCAGCCGCTATGGCAAGCTTGTGATCAACCCCGCAATGAAAATCATTCATCATGAGTCGCCAGGTTCTCGCGATAAGGCGGGCGTTGTAGCACAAGCTACAGCCGTTAATCACTACTATCTACTCAACTTGCGAAGAGCTCCATTTATGAATTATGCTGCTTTGATCTGGACACTGACTTGTCTGACGGCTAAAGCAACCCTAAAACGGAATTTCAAAGCCGTTAGCGGATATGCCAAGGGCATCCTCTTCGTATTAAATCCTCGTAAGAATAAATATAGTGAATTTATGCTCGATTAAGTAGCATCGTTTTATTCTAAATCTGCAGCGCCGCTCCGAATTCGGATACGGGGCTTTTTTGCTATGCTGGCCGACTTATCCCTTAATATGTCATGAAATTGATTTCCATCAGCTTGTTATCTGGGGTATGATATAAATAATGTGTTTTGTTTTAGAAACTAACGTTATGGATGGTGGAATATGTTCAAGAACAAAAAAACGACGCTGATCCTAGTTGTCATCGTCATCGTCGTCATAGCTGTCGGCGCTTGGCTAATTACTAAGGATAAGGACGATAAAACAGCGGGAACTACGGGTAGCGCAACAACATCCGGAAAAGGAGAGGAAAAGTCTCTCTCTCAAACCTTTTATATTTATGACACTGTTGTGAATATCAAAGTGTTCGGTGCTACAGTAGAACAGAAAAATATGGATGATATCCAGCAGATGCTGGAGCGAATGGATATGGAGCTTAGCCGCACCAAAGAAGGTGGAGAGACTTACGCAGTCAATCAGGCAGCAGGAAAAGAAGCGGTTGTTGTTTCTGACGAGACCCTGGATGTAATTAAACAATCCATACAATACGCAAAGGAAATGGACGGGCTATTTGATCCTACAATCGGTCCGTTAATCGATCTTTGGAATATCGGTAGCGGTGGAGATAAGGTCCCTCCCCAAGCTGAAATTGATAAAGCGAAGAGCCTAACCAATTACAAGGACGTTGAAATTGATGAAGCTGCGAAAACTGTAAAGCTGATGAAGGAAAATATGGTGCTAGATCTGGGCGGCATTGGTAAAGGTTATGCTGCTGACCGTATCGCTGATTATTTGAAAGAGCAAGGTCTAAATAGCGCTATGATTAACCTCGGAGGCAGCAGTATTATTGCACTCGGTAAGAAGCCAAACGGAACGGAATGGAATATCGGATTACAGGATCCAGATCAAAGCCGTGGCACACAGCTAGGAACAATTAAAATCTCAGATGAGGTCATCGATGCTTCTGGTGTTTACGAACGGTATTTTATGCAGGACAATATTCGTTACCATCATATCCTTGATCCACGCACAGGATATCCCTCACAGAACGGTCTCAAAAGCCTTACCATTATGAGCCCGAATGCAACAGATGCGGATGCCTTATCCACTGGGGTATTCCTGATGGGAATCGAGGAGGGCATGAAATATCTTGAATCTTTACCTGATGATGTTGAAGCTTTCTTTATTACCGACGACAACAAAATCTATGCCACTAAAGGCATAAAAGAAAGAATGAACCTGACAGATCCAACGTACAGCTTCGCAGAGTAAACGAAAAAGCTTGCCCCATTGAGCCGAAGCTGGCTTTCTAGGGAGCAAGCTTTTTTTTGGATAGAAGGAGCGAGATTTATGAACCTTGTGAAACCCCTACCTTCCATAGCGGCGGGCTATCGTCATACCGCCCTCCTTAAATCGGACGGCACGGTGACGGCTGTGGGTGATAATAAATACGGCCAATGTGATGTAAGCGACTGGTGCGATATTATGGCGGTTGCAGCGGGTAATGCTCATACCGGTAATGCTCATACCATCGGGCTTAAATCGGATGGTACGGTGGTTGCTGTGGGTTGGAATAAGTACGACCAATGCGATGTAAGCGGCTGGGCTGATATTGTGGCGGTAGCCGCGGGTTGGCGTCGTACCGTCGGACTTAAATCGGATGGCACGGTGGTTGCTGTGGGTCGAAATAATGAAGGCCAATGCAATGTTAGTGAATGGCGTGATATAGTAGCAGTTGCAGCGGGTGATTGGCATACCGTTGGGCTTAAAACGGACAGCACGGTGACAATTGTGGGTAATAATCGGTATGGCCAACGCAATGTAAGTGATTGGCATGACATAGTAGCTATAGCGGCGGGTTACCTTCATACCGCCCTGCTTAAATCGGACGGTACGGTGATTGCTGCGGGTCGAAATCATGAAGGCCAATGCAATGTAAACGGCTGGCATAATATTGTGGCTATAGCGGCAGGTAGTCATCATACTCTCGGTCTTAAATCAGACGGTACAGTGGCTGCTGTCGGTTGGAATAAGCACGGCGAATGCAATGTAAGTGACTGGCGCGATATGGTGGCGGTAGCGGCAGGTTGCACTCATACCATCGGTCTTAAATCGGACGGTACGGTGGTTGCTGTGGGTAACAACGAACATGGACAATGCGATGTAAGCGGGTGGCGCGGCATCCAACTATCTGGAAATTAGTTATAAAAAAATGAAAGCCATGCGCAGATTTCTCTCGCATGGCTTATTAATATCTTTGGAGGACTTGTTCTCTCACACAAGAGGAAGCTCGCCAAATTCCTTATAATTAGTAAAAATATAACTAGGCTTATGATCCGTAGCCGGCTGTCTGCCTCTCGGATTGTACCAGCAAACCTTCCATCCAGCCGCAAGTGCTCCAACTACATCGTTAGCCCAAGTATCCCCTATATAAAGCGAATTGTCCGCCATAGTACCCGTCTTTTGGTTTACGTGTATGAATATTTCCGGGTCCGGTTTAGCAAGACCTACAGCATCAGAAATAAAGATCATGTCCTCGGGAATAATCTGATCTAAGCCTAGCCCACGAATCTTACTCATCTGATGATCCTTCGGTCCATTCGTAATTATGCCTACCTTATGACCGTCTGCAATAAATCGTTCAAGATGCTCACGCACGCTATCAATCATCTGAATCGTATATTGACGTCCAATATATGCCGCTTGAACCGCTGTGGCTTGATCACGATCAATCTGCAAACCATACTCGGCAAAAGCAAGCTCCAAACGGCGCACCCTCGTCTCTTCAAGCGGAATCTCACCGCGCAAATACATCGGCCACAACTCATCGCTATGATGTCTCACTTTATAAAATAATTCCGCAAAGTCCAGACTACTCTCATCTGGGCTGAGCACTTCCCGTACCGCTTCTTTAAATGGTACCAGATGATCATACAACGTATCATCGAGATCAAAAAAGATTGCCAACTTATGACTTGTTTCCACTTTAACGCCCCTTACTCGTCTTTCTCTCTAGCTGCTTTAGAAAAAAAGGTTATAGGTAAAAAATTCATCATCCCGAATGTAGCCATGCGCTTCATATAACCGCTGCGCCCCCACATTCTCTGTCATCGTTGTCAGGGATAAGCCCTTCGTATTCGTAGAGACCGCATAATCTCTAGCACTTTCCAGCAGCATAGCACCTAGCCCTTGCCCTCAGATTTCTGCAGTAACGAACAAATCATTCAGTATCCAGAGGCGCTCCATCGTAACCGATGAAAAAGAAGGATAGAGCTGTGTGAAGCCCCACGCGCGTTTCTCATCGCCTTCCCCCTCAACCACCATAAGGATCACAGATTCATTCAGCTTTAGTCTGTCGGCTAAGAAGACGCGTGCACCTTCCCGATCTGAGGCTGCTCTATAAAATACTCGATACTCATCAAATAATGGGATGAGCCGTTCTAAATCATCCAGAACCACTCGTTCTATCCGATAATTGTTCATCATCAGTGCTCACTTTCCGGCTTCGCCCGTTTTAACCTCATTGTAAATGGTTACCGAGCCGTTCACCATGGAGAGAACGCCGAATGATTTGGACAATTGAGCCTTATTCCTTTGAATCATAGAACACATGCCGGGCACTAACTTTACCCGCTTCGATATCTAAAATTCCGAAAGAATACAATTTCTCACGCCGCTTATCTGTAGGAGAACCAGGATTAAATAGCAGGATGCCATTCTCCTCTCTTAGCAAGGGCTGATGTGAATGACCAAAGAGAATACAATCCACCTCATCATTCGCAAAAGCAAGCAGGGCGTTCCCATCCGTTCCTTTACGGGAATGTGGCGTATGTCCATGTACCATGCCAATCCGGATTCCTTCAAGGGTAATGATCTTGCGCTCTCCGAAACGCGCAATGATCTCATCCCCATCATTATTTCCGGCAATCCCCTCTACCGGTGCTAGTTCTGACAGTAAATCATAGATTCCCATACTCACCCAATCACCGAGATGCAAGATTAAATCCACATTTTGAAACTCTGCTATCAACGCCTTTGGCAGAGACTTAGCCATTCTTGACATATGTGTATCAGATACGACTCCTACTTTCATAAATCTCAGCTCCTAATCTATCATCCTCAACTTTGGTTATCATACTTATTCATAAATCTAATATTCAAATAATTGTACGATTTGCTTAAGCGAGAAGCAAGTTCTGTGACTTCTTCCACTCCGCAGCTAGTTCTCTCTATCCTGCCAATTCCACAGCCTTACTTCCCCAACATGCATTCTGCTGACCCATGTTTCTTCCCTCAACTTGAGCAGTTCTTTCACCGGACCGGTTACAACAGCTCCATAGAGCTTAACTCCATTCTTCTCTATATATCTAATGGAATCATCCAGATCAATGAATGGAATCACCCTTTTGGAGATGGATTTATACTCCTGCATCAAGTGCAGCGTCTTGAGGAAGTTTGCATTACGCAGTTCACCATCACCATATGAGTTAACAGATGGAGAACTACTCGAACGGCTAGTCACCCCTCCAAACCATCCTCGCTTCTCCCTCGATTCCTGCGTCACTTTCATATCATCCGCATGCCAAATTGGCATATATGGAAACCCTAATGGATCATTAACTACTGGCTGTCGTGTCCGTGGACCTGTATCTGCCGCAAACCACAAAGGCTGAAGATTCTTAGGCTCAAACTTCTTCAACAACTCATCTGTCGTAAATAATTGGTTAAAAGACAAGTAAGCTTCCGCTACGGTTCCTTCCGGGAGCTTCTTAAGCTTCTCCCACTCACTGTTATCAGTCATACTATTTGTCGCAGATTGCTCCCCCTGTGGATATACAAAGTAATAACCAACACTTCTACTCTCATTCGTCCAGGAATAGTTGTAGAGCCTAGCCCAGCCAAATAGAAGTTTCATGGAATAATCTCCAACAGTAATTTGTTCATCTCCCACTTTTTTCTCTATCTTACTTGTCAGATTCAGACTAAAAAATGGACCTGTACCACTACTCAAATGTACAATCGTATTCGGCTGTGAGACAGCAATAGCGGAAGAAACAACATCACGGTAAGTCTCTCCTCTTTCTCCAGTGCCATAAAATATCGCGGTGATGACACTGCTGATAATCAAGAAAATTAAGAACGCAGAAATTACCGTTAAAGTATTCGATATCCGAGCTCTCCATTTACCACGGCGGATGATCTTTTTTTCCTTGCCAGGTCTGTCTCTTTTACTCTTTCCGTATTTTATGCTCTTATCCTCACTTGAAGCCGGCTTTTCTTCACCCATGAGTTCATCCAGATAAGCCTGATAAGCTTCCATCTTCTCCAGTTCGCGCTCTACTACATCCCTATCCTCGTCAGCAAGGGTACCTTCGCCGTACCTTCTTAACTTCTCCTTGAACTCCTCACTCATGTTCATTCCTCCTCCGCTCTGCTTCACGCAGCTTCTGTCTAGCCCGAAAAATCAATATCTTATATTGGGACAGACCCACATTCATAATGTCCGATGCCTCCAGATAACTAAGACCATGAAAATCATGTAGCAGCAGTGCATGCCTCTGATTGTCCGGTAGCTCACCTATCGCAATCCTCATTTCTTCCCAACGTTCCTGCCGAAGCAGCGTGCTTTCCGTGGTATCTGGATGGGCGAGCTGTTTAAAAAAATCCTCACTCTGAACAGTACTGCGTCCTTCCTTCCGCTTATAATCTACGAAGGCATTGTACGCGACACGGAACAACCACGGCTTAATCTTCTCGTCTTTACAATCCTCCAAATATAAATAAGCACGGTAAAAGGTCTCCTGCATTAAATCTTCGGCCGCATGATGATCACCACAAAGGGAGCGCAAATAGCGGTAAATATCCATCACATACATCTGATATATTTCATCCAGTGAATTTCGCTTCATGCACTCCCCCCTTAACCTAACCACGTATACTCGCATAAAAAGTTACAGCTAAATTTAGCAACTAGTATGAATATACCAGTAATTCTATGGAAAAAAGCAAAAAAGCCTGCTGACAAGGAGGTTTACTCCTGCCAACAGGCTTGTTAATAATCATCGGAATATTTATTGATCGTTCAATTCCCCAGGTTACTCTGCTTACAGAACAACCTCAACTTCTTTGAGCATTTCACTAACAGAGATTAAACCGCCACCGGACAAGTACCAGTAGTTAGGATCAAGGTAAATGATTTTACCGTTTTTAAAAGCATTTGTGTTCTTCACGAGATCGTTCTCAACTGCATCCTTCGCTGAACCGGATTTGCTGCCATCACTCTTCACAGCCGCATCTCTATCCACTACGAACAGATAATCCGGATTCTTGTCGGCTACATATTCGTAAGATACGCTTTGACCATGAGTGGATACTTCGATTTTATCATCCGCCTGTGCAAATCCGAATACATCATGGATAATACCAAAACGTGAACCTGAACCATAAGCACTGATTTTTCCTTCATTGGCAAGAATAATAAGAGATTTTTTACCATCGGCTTTAGCTTTCTCATTCAGAGCTTTAACGGAGTCAGTAATAGTCGCAAGCTCAGCTTCTACTTCAGCTTCCTTGCCAAAAATTTGGCCCAGCGTCTTCACATTTTTCGTGAAGGATTCCATGTAATTCGCATTATCTACAGCAACGTACAATGTAGGTGCAATTTTGCTGAATTCATCATAAGAATCTTGCTGTCTGCCGGAAATGATGATCAGATCAGGAGAAAGACTATTTATTTTTTCGAAGTCAGGCTCTTTCAAACCACCGACATTCTCATATTTGGCATCGCTATATTTAGAGAGATAAGAGGGTACATTGCTTTGAGGCACTCCAGTCACCTCTACGCCCAGTTTATCCAAAGTATCGAGTGTACCGAAGTCAAATACAACCACTTTCTGCGGGTTAGTCTTAATCGTAATTTCTCCAAGTTCATGCTTAATAGTAAGCTCTTTGGATTCTGTATTCGGTGCAGTAGTAGCCTCTGTATTGCCTGCCGCTGCTGTATTATTATCTGAAATTGCTGCATTATTGGAGCCACAGGCCGCCAAGATTACGGCAAGAAACACTGTCATGATTAGTAAAGATACGTTCTTCTTCAAAATATTCACCCCTATAATTTATAGTCAAGCTATTTGAATTATTCGCGTATACGTCAAGAAGCTGGCGCCTATCACTTCTAGCGTTACGTCATAATAATTTCCGAATATAAACGGCGTCTTGTTTAAAAATAGACACCAATTTTACGACCACCTATTGTTTCTATAGGGATATCCATGTCATATACATCCCTAAGCACTGCAGTATCAATAATTTCATCCACCGTACCCGATGAAGCTACCCGTCCATTCTTGAGCGCTACAATGTAGTCAGAGTAACAAGAAGCAAAATTAATATCATGAATGACGAGCACAATCGTCTTACCCTTCTCTTCTACCAATCGGCGTAACACCTTCATAATTTGTACAGAATGCTTCATATCCAGATTGTTGAGTGGTTCATCGAGCAAAATATACTCAGTGTCCTGAGCCATAACCATTGCAATATACGCTCTCTGACGTTGTCCACCGCTAAGCTGATCAATATATTTATCCTGCATCTCTTGGAGGTCCATATAAGCAATCGCTTCGTCAACGAACGCTCGATCCTCAGGTGTGAGCTTTCCCTGTGAATAAGGGAACCTTCCGAAAGAAACAAGTTCCTTCACGGTAAGACGAACGCTGATATGATTGGACTGCTTTAGCACCGATATTTTACGAGCTAGTTCATTACTCATACAGCTGCCAATTTCCTTTCCTTCGATCAGTACTTCACCCGCGTCTTTGGAGATAAGTCTACTGATCATGGAGAGCAACGTGCTTTTACCAGCTCCGTTAGGGCCGATAAACGAGGTAATAGTACCCTTTTTAATGGATAAAGACACATCGTCAACGACGGTAACTCCGCCATAACGCTTGGTTACATGCTTAACTTCTACCACGACTTATTCTCCTTTAACAGCAGATAGACAAAGTAGACGCCACCTGCAAAATTAATGATTACACTAACCGTAGTAGTGAATCCAAACACACGTTCAACTAGAAACTGTCCCCCGACAAGAGCAATAATGCTTAGCAAAATCGTGCCGGGAATCAGATAGGAATGCTTATACGTACGGAACAACTGATGCCCCACATTGGCTACTAGTAAACCCAAGAAAGTGATCGGTCCTACTAAAGCCGTTGATATCGAAACGTAGATGGATACAATAACTAACAGCCTTTTGACTACATAGTCATAATTGATCCCTAAGTTAATGGCTTCATCTTTTCCTAAAGAAATAACATCTAAGTACTTCACAAATCGCATGAAATACAGCGTAGTTAGCGCCAGAACAACTGTAGACAATATCAGTAGATCACTGCTGACGTTGTTGAAGCTGGCGAACATTTTTCCTTGTAGAATCAGGAATTCATTCGGATCAATGAGCACTTCCATAAAAGAAGATGCACTCTGGAACATCGTCCCCATAATAAGTCCTACGAGCAGCAGGAAGTATATGTTTTGACCCTCTCTTCGGAACATTAGCTTATACAGCACACCTGAGAACAGAACCATGATGCAAGCTGAGAACAAGAAATTCACATTTTTATTCATAAACGTCATATTTGATGAGCCTAGGGCGTATACACCGAACGTCTGGATCAACATGTACAAAGAGTCTAGCCCCAGAATACTAGGTGTCAAAATCCGATTGTTCGTAATGCTCTGAAAAACTACGGTAGAGACAGCTATCACCGCTCCGGTAATTAAAATGGCCGCCAGCTTTCTCCCCCGACTGGGTAGAACATAATCCCAATTCCCCATAACATGATAGGTCATAAACAAGACGATGAGAGCAACAGCGCTTAAGGATAATATAGTTAGTTTCGTCTTCATCACTAATTCGCCTTTCTTCTCATCAGCAAGTAGATAAATAGACCACTTCCGATGACGCCTACCGTCAGACTGATGGATATTTCGTATGGATATATAATGAGCCTGCCCAGAATATCACAGAACAGGAGGAACACCGCACCGAGAATGGCAGTATGCGCCAGATTTTTTTTCAAGTTATCGCCTATGTATAGCGTTACTATGTTAGGTACAACAAGACCCAGGAATGGAATCGTACCTACGGTTAAAATAACAACTGAAGAGATTAACGCTACAATCACCAATCCTACGTTCACGACCGCTTTGTAGTTCATACCGAGATTGACGGAGAAATCCTCCCCCATACCGGCAACGGTGAACTTATTGGCGAAAACATACGCGAGAATGACAAGTGGAATACTGATATAGATTAATTCATATTGACCCTTAATAATCGTTGAGAAATCGCCAAGCATCCAAGACGAGATATTCTGAACCAAATCATTTTTGTAAGCAAAAAATGTAGTAATCGAGCCTACAATGTTCCCGAACATGAGTCCGACCAGGGGGATAAAAATACTATCCTTGAACTTGATCCGATCTAAGATTCTCATAAATATAAATGTTCCCAGTAGGGCAAAAACAAAAGCAACGAGCAGCTTCTGCATTGGTGTCGCCCCTGTGAACAGCATCAGGGACACGAGAATACCGAATTTCGCGGAATCCATCGTGCCCGCCGTAGTGGGAGAAACGAATTTATTTCGTGATAATTGCTGCATAATTAATCCGGCAATACTCATGCTTACACCAGCTATAATCAGTGCAGCTAAGCGTGGAATCCGGCTGACTAGCAGAGTCTGCATCTGAGATTCCGTAAGCGAAAAAAGATCCAAAGGTGAAATGTCTTTTACGCCTATAAACAAAGATATAAATGAAAATACTATTAGGAGTAGGGACAAATATTTTAGTTTCATGAGTTGTTCCTTATCTGTTTAATAGTTAAATAGTTTGGGAAATAGATGATATCATCGGTATTGATAATGATTTTCATTTGCACTATGTTCGATTATACCTAAGCCCACTTTGAGGGTCAACCCTTTCGTATAGTAAAATTTAAAACAATTGAATTTTATAAATTACATTAAAAAAGAGACACCCTAATAGGCATCTCTTTATCACATGATCTATTTCCGCTAGCTATAGCAGTTATTTATACTTGTGCCAATCCTGACTACTGTTCTCCAACAGATGTGCAAAATCATTCTCAAGCCGCTTTTGCTCAGCTTTTCTCTGATCCTCAACCGCTTTACGAGCAGCTTCCTTGCGGTCATTCTCTTCCGCTTTCAACGCATCAGATTGCGCCTTCAGCTTTCCAAGAACATCACTGCTCAACAGGTCTTTTAGCGTAGCTGGTGCATCGGTCGCAGCAGGACGCGGAGTGGTAGGCATTTTCTTTTTTTTAGCCACTGTCAATCATCCCTTCTAGTAATGAATTAAATTGGAATTTGTTTAAATTATTGGTCTTTTCGTTTATAATGTTCACTAAGAGGTGAGCCATATGAAGTCCACTGATTTATGTCCCCAGCTACAAAAAAGTATGGATATTATCGGCAGGCGTTGGACAGGTTTAATTATCTACCAGCTCCTCCAAGGACCGCAACGTTTCAATGTGATTGAAGTAGCCTTACCCATCAGCGGAAGATTGCTCTCCGAACGACTTAAAGAGCTGGAACTGGAAGGGATTGTCCTTCGAGAAGTATTCCCTGAGACACCTGTGCGAATCCAATATTCCTTAACGGATAAAGGACTTGCCTTGGAGACAGTTATCCGAGATTTGCAGCGTTGGTCAAAAATATGGATTGATTGTGACACAAATAGCGTAAGCTCAACACTCAAAATGTAAGCGTTTCAATTGTGGCAGTTAGATTTTAAGTCCAACAATCACTAAATCACGTTCTACACCATCCAATTCAGCTACACCGGGTAGTAATCCCCACTGCTTAAAACCGAATTTTTCTAGCAAACCAAGGCTTGGATCATTATGTCCGAACACAAAACCAACTAGATTCTTAATGCCGAGACTAGGTGCTTTCTCAATGGCCTCTTTCAAAAGAATTCTACCGGCTCCACCACCACGGAACTTTTCACTCACGTATACACTAATTTCTACTGTTGCATTATACGCTGGACGACCATAGAAGGATTGAAAGCTGAACCATGCCGCAATCTCATCTCCCTGCCTAAGTATCCATAAAGGACGATGGTGGCTGTTATGCTCATTGAACCATTTTTCTCTGTCAGCAACAGTAATAGGTTCCAGATCCGCAGTTACCATCCGTCCAGCAATCGTTGAGTTATAAATCTCCACAATAGCTGCTAAGTCTGTAGGTTTTGCATCTTCAATCCTGCTATTCTCCCAATTCATCCCTTGATTCCTCCAAATGTGTTAATTAACTCAGGCCGACCTGCTCCTGGCTCCATTGCCACAGCCGCTGCGCCTCTTGTTTATTCTGTGCTCTGGGAGTCAGCTCCTGATTCTTTCGTCGATAATAATATTGACCGGTTACCTCTTGCAAATCCGATTCTGTAGCCAAATAGATCGCAGTATCGGCTCCTTGTTCAGGAGTTAAAAAGAAGTATGACAGCAGCTTAAGGATCGACTTGCCAAAGCCTGTCTCCCGGTTAACACCTATATTTGTGCCCACTGCTCCTGGATGCACGCAATTCACCGTTACTCTTGTCCCTTGTAGGCGTGCTGCCAACTCTTTCGTGAACAGTATATTGGCTAACTTGGATCGAGCATAGGCTTTTGCGGGGTTGAAACGGCGTGCGAGAGTTGGATCTTCATAGTGAAGTGCACCTATTTTGTAAGCACCGGAAGCAACCACAACGATACGGCCTTGCTCTGCTGCTTTTAAAGGCTCCAGTAACAGATTCGTGAGCAAAAAATGACCCAAATGGTTCACGCCAAGATCCATCTCAAAGCCGTCCTTCGTAAGCTGACGCTTAATCGTGACTACCCCAGCGTTATTGATGAGTATATCTAGAATCGGATATTTCCGGGTGAATTCCTCCGCAAAACTGCGAATGCTCTCCAGCGAGGCCAGATCACACAACATCAGCTCGATATCCTCGGAGTGGCTCTTTTGCTTGGCGGCAGCCAGTGCTTCCTCTCCACGCTGGCGATTACGGCATACCATAATTACTTTGGCTCCCTTGCGAGCCAGTTCAACTGTCGTCGCTAGCCCCATACCAGAATTCGCTCCAGTTACAAGTGCAATTTTACCTCTCATCCCAAGAATCACTCCTCTCTCAACAACCGTACCCCTATAAGCTTCCGCCTAACCTTACGAGAAGTATATTTAAGATTATGTTACACCAACTAGTAGGCTCAAGAAAAGCTTCTTGTCAGGTTTTAAAAGTATAGGTGATCAAATATGCATCCTTGTTTACGGAAAGCTTGCGAATAGGCATGTTATGATTAGCCAACGATAGATGTAGTTCGTCTCGTGCGTCTAGTCTATTTTTGATCTATAATAGGAATATTGCAGTTCTAATCGTGAAGTTGAAAGGGGAACACCAACTATGAATAATGCTCTGACAAGCCTAGAGCAGCAAATGGCGGGCGAAGGCCTTGATGCCCTGCTCGTAACAGATCCCAAACATGTCTACTACTTGACCGGATTCGCCAGCGATCCGCATGAACGTTTTCTCGGTCTGCTGTTGATACGCGGAGAAGAGCCAATGCTCATTCTCCCCGCACTAGATGCAGAAGCGGCTCAAGCAGCTTCTTCGGTCACCAAAATCATAACCCATAGTGACACTGATAATCCCTATAACCTGCTTAAAGATTGTTTCGGCAGCAGTAAGCTAGGTACTCTTGGTATAGAGAAGGAACATTTCTCAGTAGCCCGTTTTGAGCATCTAACCGCAGCCGTTCCAGCAGAACGTTTTAGTGATATAGGTCCATTGCTGCGCAGCATGCGCTCCAAAAAGACCCCAGATGAAGTTAAACGCATGAAACATGCCGCTGAGCTAGTTGAGGAAGCTTTGCGCCGAGTGCTTACCCATGTGAAAACAGGCGTTACAGAAAACGATTTAGTAGCGGAACTGGAATATCTAATGAAAAAGGTTGGCGCTTCCGGCCCTTCCTTCGACACTATGGTGCTTTCTGGTCCGAAAACTGCTCTGCCTCACGGTGTTCCAGGTAACCGGGTCATTCAGCCAGGCGACTTCCTGATGTTTGATATTGGGGTGTATGCTGATGGTTATGCTTCTGATATTACACGTACCTTTGCTATTGAATCCGTGGACGACAAGCTAATCACGATCTATAACACCGTGCTGGCTGCCAACGAAGCTGGGATCGCTGCTTCCAATCCTGGAGCTCCCTTCGGTTCTGTCGACAAAGCTGCGCGTGATGTGATTGAGGAAGCCGGATTCGGAGAATATTTCTTGCACCGTGTCGGACACGGACTGGGTATGGATGTTCATGAATATCCATCACTCCATGGACAGAACGATGACATTATCGAGATCGGCAATGTGTTCACCGTCGAGCCAGGGATTTATGTACCGGGACTAGCGGGTGTACGTATCGAAGATGATCTGATTATTACAGCTGAAGGTGCGGAAACCTTAACAAGCTTCCCTAAGGAACTGACTATTCTTCATTTGTAGAAAAGAATTATAGACGTAGTTCATGTGTGCCCAATATTGATACCAAGAGTATCCGAAAGATATTAAAATCAAAGATAGCCCATCCCTAATAAGTTGGAAAAGAATCACTTTCAACTTACTGTGATGGGCTTTCTCTTTTTCCCGCACCATACTCGACTTGTTCAGACCCTTTCAAATCTATAATCCCTTTCAACCTTACAAACTCTTGTTTTATAAGTGAGTTTCAACATTTCATCTGCCATTTCCGCATATTGGTTATCTCCATCAGTTCGTTCAGATGTAAAAATCACTGCATATAAGGTGGTTTTGATGTTTTAGCAATCTCACTCATGACTTTGCCTCCGTTTTTTGGTTATTAATAGGCACATTTTTTGCTTTCTCCATTAATTTATACTATATTAGCGCTTGAATAGAAACGAGCTGTTCAGTGAAAATAAAGTATCAGACTGGAGCTGTTGATTTAGCGTGGTTTTTGAATTGAAGAATCGCCAGCTTTTGAAAAATAAGTAGACTGCTGCTATTGTCATTGAACTAACGTTTCCCGTTTGTTCAAAAACTTTGTGTTAAAATACATTCCTAACAACTGCAGTTGTATTTTCCAGAATTCTCTCTCAGTTATAAGTTTTCTAATCCCCAATCGCTGTAGGTGTATGATAAACGTGTTTGAAATCTCTACAAAAATTCAGAAGTTTTCGGCTTCTTGTTTCAAAAGATCTATCACATGTCACTTATGGTAAGGTTCACCGTAACGGGGCTAGCGGCGAAAAAAGTAAAAGGAGCTGCCGCGGCATGCTCCTTCGCTTAACGCTCTTAATACTTCGATCGTCTTCTCAAGGTTTTTTGACATGGTATGCAAATTTGCAAATGATCTTCACACAGGATAGCCTCCCTATCGTCAAGCTTGTTCCGCTGCCTTTAGCAATCGAAGCAACAGCTCCTTACGCGGTTCCTGCGCCTTTCGAGCCAATGCAGCCAGCTTCTCCGCCTTGCCCAAAATCGGATACAGCACTCGTTCGGCCTCGTAATCCGCCAAAGCCTCGACATGCTGCACCAATAGCGATAGCTTGTCTTCACTTTCCAGTTCAGGCTGAATCCTCAGCTTCAGCGAATCATGAGAGCAACGCAGGCAAGCGATCAAGGCGGGCATCGAGCGTTCGGTTATGCCATGGGTCTCGGCGAAAACAGCCGTGAACTTGTCCTGCACCAGCTGATGCTCCTCGTCTACAAGAGCCATGTAGGTCTCTACCAACGGAAAATAGCGCTCGTCCGCGAGTCCCAGCCCGAATACGGCATAACTGCCCGGCATGACGCTTTTCTCACCTTCCGTATCCTCGTACCACACAAACTCTTCCATCGCCTCACGAGCGTATTCCTCCAATAACGGATACAGCTCGGAATAGGCCAGTGCATTTGCGAAAAAACGATGCGTATCGGATTTGGCAAGTCCTTTAATGGGTAATGCCTCTCTCACGCTGGATTTTAGCTTGATTTTGTAGCTTTTTGGGAAACCCTTCCGGAGTAGGGAGAGAATGAACGAAATCGCCCGTTCGTACGCACCAGCCTCTTCTTTACGAATAACGACCGTAATGATGGAAAACACATCGTTAGCCTTGCATTCAGTCAACTCGTCACGCAGATGAACGTCTTCTCGCGCGAAGGTGTCGCTACCTTCCTTCAACATGCGTCCGGCTTTGCCGCTGCCCAGCTGCCTCGCAAGCTCCAGAAAAGTCATGCCCTTGGCTTTACTGTAACTTGGCTCGTAACGAAGAATCATCACAGCGCCGTACAACAGCAGATCGATAGGCTGGTTCGGCTCATCCATATGCTTGAGAGCCTTATCCGGCTTGATTCCATTTTCATTGGTTCTGTATTCGGAAAGGGTAACATCATAGTGACGTGGCAGGAATACTTCCTCGGTCCAGTGGGTTAAAGCTCGAATGATATCGCTTCGATGCTCCCTCAGCGCTTGCGCCCGTTCTTTATTCAACGCCTGAATCCGGTCAAATATAGCAATCGTCCTTCCGACGTCCGGTTCGTTGAACAAATACGGGTCCAACAGATGGCGTGTCAAAAAGAAAGTTTCTAACGGCTTTGTCGGGTAAGCGCCCTTCTCCAGTTTTTGCTCGATATAGGACTCAACCCGCTCCAGAAGCTGCCGCTTTTTCTCTTCATATACGATGTCAAACAGCGTTAATCTCACGGGCCCGTCTGCCGTTGTGAATCTTCCCTTCAAGGTAAATCGGTAATCGATAAGGGCCGACGTATGCAACTTGTCCAGTTTCTCCCTTACGATGCTCGTCAACCGGGGCTGCACCTCATGCAAGACCTCCTCCTGCGTAAAAGGAGACGCCTTCATCGACTTGCGCCCTGAAGCATTCCTTCTAAAATCCGAACTGCCAACGCTAGTCCTACCCGGTCGATAATCCAGCACAATGTCGTTAAAAATGCCCACTTGCAGCGTGGTACGCTTGACAGCGCCCTCCACGTCCTTTCGTTTCTCTTGTTCCTCAAACCATTCATAAATTGCCGCTTTCATCTCTTCCAGCGCTTCTTCCTGTAGTGCGTTCATCGTCTCCCGCCTTTCCACATGTTTCTTCGCTGATCGCATCCAAAATATCGGTTTTTTCCCTTCGGAAGATTCACTATCCTTGCGATTTCCGAGCAGCCAGCAGTAACAATTCTAACCCGCCGACATTTTCAGCTCTACACCACTTGCAATCCATTTATCGGCTAGTTCTTGCGCAATATCCGTTACTGCCAAAGTAACTGCTACCACAAAATCCGATAGCATAGCTACCTCAATCCACCGTTCAAAATCCGCCTAAGACATAACTTTAGGATCCGTGATCACTCCTGCATAGTAAATAGCGTCGTAATTCCCTGTAGCATAGAGCAGCCAAGGTTGCTCCTCATTAAATCACTTATTTATCACCTAGCTTTATCCCCGCTATTCAACCTGTTATGTACATGAAAAGTTACCTTTGTCCCTGTACCTAACGTACTTGTGATATGGAGTCCTGTTCCAAAGTGCCGTTTTAATCGCAGATCAGTATTAATCAATCCGACGCCTGAACGACTATCTGCTTTCCTTTCTAATATTCGTTGCAATTGGACCTCGTCTATTCCGTCCCCATCGTCTTCAACGGTTATCTCTGCATGCGTCTCATAGACAGAAATCCGAATAAGAATCGTTCCTCCACGATTGCGCTTCATTATGCCATGTCTTATCGCATTTTCAACGAGAGGCTGGATCGTAAGAAATGGGACTTTTATGTCCCCACAGTCATCTGTCTCCCAAATAACCTGTAACCTTTCTTCAAACCGAACCTTTTCAATATATAGATAAGAACGTACTAGACTTAACTCCTCTTCGATCGGAACAAGCCTATCCATGTTTTGAAATTCAAATTTATTCCTCAGAAAATTACTGAATTCATCGAGCAAATTACGCATCTTATCCAAATTAATATCACTTAAAGCTGTTACAGCATTCAACGCATTAAATATAAAATGAGGCTGGATTTGCGCTTGCAGCCATGCAGCTTCTAATCGCAGTTGTTCTCGAACGGATTGTTTAATCGTAGCTAACGCCTCGATCCGCGATTTTATTTCTATTGCTTCCACTGGCTTCGTCACATAATCGTTTGCCCCCGCTATAAAGCCGCTCTGAATATCTTTCGGTTGGCTTCTAGCGGTAAGGAGCAATACAGGGAGCTCCGTGAGTGTAAACCGCTCACGAATCATTCGTGTCAGCTCATAACCGGACATCTGTGGCATCATGATATCGGAGATGACCAGATCCCAATCCTTAGTGTCCAGTACAGCTAATGCCTCTTTACCGCTCGTTACCATCGTTAAATCATATTCGTCTGGTGGTAGTATGGCTTCAAGTACTTGAAGGTTGACAGGATCATCATCAACAACTAATAGAATCGGACGTTCACGATTCATTTCTATTAAAGTTGTTTGATTCGTAGCTGGCGGAATCTTCACTTTTTCCATATACACTGAGGAGGCTATTTCTTGAATCGGCATGGATTGTAATGGTTCAAATGAGTTAGTCAAATCATTCTCTTCCTCCACTTCCAAACCTGCTAGCCTTAATGAAAATGTGAATTTTGAGCCCTCTCCTAAAACAGAGGACACTACTAACGTACCTCCATGAAGCTCAACCAGTTGCTTGCTTATACTTAAACCCAACCCAAAGCCACCATCAATCATAGTCTCATTCGTGCTGGCTTGCTCGTACGGACGGAATAGGCGCTTAAGCATGTTCTCATCCATTCCGATCCCGGTATCAGCAATAACGATATAGGCTCGTCCATCTTTTACAAAAGCTTGAATCGAAATGACCCCATCATTCGTATATTTCACAGCATTATGAAGTAAATTGAAAACGATTTGAACAACCCGGTTCTCATCCGCATATACTGGAGGAAAATCTTCAGGAATTTGATTTGCAATTTTTACAGACTTCACATCTGCATTTAATTGCAGCATATCAAGTACTCCGTTCACAATTGGCTGAATAAATATGACTCTTTTGTGTATGCGCGGATTGCCTTCCCGTAAACTCATCACATCAATCAAATCGTCTAATATCAATGTCATTCGACGTCCTACAGATAAAAGCGTTTCAAGCTCTTTGATACTCCTTTCCTGCAACAAATGCCGCTCCCGTTTTAAAACGGATTGTGACATATTAAGAATACTATGAAGCGGATTTTTAAATTCATGAGAAGTATTTGCTAGGAATTGATCTTTATGGTCATTCATCCTTTGCAATGTTGTCGCAAGCTCTTTCGTGTTCGCATGCATGATAAAATAATCTTTAAACCATACAGAGGCTAAACAAGCTATCGCAATAATCATATCGAACGGATAGTAGACAAGACTCAAACCGCTATCCAGCAAGATTAACGACCAAAGAGCATAGTTCATCAACGCAAGAAATGAGATAAGCAGTAAAAGATTGCTCTTTAAATCTTTAATTACTTTTTTAAACATCGTAATCAGCGTTATAACTGCAGCAGTACCACCTAATACATAATAAATAGGGAAGAGCATGATCACCTGAGTTGGATTTAAAAACAACGTGATGCCGGCAGTCCCTAGATTCATTATTTTATAGACAGGGTACATCCTACGCCAATATGGAAGCTCGCGATGATTCGTACACTGGAGCAAAGCATAGGCTGCAATAACGAAAGCAATATTAGTCAGCTTAAAATCCCAATCAATTCCAATGTAAAATAACTGATGGAACAACTTCTCATCCGTACTAAAGACACTCGTGATCGTTACACATAATGCAAGCAAACTAAAATAAAGCAGCTTCTTTTCCTTATTTCCTATTAAATACAAAATAAGTGCATAGACAGCATGCATAATAAAAATAATCGCTGCCAAAAACTGCATAAAAATGGAAGCCTTCATCTCTTTGGCAATGGCTTCTTCTGAACCGAATTTTATGGATCGGACAATGCCCCCGCTTCGACTATCCACATAATTTGCCGCCTGAATCACGAGTTCGATTACACCGTTGTCATCTGCTGTAAAGGTTGTAGAATAAGGTAGGTCCTTCGAAATATATTCATCCTTTGTTGTCGCCACATGTCCGGATTTAGTAAGTAATCGACCGTTTACATATAATTCTGATGCAGTGCGTACACTGGGTACACGAATACTATAATTAAGATGCTTCGCCGGGTCTACATAAAGAAGCAAACGATAAGAGCCATACCCGTATGGAGATGGCTTGTCAGCATGCAAAACTTCACTCCATCCTCCCGGTACCTGAATGAGCCTTGGCGCATTATCGCCTAACAATTGTTGCCGACTACCATCTATCAACCATTGCGAGGGATAAAACTCCCATTCCCCATCAAGCAAGTGAATGCTGCCATCTTCTGCATTCCAATTGCGTAAATCGAATTGCCCATTATGAATTGACGCCTGTTTGGGATATTGAAACGCTTCCATCCATAAAATGCGAAAACCGGTTAAAATAACTAATATGAAAACTAGCAATAATATTATATAGCTCTTTTTCATTTGATATTTGGATGAGTGAGTTTCCACGAAGTATTTCTCCCCTAGTCATTTTCTTCTAAGACATTTAAATAAGTACTCTCCATAATTTACCACAGTTAATATAGGAGAAACAGACGATAAAGACATCTTGATGTCTATTATATAGAAATACCGACTTGGAATTTCGCGAGTTTGTTGTTCACAAGAAAACTATAGCATGTTCTTTTCAACTAAACTGCCAGTTAGTTGAACAAATAAAAAAAACGGCTGCCTAAGCAACCGCTGTTCCACTAACGTACCCCCTGAGCTCAATGATCTGAAGAAATTGTTTCACTCAAGCTATTCCTCAGAAATCTCTACGTACTATCTAAACCCAATTTGACGCCGAAATTAGGCATTAACCTTGCCTAGGGCGAATATCTTAACGGGGAAATACATTAAAAAAAATGAGGCGATACACTTGGGTTACTTCGTTACTGTGGAACCGGGCGTAAAAGTATTTATAGAGGACATCAATCCGAAGGGAAATAAAACGATACTTTTTATTCATGGCTGGCCGCTAAACCATAACCAGTTCGAATATCAGTTCAATTTCCTTCCTAAGCTCGGATATCGTTGTATCGGAATGGACTGGAGAGGATATGGCAATTCGGATAAACCATTCGATGGTTACGGTTTCGATAGATTAGCAGATGATCTTCGTATGGTCATCGAAGCGTTACAGCTAAAAAACATAACACTGGCAGGACACTCTACCGGAGGAGCGATCTCAATTCGTTATATGGCTCGTTATAAAGGGTACGGGGTATCTAAACTCGTCCTGATCGACGCTGCGTCTCCATCAAGCGTTCCAAAAGAATTTACGAATAAAATCATCGAAGAGACAAACAATGACCGTCCGAAAATGCTGCAAAACCAAACGGAGATTTTTTTCTTTCAGTACATTTCTGAAGCGAAATCCGAATGGTTCTTTCTAATGGGTTTACAAGCTGCGAATTGGTCGACCTCCGCCATTATGGTCACGCTAAGAGACGAGAATGTTTACAACGATCTTGGACAAATCGATGTGCCCACATTAATTATTCATGGAATTCATGATAAAGTCGTTCCGTTTACCCAAGCTCAGGAAACAAATAAACTGATTAAAAATTCGCAATTAGTTCCATTCCAATACAGCGGCCATTGCCCTTTTTTGGAGGAGCGTGATAGATTCAACCAACTATTATCTTCTTTTGCATAACGCCTCGGATTAGCCGCACCATCGCTCCCCATAAATATAGTCCGATAATGCCCGATGATTGAGCAAACCTGCCCGTTAGCTTAATAAAGCAGCGTCAATCTAATACCTAGCTTTCAGTTCATTAATTCATCTTTTGGATACAACTGCTCTGCTGACATCTTCACGCCTGCATTCCCCACATCCCGCGAATCGACTCTGCCTCTTTGACCATCCTGCCGACTAGTTCCGAGACCGTAGGGGTATCATGGATCAACCCTGTCACTTGGCCTGCCCAGCCGATGCCCTCTTCTTTGACATCATCATAAATCCAGCGCTTATTGGCTGCACCGCTAATATATTCTTTTAAGGCTTCATAAGTCGGAGTCACACGCTCAATTTCGAGAATCTTATCTATGTACTCACTACGTAGCACTCGCGCGGGCGCTCCGATAGAGCGTTTGATTACGACTGTATCTGACTCAGAGCTTTCTACTAGGGCTTTTTTATAAGAAGCAGCCGCATGAACACATTCAACCGTAGCAACGAATCGTGTGCCCATTTCAATTCCCTCAGCCCCCAGTGCATGGGCCGCCATCCATCCGCGGCCATCCCCGATCCCGCCTGAAGCAATCACAGGAATATCAACCGCATCAACTACTTGAGGAACGAGCACCATAGTCCCTACATCATCACGTCCCAAGTGGCCTCCTCCCTCCTGCCCAACAACAATAACCGCAGAAGCGCCTAATTGTTCAGCTTTTTGGGCTTGTCTGCGTGAAGAGACGAGCACGAGCGTTTTAATATCAGTCTGCTGTAGCATTTCCAGTATAGGGGCCGGATTCCCACCGGTGAGACTCACCACGGGAACCTTCTCGTCGATGGCGACTTGCACCCGATCTTCATAACCGATACCATGCACACCGATGGCAAAATTAACGCCAAATGGCTTGTCCGTCAAAGTACGTACCCGTTCTATTTCTGAACGTAAAGCCTCTGCGCTCGGAAGACTCATCGCTGTAACCTGACCCAATCCACCGGCATTCGAAACGGCAGCGGCGAGGTCTGCATAACCTAAATAAGCAAGTCCACCTTGAATAATAGGATACTCTATGTTCAATAACTCCGTAATACGGGTGTTCCATTTCATCTTCATCTACACCTTTCCTATCTTTAACCACAGCAGAATCACAGCAAATAAAAGAGCAATTCCCCCTGCCAGATAATCCATTTTCTGAAATTGCAAAACCCTATAAGAAGTTCTTCCTTTACCATTTCCATAAGCACGCGCATCAATCGCATAGCTCAGCTGTTCAGCACGTTGAATCGTCGTGAAGAGCAAAGGAATAATGATCGGGACATAAGCAAATATCCGTTTAGGTAGTGATAATGCTGTAAGATCATAACCTCTAGCCTTTTGTGCGAGCAGAATACGATCCAGCTCCTCCTTGATGGTAGGAATAAACCGGATCGCAATCACTATCATTAAGGAGAATTGTTCTACGGGTACCCCCATTTTGGATAGAGGTGCAAGTAGCTTTTCAAGACCATATGCTAAGTCTAGCGGTTTAGTCGTTAACGTTAATACTGAGGCTAATAAGATGAGCAATATAATACGCCAAACAAAACGTAATCCTGTTCGCAGTCCCTCTTCAGTTACCTCAATAAAGGACCACGACCAGAGGATCGTTCCTTTGGTGAACACAGCATTATACAGAAGGGTAAACAGCAAAACAAATAATAACGGCCGCAGCCCCCGCCAGAAGAAATGAATAGGAACCTTCGACAGCAGCAAAATTCCGAATACAAAAACAGTTGCAACTGCATAGCTAAGCCATGTTCCAAGCATCAGAAAGCTAAGCATGAGAATCACGATACTAACAAGCTTTATACGAGGATCTAAACGATGGAAAATCGAATGCGTCTCCACATATTGACCCACTATTACGGAATCAGCCATGTAGACGCCCCCTCGAATGCCAAATTGGCTGAACAGCATCGAAGATATCCTGCTCTTTACAGCTAGCAACCTCTATTTTTTGGCCAGATAGTTCCTCTACTAGCTTCAAAAGCTGTACGGGTTCAGGCATGGACAAGCCCAGCTCCACCAATAATTCTTCCTTTTCCATAAATAGTGTTCTGGGGTCAAAATGTCCTTCTAGCTGACCTTTATGGAAAACCAAAACCTCATCAGAGTACTCAGCAACATCCTCCATCTGATGCGAAACGAAGAGAATGGTGCGCTGATTTTGTTGCTGCCAAGTCTTCAGTAGCTTCAGCAAAGATACTTGGCTAGCTGGATCTAGCCCCGCTGTCGGTTCATCCAAAATTAGCAGCTTCGGATTCGTCATCAACACGGAGGCAATGGCCACACGACGCTTTTCTCCACCGCTTAATTGGAATGGATTTAAGGGGAGAATACCCTCTGACAGACCCACTTGCGGTAAAATCCTTTCAATCGCCTCCGTGATTTGCTGGCGTGAAGCACCCTGCAGATTCAGAGCAAAAGAAAGCTCCTTTTGCACCGTAGTTTCGAATAGCTGATGCTCTGGATATTGAAACACGAAGCCCAGCTCCGGGACCACCTTTAATTGTCCTTTGGCATCTCTGGGAGCAGGCTGCTGATCAATCCAATAGTCTCCTTTTACGGTGGGAATCAAGCCCTTCAGCACTTTGACAAAGGTAGACTTTCCTGCACCCGTGGGACCGATGATCGAAATCCATTTGCCCGCAGTAATGGTGCAGTTTATATTGTGCAAAGCCACATGATCAGCATAGTTTACACTTAAATTATCTAATTGGTAGACCATTGTGATCGAATTATCCCCTTCCAATCGGCTGTTGGCGGCACTTCTGAATGGAGCAATGCATGTACACGCACGGCAAAAGGCGGTTGTAATTGATAGTCCGCAACAGGCATCGTTTCAAAAAAAGCCAGTGGAGCACCATCATACTCAAGTCGCCCTTGATGCAGGAGTAATAATCGTTCTGCTGAAAGCACTTCCTCCATATGGTGAGTGATCTGAATAATGGTCAGACCTTGACGATGCAGCTCTTGCATAATGGCAAGCACCTGCTGCCTTCCCTGAGGATCAAGCATAGAGGTGGCTTCGTCAAAAATAATGACTTGCGGGCGCATCGCCAATATAGCCGCAATAGCGACACGTTGCTTCTGACCTCCAGAGAGCTGATGTGGCATAGCGTCCAGGTAATCCTCCATATGAACAGCCTGCAAGGCATGCTCCAATCGGCTGCGCATTTCCTCCCTTGGCACACGAACGTTCTCCAAACCAAAAAGCACCTCATCCATAACGGTTGTGGTGATAAATTGATCCTCTGGATTCTGAAAAACAAAGCCAATTTGCTGATGAATATCTGCAAGATCAGCTGGCTTTGTGGTGTCTAGGCCCTTAAACTGTACAGCCCCTTTTCGCGGTAGCAGCAGTCCGTCCATGAGCTTTGCAATGGTGGATTTGCCAGAGCCATTCGCGCCAACAATCGCCACAAACTCTCCTGCTTCTATCGTAAAGCTGATATCCTCTAGGACAGGCTGACCCTTTTTATAATAAAAATGAACTTGATCGAAGGTAAGCATTTATTCACTCCCCTTTTGACGATGCCAAGTAGCGAAAAATGCCCCAATGCTGTTCTCGGAAAATGCAGGTGCAGGCTTCTCCCATTTCGTCACTTTTGATCCATTCACAGCAAAGATTTCACCGGTTAAATCCGCGTCAGACTCACTCAATAATGCAGTCACAAAGGAAGCAATATCCTCCGGGCCACCTATTCGCCAAAAGTCTGGGAACGGTTCATTACGACTGGCATGTTTCGCTTTCAAATGATCAATGACAGGTCTGGTCATATCTGTTAAAGCGGCTGGCGAAATCGCATTGACTCTAATTTGATCACGTTTAAGCTCCGCTGCTAGTGTCCACGTCATTCCAAGTATTCCAGCTTTGGCTGCACTATAATTCACCTGACCCACAGAACCTGTTAGTCCAGCCGTAGAGGTCATCAACAGGATATCGCCACCTGTCTGACGCATATATGGAAGTACGCGTTGAATGCTATAGTAGGTGCCATTTAGATGTACATCCAGCACAGCCTTCCACTCTTCATCCGTCATCCGTAGACATTTCTGATCCTGCAAATTCCCAGCGTTAGCTATCAATACCTCAATACGGCCATACCGTGTAATAACCTCATCCACCATTGCAGTGACCGCAACTGGATCTGCTACATTAGCAGAGTATCCTGATGCCTCACCACCCGCCTGACGAATCTCGTGGACAACCTCATCGATTAAGACTTGTTTTGTACCATTTACAACCACTATATAACCGGACTTGCCGAGCTGCACGGCAATACTTCGCCCGATCCCTCTGGTTGCTCCAGTAATTAAGGCTACTTTGTTCATCACTACACCTCTTTCACTGAAAAAGCTCCCGAAGCAATAACATCGCCAGCTTCTGTTGTAAGGGTCACTTTAACCATGCAGTCATCCTCCGCAAACTCAAAAATCACGACATTATCGACCTCTATAGGCTTATGAAATTTCATATCATATTGAGTGATCCACTGTGCCTGATGCTCCTCGATATATAAGGATTGGGCTAATCCCATTAGATACATCCCATGCGCAATGGGCCGCTTAAATCCAGCCTCAGCTGCAGCATCCTCATCTAGATGAATAGTGGCCAGATCTTGGGAAGCTGCTGCATATTGCCGGATGGCCTCAGCCGTTATGCATTTTCTCATCATGATCATCACCTACCCGAATTAACACCGTTTCGGCAGTGACTATAAGCTCGCCTTCACATTTACAAACTAGCGTATGTGTGTAAAAGGTCAGCTTGCCCTGCCGGCCATCTTTTTGCACCTTGCTCGTTAATGCTAATTCACAATCTAACATCATCCCTGCCGTAATCGGAGCTTGATATGAGAATTTCTGAGTACCGTGAAGCAAAGGCTCTCCCTTGCTAAGCCAAGGAATTTCGAAGGCCTGCCAAAAAATAATAGGCATCGTAGATGGAGCAATCTGATTGCCATTAGTCGTCTGCACGGGTGCCTCAATACTCTGTGCGTAATCCGATATCCACTCTGCAGTCATAAGAATCTGAAGTCGGACACTGTTCATTCCGTAACCTCCACAAGCGTTGCCAGCCCCAACCCGCCGCCAATGCCCAAAGTGGCAAGTCCCCTTTTATAAGGCATATGCTGCATTTCAGCACATAAGCGAGTCATTAAAATCGCTCCGGACGCCCCATATGGATGACCGATAGCTAATGCGCCTCCTCCAAGATTGACCTTTTCCTGTGGGATCTGAAGCTCATTCAGTGAGGCTAGAACTTGCGAAGCAAAGGCTTCATTAAACTCTACGATATCTAAATCGGCTATGGTCAGCTGTTGACGATGTAACACCTTTTGTACAGCTGGAACTGGGCCCATACCTAAATAATTCGGATCTACACCTGCTGCTTGCGCATCTACGATACGCAGGATAGGTTTAAGCTTGAGTTGCCGACATTTCTCACGGGACATCATTAATAGAAGCGCCCCACCATCATTAATAGGACAGGCATTTCCAGCGGTGACAGTACCCTTTTCTTCAAAGATTGAAGGCAGCTTTCGCAGCTTGTCCAGGCTCGTATTAGCCCTTGGACATTCGTCGGTATTCACCCACTCCCCCTCAACCAGAAGAGGTACAATTTCCTGCTGAAACCTACCACTTTGCTGAGCATGAACGGCCTTCTGATGGCTTTTCAAGGCATATTGATCCTGCTCTTCTCGCGAAATCCCATACTTCCGCGCTACATTTTCCGCAGCAATTCCCATATCCGGATCACCGTAAGCGCTAGGTGTAAAATGAGCACGGGTATATAGCTGCGGAACCCCCATCAAGGTTTGGGGCTTAGCCATTTTCCAAGGGGCACGACTCGTGCTCTCAACACCGCCCGCTAAATAAATCTCACCTGCGCCACTTTGAATAAGCCGTGCTGCTATATTAATGGCCTCTAACCCAGAACCGCACTGCCGATCCACAGTAACGCCCGGAACCGAAACAGGCAGTCCCGCTTCAAGCGCAGCTACCCGGGCAATATTTCCACCCGGACCGACCACATTTCCAATAATCACATCATCGATCATATCGACGGGCAGGTTCGTCTCTGCCACAATATGCTGAATAAGCGGCGCCAGTAATGCTTCCGGCTCAAATGTACTTAATAAGCCGCCCATCCTGCCAATCGGTGTACGTTTTGCCATAACAATTACTGCTTCTATCATACCATCGCTCTTTTCACATATTCTTTCATCGCTTGCCGGGCAATTTTGCCACTGCTTGTATAGATAAACTCATCAACTGTCAGCAGTTGCTTCGGCGCTTTGTAACTTGCTAAATACTGGCGACAATAATTCTTTATTTCGTCTATAGATAAATGCTTTGCACCATTCCATTTCACGAGGACTGCCAGCTGTTCTCCCCAATAATCGTCAGGGACGCCAAGCACCATTACTTCTTGTATTTCCGGAAGATGCTCCAGTACTCGCTCTATTTCCTCTGGATAAACGTTCAGCCCACCGGAGATGATTCTATTTTTCAAGCGACCCGCCAGATATAAATAACCAGCTTCATCCTGATAAACATAATCCTCCAACACAAGCCATCCCTCTCGAAAAGCTGCTGCGGTCTCCTTCGGCAATTGATGGTAGCCTAGAAATATCATATCACTTCGCACATATAACTGCCCAATCTCCCCCGTAGGGACTTCACGGAACTCTTCATCACGAATGGAAATTTGCACTCCGGGATAGGGCTTGCCTACAGAGTTCGGATTATGCTCTTCCAGAACATCCAAATAACTAATATAACTCGCTTCTGAGGAACCATAGGATTCATAGAGACGCGTTCCAGCGAACACTTCTATACCCTTTTTTTTGGACAACTCCGACCACTTTGCACCTGAGCTAATAATCGCATCAATCTGCGTCTGCCCAGGAACAGCCTGCTGCATCATGGATTCAAGCATTGTCGGTACAACAAACAACACCACACCCGGAATCTGCTTGCACAGCTCTAACACCTGTGTGGCGCTAAATTTTTGCGTAATATGAAAGTTTGCTCCACCATACAGACTCTGCATTACAGCGAACAAGGACAGCGAATGCACAAACGGACCCGGTGCTAAAACATCCTTCATAGAGTCCAATTCAAAGGCAGCACTCGATACCTCAAAGCTCTTTAACCACGATAAATGGGTACGCATATATCCTTTGGGTAGCCCAGTTGTGCCTGAAGTAAAACCGATAAATAATAACTCGTTCGTCTCTTCCAATTCAGCTTCTGGCTTCTGAGCTTTCAACCACTGATCATAGGAACCTGTTCGTTCATTTGAAAAAGTCAGCGTTGGGATGGCTTGGTCCTTGAAGACCAAATTCTTTGCAGCTTCCGGCTCGGCAAAAATCATTGTCGGCTGGCACTGCTCTATAATAACCCGCAGTTCATTTGCACTCCACTTGGGATCTAAAGGAATGGGAACACAGCCTGCATAAATAGCCCCCAAGAAAACCTCGACAAATTCAATGCGATTCGTAGATAAAATAGCGATTTTGTCATGCCTAAGGCCCTTTTGCTGTAGACCATTGGCAATTCTCCGCATCGCTTGCACTAATGTTGCATAGGTATGAGTTGCTTGGTCATGGGTTAAGGCAATGCTGTCGGGCTGTTCTGCTGCATGACGCAGTATAGGAACTACTAGATTCATCCTTCACCACACCTATTCGTAATTTCTGTGACTACCGATTATGTACACTCTCTTCGATCGGGATACAATTAGAATGGCTACGATAGCTTATTTTAGCTTTATATTAATTTTATGTACATATTTATATGGAACGTTTGAGCCCTCTTACGACTGGAAAAATCAAACAGCGCGCATCGATTATGATCGGTACGCGCTGGTTGTATTGTTGTTTATTCCTTCTTATGAGCGGATGATGGTATTCCATCTTCAGCAAAAGTAAAAGTTCGGGCGATATATAAGATAGGTGTGCTTACTGCGGTTAGTAAGAATTTCGCTAGATACGTTGTAAGCAAAATTTCAAACCACACACTCCAGTTATACAACCCAGCAAATGCAATGGTACAGAAGATTAGTGTATCCACAAAGGAGCTAATCATCGTACTGCCGTTGGAACGAATCCACAACTGACTTGAGGTGCTGTAATATTTGCGAATCCAGGAGTACAACCGAACGTCTAGGAACTGACTAATGAAGTAAGCAGTCAGACTACCCAACGCTAGTCGAGGCATCAGACCAAAGATCGTCTCCAAAGAAGACTGAGCAATATCGGTCTCTTGCGGCTTAAATACTAGTACCATCTGCATAATGACTGTCGTCATAAGCAAGGTGAAGAAGCCAAACCAAACCGCTTTACGTGCTTCTGCTCTTCCATACTTCTCATTAAGCAAATCGCTGGTCATATATAAAGTGACATACATCGTATTTCCGAGTGTCATCACGATATCAAATGGCATAGCAATCGTCTTAGCTACCTGAATGTTTGCAATTACAGTAGCGATACCTACCCAGGCATACATTCCACTTTTGCCGAACAGGCGGTAACAGAGTAGAAAAAAAGCAAAATTGACAATAACAAATAAAACTCCCCACATCAAATTAAACATATTGCTTAAACTCCTCCTAGTTTTGTTTACGCGGGATGGTTACGAACCGCGGCTTACATTAAGTTTTGGAACAAAACATTAATACTCTATCACACTGTCGTCAAACAATCCATAAAAATAAACAATTTATGAAATGGGTATTTATACCCATTTTTATTAACTAAAAATAAAAGTGTCAGTAATAATTCATCTTTTTCAGAAAAATATGCTATATAAACTAAAACTTTCACTATTCATCCAGAGGTTAATTCTATAGAATAGTATCAAACACTTCATTCCCGATCCATTTAGTTGATATATTACATAACTATGGAATATATTGCAGGTTGCCAGTCACTAGCAGTCGGTAGGGATATAAAGAAATGGGGCTTCGCTGCCCATAAAAAGGGGGAGAACAATATGTTTCGTTTCAAGCAGTCGATCAGTCGCAGATTTACGCGTTTATTATTTGTAGTTCTATTACTCACGTCTCTTTTGTTAAGTACCAGCTTCTACTTTATATCCACCAGTATTTTCAACAGCTATGTCATGCCACAAATCAATCAAATTCTAACTGCAGCTGCTCAGGACGTATATAAGAATATAAATACAATGCATGCTCAGCAAGCACTAAAGAAGAACGAACAAGCAGCCACCAATCTTGAATTCTATTTTCAGGATAAGAGAAAGCAGCATGGGGTTGAGACTGTTTTTCTACTCAATCTAAAAGGCAAGGAAGCTGAGGTTCTGTCCGTAGATCATGATGCAAAATTAAAGCCGGAGGAAATTGTTAAGGTATCCTCTGCAATGCAGCAAGCTCTTAAAGGAAAGAGTGGACTAAGCGATACATACAAGGATTCGCATGGTGTACATAAGTCAGCTTATATCGGAATTCCCGGAAGTACGATGGTTATCGGAATCAGCAGTGATGTAAGCTTTATTCAAGAAAAAACAGACAGTATTCTGTGGACCAGCGCCGGGATCACTCTGCTAACGCTGATCATAGGCTCAACTGGTGCCTGGTTTATGAGCATGCGGATTACTCGTCCTATCTCAAAGCTTGCAGCTTACAGTGCCCGTCTTGCAGAGGGAGATTTCACAGAGGAATTAACGGTTAAAGGCAGTGATGAGGTAGCTCAACTGTCCAGAAGTTTCCAAGCAATGACCCTGCGCCTAAAAGAAATGATTGGACATGTACTCGTCACCTCAAATACTGTGGTCACCGATTCCAATTCTTTAAGAGAACGTGTTGAGGTCCTAAATGAAATGGCAGACCACTCTAGTACATCTGTTGTAGAAATTGGCAAAGGTAGTACGACCATCGCGAGCAGCGCTCTAGATAATTCAAAAGCTATGGAAGAAATCAATTTCGGTATTCAGCATATTGCTTCAGCAGCCACCGAAGTCACTGAGCAGATCAGTGAAGCTTCCGCTGAAGCGATTGGCGGTAATGAGATTGCCCAAAGTGCCGTTCTGCAAATGCGCCATGTTGAACGTGCCTCCCTGCAGTCGCTGGAGCAATTACAAGTTATGAATGAACGTTCAGTAATGATCGGAGAAGTCGTTCATAGTATTACTGAAATTACGAAGCAAATCCAAATGCTGTCGCTCAATGCTTCGATCGAAGCAGCACGTGCAGGAGAACATGGACGCGGCTTTGCCGTGGTTGCCGGAGAAGTACGCAAGCTTTCCGAACAATCCCGTAATGCGAATGAGCAGATTCGTGATTTCCTACTCGGACTTCAGGAAGATATGAATCGCTCCGTTACTGAGATGAACCATGTCAATTCTGAGGTAGCCTCCGGGGTAGGCAAAGTGGCAGAAGCGGGCGATGCCTTCAATCACCTTCTGATTCTGATCCAAAGCATCAATCAGAATATTCAATCCGTATCTGCGGCGACGCAGCAAATCTCAGCAAGTACAGAAGAAGTTAGTGCTTCCGTTGAGGAAACCGCACAAATCACTTCAAGATCCCAAGAAAGTGCGGACACACTATCCGAGAACTCCGAGCGCCAACGTATAGAGCTTGAAGGACATGCAGTAACCGTACAGCATCTATATGAGCAGGCTAAGAAGCTTCAGGAAGCTGTGCAACAATTTAAGATCTAAAGCTTAGGCTTAAATAAAAACAACCCGTTCACACGAAAGTGTTGAACGGGTTGTTTTGTTAGTGTCTTGGCGCCCAAAGAATGACTGAAACGCCGATCACACAAATAACAGCACCGACCCAGTCATATACATCGGGTGTTTTCTTGTCTACAAGCCAGCCCCATAACACAGCAAGCACAATAAACACCCCGCCGTAGGCTGCGTACACTCTTCCGAAGGACGGAAACTTCTGCAACGTAGGGATGATGCCATAGCCAATCAGAATCACAGAACCTACAAGACCAAACCAGAGAGGTCTTGATTCTCTTAGCCATAACCATACTAAGTATCCGCCTCCAATCTCAGCAAGGCCGGCAATTACAAATAGCAGAATGGCTGCAACCATGTCATCCCTCTTCCCTATTGAACTCTAAAAATATCAAATGATTCGCAAAATATGATACAACATCATCACGGGTTAGCAAGTATGTGTACAAGCAAGAATCTGGGCCACCAAACAGCTGGAACCACAGGCATCAATAGAGTATAAAATCAGATTGAGCGAGCTGGCTACTATGCGTCACCCGCAGGAGCCACTCACATGAAATTGTGCTGGAGCAGCACTAATACTAGTAGGAGCACAGCCTCTAGCAGCTCATTCAGTGCGCCATACACATCGCCGGTGAGCCCGCCGAGCCGGCTGCTAATCCGTCGCGCAGCAACGGTGCCGCTGGCCAAGGCCGCAGCTGGCAGCAGTAACGCTGCCGCCAGCTGCAACGGCCACGCGGCTATGCCCGCGCCGAGCGCCAGAGGCGCACCGGCTGCGGCTAGCGAGAGCAGCGCGGATATCGCCAGCGCGCGCCGCTCATCCGAGGGAGCGAGGCCGGCGAAGCTCGCGGCCAGCCCCTCGTTCCCGCGGGCAATGGGATAACGCACCATTGCCCGCACCATATACCAGCGGCTCCAGATCGCTGGCAGCAAGAGCAGTGGCAGCTCGTAATAGGCGTAGCCTTCGATTAATGCTGCCACTAAAGAGGCCTTTAACAGCAAGAGCAGCACGCAGGCGAGCACACCCATTGCACCCACACGGCTGTCCTTCATAATCTCCAGGATCCGTTCCCTCGGTCGGTAGCTTAGCAGACCATCCGCACTGTCCATCCAGCCATCGAGGTGCAGACCTCCGGTGAGTCCTACCCATAGAATGAGGGTAATGACAGCGGCTGGCCAAGCTGGTAAAATCAATCCCGTCAAAGCTGCCCCAGCAGCTACGCAAAGTCCGATAGCTGCACCCACCACGGGATAGAACATCACACTTCGGCGCAGCAGCTCAGGAGAAAATCCAGGGTCACTCTTTACAGGAAAACGGGACAAAAACTGAAAGGCAGCCGCGGCAGCATCCCTGCGCTCCCTCATAAACGATACTCCCTGCTCTTGAGTTCAATTGGAATGCCAGCAGTCACTAAAAAAACCTGCTCGCATTGCCGAGCAAGCAGCGCGTTCATACGTCCTGCCAGATCACGGTACAATCGGCCAAGCGCATACTCCGGAACTATACCGTCTCCAACCTCATTAGTGACCAAAATGAGGTTTCCTTGAAATGTGCGTACACTGTCTTCAAGTCTTGTAATCTCGCTCTCTATCAACTCTTGCCTATCCGTAAATCCTTCCATGGCTAGCAGTACATTCGATAACCACAACGTTAGACAATCTACGAGAACCGCCTTTTCACCAGATAAACGCTTAAGAAGATCTGGCAAATCATAAGGCTCCTCTAACGTCTCCCAAGCATATCCGCTTTGCGAGCGCTGTTGCTGATGCAGTACAATCCGTTCATTCATTTCATCATCAAACGCTTGTCCGGTTGCAACATAGAAGGCCTGATCTGCCAGTGACGACATCAATTTTTCTGCAAAACCACTTTTCCCGCTACGCGCACCTCCCGTTACAAGAATACTCATTGTTTCCCAGCTCCAGAGATGCCTGCACTTTCAAAGGTGGCCATTTCACTCAAAATGCGGCATATCGCCTCTATTAAATGAAGGGACAATACGCCTCCAGTTCCTTCACCCAAACGAAGACCCAGGTTAAACAACGGTTCAAGCCCAAGCCGCTCCAGCATCAGCTTATGTCCTTGTTCTCCTGATAGATGGGAGCCTATCATATAAGCAATGGATTCTGGAGCAAGCGCCTTCGCCACAAGAGCTGCCGCACCCGAAATAAAACCATCCAAAATGACAGGCACCCTAGCAGCAGCTGCGCCAAGAATCAGACCCGTCAAACCGGCGATTTCCAGTCCCCCTACTTTGGACAATACATCCAGCGGATCCGCCGGATTCGGCTGATTCACCTTTAAAGCGCGTTCCACAACTGCAATCTTATGTAGTAAACGTTCATCATCAATTCCCGTTCCTCTTCCGACGGCTACTTCAGGTGCTATTCCTTTTAGAGCACACAGAATAGCTGCGCTAGCCGTTGTATTTCCTATGCCCATTTCACCTGTAATAAAAATCTCCGTCCCGTTCTCAATCGCTTCTTGTGCGATTCTTAAACCTACAAGCACAGCATTCATCGCTTCTTCACGACTCATCGCAGGTCCCACGGCTATATTATCCGTTCCTCGGCGCACTTTACGATCAATCAGATCCTCATGACTAAGGTCGCCGTTAACACCGATATCTACGAACTTTACCTCAGCCCCAGCTTGGCGTGCCAGTACATTCACAGCCGCTCCTCCGCTGAGAAAATTATAGGCCATCTGCATTGTGACTTCCTGTGGAAACGCGCTAACTCCCTCGCAGCATACACCGTGATCGGCAGCCATCACAACTACCGTTCGTTTGGTGAAACTAGGCTGCTCCGTACCCGAAATTCCAGCGAGCTTAACGGCCAGCGTCTCCAATTGTCCCAGGCTGCCCGGTGGTTTAGTTAGAATGTTCAAGCGGTGCTCCGCCTTGAGGAAAGACTGTTCATCAGCTGGTGTGATTCGTTTAATTACTTCTTGAATAGATGAAATCATATTTTAACCTCCAATTAAAGATATCCGTATAACCTATTCTATCTTATCTACACAGAAAAGCCCCCATCTATGATAGATGGGGACCACTAGAATTACAACTTCACTTTCATAAATCCTTCGATTCTCTCCAGCGCTTCCGTCAATTTTTGTAGGGATGCTGCATAAGAGCAGCGAATATACCCTTCTCCACCCGCTCCAAACACATGCCCCGGAACCGCAGCAACACCAACCTCCTTGAGCAGCTGCAAAGCGAAATCTTCTGACTTCATTCCGGTATTAGCGATGGAAGGAAAGACATAAAATGCACCCTCCGGCTCGTGGCAAGGTAAACCAATAGATCGAAACCCACTAACCAGCAGCTTTCTTCGCTCATCAAAGCATCGTTTCATGTGGTCCTTATGCTCCATACCGTTCCGCAGTGATTCAATAGCAGCGATTTGACCTAGTATCGGAGCACACATCGCAGTGTACTGGTGGATTTTGAGCATCGCAGCAATCAATTCCTGATCACCACAAGCATAACCCACTCTCCAGCCAGTCATCGCAAATGCTTTGGAGAAGCCACTAATGACAATCGTTCGTTCCAACATCCCAGGTAGGGAGGCAATACTGACATGCTGACTATCATAGGTTAGCTCGGCATAGATTTCATCTGAAATGACAAGTAAGTTATTCTCTTTTACAATCTGTGCAATGGGTAGCCAATCCTCGTAAGTCATTACTGCTCCTGTAGGATTAGTCGGAAAATTCACCATAAGAATCTTGGAACGCGGGGTAATCACCTGCCTCAACGCTTCAGGAGTAAGCTTAAACCCCTGCTCGGCTGAAGATTCAACCTCTACCGTAACCCCACCGTTCAAATGAGTAATCGGCGAATACGCAATATAGCTCGGAGAAGGGACGATAATCTCATCCCCGGGTGTAATAAAGGCCCTCAGAGCCAAATCCACAGCTTCACTGCTCCCCACTGTAACCATAATCTCGTTAGTTGGCTCATAGCGGAGATTGAAGCTTGTATGCAGATAAGAGGCGATCTCTTCTCTAAGCTCCAACAAGCCGGAATTTGGTGTGTACATCGTCTCCCCATTATTCAAAGCACGAATACAGGCAGCTCTTACATGCTCCGGTGTAACGAAATCAGGCTCGCCTACGCCAAGCGATATAATATCCTGATTTCCTGTACTTAGGTCAAAAAAAGCCCGAATCCCCGAGGGAGCAATCTCCCGTACACGCGGAGTAATCCATTCATTATGCATGACTGAGCACCTCTTCTTTCGGACTCTTTTCTGTTAGGGAAAGGGAAATGATCTCGTCCAGCAGTCCGCTGAAGGTGTAACCTGCCGCTTGCGCGCTTTTTGGTAAAAGACTCGCCTTCGTCATGCCCGGTAATGTGTTCACCTCCAGCACATATGGAATACCATCCTTAATGAGCATATCCACCCTTGCGTACACGCTGCATTTTAGTGATTTGTAGCAAGTTAAGGCTGCATCACGTACTCGCTCATACACCTCAGCTGGTAGATCAATGACCCGTTCGTCTGCCCCGCCATCTTCGTATTTCGCACTGTAATCGAACCACTCCGCATGCGCTGAGGTGATACCCAAGACGGGCAACATCTCGCCATTTAGAATGGAGCAAGTGATTTCCTGACCTTGAATGTAGCTCTCGATCAGAATCGACTGATCACAGGCAAAAGCCTTCTGTACTGCGCTCAACAGCTCCTCGCTACTGCTCACCTTTTCCATACCGATACTCGAACCGCCTGCACATGGCTTCACCATAACAGGATACCCAATCCGCTCTACGGCTTCTTGAGAATAATCCTTCATACTATCCCAGCACAGCCAATCCGCCGTGTTGACGCCTGAGCAGCGCATAAGCTTTTTGGAAAGATCTTTATCCATACAAATGCTGCTAGACAAAACGCCACTACCCGTATAAGGAATCCCCATCGTCTCCAGCGTCCCCTGAACCGTACCGTCCTCTCCGTAAGCTCCGTGGAGCGCAAGCAGCGCGATATCGATTCCTTTTGCCTGCTCAATAAGCTCTTCACGCTTGGTGATCACTATTGGAGTAACCTCATATTTATTGGGATCTAGATTCTTCAAAATCTCTCTACCGCTATTCATGGATACCTCATACTCTGAGGACACCCCGCCCATAATTACGCCTACCTTCATCTTCATCTCAAGCACCTCTTTATCCCATTAGTTGTCGTGCTGTTCTGCCAATAATCTCGATCCCCTTGCGGATATCCTCATCCGTCACTCTGGAGAAACCGATCCGTATCGTATTTTGACCTTTACCGTCTGTGAAGAATATATCTCCTGCTGTAAAAATAACCCCTTGCTCATGACAGGCCGCCAGCAGCGTCCTTGTATTAAAGCCCTCCGCGAAGGTTACAAAAAGATGCAATCCGCCATCCCCTGATAACGCCGTATAAGGAATAAACTCCTTACAGCATTGCAGGGTTAATTCATATTTTCGTTTATATTCCGCTCTGGCTTTTTTCAAATACTTCTCTAAATGGCCACCTAATAAGTACTGATACAAAATGGATTGATCCAGCGTCGAGGTATGAATGGTACGTGCGCGCTTGACGCTTTCGAGAGAATAGATCAGCTCCTGATCTGCCAGCACCCAGCCTACGCGTAGTCCCGGAAATAATACCTTTGAGAAGCTACCTAGATAGATCACGCTGTTGCCGCTCCCTGCTGCTGCGATAAGTGGAGCCACATGTGAGCCCGAATAGCGTAACTCCTCGTTAAAACCATCCTCGATCACTGGTATTTGGTACCGGTTCATCAGCTTCATTAGCCTCTGTCTTTTCTCGGGAGACATTACAATGCCGGTCGGATTATGATAAGAGGGGACAAAGTAGGCACAGTCAAAAGCTTGCTCCTGCAATGCCTTCTCCAGCTCAACCAGATCAATCCCATCACGCTCCATAGGAATCCCGGTGATCTCAAAGCCGTTCAGCTTCAAATTTTTGATCGCCGTATGATGCGTTGGATTCTCACAGATGACCGAACCATTCTTTTTGCTAAGTGCAGACAATACAATATCGAATCCCTCTGTAAAGCCATTGGTGATCAATATATCCTTGCCTTTCATTTCAACGCCTTTGTGCTCCATGTACTGCTTCAAATAGTCTATTAAAGGCTTATACCCTTTGGCATATCCATAATTTAGTAAGACGTTGCCTTCCACCGACATACGATCCATAAAGGAGCGTTTCACATTATCTAGATCAAAAAGACTCTCATCAGGTGCGATGCTCGTGAAGGAGATCGTCCCCTTCTCCGCTCGTATGCCGCGCTTCATGATATCCAGATCCTCCGCCAGCCGCGCATGATCATTGATACGCGTCTTCCAGTCCATCGTCCAGGAAGAGATTGTTTCACTGCCGGGAGGTGTTGGTGCCACATAACTTCCCTGACCCTGCACGGCATACGCAAATCCATCATCCTCAAGCTCTGCATAAGCAGAGATTACGGAGTTGCGGCTAACCTTAAGCAATGTGCTGAGTTCTCGTGTGGAGGGTAGCTTTTGATTGCCTTGCAGACCGCCTTTTATGATTAAGTGCTTCATATAGTCTTTAATTTGTATATACACCGGCCGTCCGGCTATGAGCTTAAAATCCTTAAACATCTCTTTGGTCGCCTCCATGACTATCATGGCACAATCACTCGCTTAAAAAAAGAACCACAGCCATGGGATTTTAATCCGGCTGTGGTTCTATGAGCGGACAGACTCATAAATTTGATTATTTTCATGCTATTAAAAGGACTCGGTTAAATAAGAATGACCTAGGCTTCGATCACCGTTTCTCCTTCTGAAGCAGGGGTTTCAAAACCGCTTAGAAACCGAGTAAGCGTGTCCTCTGTGATCGTAAATGCCGCATTGGCGTCAAAACGTTCACTCCGAATGAGCAGTCGCTGACGCAGTTCATCTGGCCCAACCTTTAAAAAAATCAGCTCCCAATCGCCGCCATGCTCTTCAATTAATTGCTTATAATCGTTCCGTCTCTGACGCTGCCAAAAGCTGAAATCGACAACAACATGCTGTTTAGCCTGAATCAGTTTCACTAGCTCCTTACGTAGCTTTAATTCCGATTCTATTAAATAGGAACCATAATTCTCCTCTGGATAATCCACTCCAAAACGGCCGTAAGTGGCCCAAATGTCCTCATCTATCGAAAGCCGTACGAATCCTTCTTTCTCCAACTTTTGAGCAAAGGTCGTTTTACCCGACCCAGCTACACCGCACATCATTACAACGATGGGAACCGCGCTAGTACGCTTTTGCTGGAGTAATTTTTCGATGACCCTCTTTTCATTCAGCATTATAAAGCATCTCCCTTCCACTTTAACTGATGCTCTACTATCTCAGTCTACTATATTATTTTTCATTAAATATATTTTTAATTACGGCGATGATGATGGTATACTCATCGTTACAAAATACTTTCTCAAAGGATTGTGATAAGGATATGGTGAAATCAGTCCAGCAGACCTCCTAAAATGAAAAATGAAATAATTTTAGGAGGTCATAATAAATGATTTTTAACCCGATTGTCATTGATAACTGGAGTAGAAAACCCTATTTTGAACATTATTTAAACAATGTCAGATGCACCTATAGCATGACCGCAAATATTGATATCACCCTTCTACTGTCAGAGCTTAAGCATAAGGGAATTAAGCTGTACCCAGCACTAATCCACATAATAACTACGGTGGTGAACCGTCATAGTGAATTCCGCACATGCTTTGATTCTGAAGGTAGATTAGGTTATTGGGATAGCTTGTCACCTAGTTTTACAATTTTCCATGATGATGATAAGACTTTTTCAAGCATCTGGACTTCGTACGGTGAAAAGTTTAATGATTTCTATAACCGTTATTTGGATGATATGAAAATGTACGGAAGCGTGAAACAATTTATCGCTAAAGCAAACGAACCACCGAACACCTTCCCTATTTCTAGTATTCCGTGGGTCAGCTTCACGAGCTTTAACCTGAACGTGTATAACGAGGGAACCTTCCTGCTTCCCATCTTTACTATAGGAAAATATTTTCATCAAGACAAAAAAATACTATTACCAATATCGGGGCAATTCCATCATGCCGTGTGCGACGGTTACCATGCCAGCATGCTGTATAATGAATTGCAGTCACGTGCAGATACCTATAAGGAATGGTTACCTAACATCTAATTATCCACTTTATTCTGCTGAGGGCGAACGATAGTTTAAACATAAAGAGTTCCACATATTAGGTATGACTAATATGTGGAACCCTTTTTTTCATTTGATTTTCTCATCAATCTCCAGAAATATCTGCCGACCATTGCCCGTTCCGCCAAAATAGCCTGAGTACCATTGCTGTTCCCGGAGAAGGTGCAACTGCGCTGTAGAATGTGACACCAGGAATTAACTGTGCAAGGAAATTCCGAATAACACCACCATGTGTGACTACCAACACCCTGCTTGTTATTACCTCAGCCTTTTTTTCACTAATTGCAGCCTGCACAAATGTATCCTCAGCCCCTCGCCCCAGATCTGACAGGAAGCTACGCAACCGTTCGTCAAACTGCGCCCATGTTTCACCATCCGGTGGTGTAACTGTGGAAGGATTATCAATCCACCTTCTATATAGTGAGTTATCCTTCAATTCCTCATAAGTACAGCCTTCGAAAGCTCCAAAATTCATTTCACGCAGGCGCGGATCGTAGACAGCCACCTTCTCTAAAGAAGGAGAAATATAAGCTAGAGTCTCCCGACATCTAAGCAAATCGCTGCAAAATACACACCAAAAATCATTCGATACTTCAGACTGCTGCTTAAGCTGAGATAGCTGCTCTACTGCACTAGATAGCAACGGGAGATCCGAATGTCCTAAGTAACGATGCTCAGCATTCCACTGAGTTTGCCCGTGGCGGACAAGTACTAATTCTAGCTCTATAGAAGGAAACGCCATGTCTAGCATTAGCCCCCGATCCATATCCATGCCACAACCGCGCATAAGCCTACAAAAATTGAAGAGGAGAGCATCATCATCCGCGAGGTCTGAATAATATCGTCCAGCTCCATCGCTCGTACCGGATCACCCATATAGGCTCGGAAAGAAGCGACACCATGATAGACGTTCTCTCCTCCGAGACGGATACCAAGTGCGCCCGCAACAGCGGATTCTGGATAGCCGCTATTTGGGCTTGGATGGAGACTCGCATCCCTCTTCACCATTTGCAGACAATTGCGCCAATCCAGACGAAGCAGCCATGCACACAGTGCCAAGAGTAATGCCGTAATCCGTGCTGGAATGAAGTTGGCAACATCATCAAGCCGAGCGGATGCCCAGCCGAGATCTCGGTATTTATCATTCTTATATCCCACCATGGAATCGAGTGTATTTACTGCTCGATAAGCCATAGCAAGCGGCGCGCCACCGATGAGCGCATAGAACAATGGAGAAATAATCGCATCGACGATATTCTCTGCTACAGTCTCTACCGTGCCGCGCACAATTTCCGGGGAATCTAGCGAAGTCGTATCACGCCCCACGATCATCCCCAACGCCTTGCGGGCAGCAGGGATATCGCCCTTCTGCAATTCCACGTACACCGCCATTCCTGCATCCTTTAGTCCCTTGGAGGCAATCGTGGTTGAAATCAACCAAGCCTCGGCTATCCAGACGAGCCACGGTGAGATATATGACAGCAGCCATAGCAGAATGGCTGTCAGTGCCCAAGCACCACCCGCCACACATAGCGGAAGTAACACCCCTGCTCTGCGCAGGCTTTGCGGGTAGGACCATAAACGACGGATCGCCCGCTCCAGAGCCGTGATTGCTTTGCCCATACCGATTACGGGATGGGGCAAGCTACGCGGATCACCTACGATCCGATCAATTACATAAGCCGCAAGCAGTACTAAAGCGATTGTCACAGGCGATCACCTCTGTACATTCTCCAGCAATTCCAGCTACCTATTCTCATTAGCTGTCCTTCCTTGCCTGAACCGATAGCAAACTCCCTGTCACAGCGCTATATACAAGACGCCCGATTGCGCCCCCAAGATCGGTAGCGGTTCCGGCGTAAACATGCTCTGCCTTGTATCGCCCACTTTGGCTCACAGCGAGCACTATCGCATCCGTAGTTGTTCCAGTAGCGATCAGCCCATTCTCGGGGTCGGTAATCCCGAGATCGGCCAGAGCAGCAGCTTTGGCTTCGACAGCTGTCTGCACAGCATTGACCATGGCCGCCGGTGTCAGGCAGCCATCAATACCTAGCATTATGTTAATCGTACCCGGGCGATAAACAGCCAGCACATTGCGTTCCACACCCGCGCGCGCAGCATTTCCTGCGGCGGCAGTAACGCAAACAAAAATACCCGCTGAGCCTGTGTCTTCCTCAGCTACCGCTGCATGCTCTAGCGGTACTGCCGTCATCAGACCGGCACAGCCAGACATTGAATAACCCCACTCGCGGAGCTTATTCTCCATATCCTGAACAGGATCACTACATTCATAATTGCGATCAACATATAAATTGACGGCCCTCTCTAGCCGATTCATTCCTCCACCATAGAACGCACTCGATAAACCATCTGCTTCAGCAGGTAGCTCTAGTAGCAGATGGTTTCCCTTCCACTGTAAAGCAAGCCCTGGCCAGATGGCCGAATGATACTCTTTTACACCTCCTGCGAGGTTAAATGGAATCTTTACTTGCACCATATATCGATCTTGCTCCTTCCACAGCACATTACTTTTATCCATTCATCCAATCCGCTTCGCGGTCGCGCCTGTACTTCCCCAACCGCCTCACTTAGAAACTACCTAATTCTCTATTTCAGCAAATGACTATCTGCTCTAAAATCTACTCCAACACATGCCCCTAATTTCAGCTCTGAACACATACTCAATATCCGCTCCACAGATACTCGATTTCTACTACAACACATACTCCAATATCCATCTAAAAATCCGTCCCTCACCCATCCATTGCACTTTATACAACAAATTCAGCTTTATTCACAGGCAAAAGCCATTCTGCTGTATTTCTTGCAATAGAATGTCACGTAAAAACCTAATTCGCATCATTTTCCAAATTTCTATTGTACACAGTGCTATAGAATCGAATTGCTACGCCAGCAAAGCGAGTTCTGTTGTACGAAATACAACGAATGCACTTTGGAGGATGTCCATCAGAAGCTATCTCACCAAACTTTGTTACAACCCTAAGCATGCGAGCTGAAGCCCGCCATCCGGTATCAAATCGCAACTTCTGCGGTACTTGAGTCACTTATTCATTAGAATCCCTGCCTTCTCTACGCCGCGAGTATCACTTACAGTAGACTCCCATCCCCCTGCGCTACACCAGACACTTTAACAGCAAACCCGCTGCCCTCTAAGCTACACAGGTCACTTATCCGCCAGAATTTCCTTCATCTGTTTTAGCAGCCGGACATTATCCTCATGTCCCTTAACGGCTACTCGGATATGCTCGCCTCCTAGACCGGGGTACATGGCACAGCTGCGCACCAGTATACCGACACGCCCAAGACGGGTCTGCATCTCAGCCGCACTCCACGGCGAAGGCAGGCCGCAGAGCAGAAAGTTGGCTTCGCCTGGCGGCACATCGCAGCCTAGCTGCATAAGGCCTTGCCGCAGCAGTTCCCGTTCCGTGGCGATCAGTTCGCGTGTGCGATGTCCATACTCGTGCCCACACTCAAGGCAGGCTTCGCCCGCCAGCAGCGCCAAACCATTCACGCTCCAGGTAACCTGCTTTCGGGTCATCGCCTTTGCCAGCTCCGGATGCGAAATGGCAAACCCGAGACGCAGTCCGGGAATCGCATAAAATTTCGTCATCGACCGCACCAAAATCGTATGCGGAAACTGATCCAGATCCGGCAAAAGCGTATTTCGTTCTGCTTCTGGAATAAAATCAATAAAGGCTTCATCCACAGCCAAATACGTCCCGTAGCTTTCAGCCTTCTGCGCTAACCAGCGCAGCTCATCCACAGTATACTGAACGCCATTAGGGTTGTTCGGCTGTCCAAGGAACAGCAGATCAACCTTCTCCAGCAGCCCGGCAATCTCGTTCACTCCAGCTTGGAAGTGCTGTTCCCTTGTCCCCTGAACAGATAATACTTCTGCACCGAATTGCACAGATAGCTGCCGGTACTCAGAGAAACAAGGTTCTACGATACCTACCTTTTGCGGAGCAATCGCAAGCAGCAACAATGCCATAGCTTCTGCGGCTCCGTTGCCTACTGTCAACCAACTACTATGTATACCCAGGTCCTTTGCTAGCAGACTTTTGAAGCGTCGATGTCCAGGGTCAGGGTAGGCAACCACCGTAGACATTGCTGTTCTAAGTAGCTCTAAGACGGCTGGCGGAGGCCCGATAGGATTGATGTTTGCACTGAAATCAAGAAATGTGCCACCAGCCTCCTCATAAAGTTCCGCAGCTGTTAGCAAATCACCGCCGTGGCCGTATTTTTCAAGCATATTTACACTCCCTCTATCCACTTTCGTTTGTTCGATATGTATCTCATTGCCACCATTATTGCGTCTTTGCCGGGAATACGTCAATGCTCACTAAAGGAATCACCTGAATAACCACTTGCCTCAAATCGACATTAAAATCTACGAGATGTCAAAAGATAATAAAGTTCTAGACTGGCAGCCTCATCAGATCTATGGACACGCTGTCCCCGAATACGAAAAAAAGAAGTCGACCATTTCGTTGGTCGACCTCTAATTTTTTCTATTGCGCGGTCAAAATTTGTGGACCTTCAGCCGTGATGGCGATCGTATGCTCGTATTGGGCGGCGAGCTTGTTGTCCATCGTCCGTGCGGTCCAGCCGTCCGGATCGATTGTCATGAAGTAGGTACCTTCGGTGATCATGGGCTCAATCGTGAACACCATACCTTCCTTGATACGGGGGCCTTTTCCAGGCTTGCCGACATGCATATAAGTCGGCTCCTCGTGCAGGTCGCGGCCGATGCCATGAGCGAGAAGGTCGCGCACGACGCCGAAACCGTGTGATTCCGCATGCCGCTGAATCGCGCTCGTCACGTCGCCGAGTCGATTGCCGGGCTGAGCCTGCTCGATGCCCAGGTCAAGACATTCCTTCGTGACACGCATCAACTTCTCGGCCATCGGCGAGATCTGCCCGACCGCATAACTCCAGGCCGAATCGCCGAGCCAGCCATCGAGCTCAGCGACCGTGTCGATCGTCACGATATCGCCTTCCTCAAGTGGCTTATTGCTAGGGAAGCCATGCGCGATTACATCGTTGGCGGAGGCACACGTCGCATATTGATAGCCTCTATAGCCTTTCTGGTATGGCTTTGCGCCGTGCTTCAACATAATGTCCTCGAATATGCGCTCAATCTCGTTGGTGGTAATACCCGGTTTGATAAGCGGGGCGATTGTACGATGACATTCAGCCACCACTTGGCATGCCTTGCGGATAGCCTCAATTTCATGCTTGCTTTTTAAAATGACCATGTTCGTATCAGGACCCCTTCGTAATAGCTTGGATAGCGAGTCGGGCGATTCGATCGACGTTCAGATCGGAATTGCCCGCATAGTAGTGCAGCCCACAGCAACCGACCAGCACGGCAAGCATATGGTCGACGCTGTCGTCTTCGCACTGGGCGATCGATTGGAGTGGAACGTATAGACGTTCCATAAACCGTCTCTTGGCGTGGTGTCGATCCCTTTCAGACAAGCCTACATAATGTTCCGCCGCCATTTTGTAGACGAGATATGCGCGGGCGTCCGACTGCCACAGCTGGAGCAGCGCTTTACAATACATCAACAACTGCCTGTCATCCGGTGGGCTGCCGCTTATGTTCGCCCATTTGGCGATAACTTGCTCACATCGCTCAAAGCCGCTTTCTAATACATCTTCTATTAATAAATGCCGGTTGGGATAATAATGGTATACTGTGCCGTAACCAAGACCTGCCTCGCGGGCGACGTCGCGAATATCAAAGCTGCCGCCCGTGCGAAAGTAGGAGCGCGCGGCGACGTCCAGGATCTGTTCTTTGCGCTGTATGCGTATGAGCTCATTTTGTTCTTTGGTACGGGGGCACATAGCGTGTAACCTCCTTATTTAGACCTGCAAATTTGTCAATATAAAAATAGTAACCCATGGGCTGAAGAAATGCAAAAGATTTGTTGATTTTCGATAAAATGAAGTACTGAACAATAAGACTGGGCGCTGGAAATTCTTCAATTTAAAAATCGCATTCATTCAACGAATCCAGCCTAATACTTTATTTCCACCGAATCACGAAGCGATCTCTTTTGTTAAAAAACTGCTTTTGGTTTAAAATGAGAACTGTAATCAATTTTGCTGCAACGGAGGAATTCACTATGATTTTTATTGATAACACAGGGATTACTGACGCTTCCATCAATTTGGCGATTGAGGAATATGCGCTGAAACACTTGCCGATGGACGAGAGTTACCTGCTTTTTTATATTAACAGCCCATCTATCATCATCGGTAAACATCAAAATACGATTGAAGAAATCAATCAGGAATATGTTAAAGAGAATGATATTAAGGTTGTGCGGCGTTTGTCCGGCGGTGGAGCTGTCTATCACGATCTCGGAAATCTTAACTTCAGCTTCATTACTAAGGACGACGGCCAATCCTTCCATAACTTCCTGAAATTCACCCAACCGGTGATCGACTACTTACAAAGCATGGGTGTAAACGCTGAGCTTAGTGGACGGAATGATCTTCAAGTCGGCGAACAAAAAATTTCCGGCAACGCTCAATTCTCCACACGTGGACGCATGTTCAGCCATGGCACACTGATGTTTGATCTCAATTTGGACAATGTACAAGCCTCTCTAAAAGTAAATCCAGAGAAGTTCAAATCGAAGAGCACCAAATCCGTACGTAGTCGCGTAGCCAACATCAAAGAGCTGCTAGGTACAGACATGACCATTGAAGAGTTCCGCTCCGGTCTCCTACGTTCGATCTTTGGCATGGAGCCATCCGAGGTCCCTCAGTATAAGCTGCAACAAGCCGACTGGGACAAAATCCACGAAATTTCCAAAGAGCACTACCAGAACTGGGACTGGAACTACGGTCTGTCACCAAAAAGCAACGTCAAACACACACGTAAATTCCCTGCTGGAATTATTGATATTCGTATGGATATTGAGGATTCCCTCATTAAGGACATCAAAATCTATGGTGACTTCTTTGGGGTTGGTGACGTAGTAGATGTTGAAAATGCACTTCGTGGCAAACGTTATAATGAGGCAGAGGTTAGAGAAGCATTAGCAGATCTGGATTTGAAGCATTATTTCGGACGTATTGAACCGGAGGACTTTATCGGACTGGTTTTCCTAGAAGAATAGTTACACAAAAATAAAGGGGCCTGCTTATCCTATGCGCAATTTGCGTAAAGAATAGACAAGCCCCTCTTTCATATTCATTTTAGTTCAAGGAGAAAGTATAAATACATAGACAACGAACGCTAGAGTCAGCATGATGCAGATGTTCTCTACGGCTCCACCTTTTTTCGTGCCTGTACTCATTAGCTTTAGACGCAGCTTAAAGGGTATTGGCGGCAATGGTGTAATTCCTCTTTGAGTAAGGGAGTCTGCCAGTAGATGAAGTGCATACGACATACCGCCAGCTATCCACAGACTGCCACCATCATTTATACCCGCTGAGGCAAAATACAATAAGGCGCTCCAGCCCGCAACTCCATACAAGGTATGTGTCAGTCCACGATGAGGAACAACCGATGAGACTACAAGCACGCACGCTGCAATGTAGTTCCATGGATCATAGGCTTCCCCGAACGCAAAGAGTGCTATGGCAATCAAGATCATGACCAAATGGCGCAGCTTTCGACTAGGCAGGAAAGATACACTTCCGACTAGCAGTGCAAGCACAATATTCCAAGGACGTTCCACGATTCCGGCAAAATAGAGATAGATCGCCGCGCCTATCAAAGCAATTTGCAGCGCTCTTAATAGAAATTCTGGAATCGCCTTGCGCACAAGCAGCGAATTCGGTTCATCGATATCAGGCAGCAAAGAGCTTAACGCTGCGACCGCAATAACTGGAATCGTAATCTCGTGTGACATCAAACTCATTACAGATAGGGTAACCCCAGTGCTGATTATTAAATGGGATCTGCCCATCATGGTGAAACCGCTCCTTTCTAAGATGCGAAAAACAAGAACAAATGTGCGGTTATCGAAGTATATCAAGACCCTGTTTTTTTGTCTAGCCTAATCCCTTAAATCCCTTTAAATATAAGCCTTTGAGCGATTCCCATCTTGTCCTCCCCATGAATATACGATACAATTTGGACAACTTGACCTTGTCGTTCTTACAAGGACGGCATTTGCCGAAGAGAGGATGACCTAAGAAGTGAAGCATTCCCGTATGGCCGATTTTAGCCTGCTACTTGTGGCGATGATGTGGGGATGCACCTTTCTGATTGTTCAAAATGCTGTCAAAGTGCTCCCTCCACTCGCGTTTAACAGCATCCGCTTTACAGGTGCTGCCCTGTTGCTGGCTCTAATCACTTTTATTTTTTACCGCAAGGAGTGGAAACAGCTAAGTTTCCGCATGGTACGCGATTCTCTGCTGCTAGGCCTTTTTTTGTTTATGGGCTATGGCTTCCAGACCATGGGACTTCTATATACAACCACCTCCAATACCGGGTTTATTACCGGTCTATCGGTCGTATTGGTTCCGTTTCTCTCTCTGGCGCTACTAAAGCATGCCATTTCACGTTACACTTGGTTCAGCGCGGCGCTTGCCGCAGTAGGTCTTTATCTGCTGACCTTCACCGGCTCTGCTTTGTCCCTGAATAAAGGCGATGCTTTGATCTTGCTCTGCGCCATAGCTTTTGCGCTACAAGTCGCATATACTGGCGTTTATGCACCTCATTATCCGGCGTTGCCGCTGGCAACCTTGCAGCTCGCCTTCGTTGGACTGTTCAGCATTGTCGCTTCGCTTATCTTTGAAGGAGCTGCACCACTGGCACACAGCGCAGAGCTTATCAAGGACCCGGACGTTCTCTGGGCACTTTTAATCTCTATTGGTCCTACCAGCGCTTTTGCTTTCTGGATTCAAACCGCCTGCCAGAAATACACTACGCCTTCACGGGTAGCCATTATTTATGCCACAGAACCTGTATTCGCTGTTCTGACAGGCTTAGCCTTTGGCGGAGAAACGCTTGGTATGTCCGCTCTGCTCGGTTGTGGTTGTATTCTGGGAGCTATGCTTATGGCAGAGCTGAGTCCGGAACCGGGTCAGAATCAACATAAGAAGAATTATTTTTCCAAATTACATTTATTTAGAAAGAGATAAGGAGAGAGACAAATGTACAAATTGATCGCGATTGATATTGATGACACTCTAATTAACGATGACAAGGAAGTAACACCCGCTACACAGACTGCGCTTGAAGAGGCTGTAGCCGCTGGCGTTGTTGTAACCCTTGCTACAGGCCGAGCTTATGCTTCTGCACAAGCCATTGCCCGTCAAACTGGACTTAACGTGCCAATCATCACTTACCAAGGCGCACTCGTTAAGAACTTGCTCGATGAAAAGGTACTCTATGAGCGTTACGTACCACAAGATGCGGTACACAAGCTGTTCACTTACTGCGTGGAGCATAATCTGCATTTGCAAACTTACATTGACGACAAGCTGTATGCCCGTGAAGACAACCAGAAGATCAAAGATTATACAGACCTGAACAAAACGCCATATTATATTGAACCAGATTGGGAGAAGCTTGTCCCACAAAAAACACCAAAAATGCTGATTATCGATGATCCTGCATTCTTGGATGAGCTGGCTCCAATTCTACGTGAATTGCTCGGCGATTCCGTGCATATTACCAAATCCAAACCACAATTCCTAGAAATCATGCATCATGAAGGAACCAAGGGAATTGCGCTTGAATTCCTAGCCAATCATTTTGGTTGTGATCTCTCCGAGACTATGGCTATGGGTGACTCTTGGAACGACCATGAGATGCTGGAAGCTGCCGGTCTTGGCGTTGCTATGGCGAACGCTATTCCTGCGCTGAAAGAAATTGCTGATTTCGTAACCCTAAGCAACAATGAAGATGGCGTAAAATACGCGATTGATAAATTCATTCTCAATAAAGTGAACTAAATCGGCTGAACTTAATAGTTTTATATACGTTAAACTTAAGATTTTTCTATTAAGGTAAGTGCGTGACTGCGGGGAATGTTTGGACTTCCACGCAGTCACTTTTCCCTTTTTAGAATGTTTTAAAGTTCAACTTATATAGAGTTAAAGTTCTATCTATATAAATTCACTTCCTTAAGCAAAAGGGTGTTGCTACGCCATATTTTATGACGTTGCAGCACCCTTTTGTTATTTCAGCAAGCTCGGTACTCCTGTAGATGCAAACTCTAATGCCTCTTGCTCACCCGCCCCAGCCTCTTCCTCTTCCAGCTGAGAATAGTACAAATCACGATATCTTCCTTCTGCTGCAAGTAGCTCCTCGTGGGTACCACTCTCCACAATTTCACTGTTCTCCATCACTAGAATGACATCAGCGTTCTGAATCGTTGATAGACGGTGAGCGATAACGAGTGTGGTTTTGTCTCCCATTAATTTACGAATCGCTTGCTGCACCAGCTTCTCCGATTCATTATCAAGCGCAGCAGTAGCTTCATCCAGCAACAAAATTGGAGAGTTCCTAAGAATCGCTCTCGCAATCGATAGTCGCTGGCGTTGTCCACCGGACAGGCGTGAACCTTCCTCACCGATATCTGTATCGAGGCCCTCCGGCAACTCCATTACAAAATCATAAGCGTTCGCTTGTCGCAAAGCTTCCAGAATTTCATGCTCATCTGCATCTGGATTTCCATTTCGGATGTTATCACGGATACTTCCTGTATAAAGCCCGGACTCTTGCGGCACATAAGAGAAGTGACTCCTAAGTTTAGCTAAACTCATCTCGCTTGTCTTCTCATTATTTAAAAAAACTTCACCCTCATCAGGTTCATATAACCCAAGGAGTACCTTAAAAAGTGTGGATTTCCCTCCACCGCTCGGCCCCACAATTGCCATTTGAGCCCCTTTGTGAAGCTCTAAGCTGATTTTGTTCAAACTACGTCTCTCCGCTCCCGGATAAGAGAAGGATACCGAGGACATGACCATACGCTCAAATTCAGGCTGTTTCGTAGCTGCTTCGGGTAAAGCCTCCACTTCTACAGGGCTATCCAACACTTCAAAGATCCGTCCCGCCGCCCCAAGTGATTGCTGCATCGAATTGATCAGTCCTGGCAATGCCGAGAACGGCATCACTAAATAATTCATGAGCTGGATGAAAGCAATCATCGCACCGACCTCAAGTGATCCTTTTGCCACAAAATAACCAGCCACGACCAGCGCCAGAAGAAACGTAAAGTTTCCCAAAAAAGAGGAGAATGAGCCAGTAGCTCCCTCAATTCTTCCCCGTTTTAATTCTTCGGAAGTGATATTCTCACTATGTTCCTGATATTGCTTCATTAGTCTGCGTTCAATGCTAAAGGATTTAAACACCATACTACTGCCTAGAATGTCATGTAAAAAGGAAGTAATCTTGCTCATATTAGTCTGAATCTTCACACTGTTCTCACGCATCGCTGAACCGAAGATTTTTCCCGTAAGGAACATCAAAGGCCCCATTGCAAAACAGATCAATGCCAGTAGCCAGTTAATATAGAGCAAATAACCAAAAGCCGCAAGAGCAAGCAAAGGGTTACGGATTAAATCAATCATTACCTCGCCGGTAGCATTACCCACAGATTGATTATCATTAGTAAAGCGGGACAACAAATCTCCGGAGTGATTACGGTCAAAATAAGACTGAGGAAGAGCTAAAGCATGTCGCATCATATCTAGCCGCAGTTCATTTCTGATCTTGGCTGAGATTTTATTTTTGAGATAGCGATCGAAAAAACCGTTGATTGCACTCACTAATAAGTAGATTAATCCGAATACAACCAGCCCTTTAAAAGCTTTCACATCAAGTCTAACCGCCGCATCCGTAATTACTGAGAGCAGCCAAGCAATCGTTAAATCCAGAACAATCCCAAATAAAGTCGTAAATAATAAAACCGTATATAAGAGCTTGTGCCTTAACATGTATGTACTTAATCTTGAGAAAACACCTTTCTGCTTCAAAAAAAATCAGCCCTCTCCCCTATTAGCTACTTATTACTCCCTTCCTGTCGTTGATAATTATTCTATATATGTAAATATAAGACGGCAATACTTTCTGATTATAAAGTATAAACATGATTCTGAATACCGAATGCAATAGATATCACAAAAGGAACATCAACTGTCCGAGATTTGCCCGAGTGATGCCCCTTAGCCAAATCGCATATATATTGTTGCTGTCTTTTTCATGTATACTAGAACCAGTTTGACTATCTTAGCAAAAATAGAGGAGTAACTTCACAACATGATCAAAAGACTTACTGCACTATTTTCAATTCCCTCTTATGCCTTACTCTTTTTATGTATGCTACTTCAGGGAATGGGGATTTCACTCAGTTCACCCTTCTTATCCATTTATTTCACGGAACAGCTTGGCGTATCTGTCGGATTGTTTGGTGTTTTTCTCGCCACCACGTTAATTGCCGGAATATGGATCAGTACACTAATCGGAAGACGCTCTGACCTCGGCTTAAATCGAAAAAACATTTACCTTGTTGCCACACTCTGTAATGCGCTGGCTTATAGCGGGTACTTGCTCATTCAGGATTTCACGATCTTGTTCATCTACATGATTGTGTTCACCGCCCTCGGTGCACCAGGGATGCCTCAATTGTTCGCCATTGCTAGAGAAGCAGTGAATAAGAGCAATTTTACGGATACTGCGTTTGCTAATTCTACCTTGCGTTCAGCTTTCTCTCTCGGCTTTATTACAGGTCCTTTAATCGGCACCCTGCTAATCGCTGCTGTTGGATTTAAGGGGATTTTCACGGGTACGATCGGAGTATTCCTGCTTGTTGCCTTACTCGTTTTCTTCTTTCTCAAATCAAATACAGATACAGAGCTGAGCAGCAACAAGGCTGAAGTAAAAGTGAAAACTTTCCGGCTCAGTCAGAACCGCAATATTCTGCTTCCTTTTCTGATTCTGATACTCATGTATGTAGCTCACTGGACGAGCAGCATCAATACGGCCCTCTTTATTACAAACAATTTAGGGGGATCGACAAGTGATGTCGGTCTAGTCAGCAGTATATGTGCTGCGCTGGAAATTCCATTTATGATTATGCTCGGTCTACTCAGTGCGAAGTACAGTAACCGAGCATTGATGATGTGCGGGGCCATTTTAGGAGGAGCATATTATCTCGTTGTCATTTTCTCAGGCGAGATGTGGCAGATGCTTGCAGCCCAAGTTCTACTCGCCGTTTTCGTTGCTGTGATATCAGCAATTGGCATTAGCTACATCCAGGATCTGCTCCCAAACATGCCTGGGTATGCATCCACTCTTTATTCTAATTCATCCACGATCGGTAGACTGATTGGGAGTCTTGTTGGCGGGGGCTTAGCCAGTATTGTAGGTTACCGGTATTCATTTGTGCTCTGTTTTATACTCATCATTGTTTCCTTAGTCATGCTTGCGGTAAGCGGACGTCACCCTTTAAATGAACCAGAACAATTAACTGTTTAATCCGTTTATTTCTACTTGCCCATTCTCTTCTAAAGTGAAGAGAATGGGTTTTTGTATATTGGAATTCTCATACCTGTCTGGGCTAGAGTAACGTTCTCCGGTAAAATATATGCTTCTCTCATATCTACATCATGCGACATATGGGTATACACTGCCTTTTTAGGCTTCACGATTTGCAGTAGCTCCGCTGCCTCCGTCATGTCGTACACAGAGCGAGTGGATAGCTCCGCCGCTTCGTAATAGAAGCTTGTACCAAGGACCAGCAAGTCCGCCCCATGCATCAGGCGTGTCTCCTCAGCCCCAAGAGATATGGAATCAGGACAATACACCCATGTATAACCCTCCTTCTCTAGCCGAAAGGCGTACGAATATCCATTCTTACCATGGTTTACTTTCCAGGTATCTATCTTCCAGCCGTCCAGTTCTATCCCTTCATCACAGGGAATCATCTCGATGTGATTTCGCAGCCAAGGGTATTGCCGTTCGATAATAGGAATAACTTCTGCTGGAGTATAAAGTTCACCCTTAATGCCCGTCCATCGACAAGCATCTGCCCATTCCGGTAGCCCACCAATATGATCAAAATGAGCATGCGTCACCAGCAGTCTTCGCATATTCCGAACTCCCTGCGCCTCCATCTGACGTCGCCAATCTGGCCCACAATCAATCACTAGAAAGTCACTGCCATTATCTATAAGTACAGACGAACGCAGCCTTGTATTGCTCCCATACTCCCTTGCTTCTGTGCAGGTCTCGCAGCTGCAATATATCCGTGGAACACCCATGGCATCCCCAGTACCCAAAAACACCAACGTATCCATAATCTATCTCTCCTTCAGTTCCCATCAAGGAAGTCTTAAATTATCATATGTCTATCTTAAAGATGCTCACCAAAATATCCCCACAAAGTGAAGCTTTGCTTCGATGCGTACCCAGGTACTTTGCGGGGGCCCCAAATATATACTTTCGTCAAAAAAGTCATCCCTTAAGCAGTAGCCCTGCTAGGATGACTCTATTTTTACACCTCTACCTATATTCCTGCAAGTACCTGATACCAAATTCCCCGCTTGGAATAAAGCGTGCTTCGCACCTCATCCCAGCCCCCTAAATAATTGATATCGAAGAGACCCGCTGGATCGGGGTAGCGGCTTTTGTTCTCCGCATAGACCTGTTTATCTACGGGACGAAAGCCATATTTTGCAAAGATCTCTTGTGCCTGTGGGGTCATCAAGAAATCAACTAATGCTTCTGCTGCCGCGCGTGTCCCATGCTTATCCGCATACTTCTCTACGACAGCCGCTGGGTTCTCAATCAGCATTGTATTTTTAGGAATAATGACTTCATATTTAACACCCTGAGCAATCCGGGCCAGCAGTTCATTCTCATAGGTGACAATGACATCACCCACTCCATACTCGAAGGCAGCCATAGATGCACGTCCGCTCTTATCCAAAGACTCCACATTGGCATGTACACTTTCTAAAAAAGCTTTCGCTGCTGCTGGATCCTTAACGCCCTCTTGCTCCTCTGACAGCTTCAGACCAGCCCCATAGATCGCGTTAATATCCCACTGCGCACCACCGGATGTTTTGGGATTTGGGTATAACACTTTAATCCCTGGCTTGGCTAAGTCCGCAAAATCGTGAATTCCTTTTGGGTTTCCCTCACGGGTACCAAGTGCGACTACCGAACGTGTCACCATGCCTTGTTCCCCCTGCTCTTTCCACGTTGGCGCTACGAGTCCAGCCTTAACCAGCTTCTCGACATCACCTTCCATGGCTAGCAGTGTAACATCCGCTTCGAACCCGCCTACGATTGCACGTGCCTGTGTTCCGGAAGCTTCATAGGACTGCTGAAAACTAATCTCCTGTCCAGTATCCGCTTTCCACTGTGCTGCAAATAACGGCAAAATATCTTCCATCGCATCCTTAGCCACACTGTATGCGCCAACGACCAGCGTAACATCCCCTTGCTTCGAAGGATCTGCCATCGTCGTAATCGCCTTCTCATTCCCGCAACCGACTGCTGCCAGCGTGAGTATGGCCAGCATTAGGGCAGCAAAACATCCGTGCAGTTGTCTGCTCCTTTTGAAATTCATTGCGGCCCACATCCTTCGAGATAATGATTTTAATATTTCCTTGAAAGTAGCTCTTTGGCTGAACTTAAAATTCAAGTAACCGACGTTCGGTATTTGCCGTAATTACGCGGAATGTTTGGACTTCCGGCCGCTGTTATGCTCTAATTTCTTGATTGGAACCGTATTACGGTTGAAATTAGAGCATAAAGGCGGTCGCTCCGCTCCTACAGTTCCAAACTTCCACTCCATTACTTCATACCTTCACATCAGTTCCTCTAATCCTAGCTCATCACATTCGCTACTTTCAAAAAAATTGAAAATCATTTTATTTATTTTTATATTAAATAAATATCGGCATCGGATCTTCTTTCAGGTTGTTCTCCTGGATCCAGCTTCGCTCATCATTAAACAAGTAGGCGCGGTGCACAAGGACTGAGATATCCTGTCCCGGCTGCAATGTTTCTTTCTCCAAAGAACGGTAAGTGACCAGTTTATGACCATTAACTTCAACCTCAACGAGCCATTCACTTCCACGGAAATGCAGATGCTTTACGACGCCTTTTTCCGTAGCTGAAGCCATCTTGAACTCATGCAGGTTACCAACTTCAATATACTCAGGACGAATCAGTGCTTTGGTAGGCTTACCGTCTCCAGCGCCTTTAAAGCCCTTCACCTCAGAAGCATCTTCAATCAGTGTCGACTCCCCGATAAAAGTTGCCACAAATGGTGTTTTAGGCTCCTTATAAATATCCCAAGGCGTACCCTTTTGTTCCAACTGCCCTTGGTTGATGATCATAATCTCGTCCGCGACTTCAATCGCTTCGTCTTGGTCATGCGTTACGAAGATGGAAGTGATACCAACACGCTCAATCAACTCACGTAGCCAAGCGCGCAGCTCCTGACGGATCTTCGCATCAATAGCTGCAAACGGCTCATCTAAGAGTAATAGCTGTGGTTCAGGCGCGAGTGCACGAGCAAAGGCCACACGCTGGCGTTGTCCACCAGATAGCTGATGCGGATAACGCTTCTCGAAGCCTTTTAACCCCGTAAGCTCTACCAGTTCCATAACACGATCACGAATGGCGGTTTTGCTGGCCTTTTTAACTTTTAATCCAAAAGCAATATTATCAAAAACAGTCATGTGCTTAAATAATGCATAGTTCTGAAAGACAAAGCCGATCCCGCGCTCTTGAGGAGGAAGATTGTTAACTGTCTGACCATGAAAAATGATCTCGCCATTATCCGGTGTCTCCAGCCCTGCGAGCATACGAAGAATCGAAGTTTTACCGCCACCACTCGGGCCGAGCAGTCCGATCAGATGACCTTTTGTAATGGTGAAATTGACGTCCTTGACCGCATGAAAATCTCCAAAATGCTTATTTAATCCCCGCACTTCAACATGCATATTACTGCACTTCCTTTCTTCTCTTGGTCCATTCCATCAATAACAGTAGACCTGCGGAAAATGCAGCCAGAACTAGCGCTATTCCTCCAGCAGCCGTTACATTAAAATTCTCAACATCCTGATAGACTAGCGTCGTCGCCGTCTGGGTTTTGTTCATAATGTTACCCGAGACCACGAGCACTGCCCCGAACTCACCTAGTGAACGAGCCACCGTAAGGATGACCCCATACACAACCGCCCAACGAATCGAAGGCCAAGTCACCTTCCAAAAAATTGTCCAGCCACGAGCGCCCAGTGTAGAAGCAGCTTCCTCCTGCTGTGAACCAATCTCCTGAAGCACCGGCATTACCTCACGCACCATTAAAGGAAAGGTTACGAACAAGGTAGCAATGATCATTCCAGGAATGGCATAGACGATCTTCAGCCCAATTCCTTCAAAAATCGCACCCAAGGCGCTATCCGGACCCAGCAGCAGGACAATCATCAGCCCGCCAATGACAGGGGACACAGCATAAGGCAAATCAACAATACTGTTAAGCAAGCCCTTTAGACGTCTATTTATCCAGTTCGCCCGGACAAGATACAGGGCCATCATAATTCCGAACAACGTATTTAATAACGTAACTACGATCACAACAAGCCCAGTCATCATAAGCGCATGCAGCGCTTCAGGCCTAGTCAGAGCATCCCAGAAACCACCAAATCCTTCACTAAAAGCACCTATAGCCATTTTCCCTAGCGGTGCAGCGATTAGCAGAAAAAACACCAAGTAGGTGAGTCCGATCCACAATTTTCTCATGAGCGTCTCCCCCGCATCTGCAGCATATTAATGAGCCAAAGAATGAGAAAAGATAAGGTCAAGAGAATGACAGAAACCGCTGCTGCGGAAACCGGATTATCACTTTCAACTTCACCAAAAATAAAAACAGAAGATACGAGTGTACGACCTGGAATATTGCCTGCTACGAGGACTACAGCGCCGAATTCAGCAAGTGCCCGCGAGAAGGCGAGCATTCCACCGCTGATCATCCCAGGAGCCATAGAGGGGAGAATAACATGCCAGAAGACTCTAGTTCCCTTGGCACCCATTGTATATGCCGCTTCCTCTTCGGAAGGATCAAGTTCCTCCAGCAAGGGCTGAACCGCTCGAATCACGAAGGGAAAGGTTACGAAGACCATAGCAATTACGATTGCCGGTTGATGAAAAACAATTTCAAAACCAAGCGCTTCTGCAGCCTTGCCGATAAGACTACCAGGTCCGAGCAAGAGCAAAATCATCAAACCGCCAACTGCCGTCGGCAGTGCAAATGGTAAATCCACAAGACTATTAAGCAATGCTTTACCAATGAATTGATAACGAATAAGAACCCAGGCAATCATTGTTCCTAAAAAGACATTAATTAAAGTAGCGATGATCGCCAGCTTTAAGGTTAACAGCACCGACTTCCAGGCAATCGGGTCGCTTATGCTTTCCACAAAATTACCGAAACCCAGTGAAAAAGAGTTGTAATAGACCCCAAGTATAGGCAACACAATCAATACTACAAAGTAGAGCAAAATTGTAGTTCGGAAACCCCAAGTCCAACCTTTGTGTCTAAGCAGCGAATTCAATGATTTTGCCCTCCCACCTCCGGATAACCGGTCGGTATACTAACCAACATCTCCATTAATTATTCCTATTTATATACTTGGTTTTATATTATTACTACTTTACCAAATCCTTCTCGTTGTCGTCAATTACTTTCAAGTGAAATTGGGGTAAAATATATATAACAAAGGTTAGGAAAAAGTGGCACATCACAGGAAGGGGAATGATTATGCTGCATACACTGGAGATTACTACAACGAAACGGGATGAATTACGGGATATTACTCGTGAAGTCATTTCTTTTGTGAAAAAAAGCGGGGTGCGTAGCGGGGTGATCGTAGTTTATTGTCCACATACCACCGCAGGAATTGCAATCAATGAGAATGCAGATCCTGATGTGAGGCATGATGTTCTGATGCGTTTGGATGAAGTCTACCCTTGGGAGCATCCGAAGTATCGACATGCTGAAGGCAATACTGCCTCCCACCTTAAGTCTATTACATCCGGACCTTCCCAGAGCATAATCATCCATGATGGCGAACTATTACTTGGACGTTGGCAGGGTATTTATTTTTGTGAATTTGATGGACCTAGACGTAGACAATGTTTCTTAAAAATTATTGAGGGATAAACGATGAATGGCCGCTTCCGTTATTGCTACGGAGCGGCCATTAAAATATAACTAGAATTAAATATTACTTTGACCAAGCAGAGAAGTAGCGTTATACCAATGCACAGCTTTAAAGTGTGAACTTATAAAAAAAACAGCATGTTAAAGGCTGCGACATAAAACCTTGATATGAGCTGATGCTGCCTCTTTTACATCCTCAAATGATACTTTATCTTGGATATAATAAGATATAAATCCGTGAGCGGATAAGAACAAGGTTAGCGGCACGTTCTGCCAATCCTCGGACACATATCCCTCTTCCTTCATATGACGGCGTACAATACTTGAGAATAAATCAAAACATCGTCCCTGCTCTGCTCTACAATAAGCCAGCAGCTCTTCATCACGAATCATAAACATAATTTCATACTGATAAGGATGATCTATTCCAAACCTTATAAACTCCATAATTAGCTGCTCTACTCGAGTCATACCCTCTTCAGGTGGCTTATTCATTACTTGACCAAGCAAAGTAGCCACATGATTAAAATCTTCGACAACAATGGCGTAGAACAATTCCGCCTTCTCTTTGAAATGATAATAGAGAGAGCCGTGGCTGTATCCCAAATGCTGACCGATGCTTCGCATTGAAATCGCTCGATACCCTTTGGTAATAAACAGATGCCTAGCGGCCTCTAATATTCTTTCCCTCGACAACTCCTGCTCCACTGCTCTCCTTGCCATATACCTAATCCCCTTCGCTGTAGTAAATCCGCCGCCCTTCTGTTACCAAGGCTTGCCCTTGGGTTAGATCTGTTATCCATGCCATAAATGCGTCTCCCTCATCATTTCGCGGTAAACATAACAACGTTACTTTATCGGTGAACAAAGTCTCGCCGGTCTGAATACCCCTTCCCCGAAGTTCGTTCTCAACCTTGCCTAGCCAAGTGTAATCAATTTCTACGAATACCTCTCGTCTTAGCACACGGGTGATTACTTCTCCTGCTTCAAGCGCAAGCACTGCCCCATCCGTATAAGCTCTAATCAGCCCTCCGGCACCCAGCATAATGCCTCCGAAATAACGGGTAACAACAATTGCGACATTTTTAACTCCCTGGTTGCGAATTACTTCCAAAATCGGTTTGCCGGCTGTTCCACTCGGCTCCCCGTCGTCCGATTGCCTCTGGATTTCGTCTCTCTCCCCAATCACATAAGCAGAACAGTTATGCGTTGCGTCCCGATGTTTCTTCTTGATGTCTTCGATAAACAACAATGCTTCTTCTTCATTCTCAACTGGCATAACATGACCAATGAAGCGAGATTTGCGAATTACGACTTCCTTGGAACCGGAAGAGCGCACCGTTCGATATTGTTCTAACATAATTATTCCAGTCCTTATATACATATGATGTCTTCATATAATGTCAGGAGCAGCCCCGGTATTGGATTACCTATGGACTGCTCCTGGTGACTTACACTAGTATGAATGGTCTCTAAATTACTGCTGCAATACTATTCTGTAAGTCTTGCTTCCAGCTCTGCTTTTTCTTTTTCGTAACCCGGTTTGCCAAGTAGCGCAAACATATTCTTCTTGTATGCTTCAACGCCTGGTTGGTCGAATGGGTTAACACCGAGCAGGTAACCGCTGATGCCGCAAGCTTTTTCAAAGAAGTAAACCAAATAACCAAATGTGTATGGTGTTTGATCAGGAATAGTAACGATAAGGTTAGGTACTTGACCATCTGTATGCGCAAGCATTGTACCTTGGAAAGCCTTCTTATTTACGAAATCCATAGTCTTTCCTGTTAAGAAGTTCAAGCCATCCAGATCATCTGGATCATTCTCAATGGTAACATGATGAGCCACTTGATCTACTTGGATTACCGTTTCAAAGATATTACGGTTACCTTCTTGGATAAATTGACCCATGGAGTGTAGATCCGTAGAGAAATCAACGGAAGAAGGATAAATTCCTTTGAAATCCTTACCTTCGCTCTCGCCAAACAATTGTTTCCACCACTCCGATACAAAGTGTAAGGAAGGCTCATAGTTCACGAGAATTTCAGTTGTCTTACCTTTGCGATACAGAGCATTACGAACTGCAGCATATTGATAAGCTTGGTTAGTAGCTACATCTGGATTATTGAACTCATCCGCAGCGGCAGCAGCACCTTGCATCATCTCTTCAATGTTAATACCTGCTACAGCGATTGGAAGCAAGCCTACAGGTGTCAATACGGAGTAACGTCCACCTACATCGTCTGGAATGATGAAGGATTCATAACCTTCTTCAGTAGCCAATTTCTTAAGGGCACCTTTTTCCTTGTCTGTAGTAGCGTAAATACGTTTGCGAGCTTCTTCTTTACCATATTTCTTCTCCAGAGCTGCGCGGAAAATGCGGAAAGCAATGGCTGGCTCAGTCGTAGTTCCTGATTTGGAGATTACGTTCACGGAGAAGTCTTTGCCTTCTACTAGATCAAGCAAATGCGTGATGTATGTAGAACTGATGTTATTACCAGCGAAATAAACTTCTGGAGTTTTGCGCTTATCTTTAGAAAGGTTATTGTAAAAAGAATGCGAGAGCGCTTCAATCGCTGCGCGTGCTCCCAGATAAGAACCACCAATACCAATTACAATCAGTACTTCGGAATCGCTCTGGATCTTCTTTGCGGCTTGCTGAATGCGTGCGAATTCTTCCTTATCATAAGCTGATGGAAGATCAATCCATCCAAGATAGTCGGAACCTACACCAGTCTTATTATGCAACTGTTCGTGCGCTAACTTAACTGGAGCGGCAAGGTTGTCAATTTCTTGTTGGTTGAAGAAAGAAAGGGCTTTGGTGTAGTCAAAATTAATCTTCTTAGACATCGGTAATGGAAACCTCCTGTTTATCTCTTTAAATTTGAAACCGCTTGTTACAACTTTATAATTAGGATACTTTAATTTGCCTTGACTGGCAAGGTCTTAGGGCACATCCCGGGCTTTAGAACCAAGTTTTCGAAAGTTTCATGGAAGCGTTTCCCGCATCATTAGGCATGGCTGAGCTGTGGTGCTAGCCTAAGTGCCGTGATAGAATGAAGAAAACGGAAGGTGGCTAAACAAATGAAACAAATCGGTTTTATCGGACTTGGAACAATGGGCGCGCCAATGGCTTCCAACTTGCTTCGTGGCGGCTTTCAGGTGACGGTGTACAACCGTACAGCAGCTAAATGTAAACCTCTTGAAGCAGAAGGTGCCCTGACTGCCCTTACGCCACGTGCCGCCGCTGAAGGTAAGGATGTTATTATTACCATGATCAGTAATGATGATTCGGTTCGTGAAGTGTTTTATGGTCAGGATGGTATTCTTGATGCACTTAAGCCAGGCGGCTTAATTATTGATTCCAGCACAATTTCTCCAGGACTAGTTCACGAAATTGCCACTGCTGTAGAAGCTCGAGGTGGACATTTCCTTGACGCGCCAGTGACCGGAAGCAAGCCGGCAGCTATTGAAGGAACCTTGGTGTTCATGGTTGGCGGCAGTGCTGAAGTTATAGAACAGCATCGCGATATCTTCGATACTTTGGGCAAAAAGCTGATACATATGGGTGAGAACGGCAGTGGTGCTGTAGCCAAGCTGGCTCATAATGCTATGGTCGGCATTCACAACGTTGCCCTGGCTGAAGGATTCGCTATCGCTGTAAAATCAGGTGTTCCAGCTGACAAGTTCCTTGAACTAGTGCAGCTTGGTTCTGCGGGTAGCAAACAAGCAGAGCTTAAAGGCCGTAAAATCATAGAAAATGATTTCAGCAATCAGTTCTCACTTGCATTAATGTTAAAGGATTTGAAGTTAGCCTCCGCCCACAGCGATTTCACAGGCGTCCCTTCACCAATGCTGGGACTAGCCAAAAGTATGTTCCAAGCTGGGTTTACCCAAGGCTATGGCGAAGAAGACCTCTCCGCTGTAGTGAAATGCTATGAAGAGTGGATCGGACAAAAAATGAGTTCTACTGTATCCGAATAACATTTCACTTACTCATGACCGTTTCTCACATGACTTCCAATGTGAGAGGCGGTCTTTTTTAACTAATTAATTACTTATGTAGTTAAAATACACGAACGTTTGTTTGCATTAATAACACTAAATTATTCTTTGTAGTGCAAGAAAAAAAAAGAAAAAGCCCTGCTTTTCAGCAGAGCTTTCTAGTTATCTCTTTATAGAACCGGGTAAGAACAGCAATAATCAGTTACTTCAAATACTTCCAACGCAAATTTTGAGTTGCCAGGGACATTGAACGTTGCCGCTCCCTTAATCTCCTGCCATACCTCAGTGCCGGGAAGCAGCACTTTAAGATCGCCGGACAGAATCTCCATAATTTCAGGACCATCCGTGCCAAATTCATATACACCAGGCAACATGATACCAAGTGTGACCTTAGTTCCATCCTGCAAAATTACCGTACGGCTTGTTACTTGTCCGCCATAATATACATTGGCTGCTTTTTCAATCGTTGCGTTGTTAAACTGACTCATTACTTGTTCTCCCCCTAAGGATTATTCAGTTAATTACAGAAGTGCTTTCACACGGCTAACTACATTCTCAACAGTAAAGCCGTATTCTTTCATTACTCTGTCTCCAGGTGCGGAAGCTCCGAAAGTAGTGATGCCGAGGATATCGCCTTGGTCACCAGTGTAACGTTCCCAGCCAAAGGTTTGTGCCATTTCGATTGCAAGACGAGCCTTAACTCCTGGAAGAATTACGGAATCACGGTATTCTTTATCTTGTTTTTCGAACAGATCCCAGCTTGGCAAGCTGATTACACGAACATCGATACCTTCTTCAGCCAAAGCAGCTTGTGCTTTAACAGCCAATTGTACCTCAGAACCAGTAGCGATCAGTTGTGCTTGTGGAGTGCCATTCTTGGAATCAGAAACAACATAACCACCACGTTTGATGTTTTCACGAACGCCATCAACTGTTCCAGCAAGAATTGGCAAGTTTTGACGAGTCAGAACCAAAGCAACTGGATTCTCTTTGTTTTCCATAGCATAAGCCCATGCTGCAGAAGTTTCGTTAGCATCCGCCGGACGAATAACAGTCAGACCTGGGATGATACGCAGGGAAGCCAATTGTTCGATTGGTTCATGCGTAGGACCATCTTCACCAACTGCAATACTGTCATGTGTCAGTACATAGGTTACAGGCAATTTCATGATCGAAGCCAAACGGATGGCTGGACGCAGATAGTCTGTGAACACGAAGAATGTTCCTCCGAATACTTTAAGACCCGTATGCAGTGCAATACCGTTCATTGCAGCAGCCATACCAAACTCACGTACGCCGAAGTAGATGTTGCGGCCATCATAAGATTCTGGTGTGAATGATGTCAAACCATTCAAATGCGTCATAGTGGAGCTTTCCAAGTCAGCAGAACCGCCCACAAGCTGAGGAACACCAGCAGTCAGACCGTTAAGCGCACTACCGGAAGCGACACGAGTCGATACTGCTTTATCTTCAGTAGTGTAAGTTGGAAGGTTAGCATCCCAGCCTTCTGGAAGATCGCCGTTGATTACTGTTTCGAACTGTGCAGCAAGCTCTGGATATGCTTTTTTGTAAGCCGCAAATTTGTCATCCCAAGCTTTGTTAGCTGCGATTCCGTTTTTCTTCACTTCTGCAAAATGAGCACGCACTTCGTCAGGTACATAGAAATCTTCTTCGTATACCCATTTGTAGAAATCTTTGGTAAGCTTAGCTTCTTCTGCTCCAAGTGGGGAACCGTGAGTACCGCCATGGCCGCCTTTACCTTGTTTGTTAGGGCTACCATAACCAATTACAGTTTTCACTTCGATCAAAGTCGGTTTGCTAGTCTCAGCTTGAGCTTCAGCAATCGCTTTGGCAATAGCCGGAAGATCATTTCCGTCTTCAACGCGAAGTACTTGCCAACCATAAGCATCAAAACGTTGAGCCACGTTCTCGGAGAAGGAAAGGTTCAATTTACCATCAAGGGAAATATCATTTGAATCATACAATACAACCAATTTGCCCAGTTTCAAATGACCAGCGAGTGAAGCGGACTCGGAAGAGATCCCTTCCATCAGGTCACCATCACCACAAATAGCGTAAGTATAGTGGTCAACCACTTTATGTTCATCTTTGTTGTAGGTAGCTCCCAATTGAGCTTCAGCCATAGCCATACCAACAGCCATACCAATACCTTGTCCAAGTGGACCTGTTGTTGCATCGACACCAGCGGTGTGACCTACTTCTGGGTGACCCGGAGTCAAGCTGCCCCATTGACGGAAATTTTTCAATTCTTCCATAGGAAGATCATAACCACTAAGGTGCAACAAGCTGTACAGAAGCATAGAACCATGTCCTGCGGACAATACAAAACGGTCACGGTTTACCCATGTTGGATGATCAGGGTTGTGTTTCATTGTTTTTGCAAACAATTGGTAGCCCATTGGTGCAGAACCCATTGGCATACCTGGGTGGCCGGAGTTTGCTTTTTCAATGGCGTCAATCGCCAAAGTACGAATCGTTGTAATGGACAGGTTATCTACAGTTGAGTTTTCTTCCTTTTGAATCACTTGTTCTTGTTCACTCATTTAATAGTTCCTCCTCTGAAATCTCAAGAATGTCATTTTGACTCTTATTGTATCATTAGTGTGGAAGCAATTCCAATTGTTTTTAAAAACTCTTTATTTGAACAGCTTATCTTTTGCAATATCGACGTATTTATATACACACAAGAACTATGAGACAAGCCAGAATTGCACTAGTCTATGGTCTAGTTTTTAATTGCGACTAAAGATTGTTTTACAATGCTCAAATATACAGTAAGATGGAGTTAGTTAAGCATAATTTTCATTCATTACCCAACATTTCCTAGTGGAAAGGAACTTTGAACATGAGTTCGAATAAGGACATCTTTATTGTGCTTACCGGTACAGGTACGGCCTTTAGTGGTTTTATTAAGTGGTTTACAAAAGCCGATCTGAATCATGCTTCGATCGCCTTTGACTGTGAACTGCGGGAGGTATACAGCTTCGGAAGAAAAAAAATGCACAATCCATTTGTGGCAGGACTAATCCAGGAGAACTTTATCGACCCTTTTTATAGCAGTGCTAATTGTTCCATCTATCAGTTGCGTGTTAGCGCTGAGGAATACGATACGATGTACAATCACGTCCAAGGGATGATGCAAAATCAGGAGCGTTATAAATACCATCTTTTAGGATTAATCGGTGTGCTTCTGAATATTAAAATCGATAGAGAAAATGCTTATTTTTGTTCCCATTTCGTTGCCTCTTTATTTGAAGAAACTGCAGTTCAGCCTGTGAATAAGCCTTCCTGCTTCGTTACACCGGAAGATTTCGCGCTTTCACTCTGTGCACATAAGATTTTTACTGGCAAGCTATCCTATTATTTACGCAGAGCTCAGAGAGCCTCTGCGCGCCCATCCTCTTTACCATTACATACTACTTCGGTTGCCGCACGAATGATGCGAATGAATGAAGACCGGACTGAAGGGGTCGTATAAAAGGTTCTATGCTTGTGAAAAAGGACTAAGCGGATTTAAATCCGCTTAGTCCTTTTTCATTAACCATCAAATAACAAATTGGACCATGTACTGTTTGCACATAAGCTCAAAGCCGATGGATTGATATAGAGAAATTGCGCCTACATTTTCCTCAAGGACATTCAAATATACGTTAGATGTAACCCTTCCCCCCGCTCGGGTGAGCTCGGCACAGATCTTTTTCCCGTAGCCTTGCCTTCTCCATCTTACATCCGTTCCGATGTTCCCCAATTCAACGTAATCTTCGCTATAAATATGGTATCCACCTACCGCAATCAGCTCATGTTGTTCCATCACACCATAGAACGGATACTGTAATTCTTCTTTTGAGAACGCCATTGTATCTAAATCGGCCATTTTCGACTCAATGAGTTCAAAATAAGGGGGACCCAAATGTAAAACGCTTGTATCCACCGGTGGTAACGCTTCTTGATGGATATGCTTCATTAGAAGCAGTTTTTTGGGTGACTTAACAAGTTCAAGCTGTGAAGCGAGTACAGTCATAACTTCTTCATTAACGATTACATTACCGGCAGCATCGTCAGGTAAATTCAGTTGTTCTTTCATAAATGAAAGCACGGACCGGAGACAAAATGACTTCTCCACAGGGAATACGGAAAAAGCATAGAATGGAAGCCCTCTTAAAAAGGCCAATACGCCGAGCAATTCTCCCTGGTCAGTAAAATGTCCATAGTGTACCGAATTATGCTTACGAGCTGTAAGGTATGAATAGTATAAAAAATGCTGTTCCCTATTAATCGAATTCAAGATTGATTTCATTTCCGCTGGTGTTAACTCTCGAATCATGTCCCCTACCCCTATCAATGTTTGATACAATGCTTCAACATTAACATGATCCTGTGAAGTCACGCAAAAAAGATGGGGTGATATAGGCTCCTACTCTACTTAATTCGATGACTCTGGAAATACTCCGACCAATCCGATGATATAACAACGGTAACTGTATCCGTTTTGGTGTTATACGCATTCTGAGCCGTAAAGGTAAAAGTAACAGGGCCATCTGGTAGCTTTTCAAAAGAGCTATCGTACATTTCACCTGTCCAGAAGGTTTTATCGTCGTTAGTTGGGCTGAGCTGCGTAGTGAACCCTCCGTTCATGGTTACTTGCACAGTATCCGGGAGACCTGTTACTGTACCTTGCAGAACAAAACGTTCTCCTGCCCAAAATACGTTGTATCCTCTCGGACTCTCCTCATTGCCGCTCTTTTTCAGATTGTAGCCTTTACGGTTGTTGTTCCACTCTTCGGTGTGCTTAACGCCTCCTTTAATACTCAGTAAATTCACCATGAAGTATTTACGTGGAGAGATATTGCTCCAGTCGTAACCATCAAAGACTTCCACTTCAACGGCATATTTTTCATTCTCAATCAGTGAACCGACTGGAATCTGCCATTGCTTAGCGCTTGATACTTGTTCACCGGATTGGACCTTGATTGCACCAGTGGCCAAGTTAATAATTCGCACCTTATAACGTTGCTGCAGATCTTTGTCCTCATCTTGATAATCCCATTTAATGATCGGGGTAAGTGTACTTGCGATTGTCGGGTTAGATGGATCAACACTGGTTGGGTACGTTATTGTAGTCGTCGGTATCCGGTTGACTACTGTGATGTTCTGAGAAAGCTCACGTTGCAGACCCAATGAATCTGTAACGATTTGTCTAAAGGTAAAGATGCCATTACTACTAAACTGCTTCGTGAAGTCCTTTTGAGTACTTGCTAGGGCTTCTGTTCCGCTTGATTGTTTTAAAAAATACTTGTAGGTTAAAGTATCACCTTTTGGTTCGTCTGGATCACTTGCGGTACTCTTAATGTTCAGAACATCTGTCCGGTAAATCGGAACCTTTGTCGCATCTTTTCCCGTATCTGTGATCAGAGTGAATCCCGGCTTAGGTGCGTTATCGATGATGAATGTTTTTTCATTTGATACATCTGACCATGAAAATTTGGAGTATGCCCGACCTTGCACTGTAAAGTATTCAAACCGTTCAAATGTATTATTTGGGATTTGATATTGTCTTAGCAGTCCTGAAGGATCCGGATTTTCTACAGTGGAAACTAATAGATCATCCTTCGTAAAAAACTCTAATCTATATTTCTCCTGTGGATCATTTTCTGGATCTGTGTATGTCCACTTAATTAATGGATCGCCTTGGTCTGAGTCAATCACAGATGGGTTCGAAGCTGTACCTGAAGGACTAGTTAAAGTCATAGAAGGTGCCCAATTCTCTTTCACTTGGACTTGCAATCCAGCGATATTCGACTTATCGCCTATCTGATCGATTGCCCAATGTTCTAACGTATATACTCCCGGATCTGAGAAGGTAAGCGTAATATCGCGAGTAAGATATGATTTCACTTCACCATTACTGTTCGTTACTTTCCAGTAGTATTCTAATGAGCCTTGATCTGATGTATCCTCATCGATATCCCCTGAAGTATATTGTTTCGTATCATACTGATTTACGGATGAAGGTCCGTTAATCTTAGCAACAGGGACATGATTCTTAACCATAAATGTACGTGTAGCATAAGAGCTTAATTTCCCATCAGAGGCTGTGAGCTGCATTTCCCAACCATCAGAAATGGCTTTTTTATGTGATATACCGTTACGATTAATAAGATCACGAATGGTCATTGATTGATAACGATTGTTTCCTGCCCAGTAGTAGGGAGAGTCATTAAATTTTGCATTCCAGGCATAAGATAAAACATCTCCATCTTCATCCGGATCTGGTGTTAAGTTATCCATTGTGATAATCGTATCGCGGTATATTTCGTTAGGCATTGTAAATGCTGCGGCCGGTGGATGATTGACTACCTGTACATTTTGACTGTACCAATCCGACCACAAGCCACGATTATCATGTACTTGTAGATTGAGTTGATAGTTCCCTTCACCGAATGATGCGATATTCGGCGGTGTTGTCGCTCCACCCCAATGTTCCCATACTTTATTCCATCCGTCTTTGATTACAGTCCAGTAATATACATCTAATGGATCATTATCTGGATCGAAAGATTTGTCTGTAATGGTCGTAGATTTACGATAGAAAACGATATTCGGATCAACGGTAAATAATGCAACGGGTGGTAGATTAACAGACGCATTCCCCACAGTACGTTGACACCAATCACTCCATACACCGATTCCATTATCTCCATCCACATCACGGACCCTTAAACGTATGTCGTAACTGTCTTTTTCAAAAACTCCCCCAGGTGGCTGCCCGTCGATCCACATCTCATCAACGGTCTTTTTATATTGCCATTGCCACTGCATAATCCCTTTATCAGCACTTGTAATATGATCTAAATCGTAGGATGAATCTATTAATTGAACATTTCCATTGATAAGCCTTGCTGAAAAAAGCGCTATTGGCTTGCGATGGACTTTAAAACTCATCGTAGATGCGGCATCTTTACTCCACATCTGATATTCAGCAAAGCGAGCATCCTGTTTCGGTATATCCTTAGCTTGATAACTCACTACATATTGTCCGGTATACGGAAATGAAGTGTAAAGGCTCGTCCTCCATAGTCCCGAATCCCCTATAATCCCCATTGAGTTATCAAAGTAATTCGGATCATGATCATATCTCACTCGATCAGCGTACTTATCATCCCACTCATAATCTTCGTAGGTGGTGCCGCTATTCTCTATAGGACTATTAACGAGAACAAAAGCGTTTCGCTTCAGTCTGTTTGTAACCTTAAAGGTCATACTCGCGGATTCTGACATATTTGAAGGATCTGCTACTTTTACAGTCATCGTATAATCGCCCGGCGGGATCGAATCAGCCACAGCGTCTACGGGGATAGAGAAATACTGATACCCTTTCGTTTGAGATACTACCGTCTTCCTATAAAATATATTTGGTATCTCCGCACTTACGATAAGATCATCATTATCTGGATCGTGAACATATCCCTCGATGTTAAGTATGTTTCGTCCAGGCTCGTTCTGCAGGACTTGATTATTAGGTGTATTTAACGAAATGGTAGGTGGACTATTAGGTATCAAAGGAAATACCCTTTGAAAACTCCAACCAATATACGGCCCTCCATATCCTTTATCTGGACTATATCCACCAAATGGGTCCTGTTGACCTGCACCAAAACTGTAATTAATAACTAATCCTTTTGGAAGTTCACCGTAACTTAAATTCCCTATATAGTTGTAGTAAGGAACATCTGTCACTAGATTAAATGTATGATCGAATGTATTCTGGTCAAACGGTCCAGCAAAAAAGCTCCTATACAATGGGGTCCAATTGGTATTTGGATTTGACCAGTGGCTCGGACAATTATATTGGTAGACTGGTAAATCTAATGGTGCCCCCTCTGGTATTGCCGCTACACAGAGATCCGCTCGAACAACACGTCTATCTAGAGCACTGTCTGAACGATACAAGTTTACTCCTACAGTCAATGTTGCATCTGAACTAATATCAAATGTTAGTTGCTTAGTGGTACGATTATATTTAATATTCGTTAGCTTTTGGTTATTTATTGTCCCACGCATAGTACCATAATTCCAACCAGCGTCATAAAAATCACCATCAGCAGGTATATTTATATCTTTATACGTGATGAAATTTGGATCACCCGTCGCAGCCTCTGCTGTCTGAAGATACACTCCCTGACTAGGGAAAACTCCGAATAGGATAGTGATTATAATTACTAGTGAAAGTATTTCTTTTGTCTTTTTCATTTAAGCACCTCTCCTACCAGGACCAATCAACTTCTGGCGCTCGATTTTTCACTTCTACAATCCGTGAGCTTAACTTTTGTCCATCTGAATTTGTAGATTTCCGATCAGCTTCTGTCACAAACTCATCAATGGTTGGTTGACCAAACTCTTCAAACACAGTAAGTCGGACTTCATATTTCCCTACCTCGCTCAGTTCTAAATTTAAGCGATCTATGTTCTCATTACTAAAGGTCACCCATGCTTCTCCGCTAAAACTCCCGTCATTATTTGAATCATAGCGATACTCCCAGAGTCTCCGACCCACTACATCTTTATCAGGCGAATAGGAGATATCATCCAATGAAACCACCGCTTTATTACCGTAATCAGGACTTCGATATACCACTCCAGGCAGAGTAAAATAGTTGTACGGCGCTTCATCTGGCACAATATCAAAAGTAATCTCATCACTATCAGAATACCCAAGCGTATTTTCCACATAAATCGCAGCCTTATATTTTCCAGGTTTTTTAAATAAGATGTCTTTGCTTTCAAGTTCAGATAATGTACCACTATATTTAATATCTGCGTTCGTACCACCAGATACAACAGTGATGGTAACTCGTGTTTTCGATGGTATTAACGGAAAGCGTGTTGGACTCTGGCTTCTATTAAACAATGTCGTTTTACGATTTTGTTTAAGTATTCCTTCTATATTTATAATTGCTGCTGGTTTCGGCTCAATGACGGTAACTTCTGTACTTGTACTACCTATTTGTCCATCATTGTCAACGACTGTGAGAGCTATAGGAAATGTCTCTCCAACTTGCTCTATGGTATACCATACATACCCCCTTGGGACATTTCCGATTTCTCCCTGCGCTCCAGATGTGCTCCAAGCATAATCAGTAATATATCCATCCGGATCATAGGAAGCATTTCCACTAACGAGCATATCAGACCCTGCTTTTATGTATCTAGCTGTTGATATTCTTGCAATAGGTGGCTTTCCTTCAGGTTCTGTTGGAGTAGTTGGATTTGGAGGAAAAGTAACTTGAGGATTGTTTTTATAAACACCTGCTGAAATCTGTAGAGGCTGTTCCAGAGAGGTAATGGTTCCATTCTTTGTGACGATTGGCTTTTTAAAACGGACGAGAACGGTTAAAGCATATTCCTGAGTAAAATGTTCGCCCGTTACACTCGACTTTTTGATCTCAAAGTCAAATAAAGCGCTTACGTTAAATGTCTTTGCAGATTCCTTTTTCGTTTTGAGTGTATTATTTCTGTCTTTCTCTTTAGCATAGAACACCCACTCGTCAATATTTGAAGCATCACTGTATCCTTGCAGCTGCCCCATTAACGAAATTTGAACGGGTTCGTCTTTATCTCCCAATTTTGTTGGATTGGGATTAGGTTTATTTAGAGTTACCGTACCGGTAAGTGTGGGTTCTGTAGGGAGAGTGTAGTCAAAGGAGACATTGCCGCTGTATTTGTAAGATGTTACATTAGCTGAACCTGTAAAGTAGTAGATTAAATTTGTTTTATAACGTCTACCTAGCGCATGACCACTTGGATCAAAATTTGAACTTAATCGTTCAGGACCATAATTTTGCTCAGCTGCGTTAGTTTTATAATAAATAATAAATTGATTCCCATTTACGACATTATGATTAACATATGTTGCTGGAAGCGTATCTGTAGGTACAACTAATTTGACGGTGGACTCTATGATCTGCGATGAATCAATTACCGAATACACGTTTTTGTCGTACCATTTAATTCCCGAACGTGATACTGCTGATTGAGTTACCACCGTCATATCAGGGGGATCATTTCTAGGTGTACCATTACCTTGTCCATTTTTATCGTAATGTTTTTGACCATTAATATATGGGTCCCATTCATTTATCTGCCATCTTACTCCGTCTGAATATCGCCAAATAGAATTACCAGGAGTTGTTAAAAAAGGTGTTTCAAACGAAGCATTATACCCGAGTACATTATCTATTCGTTGTTTTGCTTCAACGCCCTTTAAAGTAACCTTTATTTTCCCATTCTCTATTGCAAGAGCAACTTTTTGATTAGTGCCATTATATTTAAGAGAAGAGACATCAATTGCTGAACTGGCAACTCCACTTGGAAGATCTAAGTAATAAGATTTTTGAGCATTTGCAGACCCATTAAGAATTTCTGAAGGTATTGACACTGCTTTGCTTTGCGAATTAGCTGCCTTTATGTTCTGTGGGATATATACAAAAACTAGTATAACTGTAAGCAGAACAATCCAAATTTTCTTCATATAAATTACTCCCCTGGACGTTTAACAATGTATTTTTCTTCAAAATCGCCTCCAAGATTAACGTATATAGAAATAACTGAAGGGTCTTTAATGTACCCATACATCTGATAGCTAGATAGCTTTTGACCCGGTTTCAACACCCAATCCCACAATGCTTCCTTATTGTTCAACTCTAATATTTTAGTTCCAGGTGCAGGTCCAAGAAGAATATTACCATCCACTTTTATATTCCATTTTGGATTCAAATCTACAGAACTTACTTGAATCACTTTACTACCCTTATTTTCAATGGTGAGTTTAGTCCATACCATATATTTAGTAGGTGTCTTATAAATTCGATCTGAATAACCATACATCTTCATTAGAGACTGTGCTTCTTTAGACTTTACATCGTAAAACATCAGCTTTTCTAACGTGTACGTTAATCCTCCAGCGCTGATCGTCACAGGCAGCTCCAAGTCTTTCTTCAATCCAAATTTACTCAGATTATCTCTCATAATAGGCGTTGGCGTTGCTATAGGTTTCACGGTTGCTGTGGGTACCGCGGATGTGGTTGGCTTAGCCGTAACTACTGATGTAACCGTTTCCGCTTTTGCAACCACTCCCTGCCCCAAAACCACGCTAAATAACATTGCCGATACCAAAGTCGCCTTTACAACTCTCTTCTTCATCCCAAATCTCTCCCTAGTCTCAATTGGATTTTTCCTACTTATTGAACTTATACTCCTGAACTGCTGGTACTCTGATTGGCTCTTGTGTTTTGGCTCTGGAGATCAGCAGCGGATGTTCCGTCTCAATGACGGCAATAACCGAGGGACCCTCTATGTATTTGGTAATGCCAAATTCACTATCCTCGTATAAAAGCGGAAATGTTACTCCATCGGAATCATCAACAATATCAAACTTCACGATCTTTACTTGATTTTTAAAACGGCTGCCTACTTGGGGAGAAAGGCCGTTATCAAGCCCAAGATTCGCCTGCAAGGTATGTTGAAAAGTATCGTAAGCAAGCGCGGGATCGATAATTAGACGACCTCGTGTGATTTCAGTTTCATCTAATTCCTGCGCGGCATCATGAACAGCGATATTGTTTGCATCTTTTAGCATGCTGCGCAGCATGTCCCACTCCTGATTCTGGATCTGAAAGAACCAGGAGTAGATAAAGATCAGTAGGACAAATGCCAGCTTAATAATGTAATCCATAAATTAGGCTCATCCCTTAATCAATCGAGATATTCACTCAATATTGACCCATGCCCATAATACCGGGTCGGCTGCGAAACTGCGGAAAAGTTATACGGAAACAAATTTATCCGTGGTGCTGTTACATACACATCAATTCGTTGTTTGCGTTCTTGAATGGTATCCGTACTGCTCGTAATTTCTATAGAATCCTCTGAGAACCCAATCGCCTTCAGATTTGAAATCACTTCGTTCCGCATAGACGCTGTGACCATCCCCTCCGTTGCGGCTTTTTGTGTGATGTAAGACGTATTAGCTTTGACCTGTAAATCTAGCAGATAATCAATATAGGTGAATATGGGCTGCAGGATAATAAACAGGACAAGCCACATGAGTAATGCCCGGAGGACGGTCTCCTTCAATAGAAACGCCTCCTTCTAATATTGCTCTACTTGCTTAGTATGTGTGATGATATCGTCTTGACTGCTGCCAATGATATGCGTAGCTACTGTGATAAACATCCCTGCGATCACAAAGCCAATAGCCAGAAACATTGCTATGGAGATAGAGTCTTTTTTCATAATGGAATTAAACCGAAGTATGGGTTAAGACCCGAGCAGTTGCAGATTGGCTGGAATCCAGCGGTTGAATAAAAGTCACACCCGGAATCGTCGGTTTATTATCATCCGTAGCATCAATTACATCTCGAACTACAGGAATCAAAACGGCAATTACGATGGCCACACATAAAAATCCGATAGCAATAAACAAACCTGTAGAAATAGCGTCCTTTTTCATTGTTAAAATCTCCCTTTTATTTTATATTTTTAAAATAATATTGAATATACAATTTTTCACTGGAACATGCCGACCCCATTAAAATTCCCTTTGATCAGTAAAATGTACTGCATCGCCATCGCGACGATCATCAAAAAAGTAGCAATCGATGGGATAACATTAATGATCGTAGATAGATCACCGATAAAAGACCACTTTTTCAAATACTGATCGCTGGAGATTTTGGAGATAATCTTACCTTGCTCACGCAAATAATTCGCCGCTTCTGTGTCGTCATCCATACCCTCAGTAGCCAGCAAAATAGACCGAATGTCATTAATAAAACTATGATTATCCGGAAACTTTGCACAAAACCATTCAATCGCCCCCTCCACACCCTCATCTACTGCTCGTTCTGACAACTCGTACAGATCCTGACGTATATATTGAAAATGTCCAGCCGTACTCCCGCAAAAAGTGCCAAATTGCGCATATCCGCGCTTGCGTAGCCGATTATTCTCGTATAGACGGATGAAAGAGATCAGCTCACCGTCTTTTTTAATAACCGTTTTTTGATGAAGCCATGCAAGCACCCAGCCAAACGGAAGATAGCGCATCGGACTGCTGATTACGAGAATAAGTAGAGCAATTAGAGGGTCATAAATAGAAAAAGAATTAGAACGAATGAAATCACTGACGACTTGAGTTATTAAATAAATCAGCGCTGCAGAGTAACGGAAAAGCGTAATTTTACGGGCCGCAATCGATAAACCAGAATCATTTAATAATTGCTGAAGTCTATCCCCCTGCACCCGTTCCCCAAGCTCATTCCACCGTAGTCCTAATCGGACAAGATATCTTTCCTGTTTACTACTACTGCTTACAAAGACAAGTAATGCGACATAAACAATCCCGATTACAGTAACTAATAGTAACAATCTGTCCATAGCTCATCACCTTAGTGGTAGTCCAGTTTAGGTCTGGCGAGAATAGTGCTGATCACAAAAGAAATAAAAAGACCGGAGACGATCACCATCAAAAAAGAAAGTCCTACTGTAGTCTCAAACTGCAATTGGAAATAGATATCAGGCTTCAGCATGTACATAAAGGTTCCAACCGTTGATACCAGCACCAAAAGATTCCCGTATAAGCCAAGGCTAATCGCATCTCTACTTCCCGCTTTTACAGTCAAAATGGTTTCCCTCTGTTGCTCCATAGAACGATTTAACAGCATCAGCGAGCTTTTTAAATAACGGGTCCCTTCCTTCTCGGCATAGAGCAGATCCGATATAAATTCTAGGGCGAAGGTAGTGCCAATCGCATTGGAAAATCTCCCGGCTTCCTCAACAAGCTCCTTCTCATTACTGTAATTGGAAAATGCAGCCCCTAGCAGTTTCAAAGGACCCTTCAGCACATTCTTATCCGTAAGAAAGTCCGCTGTCCGATCGAGAACGGAATCTACCGACAAGTGAGTGAATTTGGTGGAGATTTTGACTACATCGAGTAAATCATAGCTTCCATGCACCTTCCTCTGCGCGTAGATGTATCTCATACGAAAATAAGGAATCGATGCAGAAATCACAGCCATAAAAAGTGGAAATCTCCAAGCCCCCTGAATCGAACGCCCTTCGTTAAAAGTTATCCCTTCCAGAAAAGGATTGTTAAAACTCAATTGTCCAGGAAGCTCGCTTAGCGTCAGTAGACCTGATAGAAAAACCGCGATAAACACTATTGCTGTACGTGTCATAAAACGCATAACGCTAATTCCCGGCTCATATTTTCGGTGTACGAAATATAAAAGATTATCTAGATGACGGTAGAGCCATAGCCTTTTTTTTACCGAGCTAACTCTTTTGCCAAAAATACTCATTTTATGTTTAATACGAAAATCGACTTTCTGACCTACCTGTCGTAAATGCCGTTCGATTAGCGGTTTAATGAGCAACCAAATTCCCCATACAATTAACAAATGAAGGACAAAACGAAGAATATACAATAATAAATCCACGGTTTCACCTCCTCACTCGTTAAGAATGATCTTAGATTTCAAGCTTTCTTTGATAGGCTGATCCATTGGTTTTGCTGCTGCAAGCTGTCCCAGCTCTTTCTGGAGCAACTGTGTTGCCTGCTCATTTTTCCTAGTCATCTTCAGAATCAGGTTCTTCGTCAGCCTGTCATTATAGGACCAACACATCTTCTGGGGTTCCCAGCTCATCAGATCATTCGCAAATACAGAGTTCTTTTCCTCGTCATAAAAGACTTCCGATATTCGCGTTAACCGCTTCTTCCCGTTCGGAACACTTTCCAAAATAAAAACCAGCTCGCACGATTTCAGTGCAGAGATCAAATGCCCCTTAAGGCTCCCACCAATCCTTGTCGACACGGCAAAAGCGCCTTGATAAGGAATATCCTCCGAATCAACAGTGTGGAAGGTACCGGTGATGCCGTCATACCCTTTTTCCCCACTCCACAGATAAAATTCCCATTCGTTATAACGCATTTCCGTCATATACAAAATGTTTGGGTCATGCCGCAGCGATTCTACCCCTACCTCCATCAATTCCTCGTTCGCAGCCTGGATTGGAATAATTCGGTGCCCTTTAATCTGGTAAGGTAAAATCGACTCCGGATGCTTTTCTATCATTACTACACCCATACAGGATGAAGATCCGAGCAGTTGCTCACCGACGATCGTATTTGCAAAGGTTGTTTTTCCCGAGCCTACAGCGCCCGCAATAATGGTATTGCGAAAGGTAGACGATAACGCCCGAATCATTTCAACCGCTTCCGCAGGAATACATTCCGTACCCGCCTGATCTTCTAGACTCAAAAACTCTACAACCTGCCGCCGCAGAGATATGGTAGTAAAGCCATCCCAAACTCTCGGTGATACCCATATCGCAAGCCGGATAAATCGCCCAGGCCAGAGTGGATCATCCATTTTAAACTCCACCGAAGGATTATCCTTATTCAGCTTTTTATTAGGATCACTTTTTAACAAGGAACGTTTCAACTGCTCGACTCGATCTAACGATGGCATCTCATATGGATAAGCTACAAACTCACCTTTATGGTTATAAAAGATCTGCTTTCCGATCATCTGTAGCCCGGTTGATTCACTGTATGCACGATCAGTAAACCAACGATACGCCGGACCAAAACCCTTCCATTCATGATAGAGCGCTTCTGCAGCCGTTCTGTATGCTTCTGGAACCTTGCCCGTAAAGGGTGTCTTCCTCAAGTATTTCTCTATCTCATTCATAAAAAAGCTAACCGCCTGCGGATCTCCAATTAGCGCCTTCGCATTTAACTCGAAGTAAGCATCATCCTCACGTTCCAGCCCTTCGTTCATATCGTTTTTCATTTTTTGTAAAAATGCATAAAAGTCTTCCTTGCCCGGTTTGCTCATGCGTAGGATACTTTGTTTTAAAGAGAACAACGGACGGCTCGGTTGATTTCCATTCATAGGAATATACCTTTCTTTTTAGCTTCTGGCGCCAGGCTTATGGACACGAGCAAAGAATGTACCTTATCATCCACATGCTGCAGCTCTTTTTTGCCTAAAGGTAAGCTTTCCTGCAAGGGCTGGTAATACGGCAGCTCCAGCAAGATTTCAGTCCCGAAGCGAAGCGCTAGATTTTTAGGAGAAGATATTTCTTCCACATTACTGCGGTTAATAATCAGTTGAAAATCATGTGGACGTAGATCCATATGCCCAGCAAGCTCTAGTAGAGGTTCGAGTCTGTATTCATGCTTTGGATGAGTGACGATCATACGCAGTGCCGATTTGTGCATTCCGACATACCATGCTGCACTTTCCGGAATAGAGCCGAAGTCAGCAATAACCACATCTGCATTTGCCCCAGCTCTAGCCAAAAAATATTCAATCTCATCCTCCTGATAATCTTGTGCACTCAAGTAATCGTAATTGCCTGGGAGATACGAGTAACCATCTTGCTTAATCAATTGCTCAAAATCCTCATCATGAATCATCTTCCCTGTGAGCCTTGATCGAAGCCTATCCAGACTAATGGTCGCTTTGCGGTCATATCCGGGATCATATAAATCAAGTCCAAGGACAATAACACGAAGGCCTGCCGCGGCAATTCGTCTTGCGAACAGTTTGGCTACACTAGTGCAGCCGATCCCCGGACCAGATCCAAAAAAACCAACCAGATTACTTCGTTCCTCCCCGTCCTCGTCTAGAATAAAGCGAATCTTCTCTATCACCACTGACGAGGTAGAACGAGGAGGGATAAAATAGATCCCTAAGCTTTCACACAGCATATGTACAGCTTGGTAACCACTGATTCCCTTTTGCAAATATACATATAGGATCATTGAGCTCGGATAATTCCGGCGCAGTTCGCTAAGTGACTGAGCTTGAATCTGGTCACTGGTAACCATTAGCATATGGCCCTCTGCATGAGATGGATCAGGAAGTACGCTTTGTGTAATTACAATAAATCCTGCATTTTTGATATCATTAATGGTTAACTGATCTATGCCTAGACTAAATATTTTCAAGACTCTTCCCTCCTACTCGACCCGTACGATCCACAGCTTCTTTCCCTGCTCCAAAAATTGTCCGAGCCGCTCGCCATCACTTTTCTTCAGCTTCAATTCTGGTGTCGCCACCTTGCCAGTCGAAGTGAACCGATTATTGTTGTTTCCCTTTTCTGAATCCAGCACATCATTATTGTCTTCTGTTCGCACATAATTCACGGTGACTCCAGATATAAACACCTCCTTTGCAGGTTCACTAATTGAGCTCTGCACGATCAGTTCCTCCTCTTCCTTCTTGTTTGGGCTAAGCGATTCACTCTGCCTCTCTCGGTCTCCATCAACAAGATAAATATCTACCTTATCCCGGCTGCGCAGTGAACCATTGATGGCATAGATCGCTTCCTTTGGTATAGGAAAAATCCCTTCATCTTTGAGAGGTTCTAAATCACTAACATCCACTAAGGATGCCGTCAAAATACTTCCGTTGGTCAGATTTACATTCGTAATTTTGTGCTCCACTTGTGCGATTTCTGTAATTACACCTGAAGGTATATCCTTGGTCTGAACAGAATCCAGATATAAATCACTTGCTTTCAGCTCATAGTTTTTTGGAAGAAGCTCCCCGCCTTCCACCTTGATTTTGACCACAGTTCGGGATAGTACGTAGGGCTTGAAGTAGAGATCATAGCCTAGCAATCCGCCGACTCCAGTAATCAAAATGAGACTTGCGAAGAAATAATTGCGTTTCAACAGTTGCCTACGCTGTAAAGCCAAGCCTTCCACCTCCTCAAAAACACAGTTTTGAAAAACGACAAAAAGCAACTTGGCGTAAATAGCCAAGCTGCTGGTAAAATTCTTTTTTACCTGTAGAGATTTAGAGAGCTATTAGATTATAGAGTTCCGGTAAAAGCGCTCAGGTTCATACCATAGGCTCTCGCCGAAAAATAACCTTTTATTTAAACACTACGGTCTTATTTTGATGGACGAGGATCCGGTCTTCGATATGCCACTTCACCGCACGAGCCAGAACAACCCGCTCAATGGTGCGTCCAATCCGCTTCAGCTCGATGACATCATCACCGTGACTAACCCGCTGTACATCCTGTTCAATAATCGGGCCACCATCAAGCTCTTCTGTAACATAGTGAGCAGTTGCTCCGATAATCTTCACCCCGCGTTGGTACGCTTGGGCGTAAGGATTACCACCAATAAAGGCTGGCAAGAAGGAGTGATGAATATTAATAATCTGGTGGCGATAGTGCTCAATAAACGACGGAGAGATAATCTGCATATACCGAGCCAGAATTATAACATCAATGTCGTCTCCGATGACCTCAAGCTGACGTTTTTCCGCCTCAGCCTTAGTATCCGCTGTAACTGGAATATGGTGAAAAGGAATGCCGAAGGACTCGACATACGATTTCATATCCAAATGGTTGCTCACGACGAGAGCGATGTCAGCTTCTAGATCACCAGCTTGCCACTGCCAGAGCAGCTCCACAAGACAATGGTCTTCTTTAGAGACAAATATGGCTAATCTTTTTTTATGACGAACATTGAAAATTTTCCAGTTCATCTTGAAACGTTCAGCCACCCCGCCGAACAAAGAACGGATCTCTTCCAGACGATCTCCTAATTCGGGAAGGTCAAACTCAACTCTCATGAAGAACATTCCGCCATCTGGATCCATTGTGTACTGATCCGATTGCACAATATTCGCGCCATGCTGATACAGAAAGTGTGATACAGCCGCCACGATTCCCGGTCCGTCAGGACAAGAAATGAGCATACGCGCCCGGTTGGAATAAGACTCAACACCTGACGAATTGTTTCTTTTTACGTGTAATTCCATGATCCTCATCCCATCCTCTCATCTACATGTGCAATCTGAAGTCTAACTTATGCGTGAACGAGCACTTACTTGCTTGCTAACCATGCAATCAAGCGATGATTAATGGCTTCCTCGCTCAATTGCGGGAACAGCTCGGCAGCGATGACTTCATCATATAGACGCTCCAGCGGTTCACGTGGATCAGCTTTTTTAGCCTTGGCATCGTTCTTCAGCATCTCCCAGACAGTAAGCACAAATTGACGGGAATCGATCTCCTTATTAGCAAAAAACTCACGCAGTTTTTCAACATCCTCTATAAACTCCGGTCCAAATCGTTCCGCTACGTTACCACGGAGCAAAGCAATCTCTACCTCATACATCGGACGCTGTTTCTTCGCATCTTTACCAACCCATGGCGTCTCAAGAATGAATGGCAGACCTGTCAATTTCTCATGATGGACAATTTTGTTAATCGTATCAAAACCAATCCAACCGGAACCAATTGGTGTGTGACGGTCTTTACCTGCTCCACATGGATTTTTGCTGTCATTGATATGGATAACCCCAAGACGATTCAAACCGATAATCTCATCAAACTTTTTAAGAACGCCATCCAAATCATTAACGATATCATAGCCAGCATCATGAATGTGACAAGTATCAAGACATACGGACAAACGCTCGTTATGTTCAACCTTATCAATAATAGAAGCAATCTCCTCGAAGCTGCGCCCGATCTCTGTTCCCTTACCAGCCATAGTTTCTAGAGCGATATGAACTTCCGTTTCATTAGTTCCCCCAAGAACCTCATTAAGGCCATCTGCAATCCGCTGAATGCCGTATTCTGCATCCTTATCAGTGAATGCACCTGGATGTAATACGATATGCTTGACCTCAAGTGCGTGCGTACGGCGGATTTCCTCTTGTAAGAAATCAACGGCCAACTGATACGTGTTCTCTTTATAGGAAGCGAGATTAATAATGTAAGGTGCGTGGACGACAATCTCCTCCACACCGTTTTCTTTCATTGCTTGCTTTCCTTCAACCGGATACATGGCATCAATCGGCTTGCGGCGCGTGTTCTGTGGCGCTCCTGTATATATCATAAATGAGCTGGAACCATACTCATTTGCTTCATTTGCTGCGGTCAAAAGACCCTTGTCCGAGCAAGACACGTGTGAACCTATTTTCAGCATACTTCTTCCCTCTTTCCTTCACGAATTACCCCCTATTCTACCGTGATCAGAAAAATAAATCTAGACAAGGTCAATATGCTGGGTTCTGCTTCGCAAAACTTTGGAAATAAGCTATACTTTAATATGAGATTAAATTATGTGAGAATACTCATTGCCAAAAGGTGGTGTATGCATGTCTATCCAATCAGGACTTGGTTTATTATCCGCAACACCGAGCAATTGGTTCATGAACTCTATCGCTTTCTGGACATTTATGCTGCTGGGTTCCATGTGTATCGGCGGTTTTTTTATGTTCCGGAAATTCCTAAAGGTGTTGCCGAAAGCTGATGGAAAATCAAAGCTGGACTGGCAAAATTACTGGGTAGAACGCAGTCGTTCACTCTGGAGTGATGAATCAAAAGCTTTCTTAGACCAGCTTGTTCAGCCTGTGCCTAGCCCTTTTCGCGATATCGCCAAACATTCCATTGCTGCCGAGATCGGTAAGATCGCTGTGGAAAGTAATGCAAAAGAGGTAACTCGTGATCACTGCATTAAAGGTTACATAGTCGCCACACCACGGCGTGACAATCGTTTCCTCGTCAATTTTCTTGAAAAGAATAAAATCGACTACTCTGCTTACCAGCATTTGTTCAAGTGATTGATAATTTGATGTTGCGTTCAGAACGGAGGCCAACCTTATGAAATATGTGATATGTGGCGGCACCGGTTTTATTGGCAGCGAACTAGCAAAATACTGGCTACTAGCAGGCAATGAAGTTGCAATCGTCGGTCGCAATCTAACTAAGACTGCACCTTATCATCCTAAGCTGAGTTACCACACATGGGACAGCCTACACGCTGATTCAACACCCGTGGAAAATGCGGATGCTTTGATCAATCTTGCTGGAGCCTCTCTCAGCCAACGTTGGAGTCAGAGCGGCAAAAAAGCAATTATGCAATCCCGTCTTTGGGCTGTTTCCGCTACTGCTAAGCTACTCGCCCGTTTGAAACACAAACCTTCTGTAGTCATTCAGGCATCAGCTGTGGCTATTTACGGAACCTCTTTGCAAGATACCTTTAATGAATCATCACCAGCCCATGTCATGGACTTCCCTTCTGACGTGGTTAAGACATGGGAAGAAGCTTCAGATGAAGCATACAAGAATATCCGTATGATCAAGTTGCGTACTGGGGTTGTGCTCGGTAACCGAAACGGAGCATTTCCCAAGATGAAGCTTCCCTATTTACTGGGCTTTGGTGGTAACATCGGCGCGGGAAACCAGTGGGTATCCTGGATTCACCTGACCGATATCGTACGTCTAATCGATTTTTGTATTCAAAATCCCACCATCTCCGGACCTGTTAATGCGACTGCTCCACATCCGGTTACGAACGAAGAGTTCGGTAGAACGATTGGAAAAGTATACAGCCGGCCGCATTGGTTCCCACTGCCCGCCATCCTGTTAAAAACAGCAGTAGGTGAATTGTCTGAGATCTTGCTCAAAGGACAACGCGTCCTTCCATCGGCGGCATTAGAGCAGGGCTTTAACTTTACCTTCCCTACACTTCAAACCGCTTTAGAAGATTTGAAAAGCCAAAAATAGCAGAATCAACACTCTTTACTTGCACTCTTCATCCCATGTGGAATGTGTAACTTCCTTTTACAATCTTGAATACGCTCCCCTCTGACAGCGGGTACTCTTTGTAAGGGATCATGGCTTCGCCTTGAAAAAGCGTTCCATTTCTGGAGTCGAGATCCTTAAGTACGTATCCGCTTGGGCTCCTAGATATCTCCGCATGTACTCTTGAAGCTCCTTCTGATCTTTCTACATACTGAGCTACTTCTGCCGATCGGCCAATGATAAAGCTAGTTCGGTTTAACGCTATGGTTTCCGACTCTGCCTCTTCCTCATCGCTCCTTTTGAGATAAGGAACATTTCGAGCTAGCTTCTCATTTCGTTTGCCTTGCTCAGGTGTTTCCTCCCGTGATAATAAAGCGGTTGGGGCTATTGGACCTGGTGGTATTCCAGAACTATCCTCCTCTTTCCTTGATTCAGATCGCACAGACGGAATGTTAGATAAAGGGTCGGATGGATGCTGATCTCCCTTTGGAATCGATGCTGCTGGACGCACAGTGGTCACAGGATTCCTACCGAAATCCCACTCCAGTTCTCTTCGATTCGGACTCCGGTTTGTATCTTCAGAATCCTCACTCGTATGTTCCTTTTCTTCGTCACTTCCAAACCTTATCCTTTCGCTCCATACCATCCAGCTAAAAGCAGCCAAGGCAATCGTTGCGATCCCACAAACGGCTAGCCATAACGGTTTTGGGTTATTCAAATATAGGAATTTCCATAATAATGCATCAACCAATAAGCAACCTAGAATAATATAGGTTCTTGAGCTTGAGGGTTGTGAATTCGTCAACTTATTATCGTCTGTAGACCGAAGAGACCTTTCCTCTTCTTTCACCCTAAGATTCGGACTGGAATAGCTATTTAACCACGGAGCTGAATTCTGCTGCGTACGCAGACTCTTATCCTCGTTCCGCTCACTCATTTTTTTCTGGGGAGCAGCTACCTCATTCACAAACAGTTCCTTTACTCTCTCTTGCATTCGTCTTTCAGGCTCTGCCGGACGTACTTCTGTCAACTTAGGAGATGTGTATGCCATTTCTGCGTTACTACTGAATTGTCCTCTACAAGAGTCGCCCTCTGTCAACAGCTCTGAGAGAAGACCCTTTAAGCCCGCTGGTGTAAATTCTTCTTCCCCACAGTATTGCAGTACTCTTTGAACACCACTGCCAGTAAGCTCTGTGATAGAAGCCATCATCACCATGATCAGCGATTTAAGGGACTCTCCCAGCCTAGAAACAGGCTCATTCCCCTGAACAGGGATATAGGTGAGATATACCTTACCACTCTGCAATGATCCTTCAATAAAAATATAATCTTCATGCAAAGCATACTGATCCGCCCGAAGCATATATAACCTGCCATCTTCCATCCCTTGCGCAATTTGCAGAAGTAATCCAAAAAATGAGGTCATGCTCAACTTCTCACTTTTGAGCAAATGACTGAGCATTTTTTTACGCAGAACAGCATATTCCATCGTAACCTTTAAATCAATTTCCCTAAGTAACAACCTTAAATGATGAGGAATGTCAGTGTTCATCAGCATACGAGCTTGAACCATATTAAGCTTACCCACCGGCATTCCTTCTGGTTCGCCAAGCATCATATATATACCGTCCTGCTGCATAAAGTCACGGGATAATCCGTACAACAAGCATCACCACCTCCTATTTTAAAAATAAAGATAAGCGCAAATGGTACCAGGGACTACAGCAAGCATAAAGGGAAATCTCAACAGCTCATTATCTTTATTTCTTATTAGGAATGAACTCTTCAATAATATAAATCCGGAAATTGTGTTAAAGATCTTACGCGTACGCCTGCCTGTCTCCCGTCTCTTTAAGACAATTAGCCAGCCTATCAAGGCGCCAAACAGTACGGAGTACATCACGACCTGCAATGTAAATAGCATTCCTGTCCACGCCCCAATCCCGGCAAAAAGCTTAACATCCCCTGCACCAACCGCCCCTATCAAATGCATAATTAGAAGCACTGCAAATCCTGCAGCGGCACCCACACCAGACTTAAGCAGTCCATCCCAGCCGTTCATCAGCGCTTGAGCAAGCAGACCAGCAAGCAAGCCTGAGACAGTGATCCAGTTTGGTATTCTCATCGACTTTATATCCGTAATAAATGCAGCTGCCAGAAACGGCAGACATCCCCAGAAGGCCCACTCCGCCATGGATTACACTCCTTTTCCCTTCACTCATTTCACTACTGTGAACATCACCTCAATAGATCTACCGTCATCGAGCTGAATTACAAATGGCCACGAGCCCGGTGTGGTATTCACACCAATTTTCCACTCCCACTCGATATATCCGTCCGCATCCGCTTGTTTCCAGCCTAAATATTTAGCAGTGCTTCCCCCGCTTTTATAAAAAACGGATAAGCTAGCGGAAGCATTCGGCGGAATTTTAGCACGAACTTTGCCTTGCTTATTGGCTACAGCTGGATTCGGTTTCTCCAAAATCTTAATAAAATCCTCTGGTTGACCAGTGCCGTCATTGCCCTTATTTGTACCCTCTCCTGTATCCCCGATCCAAAGACGTTCTACAGCACTTGCCTCAAGTACAATGCGTTGGTTTAGAAAGGGAACCTTCATCGGCAGCTCATAGCTAACCACCAATCCAAAGTAAGGTCGGGTACCCTTCTTTAACTCAGGCACGATAATGTTGGATACATGAATTCGATCATAATCCAGTAAGTCTGATGACAGATACGGCTTTAATAGGGGTTTTATCGCTAGATCCAGTACACTTTCAGAGGTCTCAGCCTGTAGCTTCTGCAGAGGTCCCTCGCCCTTCTCTAAAGCTGACATGACCCACTCATTCAGCGGCTTAGGTAATGACATTGCATAACTACTGCCCCAATCTGTAAGTGACAAGCGAGGAATCGTCCAATTCGATTCGGCTTGATTGCCAGCGGATAGGTCGGTGCCATCCTTCACTGGATTAGCGCCAGCTTCGCTTGTTGCTCCCCATTTCTGCACAGCCAAAGCTGCCGGGTACATATGCGTTGAAATAGATTTCACAGTATCAGATGCTGTGCTTTGTAAGGCTGTTGAATACAAGGTCATCTGTACGATAGAAATTAGGAACAAAACAAACAGTAGGAAGATCGGAAGTACCATCGCCGCTTCTACTACCATGCTGCCTTCTTCCTGCGTCTTCCTCCTAATCCGGTACCCGTCCCCCATATCCTTACCAACCTCCTGCTAGTATGAAAAATCAGCCTGCACTGCTCTCATATATGTACTGCCTTGCACTTCTCCAGAATACCCAGCGCTATAATCCAATAGCTTCACAACACCCGGTAGAAACCATAGTCGCATTCCAAGCTTAATATTCGATGAGACATACGTACTTCTTTCATCTGGATTTATTCCTGTGTTCAGTCGAATGAGAGCCAGCATCCGAGATAATTGAACATTCCCGCCTCCATGCAGCATCATGAACAGACGCAAATGATCACGATAAGTCAGCTGGGCCGGTAAATATTTAGACAGTGGTATGGAATCTTTCTCACAGAGTAACAGCATGTCCTGAATAGCTTGCTGGATCCCATACAACAGTGCTGCGGCCAGAACAGCCAATGGGTTTCCTAAACTTGCCTTCTCAATAAAACCTTCCATCGTTCGAATAGACAGCCGCATGGCAAATATTTCAGCATACGCTGCGGCTACATTTCCAGCGGGATTATGAAATCCATAAAGAATGTATTCCAGCTCTTGCGCTTGAGGATTAAGCTGGTCTGTTAGTTCGACTGTGCCCTCAGAACCTTGTGCTAGAGTAGCTAACTTGGAAACATCAAAATGTTGAAAATAGAGAGCAGAATACTCCGTTTGAAAAAGTCTATCTCTAGCTCCTCCCATAATGCCACCCATCGCTGCATAGATTCCGTCCATATCCTCCATCGCCGAACTCCCAGCAGTATACGGGTTAGTGTTTATTTCAGATTTAACAAGTGGATCTGATACTAATTCCTTATTAAAAGCAATATTCTCCTCGTAATATTGACGAAGTGTTTGATAGCTTTTCAGAGAATCTGTCACTCCGTTACCCATCATGCGAATTTTATCAAGCAATGCTTTCGCTTCACCCAGCTTTGATTTTGCTTCTCTCTCCAATTGCTTACGCTCTTTATCTGAGCTACGGTGCTGTTCGATTAAAGCCAAATCACTAACGATAATACTTCCCTTCTTACCGTAATTCTGTAGATAGTTATTCACTACGCGTGAAGCTTCAAGAACAGAAGAAATCATTTGATAGGAGTCACCATATTCACTCAAAGCTTCATACAGCACACCCGACATTCCTGTTATGATAGGTTCAATGGCCTCGTAAACACTTTGCTGCATAGATATACTATTCTCCATCTGACTTAGATCAGTTGAGGAGAGAATCAGTGCATCTTCCTGCTCACGCAGCTTTTTAAGCGGGTCTGAGCTTATCTCTCCTGAGCTCGCCGGAATATCCCAGTCATTAGCAGGATCATTTGATAGATCCACCCCCTCCATTCGTGACTGTTCCAATATATTTCTCATCTCGTCATTCAATTGCTCTGCCTTCTTTAACGCTTCATTCGCTCCATCCATTGATCTTTCATGATCTTCACGAAAAGCTGTTAATAAGGCAGGCAGCCGCGATAACATTTCAGTAGTTCGACTCCGGTATAGAGACAATTGATAAGTGTACTTTGCAGGCTTTTTACTATCACGATAAAGATCATCGTAATATTTCCCAAGATAGTCACTATACTGTGCGGGAATATCCGCCGCCGATTGCATACTTCCGAGTGAACTGGCAGAAATGGACTCTGCAGGCGGATTCATAATCCATTGAAGTAACCTTCTTCCACTCTCCGCAGCCTGGCTTCTCTGCTCTAACATAAGATCCAAAGCCTCTTCTCGCTCGTCATATAACGGCTGCAGCTTACTAAGTAGTTCAGTAGCCCGTGAGGCCTCTGCCATTACTCCTGACATCGGCTTGAATTTACCTGCCAATTCCAGAGCAAAATCCACCGGAGCCTTATACTTCATTTCCTCCAGTATTTGTCGACTCACAACATCATAGCTCCCCAGCGGTCTGCTCCATTTCAAAGATGACGATTCCAAAGCGAAGGGTACAAGATTGAACGCGTCACTCCTACCACTTTTATGCATATTATCATTGAGTACCTGAGACAGCAGCATATCCCCGTCACTCTCTCCAAAGGCGAATAAACCATACTTTTCTCGTAGCTCAACATCGTAAGATGACATTACAGAGCGAACGCTAGCCCTCGCTAAACGTTCCTCCTGAACATTGAAGGCAGCAATCCGCGCATAGTCAATCAGCACAGCGGTAAACAGAAAGACGAAAGCCAACACCATAATTAAAAAAATTGAGACTGAACCTTCCGTTTTGCCCTTACCCTGCCCCTGTTTCTTTCGACTCTTACCGCTAATAAGGCAACTGGTAAAGATGCTCCTCATCAAAACCTCCCTCCTTATCCCTACCTTCAATAGATACAAGATCCATTAGCAATGAAATATTCAATTATCCTGAAGCTTGGTCATCATCGCGGATGCATCCTTCTTCTCCATGTGGACTCCAGACCCACTAGTACCCTCTGAGCCTCCCTTGAACTTAGCCCCGAAGTAACGCATCAGGTCGACCGTACGGATAAACTCAACAGGCTCAGCGATGATAGATTGAGTTTTTACAGTTGGCTTTGCCTCATCAGTCAAAACTTCATCAAGTACAGGTAAGTGCAGTAGACGATTTAATTCAGCACTTACTTTCCGTCCTGCAAGTGAATATGCGTAGTTCAAATTTCCCGGCATATTATTCGGAATCATAGAGGACGAATGTCTGAGTTTAAGCACTGGTAGATCACTTTCCTCTGACACTTCACCAGGTAGCTCTATTGTCGCGCCATCACTTCCAGCTTCTCCGCCGAATAAAGAGGCTAGCAAAGCATCGTCTCCAATTCTCCAATAAAGGGAGTCATACTCACCAGCAGCATAGGAGCCAGAAACCTCTTTATGGCTGTTGTCCCAATTGTAAGCCGCACGCTCAGTAGCCCCTGAGGCCACTTGCAGAAGCATAGACTTCTGGTAGCTATACAAACAGAAGAACAGAAGAAGCATTGTAATACACATGACCATTGGTAGTAGAATTGAAGCTTCAATAGTAAAGCTGCCTCGATCCTCCTTAAGCTTATTCACTCGAATACTTCCTGGCTCTTTTCTCCCGCAGTTTTAATCAAAGCCTCCACTACTTCCTGAATTTTGTCCTTAAACAAAAGAACGACCGCAATCAGCACTGCAATAATCAGAATCATTTCCAGTGTCCCCAGGCCTTCCTCGTCCTTCCAAAAACTCTTCACGCTACCCAACATTGTCGTCATCATTAGTTTCACCCTCCTACATTTTTAACATCATGAATGCTGGCGTTCCCACCAGTACGATTACTATTAAAAAGATAACTACCATCGGAAAGACTAGTTTAGAGGAAGCTTGCTCCCCTCGCGTTCGGCTGATAGCTTTCCGTTTATCCCACAGCATCCGCGAGAGATCGCGTAGCGATAACACAAAATCCGCTCCACCTCTGCGATAATTCAGAAGAACCGTCGTCGTGAACAACGATACCTCCTGCACTGCACATCTCTTGCTAAAATTCTCGAATGCCTGCTGAAATGAATACCCTCCTTCCCATTCACTGGTCATGATCCTAAGCTCCTTATACAATGGGTGATTAACATCACCTCGGTGGCTCTCCACACAGCGGATAATCGCCCGTTGTACAGTCTCACCTGCTCCTACCAGCAATACAATGCTGTTCAGAAGTTCTGGTAGCTCGAGCATAATATTCTGTTCTCTCACCCTCACCTTTTTATGTAAATCACTCACCATAGCAGCTGGTAGAGCTACCGCCAAGAAAAAACCTAGAATCAGACCTGTCTGATCGCCGCTAAACCCTGTGATCAAACTTCCACCCACAAGCAACAACCAACTGTAGCTAAGCATCTCACCCATGAACAACAGGGTTCGTTCTGCACTGTAACGCACCCCATAACTTCGCTGCAGGGAACGTTGAATCCTGAACATCAATGATGGAAAACGACTGACAATGCCGGTTTTCTCAATGAGCAGCAACAGCGGTTCACCCAGCTTCCGAAGTCGTAATCCTTCCATAGGAAGTTCTCTTAATCCGTCATATCTTTTTCCACATTTAATTCGTAACAGAGCCCAGACAACAAGTAAAAATATAGTGACTACTGCACATAGCCATCGCATGATTTCTTCCCCTTCACAGCGGAATGTCCATTATTTTAGTAGTCCAGAGATAACATAAAAACAAAGCTACTAATGCAAGCGTCGATATGGCTATACCCGCTCCTGTGTACATGGGCTGCATATAGTCTCCTGACGTCAAACTCATAAAGATCACCATAATTAGTGGAGATATTAACAGCGCTTTCGCTTCGAATTTCTTCTGTGAAATGCTTACAGTAATATCTTGCTGAATATCCAGCTTCTCTCCAATAATCGTAGACGTACGGCGCACTACTTCTACCAGATCGCCGCCTGTACGTTTACATACAGTGAACACGTCAGCGAACCGCTCAATATCTTCCATTCCTGCTCTTTCACTGAAATCCCGAAGCGCTTCCTCCACTGGCTGACCGTATTCCATGCGCGTACAGATAATATTTAGCTCCGAGATCATATCGCCGCCCCCCTCCGGGTCCAGCATACGTAAGTCTTGGACCGCTTCCCGGAAAGCATTCTCGACAGATCGCCCTGCTGAGAGTGAGGAAGACAATGAAAATAACGTCTGTTTAAACTGTAAATTAAGCATACTCCGGCGTCTTTTCAGCAAATAATTACGCAGCATACGAGGTGCATACAGCCCACCTGGCATAAGTAGTAACGACAGTATCCAATGATGATAAAAAAGATATCCCACTCCAAACAGCAGCAAACCACCTACTGCAATAGCCAGAGTTTTCTGTACCAAGGTCAACTCGTATACCGTATAATCCGGCAATAATGAATGGCCTCTGGAATCAGCTTTCTTAGGTTTTCCAGCAGCAAACTTAATCTTAAGCACTACCTCTTCCCCCTTTTAGAATTCAGAATCCAGCCTGTGATAACGGGTAGGAGGTTACACCAGCCATTCTAAGCTTTGCTGTATGCATAAGCGGGTTTGCGCAAGAAACCAGCCCTCCTTGTACCCGTCCATCTCGTTCACCGGACTCTCGAAATTCGTATAGAGGATTCAAGACCACTTCTCCATCTTTCAGGCCTGCAACCTCACTAATCTCCATCACTCGCCTAGAACGATCACGGAGCCTGGACAAATGTACGAAAATATCAATCGCCGATGAGATCTGCTGACGAACAACCGTTACCGGCAGGTCCGCAGCACTTAACACCATCGTCTCCAGTCGACTGACCATATCGTGCGCGCTGTTACTATGCCCTGTGGACAAGCTTCCATCGTGCCCAGTGTTCATCGCCTGTAGCATATCGAGGCATTCCGCTCCCCGTACCTCACCCACAACAATTCGATTGGGTCTCATCCGCAGCGAAGAACGAATCAAATCTCGAATAGAAATCTCCCCCCTACCTTCCGTATTCGCGTTCCTAGTCTCCAGGGAAACCAGATTTGGTACCGTTACAATCTGTAGCTCAGCAGAATCTTCTATTGTGATGACCCTCTCCTGTGAAGGGATAAACTGAGATAATGCATTTAGAAAGGTGGTCTTCCCCGAGCCCGTTCCCCCGCTTATAAAAATGTTGTATTTAGCAGCTACTAAGATTTGCAGTAGCTCTGCTGCTTCCAGGCTTAAAGCTTCACGGCTCACCAATTCATTCATCGTCATCGGCTTCTCCGGGAATTTACGTATGGTCATCGCTGGTCCCTTCAGTGAGACTGGCGGAAGTACAATATTCACACGGGATCCATCCTTCAACCGGGCATCAACGATAGGAGAGGAGTCATTTACTACCCTGTTAACACCGGATACTACCGTTTGGATAATGTCTTCCAGCCTGCTGCTGGACTCAAATTCCAAAGGAAGACGACGAATCTGACCCTCCTCTTCTATAAAAATCTCAGTATGACTATTGATCATAATCTCCGTGATCGCCGGATTATCCACTAATGGCTGAAGCACATCCAACCCTCGGAAGGAGTCAAATAGTCTCTTAACTAACTCATGCTTCTCCTGTGCTGTTAAGAAACGGAGGCTTTCACTTTCTAGAATCGTTCGTTCGATAAACCCAGTAAGTTCACGGTTTCCTACTGCAGAAGTCACATCAAGCCCTGCACGAATCTCACTACGCAGCGCCCTGAACATCTCCTCATTCATGGATATTCTTCCCTGTAAAAACTAATGGGAGTGCTGGCTCTACAATCCGCTTGCACAACTGCAAGATCTCCTGCTGAAATTGTGGAGAGTTCAAAAAGAGCTCCTCACGGTGTTGCAGCGTCCATGATGGGATAAAGGGACATACGCCTTCAATGATAATTCCTTCAGGAGGCACCCACTCTTCCAAACGATCCACTGCAAAATTCACTACAAATTTACTCTTGTCCATCACATGGGGGGACATGCCAGAGTTAGGAGCGGTGCAATGCGACAGCCATCTCATAGTCTTATACATGCTTACATCATCATTTTTCAGGACCCAAAGTAGAACCCCACTTCGCTGCAGCACAGCTTTCGCACGCTCTTCCTCGATGCTGCCGGTGTCCACAATAACAACATCAAAGTTTCTCTCCGCAACCAGCCGCTCTAACAAATCCAGCGTATCTTGCAAAGTCATCTGCAGCATTTCCTTCACATTAATCACTGGCTTGAAAGCAGCAGTTCGGAGGTGATCATATCTAATGAAATATTGCCCTATTTCAATCTTATCTGCTTCTTCCTTGCCTCGACTGGCCTTTATTTCATAGAGTAGCCGCTCTAGTCCAGGCGTATGACCTGTAGGGATTCGAAGAAACAATCCACTGCTGTCTACACTTTCAAGGTTCAGATAAAACACCGAAAGGCCCATTTCACCAAGCTGCTTAGCCATATTCAATGCTATCGTTGTTTTGCCCATGTTGCCGCTAGAAGAGACAACCCCCAGCAACAACGTTTCATCTAGCACAGAAGATCCTCTACCTCTCTGGATTTCACATAACTGGAGAAATGCTCCCAGGAGGGAAGGAAGCGCCTGATATTTGGCAATCATCACTCCCCCTCCCAGACTCTTAACACTCTTACCGAGATAACCTCCATCCTCACTCAAAACTGCCCATGGAACCGTGCTTTTCCCCTCTACTAGCCAAGCCTCGATAAAAGAAGAGTCCCCCACAACAGCATCCGGGATGTCCTCTCCCCTCATAAATTCGATAAAAGCATCCATTCGGCTAAAAGCCGTAATACGCAGCATTTCTCCGTACTCGCTGTGATGAAGATAGTGCAGTAATGGTTCGATATATTGACTTTCACGCACTGCGAGCACAATCCTTGCCGCCATGAAACCACGCTCCTTTCGATAAGAAGAAATCCATTATTTCCTCAAAAAAAGACAGCAAAAAAAGCACCGACAATAACCGTGGATACGGTAATTGAACGGTGCTTCCGTTACTATTCCTTTAATTTACAGCTATAGTAGCATATATATATGAAGGCAGCAATAAGTTTTTTCGCACACTAGCTGGATACTACACTCTCATCTTATCTTCGCGCCAGTTCTTAATGGCAGACCGAATATCAGCAGGAATGAGCTTCTCCTTCACCGCCCGTTGACACAGTGCTGGAAACTCATCATCACCCGCATAACGTAGCGCTATAATTTGGGCTATTTCAAGCTCTGGGCTCAAAGCTTCGCCTGTCAGACGGAAATAGCGAAACTGCTCTTCCACTCTCACCACGCGGTCCTGATTTTTTGTCGCATATATACGAATTCTTGTAATCGCAAAAAGTAAGCATAAGGACATCCCGAATAATAGCAATGGCACCGTTAAAGCACCATCATCACGTATCTCTTGAACAGCATAAATCGCCGACCACACAAACAAAATTAGCGCAAGCGGCATCGTCACAAAATGAAAAGGCCAATCAAAACGCATAAATCCCTTGGGCTTCCCTTTATTCATAATTCATCTCCATATTTTATATGACTTGTAGAACGCTTAAAGCTTGGTCTCGCCGGGAATAGCCACGATAAAGGGCTTGTTGTTCTCCCAGTTCAGCGACTTCCCTGATACTTTAGTTGTTCCATCTGCATTATCGATTCCGCAAATAATCTGACTTCCCCATACACTCGTATAATAATAGGCATAGGATGGTGCTAAAACAGGGGCTTTACCATATTCCTTCGCAATGGGATGTCCGAATATTGCGGTAAAATCCGTTTTATCAGCCTCTTTTGAATGGTCCAAATCTGCTTCCCATACGACTGTTCTAATGTTGTCTTTAATCTCATAATACGATACAAAATGCCCGTAGATTTTGAAATATCCATCAGATCTGCCTTCAGGAAAATAATACGACATAGACAACGCTTCATTATCACCCGTTAATTGGGACGGTTCTCTTTCTTCAACCGGGAATTGTAAAGCAGCAATGCGGGAAACTACCAAGTCCCTACTATTATAATTCTGCACAAGCTTCGCATTTGCACGTTCCTGAACCCAGACAGTATTCGTAGTAGCATCTACCGTTACTCTTGCTCCAAGAGCTTCCGCAATAAATCTCAGCGGCACCGTAACTCTTCCATCCATGATGCTAGCAGGTGCATCCAGTTGTACAGATTCGGAGTTCTTCCACGCCGTTCGAGAACCCACAGCAAGCTTAATCTTCATGGAGTCTCTAACGATCGTTACTTGCTTTGTACGGGCTTCCCACTGAATAGAAGTATTCCTGAAGCTCTCAAAAGCCTTCAGCGGAACCATCGTCTGTCCAGAGACGATTTGCACGCCGTAATTCACGCTCGAATTATTCACCATTACCTTGAGCTTAGCATCTGCGGATACCGTTCCCATCGTACCTAAAGAAGCTAGCATAACTATTAATAGATAAAGTCCTGCCTTTCGCAACATCCCTTCCCCCCTCGCTAAACGTCCTTAACTATACCAAATTATGGTTACATTATAACATCTAGCCAAATCCCGGATTACAAAAATCTTTGTTTGATCTCCGGTGTTGGGAGTAGACACTGCTCATCGCGCCCGAACCAACGGTAACGATTCCTTGCAACATAGCGGTAGAGGGTATTCCGTATTGGGCGCGGCACTATAATGAAGATATACGCAGCAGGCCAAGGCCATCTCAATCTACGTGCAATCCGCAGTACAGCAGCCGACTCTGTATAATACACACCGTTCTCCAGCAATACAACTGTGTTCAACTGCCCAGGTTGAAGTCCAGCCTCACTCATTAGCTTAGCGGCAATTTCACTTTGTAAAGGGGCGAATAGAAATTTAGCCTTGGGATCACGCGGGATGATGAAACGAATCAAACCTTGGCAAAGATGACACACCCCATCGATTAACACAATGGACTTATTTTGCATAATGTTCAGCTCCTCGTACATAGCTCCCCCTCCCTATAAAGATAAGTGTATCGCATATTTTGGGTAAACAAAAACGCGGGATAGAAATCCCGCGCCAACATGTACCGTTCTTTAATTATTCAGCAATTGCCTTTTCAATCCATTGATCGCCGATCATTTGTCCTTCGAAATCAGCAGTGAATGCCTCCATGCATTTACAGATGAAATCTTTGCGGCAAATTGGACATGGAGTTTTAAGCAGGCGGCTGATGTTCGTCATTTTCCATTCCGGAACCCGATTATAAAACGCACGGCACTCCGTTCCATCAGCAAGCTTGATAATGAACTCGTACAATCCTTCCTTATCGTTGCTGCTGGCTTTGGTCACATTCGTAATATTCGGTCTGTAAGACATCTTCATCACCCATTATTTAAATTTTTGGTTGTAAATTGCACACGCAACATATTCTCAGATACTTAGACATATTAAAGAATTTTAAGAGTGATGTCAACCAAAGACGCCTAACACGGAGGCTATTTATTGCTCTTTTCTGATCAACGCCTTTATTCAGTCATTATTTCCATAAAATATATACAGATACATTTAATTTATGATCATTCATTTTACTGTGATTTGATAAACCGAATGGGCGTTAATGGTTCATAGAATTTTCTTATTTGGCTCACCCTCATAAATAGTGTACAATTAAATTGCGATAAATTAAAATTAGGAATTACAAAGGAGGTGGCATCCATGAGTATTTATGATTTTGAGGTCAACACTCTTCGGGGTGCAGAAGAATCATTGTCCAAGTACAAAGGTAAAGTACTCCTTGTTGTGAATACAGCTAGCAAATGTGGGTTTACGCCTCAGTATAAAGGGCTTCAGGAAGTGTACGAGAAATTTAAGGATCGTGGATTCGAAGTACTTGGTTTCCCAAGCAATCAGTTTGCTGGCCAAGAGCCTGGCGAAAGTGATGAAATTGCAGAATACTGCGAGATTAACTATGGGGTAACTTTTCCAATGTTCGAGAAGATTGATGTAAAAGGTGATGAAGCACACCCATTATTCAAATACTTATCAAAGGAAGCACCTGGTGTTCTAGGCTCAAAAAGCGTGAAATGGAACTTCACCAAGTTCCTGGTGGATCAAGAAGGCCGTGTCCTTAAGCGTTTTGCTCCTAAAACTACTCCTCAGCAGATCGAATCCTATATCTCCAAGCTTCTGAAATAATCCATTCAATAAGAAATTTAAAAAAAGGATACTGGCCACATCACTCAGCCCACTAGGTGATATGCGGTCAGTATCCTTTTTGTCATTATCCAAATACGAAAATACAGCTTTCCGATTGCTCGTTAAGCATAAAAAAGAAGCCTTGCATCGCAAGGCTTCTTTCGTCATTCTGTATGCGGTAGAGAGGACTCGAACCTCCACGGGTATACACCCACTACCCCCTCAAGATAGCGTGTCTGCCATTCCACCACTACCGCGCGGTGAGATAAAACATAAAACTTTGTTTGAGGTCAACATTCATTATTATAAATGTACTTCCCCGAAATGTAAAGGCGTTGATTTAAGAATTTTCGTCGGCCCATTTCTGCTTACGATATTCAGTGAATGCTAGGTATTCTTTAATGAATTCCTTTTCCTCTGGAAGCAATTCATTCGTTCGATCTTCATTCAACTTCGCTTCTCCGAAATCATAGTCCTCATTGCTCTCTTTCAATATTTCAGATGTATTTCTACCTAAAATAAGCCAGTCCAGACTTACATGAAAAAAAGCGCCGATCTCAATTAATTTATGTGTTCCCGGAGTAGATTTGCCCCGCTTCCAATCTCCCATATTACCTGTGCTTATATTTAACTGCTCGCAGAATGATTTCTTGGTGAGACCTTTTTGCTTAATTAAGTACTCTATACGTTCGTATATGGTCTGCATCCGTAAACCGCCCTTCACAAAAAAATAAAAAAAGACTTATTTAAGTAATTACCTATTGCGAAATAACGCAAAAAAGTATATAATTGGTGTTACTATGTATTATCCGATTATATCATATGGCTAGAGTGACGATAAGAGGCGCTCAGGTGACAAGTGTCTGATGTAATGCCGTCTGACCCCCTTAATTAACATGTCATCCCGAAGGATCTCTAGGAGGGAGCGGTGACTTTTGTCAAAATGCTTATCATCTTCCATTATCCATTCACTTGAATATCTGCCGCACAATGCAGTGGTCATCAACAGCCAAGGAGTTATCCAGTTCACCAACAGGAAGTGGAAAGCATTTAGTCATGAATACGGCCTCTCCCCTCACAAACAATGGATTGGAGCTTATTATTCGGAGCTTCTGCAAGATGTGATCATCGATTCCAATCAATGGGCCAAGCTTTATGATTCGGTGAAAATTATACTCCGCAGAGAGCAACAGATTTATACCTCTGAGTTGATCATACAAACCGCCTATAAAGGGACGCGAATCTTTCGTTTGGAAATCTATCCGCTGCTCTCTGATTATTACCTAGAAGCTGCTTTTATAATTTCTCTATATGATTTGGGTGTATTTATAGAAGGAACTAAGATGTCGGGGATCACAAGCATCTGTTCGACATGTCAGCCAACACAAGAGTTAATCCCCATCTGCGCTTCCTGCAAATCCATTCGAAATTCTAAGGATGAATGGATCAACATTGAACATTTTTTAAAACATCAGCTTTCTCTGCAATTCACCCATGATATTTGCCCAGACTGTGTCAGACAGCTCTATCCCCAATATGCAAGAGCCTTCAAGAACTAATCAACTTGTCTAACCCTATAAAAAAAAGTAAGAAAACCTCTGCGAAGCAAAGGATTTCTTACTTTTTTATTTGTATGCGGTAGAGAGGACTCGAACCTCCACGGGTATACACCCACTACCCCCTCAAGATAGCGTGTCTGCCATTCCACCACTACCGCATAATATGACCCGTATGGGATTCGAACCCATGTTACCTCCGTGAAAGGGAGGTGTCTTAACCCCTTGACCAACGGGCCTTAGCAAGGTTGTCTAACGTGACAACAAAAATTATGATACCAGAAATAATAAGACATGGCAAGCACTTTTTTTTCACACCACTTCAGCCTGTAGCATTCTTCGATTCTTCAATCATCTCTATCCATCTCTATATCCCAATCAGATCTAATTCTGACCTTTATCTCCTCATATTGTTCCCTGGAGTGCTGTGTATCTCATGAACATAAAGAAGCTTCCTTCTAGGACCATGATCCTCGAAACGAATAAGTTCGATAGAAAGATTCACACCGCAAGACCGTTATAATAAGACATTTCCCCTTGATGTGTAAACGAAAGTATAGCTGTCTGTGTAAGAACGAGAGATATTAAGGAGGCTGCTAGATTGGATATAACATTTGTGTCTCATTGTTACATACAAAAAAAAAGCTTATTCCCAACCGATAAACGGAAGGAGAATAGGCTGTAAGCTGTTCACATTTTCCCTTTTAATTCTAATTCTTTAATCTGCATCATATGGTGCCGGTCATGCGATATAAAATCCTTTAAATAGGACTCAAAGGAAAACCTTCCGTCAACATATTTTCCCGAGTATTTCCCCTCTTCAAGGCTACTTATACAATCTAATAGTAAGTTACGATACTTCATAGTCAATTCTATTAATTCATCTTTGGTTTTTGTCTTACCATATGTAACAGCATCATTATTGAATTGATCGTAATCAATAAGTTGAAGTGTTATCGCTTTATCACATGCTATCGGTTCTATCGTCGATTCATAGAAGTATTTATCCCATAAAATAATATGACTAACAACATCATGAATTGTCCATTTTCCTTCAGCGATGGGTGTTTTCCAATCTAAATCAATAATTTCTAGAACAAATCCATTCCATTCCTTAAACTGATTTAGCAAATCTGATCTGTTATTCATTGGCACATCTCCTTTTTTATCATCATAACCCTCTTGAAAGTATCCACATTTAATTGCGAGCAATATTAGTAACCCGCTTTACAAGAGATGATTTAGACATTATCAGATCTCCATCGTACTTATTAATTTACGCTAATTCCCCATAGCATTGCACATTCCTGACGTTCGAACAGCGTAGATAAACGAAGCTGTCAATCCAAGAGCTTATGGTCTGCAATGTGAATGCATTATTTGCTATTTTTTATATATGTAATCGATAAATCCTTGTCGTATCCATTCGCCTTCAAACTTTCTTTCAAGCACTCGATCTTCTTTATATATTAATTGCATATCATCAAACATAGAATCCGCTTCATGATAATCATAATAAGAGTGTATTACTAATTCGTCGTCTTCCAATTGTTCATACTGATTTTCTCCCAAATCCACTCCATCGCCGACTCGAAAATCCTTAAGGGTTAAAAAATTAACAAATAATAATCCACCAGGTTTTAGCACCCGTTTCAATTCATTTATTGCTTCTTTTACATCCTGTTTTCTCATATGAAAAATAGAGTTATAAGAATACACGAAACTCATCGACTCATCACTTATTGCCAACTGTCTCATGTCGCCCTGGTGTATGTTTAAATTCTGTCCTCTTTCTGCCGCGAACTGATTAGCTCTGTTCAATTGCTCAACATTCATTTCTATTCCGTATGTAGTGTAACCATAATTCGCAAACAAACTTAGTGGAGGCGTATCCCCTCCTGCCCCACAATCTAATATGGTCTTTTCCATGCCACTTTCATTACATAATGCCAAAAATCTGTACAATGGTATTTGTTTAAAAAGCTCCATAGTTGTTTCTCTCCTTTGATTATACTTCCTTGAATAAATTATCAAAATACTCTCTATGATAATTCACTATCCAATCATTATATTTAAAATAAAGAGGTCTTAATTGATCTTTAGAACTGGCATGAATGATACATCCTCTATCATCATACATATAAAAAATAATATCCTTATCTTTACTAATAAAATATACACTTTGACCTATTGAAGGTTCTCTCCCTTGCTCATAGTGACTAATACCTTCAAGTATTTCTATGTATGGAAAAGTAGAGACTAACCCCGCAGATACTTTAACCTGATATTCATGTTTAATTTCTAATCTTTTCCCCTCATCATCCTCATCTTCATCTTCATCTACTTCGAATAATGTTCTCTCTTCAATTATCTGTCCATTCATAAGCTTGTAAATATATTTAGATGTTGTATTTCCAAACATAGGATCATTTTGGTCACCCCAATCTTTGATCAGGACATAAATAAAATCATTTTGATTAAATGTTTCTTCAAATATTTTTACCACTCTTTTGTTTACTTGTTTAATTCTTCGTTTTGATCCATTTCGGAATGGTTCACCTAACTCAAATCTAATATGTATATCACTCTCAAAATCCGGAAAATTATTATCAATATATTCAAAAATTTCTTGTATCATTTGGCATCCGGTATTTCTTCTCTATTCTCATTGCAACAGTTGCAAGCGACACTCTCACAATTTTTTTTTGAGAGCTCTATTAGTGCATTTTTTGCAGTATCACTTACATTTTGATTTTGGTGATTTTCAAACAAAATAAAAACCGGGATATATTCTTTATTAAAAGTATTACTCAATGCATATAATGCATCTGCAAGAAGTTCAAATTCTATTTCTTCTATATGATCGGCTAAATAATCCAACTTATTTTTTGAGTAGTCATTTAGTAATTGTAGAATATCTTGTTTGATTTCTTTACAATGATCAAAGAGTAGGTGCTTTTCTAGGAGTAAGATGATTTCATCAAAATAAGACAATTCATAGCCGAAATATGGATCCAAGTACATGTCCAAACAAAATAATAGACTTCTCTTTTCAGAGACATCTTTATTATTCAAAAAATCGTTAATAGCAGTTGCCCCAGTAATTATGATATCTCGGTGTTTCTGAGTATAAGTTACATAACTAACTTCTCGTTCGTTCAAAAAAGAACACCTCTTTTCGTCCTTCCCACCAAAAATTATCAAAGCTGTTTAATGATTATCTCCAATTGCAAATAATATTTCGGTCCCTTGCTTCAGGTATTGCAAACCGAATAGCCGTTAGCTTCCACAGTGTGAATGCTGTGTTATTAGAAGAATTCCCTGAAAAGCACAAAATCACTTCATTGAATCCCCGCAATCCCAAAAGTCTCATTTATAACTTTCTCGTACTCATCCCATTTAAAATAAAAAGGCCCAACATCAATAGCTTTATTGCTGGGTTCCAGTTTGAAATCTCTCCATATGATAAGATCCTCTTCTTTCTCAATAAATACGGATATAAAGCCACACTCTTCATCTCCACACCAAGGGCAGACTAATATTGGGTATCTGTAGTACATATATTCATGCATTTGGTTTAATAAAAAATAGTTAATCATTTTCCTTTGATGCTCTTCACTCCCCCACCCGAGGGATGGAACCATGTCATGTCTTTTCAGCATTTGATAAAGAGACCTGCCATCAATTATTATGTCAGCAAATTTGGTATTTTTATTTCCTTCTTGATCCGGATCAAAACTATCATATCTACTTGAAGGTTTAGTTTGTAATTGATTTATAGTTTTCATGTTCCCTCCGTTAAATTTCTTTCAGTAATATGAATGTTGCGTTAGCTGATATAGCTGGATTCATGAAACTTAACAAGTAAACATTCGCCTTTTCCACTCTATTCACCTTCCAAAATATTGAATTTGATCACTGATAATTCAGATTAAAAAAGACAAATCACACATTCGTGTGATCTGTCCCGGTACTTCCTCAATTCCATATATATCACATTTAGCAACCGAAAATAATTTTACGTAACAAAAAAAGAGCCCCCATAATGGAAGCTCTTCTTATGTAATTCAGAACGGAGAGAGTGGGATTCGAACCCACGCACCGCTTACGCAGTCTAACCCCTTAGCAGAGGGTCCCCTTATAGCCACTTGGGTATCTCTCCATAAAAATGGCTCCCCGAACAGGACTCGAACCTGTGACAACTCGATTAACAGTCGAGTGCTCTACCAACTGAGCTATCAGGGAACATTAGAAGTAAATTAGAAGTGAACATGAATTAATTTATCATGATTTCAAGGTCTAGTCAAGCAGGTAAAATAATTTTTGTGATCGTTTTCAAATTCATGCATTATTTCTGCCATTAGCTAGATTTAAGAGGGGATCACTCCCCCCCTTTAGTTTATACGTAGCACCATTCCCCGTCTTGCGGAAGCTGTACTCGATCCTGTAGCTCCTCCTTCTCCAAGTGAGCTCTTAGCTTATCCCTGGTAACAAGGCAATGGTTGATGGCGTCCATGTGTACAGCGATCACCTTAGTAGAAGAAGCATATTCGCATAAGTCTACGACATCCTGCTCATTCATTGTGATATGACCTCCAGTTAAAAACTGCGCTCCACCAGCATTAACGATCGTCACCTCAGGTTTAAAGGCATCGAGTGCAATCTTCACCTCATCACACCAAATCGTGTCTCCTGCCAAATACACAACTGGTTCGTTTTCCGCCTGAAAGACAAACCCGGATACCTTCCCCATCAGCTTGCCAATCTCTCCGGTTCCATGCTGTCCACCGGTACGTGTTATAGTTACTCCTTGGAATGTCAGCTTATCGGTGATTTCCGAGACGTTCTCAAATCCCTGCTCTACTAGGGTATCCCTGTCCCCCTCCTGACAAAATAACGGTAGATTATGCGGCAGCAAGGAAACGGCAGCGGCATCCCAATGATCTGGATGAAGATGCGTGACTATTATTGCATTAGGATTCAGCCATTTGTCTACTGATCCCGGTAACGATACAAGCGGATTCCGACGGTCATTTTCCGTATTAAAAATGGGAGGATTAGCGCCCTGCTCACTCAACATAGGATCAATAAGAAATGTACTTCCCCCATACTCCATCCATAGGGTCGCGTTGCGAATATGCTGTATTTTCATCGTAAGCCCTTCTTTCTTTCAGATATCTTCTGCTACAATTAATTATAGTTGGACCTTGAAACAGAATACATTGAGATTGGAAAGAGATTGGCCTGTTCTACTTTCACGCAGAAAGGATTTTAAATAATGACGAGTTCTTATTCCATAGATGATGTGGATTTTCGCATCCTACAGCTTCTAATTGATGATTCCACGATCAGTCACAGAGACATTGGGCAGCAAGTGCATATGACAGGCCAAGCTGTGGGCGCACGTATTCGCAAAATGCAGGACACCGGAGTAATTGAAGGCTACACTGTCCGCTGGAATCCAGATAAAGTTGGTGAGGCGATCAATGCCTTTATAACGGTCTTTCTAGGTTCGAATACAGTACATCCAGCCTTTCAAACATTCGCAAAGCAGCATGACAGCGTAAAAGAAATGCATCGCGTCAGTGGAGAAGGCTGCTATTGGATACGTGTTCGTACGGGAAGCCAAGAGGATTTGAATAACTTTCTCGACGAGCTGCTGAAGTTCGGAAATTACAGAGTTAATCTATCGATGGGAAAGTTAAAATAATGCTGTGTCGCATAAGAAGCTACTATCGGACCCAGTTGACCTTATAGGCAACATAATCGCATATTTGGCATACTAACGGACCCCATAACCGCTATTGGCATGAAAATCACCAAATATGTTCAGGCAGACAGCCTTCGTCCAAAAAAACGCAGAGCAGCGATTCTCCAATTACCGGAGAATCGCTGCTCTTTTAGTAGAAAATTAATTCAATAATCTGGCGGCTTTAAGTAATCTAGTTAGGATCACGGCTGCCTCTGCACGGCTAGTATCACTGCCAGGCGCAAAGCTATCTGCCGATTGGCCTTTCATGATTCCTTTTGCTGTTAAGAAATTCACAGCCTCTTTAGCCCAAGAAGAAATAGCAGATGAATCTGTAAATACATTTGTCGCAGGGTTAGCTCCCGATTCTCCTGCTCCAAGGTTTAACAGCTTCAGTGCCCTAGCTGCCATAACAGCCATTTGCTCCCGTGTAATAGGGGCGTTCGGACGGAAGGTTCCATCCTCATAGCCTTGAACCAGTCCTAAGGCTGCCGCAGCTTTGGTGTCTGCAGCATACCATGATAAATCAGACACATCACTGAAGGTCTTCGTTGTGTTCGCAGCGGCTAGGCCAAAAGAGCGAATTAGCATAGTCGCGAACTCAGCACGACTAACAGACTTCTGAGGTGCAAAGTTATCTGTGGATTGTCCGGTCAAGATCAGTCGACTGGCAAGCGTTTCGATCTCGTTCTTTGCCCAGTGTGAAGAAATATCTCCAAAAGTTACAGGGTGTTGTGCAACGACGAATATCCCGCTAGCACTGCTGCTCTTAACAGTAACCTTGGTCATCCCACCTACGAGCTCGAATAATGCAGGTACATAACGGAAAGAACCCGTCTGCTCATCGTAAATAAGGACTACTCCCGTCTTTGCAACCAGTGCTCCCTCCATCATAAATGTACGATCTACATACGTAGTGCCGAACCCATTAGCAGGTACAGTGTTTTTGCCATCTGTGACCTTTAAGGTGACACTTGCCGGAGTTCCTTGCACATTAAAACCTTGCTGCTTAGCCTTGGCAAGCAGTTGTTCCAATCCTTTTCCGCTTAGCGGATTTAGTTGGAACTCTAAAGTGCCTGCCGGCATTTGTGCAGCTTTCAGCACGCTCTCCACGAGTCCTAACGGGAAGCGATAGCTCATATCGCCACTGGCAATGAGAAGCACCGCATTCGGGCTAAGTGCTGCTGCATTGCGTAGAGCTTCTGCGCTAAAGCGAGCTATACCATCTCCGTTAGCTGAAATCTCGATAAGAGCTTGCCCAGCAGTCGCCTTAGCTTTTAGCTGCGCATCATGATTAGCAGCTGGTGTTGGCGTTGGTATAGCGACAGGTGCAACAGGATTTACTGACCCCGCCGGATCAGGAGTACTCGTTGGTTCAGTCGGATCCACAGGATCCGTCCCACCATTAGGTAACACCACCTCAACTGTATACACCCTCTTATCGTTGCCAACAGTTACCGTGAAGTCTGTGCTTCCCGCTTTAACTCCATGAATACTGTTGTTTGTAAAAGTAGCAATGTCACTGCTCATAAAATTAAGTGTAGCTTGTGTAGTAATATCCGCTCCTTCTTTGTCCAACACCTGAAGAACAGCTGACTTTCCTTGTTCTAGTACAACAGGTCCGCTCTGTCCATCTGCTAACTTGATGGAGAAAGGTTTAACAGCTGTGGCTATCCCTTGGTTCTGTTCAATGATGCTAAATTCAGGAGATGCATTGGACAGGAGGTTCATCCGTTCACCACGAATAATCAAGTTGTCGACGAGCAGGTTACCTTTCAAATTTTTCGTTACTTCTATACCGCTCGCACCTGCACCGTCTAATACATTATTCGTCAGAACAACTCCATCAATCGTCGTGAGGGCACTTCCCTCCAGATTACCGTGGGCAATCAGGCCAGAATAGGTGCTGTCGAGCGCCGTATTGTTACGGATGAGTACTTTTCCTTTTAGGTCGCTCTCACCAGCGTACAGCCATAACGCACCGAGGTTTACCCCGTAGCCCGAATCATAACTACCTGTGCGAAGCAATGTATTCCGCTCAACGATAGTCGTTCCTTGGAACGGCTCTGCGGAGAAGCGGGTAGATACAGCGATCCCGGCTCCGTTAGTTACAGTATCTTTTACCACGTTATCTTGAACTTTGTTATCTTTACCACCGAAGACCACAATGTTATCGGCCAACCATGGCAGTGAGACGTTATTAAAACGTGCCGTATTGTTATAGCTAAATGTCCGTTCCGCGCCATTCACTTCATTCAATTTGGCATCTGTGAACGACCACATCGCAATACCATCATCCCCTGGATAGCGGATGTCACTTTGTTCCATCATGCTGTTGCCAGTGCCTACAGCAAAGTTAATTCCATCCGCCATTAGATTGCGGATTCGAAGACCTGCCATATACAGACCATTCGTGCGAGCCTTCTCACCAATAGGTTGTGTTAACCACAAGCCTGCTTTGGTATGTTCAATCCATACGTTCTGAATGACCGAGCCTTGGCCAAAAGCACCATGGAAGGCGTTAGTGAACGCTTCATCGTCCCGTACATTAATGCCACCTTCAATCAATAGATCGTATACACCAACCTTACCACCGTGACCGTAAAATTTGGCGCCATTCAGAACCGTATACCACATGCCTGCTCCACGGATTTCGGCTGTATCCAGATCCAGCAGACCCTCTCCGACATTAAAGGTACCTACCGGGAACCAAACCCCTTTCCCTGTTGCCTTCGCTTCGGCAAGCGCTGCCTTAAAGGCTGCGGTATCATCTCCCTCATCATTGGCTACTGCTCCAAAATCCGTTACAGAAATAAAGCCGTCAGGGCGAGTCATCTCAGGGGCTACCTGCTCCATATCCACCAAGTCGATGACGTATGAAGTCGCTTGGTCTCCTGTTCCCTTCTCTAAACGAATGGTTACTCCGGCAGGAGCATCGCCAATCAGAGCATGAATTTCATCAAAGAAGCGATGTCCACTACCTTGACGAGGATCATTTGACCATGGGTAGCTACCATATTCCCAAGCATATTTTGAAGTCAAATTAAGCTGTTTCTTAACTCCATTTACATATAGAGTCAATGTTTCTTCAGCACCAGCACCATCCGAACTGTCCGGAATGGAATAGCGCAGAACAATAGAATTAGCTGCTTCTGCAAGCTTGAACTCTATATAGTCCCCAGTATTCTTCAAGGCGACGGCTTGTCGTCCAGAAGCCTCAGAAGCCATAGTGCGATATTTCCGCGAAGGACCGATTAGTGTTCCGTTAGTCACTGCATCCTCAGCTTCATAGCTAATATAAGGAACTGTTGCCCCACGGTAAACTTTGTTCACGCTATTTTTTACTGTCAGGCTATCAATACTTACTTTATTCCAATCGATATTGTCGTTGCTTAGAGAAACGCTGTTGATTCCTGCACGCAGCTGCAGCTTCACCTGTACAGTCTTCCAAGAGGAAGTCTTGACCACGTTAACTTTATCTGACTCCTTCAGGCCGTTCACCTCAAGCAACAGATCTGTTACATCACTGGAAGTATTCTTGTAACGAACAACGGCATCATATTCACCGGCTTGCTGGGCATTGACTGCAAACCGTATAACATGATCTCCTTGGAATGCTTCTTCTCCTGTATAAATAGCATCTGTAGGGATAGGCAGGAAGCTCCAAAGAGTGCTATCGGTTCCCACAGCAGAACCAAGTTGAACAGCTAATGCGTCGTGAGTAAGATATGCTGTTTTATCCCCACTTAGCAGGAGCTTGTAGCCTAATTTCTCTTCCAGCGTCCACTGGGAACGTTCTGTTTCCCCAGAAGCTAACAAGACGGCTTGGTCTGCTTCATTTAAAGAAAGATAATGTTTGGTCTGAACATTCATTATGCGTTTACGTCCATTTACATCTTGGACGATCCATTGGGAGTGAGCCGCCGTGTCGGAGGCTTCTGCATATACGAGTGTCCCTTCTTGTTCAGCCAATACTTTACCAGTCAGCCCTTTCGGCACGATCGTTATAATGTTGGTATCATTCTGAACTGGAGTTGTTGTATTGTTATTGCGCAGTTCTCCAGACGGAGTAGTAAACTCCTGCTGAGCCACTTCAAGTGTCCATTGAGCTAAGCCGTCACTCTCTAGTAGGAGCGCACGTTTAGCATATCCTGTCTTATTCGCAATGTTTATTAATTCATCGTCGTATTCTCCATAGAGACTACGAATGGTGTAGTGCGTATAATCGGAAGCCAAGCTTACTTCCCAAGAAGATGCTCCGTCTATAGCCGGTTCCGCGCTACTGCTCTCCAAGTATGAATAATCTCCATTCAATGTTAAATAATGGCCTGTTGCTCGATTGATAATCGTCTGTTTGCCGTCCTGTACAGATATATTCCAATGTGAGAATCCATTCTCTGCTGACGGCTGCCCGTACAGAACAACTCCGTGCTCATTCTCGTATAAATACTCCCCACTGCTTGCATTCTTAAATCTTACAGGGTAAGCAGGGATCGGTGGCGCAATCGCTTCAACGGCTTCAGCGGCAAAATGAGCACTGTTTCTATCCGCTGCATCGGGAGCCTTACTGATCTTTATAATCGGATTCCCATTCTCATCAGAAGCCCCATACATATAGTGGCCAGCCCATCCACTCTTGAAAGTAGTCAGACCTGAAGGCTGCATATCCACAATCCACTTAATGCTGCCCCATACATCATAGACGGTTTGCAGTGTCTGAACGGCAACATTAGGCTCAATCTCATCTACTGCACCACCTATATGCTCCAGGGAGAGGTAACGTCCAGTACCTTTATTTTTAATCTTCACAGATCCATTGCTGCCAGCTATTTCTTGCAGCTGCCAGACAAAGGTATCGTCATTCATATCAAGTGAACCATAAGTAGCCTGACCTACTGTTACATCCTCGTTCGCAGCAGCTAAAGCTACAGGATTTGGATCAGCGGTTGCAGATTCGGACTTATCCTGCGGCACCACTGCTTCAGTGTCCTGCGAATCATAGACAGCTTCGGTGACAGTCTTAGATTCTAGCAATTTCTCTAGTACATCTGGAGAAGTCAACAAAGGACCATCCTTAAGATATTGATCCTCACCATTTACAGCGTCTAGCTTGAAGCGGAACAAGTCCGGCTTTTTTTCAGTAACCGTAACAAATCGCCACTGTGGGCTGCCCCAGCCTGGATTGATCACACCATACTCGGCGTATTTAGTGAGATTTTGAAGTGAAATGAACTTCTCAGGGAATTTATTTGGTTCCTTGTCGAGAACACTGCTGATTACGTATGTGTTGTCGCCAATATTTTTACCTGTCCAGATAAATTCTCGCTCCACATTATTCCTGTCTGGAAGCTCAGTGACCTGGATATGGCCATCTGGCATATTCATTGTGTTAATATAGTGGCCTGTTTTCTTGTTCTTGAATAACTTACGGCCATTATATTTCTCAATCAGCCATTGATCGGAGCCATCCTTTTGCAGATTTCCATATTTCAAGAGACCATCAGCAGATTCATACCAATAAAAAGACTTCCAGCCATTTTGAATACGATAATATGGAATGGTGCCATCTGTTGGTGTGTTAGGGTCTAGAAGCTGCCACTGGGCGCTTAATGAAGTCGCATCCCCACTTGCTCCAGCACTGTCTCCACCCAAGGTAGATAGATAGATGCCTTTGCTCTCTACATTTTCTAGTGTCAGATAATCATCATAATCATCAGAATCTTTAAAATTCCATTGATCCGATGGTTGGCTTCCGCTGATCTGCTCAGCCTTGGCTGTGCCATCACTATACGAAAGGTAATGATTAGTTGCTGCATTACGGATACGTTTATTACCGTCATAATCCTCTATATACCATAGATAATCGGATGAATCAGCAGTATCTGGAGCAATTAATCCGTGCTTAAGTGCACCGTTTGCGGATTCATACAAGAAATCTGTAGCTACTTGTGCATCTGTATAAGTTGCCAAGCGTACCGGCTGCAACTCGGAAATAGGGACAACTGTCCACTGGGCATTATGACTGGTTGCTTCACCCGGCCAGCTGTTAGAGCGCACGTTGTTATCTTCCTCAAACTGAGGATTCAGCCATAAAGGCTTAATTCCGTCGGTTAATCCTTTATTACTTAAGGTAATAAAACCCGCTCCATCCGCGCCTGGTGCATCTTCTTTCACCCATTCACTTAGCATCACCTTGTCCGGATCGATTTCTTGCGAAAAGACTCCAGCCCAAGTCACTTCATTTTGCTTAATATAATGACCCGTCTCACGGTTTCGAATCATTAGTGTTCCGTCGTCCGTACCCGGCTCAAGAAACCACTGGGCAGCCTCATTCTTCAAAGGCTGTTTACCGTAAAGTACATTTCCTTTCTCCTCATACATCACCTGACCGGGACGCATCCGGCTTTCCAACCGTACAGGTACTGTTCCTGCGTTAGGATCGATAAAAGCCCACTGTGGACTCTCAAACGTAATATTGATATCCGAGCTTACTTGCGCATAACCAAGCTGATTCTCCTCGTGGATAACCAGCTTACTCTCAGGCACGCTCGCGCTTCGGATGATCATGTATCCGTTTCTATTGGAAGTATCGATCAACCATTGATCCGTAACACTTCCAGCTCCTTGGAGATCTGCCGCCTTAAGTGTATCCTCTTTGCCGTTATTACCAGCCATTGTAATGTAGTGGCCCGTCTTCATATTCTTAATTCGTGACAGACCATTTACCGTCTCCACTGTCCAATGCGATGATGTGTCCGCTGGATTGGTCATGCCATAACGCACGATACCATCAGACGTTTCATATAAGAAATTATTTTTCCACTTATTCTTGATGAGTACTGTCCCTGATGGAATTAGCCCTGCGCCTGTTCCTCCAACCCCTTCTGCTCCTACGGAACCGCTACCGATTCCCATCACAGGCAAGCTTGAGAAAATCAGCAGCATCGCGAGCAGACCCGCCATCGCGGACCTGAATCGTTTCATAAATGTGCCCCCTCTACCTAATATGGACTTCCCTTCCATCTTAAGTTGGTAACGCTTACAAAACGATGTGTGATTTTATCCAGAAAAAGGTGTATTTGTACGTATCTCCCGAAAGGTCTGAGCGCTACTGAAAATTGACAAATCTGCTGAACCCTAAGATAGTTAATTTAATTAGAAACGAGCATTCATTAAATGGAGGTACATATGAAATTCAAAATGGATTCACCAAAAATATCAGATCCAGACGCTCTACTCCCTGAGCAAATATACTCGCTGCAAACCAAAGATGAATTCAGTCGTTGCAGCATAAGCGATACAGTTATTGATAATCAAGAGGCGAATAAAGTCAGCTTTGATCAAGTGGTTTTTAAAAATGTTACGATTATCGAGTCGTCCTTAACTGGGATTGAACTGATGGATGTAATTTTTGAGCGATGCGATCTATCCAATGTGGATTTTACGAATGCAATTGTTCATCGAACCGAATTCAGGAACTGCAAACTCATCGGTACGGATTTCACAAGAGGCAGATTCCAGAATGTTCGCGTGGTAGATTGTATCGGGGATTTCGCAACCTTTCGAATGGCTAATCTGAAGCAGGTTGCTTTTGAGAATAGTTCATTGATGAGCTCTGATTACTACCAATCGAATTTCCAGAAAGTCAGCTTTAGCGAATGTAATATTGATCAAGCCACATTGTCAGGATCAAAGCTTAACGGGATCGATCTTAGTGACTGCGAGTTTAGTGGCTTGATCGTGGATATACAAGATTTGGAGGGATGTATCATTTCGCCTCAGCAAGCTATTTCCTTTGTTGGATTGATGGGTCTGGTTATAAAATAACGTGCTGTTCGACTTACTGGACTTCCAGCGCTAGCAGCTTCAGCTTACCCGAACATTTGCCGCAGCGGTAGCGCTTTGGGTCTACTTTTCGCTTACGCGGATACTCCATAGCACATGCTGTACAGATCAGCTTGTACCGGTAAGGTAGTGACTTCCGAGCTTTCGCACCCGGCAATGTCTGACAGTAGCGACTCCCGCCGACTTGTGCCAGCAGTCTTTTGAAATCAGTGTCACGATGCATATACCCTCGCTTCGCCAAATGCAGATGATAATGGCAGAGCTCGTGTTTTATAATCTTCTCCGTCTCTTCTCTGCCGAACATAGCAAGCTGATGGGGATTAATCTCTATATTATGGCTCTTGGTAAAATATCGACCGCCTGTTGAAGATAATCGGCTGTTAAAGCTTGCCTTGTGCCTAAAGGGTACGCCAAAGCTGTCCCGTGATACCTGCTCAATCCACAGCTGCAGCTCTTCGTTGCTCATCGTTTCCATAGCGTTCTATCACAAGTCCTTTCCACGGGAATTAAGATCTCTACTTGAATTGTAACTTGTGCATAGGCTAAACTGTCAAGAAGGAAGACAAGTACGGAGGGAGAATGACCAATGCCGAAAATGCGGTATGTAATTTTGCAGCAACATCAAGAATTGCAATTCGTGGAAATGCCCGAGGAATATGCGTACCAGCTAAGTGCGCTCAATTTACGTCTAAACAAAGAAATCGACAAGCTGACAGCCGATAATGTACCGGATCTGCCCTTAGCCATTGCTGAGTGTGATTCATTGGATCTGCTACGCGAAGATTACTCCCTGGAGTCCGGTCTGGATTATATCAATAGATTGGAACAGGCCTTTGCCTCTGTTCAGGAGCAAAAGAACTATCCACTCATCTCCCTGCTGACCGAGATTCGGGCGCTGCAGGCGCAATTAGAGCAGTGGTACGAAGAGGAAGCAGAAAGCATTCTGTAAATCGTCACCTTTAGGCTCATTTCTCCATATGCTAACTTACGTAAGCAGTTAGAGGAGTGATACCCTTGCCACAGTGGCTCTGCCATCAACTGATGAAAGCCTATTACAAAAAAGACCGCCGTCAGATCAAGCTGCTGAACGAGTGCTGGTTCTTTTATCGTAATTCTGCGGAATCACCGGATTCCATCCAGAGAAATTTATAGGATTCGTTCAATTCAAAAATCCATCCCGCTACTTACAGGGGATGGATTTTTGTATAGGATTCGTTGGAATCCGAATTAGAACATAGGGAATACATATCTGACCAAGAAGAAAAGTGCTCCGAAAAAAATAATAATATAAGCAGCATATTTAATAAAGGTAGATGCGACAACACTGGAATCCGATTTCCGTTGCACCTCTGTATGCTCCACTTCAACGCTTCTATCTTTATAGCCCGGTTCCATCATCAATCTCTCCTTTCGAATATAGGCTGGTAGATAGTCTCCATTAACCCGGGGCTTTCAGAGTTGAAACAAAATTCCAAATCGGACCAGTTATTTTCCGGCATCATGAAACTGCTTTATTTCTTTTATGATTCCAAGCACATCGCCTTGTGAATTCGAGCTCCCTGATGGTTAGGCTCCAAGTGCAACGCTTCTTCAAATCGTTCTTTCGCTTCTGCCATTTTCCCTAAGCCTAATAAACCTAAACCCATCATGAACAAGCAATGAATTTGATTGCGTCTATTCAGATCATCCTCAAATACGAGGAAATCAGGTAAGGATACGGCAAAATAATCAATCTTCACCTCATCAAAGAGATGTCTTTCTGCGAAATCGATCAGCTTATTAAAACGCCGGTTCGCTTCCTTCGGATGATTCAGCTGTACCCATGCTAAGCCCTGATAGAAGATCATTTCTGGCGGCTGATCGTTGTAGTACATCGCGCTGGCTGGTTCTTTCAAGCCTTGAGACGCAATCGCCCAGTGTCGTGCAGCTTCTTGCATATTGCCTAATCCCTTATAAGCCACACCAAGCTCGTAATACACATTATTCTCTTGCGCACCATCGAGCTTACCCTCACCTAAATTCTCTGGATAATGAAGCGCACGTGTTAATAATGAGATAGCCTCTTCATATTGGCCTACCTGATTCGCCTGCTTACTCAGTTCAACAAGCGCCAAAACATATTGCCCCGTAGCTTTCCCTTCGCCACCTTCCCATGGATGGAATTGGCGACGTAATAGAACTGACAAAGCCTCTTCATGCTTGCTAAGCAAATTCAGTAGGGTCACATATTCAAGGTATAGATCATCCCGCTTCTCCACCAGCTCCATATGCTGCTGCAGTCTTGCCATCCGCTCCTGAGCAGAAACACCCATCTTCTTATACAATTGGTCCAGCTCGTAAAATACTCTCGCATCATTCGTATTGCACTGGAAAGCATGTTCAAGTGACTGCAAGGAAGCCTCAGCATCATTACGCTTATTGTAATAAGCAAGCGCAAGGTTACGATGAACCGTCGGGAAACGATCATCAAGTGCGACGGATTGCTCCCAATGGCGAATGGCATCGTCGGTACGTTTTTTATCATAGAATAGATTTCCTAGATAATAATGAGCCTTACTATCTAGCGGATTGCAGGCAATCGCGCTTTCTAATACCTGCAGCTCAAACAAGCTGTTCGGGAAGCAATAATCAGAAGATGCTGCTTGAGCAAGCTGAAGCTGCGCTGTCGCATCTTCCTCACGGCCCATTTTCTCATGTACATAAGCCAATGTGTAATGCACCATCGGATAATTGGGTTCATTCGATGTCCTACGAATTTGCTCTAACACCTGTGCAGCTTCCGCGAACAATCCACTACCTGCATAATCGGAAGCTAGATTTAAATAGTTATGCACATCGTTTCGCATGAACCGTGCAAGCTTCATCTGAGCCTCAGCTGCTTCCTCTTGTCGCCCGAGCAATGTAAGCGCAAGCACTCTCTCATACGCTGCCCCGAAGTCCGCGATATCTAGTTTCAATGTCTCCTCTGCGAATGTAATCGCCTCAGAGTAACGTCCAAGCTTGCGTAATAGTGCTGTTTTTACATGTCTTGATTTATAGTTTCTTGTGTTACGTGCCAAAGCTCTAGTTGCGAGCTCCAACGCTTCTTCATACGCCCCACGTTCACAAGCAATTTGGCTCAATGCATAGTATCCACTGTCTTGAAATGCTGCAGACCATACCGCCTTGTAGAAGGCAGCAAATGCTTCTTCCTTGCGATCCTGCAGTCTGAGAACTACACCAAGCTGATAGTACGCTTCACTATCATATGGATTCGGATTGCGCCAAGTCAGCGATCGTATAGCCGTACGGAAATGATTTTCCGCTTGCTTGAACAATCCTCGACGAAGCAGCAGCGTCCCATAAGCCACATTAAGCCGAATATCGGATGCATCTCTTCTTAAGCCTTCTTCATAATAATGCTCTGGCTCGAACGTGGCATGACGGTATTGCTCCAAGTGAACTCCAGCCAAATACAACTGCTCTGTGCTTTTTAATTCTTCCGGTAGTGGAAGTGGCTTGGCTGCATCTGGAACCTGTTCAATGCTAGGCTTCGCTGGACGATAAGATATGAGGCTGTTTCCGTTCACATCAAACACCGTTAGGATTAAGTGATGCGGCTGATCCACTTTATCTAACGTAATGACAGATTTATAGGTTAATTCTGGAGAGAGCGTAACGGTATCCTTCACGTACGTTCTATGCTGACCTCTAAGTTCAATAACCGCTCCCTCGAATACCGAAGTTCCATAGGCCATCACAGTGGCAGTCTGTAAAGTCTCATCCACCTCAAGATTAACGGCGGCATCAATAGAAGCATTTTTCACAACACCGATGTTCTTATATGGCATGAAATATTGTGTGAATGACTTCTCTTCATACGGCTGGAGCCAAGTGAAATCCGGTTGATTATCCGTAAATACCCCTGTCATTAATTCAATATAGGGTCCGTCCTCATCGGTTAAATTACGGTCCCACGCTTGACCAAATTCGCCGTTCCCCCAAGTCCACTGCTTTTTACCCGGAGATACATGGTGATTCGCTACGTGAAGCAGACCCGCTTCAACCCCATGATCATAGCCACCCACGAAATTATAATCGGATTTGTACGCCATGTATGACGTAGGAACAGGAATATTTTTATAGCGCGAAATATCTACACCTTCGGAATAGTCCATCTTGTAATACGTTCCTGTTGCAATAGGGAATCTGGACACATCACGCTTACCATGGTCGAATACGGCTGTGACATCCGGTGGAAACACCGATTGCGTATGGTCATTGACTGCAACCGCAGGGTTTGCCCACCATAAGAAGGTTTGTGGCTCCGAAGTTCTGTTATATAGCTGTGCTGTAACTTCGAGATAGGCTTTTCCAGGATGCAGCGTGAAGCCCGTTGTGACCTTCGTTCCATACATCCGGTCAATTTCACTCACCCATACGGTTGCACTGCCATCTTCATTCTCCGTAATTACATGCTCCACAGGGCCAAACGTGTTCGGACGATGATGCTGCGGCCAGTTAAATTCAATTCCACCTGAAATCCATGGTCCTGTCAGACCAACAAGCGCAGGTTTAATCACGCGATTATAATAAACAAAATCATAATTGTTCGTCTTATCCAGAGCACGATAGATACGGCCGCCAATTTCAGGCATGATCTCGATGCGTACATATTCATTTTCGAGCATTACCATCTGATACGATTTCATTTCTTTCTCATCCATAATTTTATCAACCACAGGATGTGGATATACTCGCCCCGAGCTGCCTTGATAGACTCGCTTCTCGAGGAACATTGGATTTTTATCGGGTTCACCTGTTTCATAGGTAGGAATTTCAACCATTTCCTCCCATATGCGGACGCTGTTCGTTAAGATTGTAGAAGGCTCTTTCATACTCATTTCGTTCTCTCCTCCTTCGTGATATAGCTCTAATTTATCGTTGTATGCGCTTTTAAACAATTGACGATAATCTGTAACTGATGGACAATATTCTTATCCTAAAAATAATATTCTCCTTATGAATAGGTTGTTATTTCAAATAAATAAATTATGTTCTTAAAAAGGAGGGTTATCATGACAGATATCTCATTAAAGCCGGATGGCTTCGATGAGCAGAAACTTTTTGTGCTGCCCGATTTCATGATGAATGAATTACATGAGAATTCGTTAACAAATTCCTTCTATGTAAGTGACATTGGCTGCTTCCCAAGAGCGAAGTTTCATTATCGAGAGCGTCCACAAGGATGTGACTCCCATATCCTTATGTATTGCGTAGAGGGTGAAGGGTGGATGGAGCGTCATCACAATAAGCTGATCCAAATAAAAGAACGGCAATTAGCTGTCATTCCTGCCGGAACACCCCATCGATATGGTGCTTCAGATGTGAATCCCTGGACGATCTACTGGATGCATCTAAAAGGAACGCATGCCGCTGCGTTGATTCAAACTTATGCCATGGACGTAGAGCCGCTAACCTTTACACTGAACCTTCATACCCAATGGATCGAAGATTTCGAGCGATGTTATGCCCTGTTATCGGATAAGCCTTATGCCATGCGTAATCATATCTATGTGTCTCAGTGCATTCGTCATCTGATCAGCCACGTGGGATTGAGTACCATGAACTCTGAGCAAGATAAAAAGAACGAACGTTATCTTGAGCAAGCCATTCGCTACATGACGGATCGAATCAACAGTTCCATTTCACTCCCGGATGTAGCGAAGCATATGGGGTTATCGAAGCAGCATCTAATTTATCTATTTAATCAAGAAACCGGGGTTCCCCCGATTGAATTCTATCTGCGCCTCAAAATGCAGCGTGCCAGTCAACTGCTAGCATTAACCGATTTACATATTAAAGAAATCTCTAGTGCTATCGGGATGCAGGACCCCTACTACTTTTCTAGATTGTTCAAAAAAATAATGGGATGCTCGCCGACTCAATATCGAAGCACCCCAAAAGGTTAAAATAAAGAAAAGCCACACGACCGCTGCACCAGGTAAACCAGTATAGTGGAGTGTGGCTTATATTTTTATTGTAGAGGTTCTAATTAAAACTACGGTTGGAAACCCAGGAGCCTTGCAGTTTACGAAGCATAATAATTTGTCCGGTGTGGTATGAATCATGCAGGATAAGACTCATTACCTCTTCCCCTGGGGCATGACCCGAACCACCCCAATCATATGCGCCTTCTTCCAACGCCTCAATGATTTCTCTAAGAGCAGCGTGCACGTCCTTCAGGTCTGCAACGGCCTTCGCCCATGCTTCTTCCCCTTCCGTTGTTACAGTAAAGGTATCATCGTTGCTTTCAGCATCAGGTTGTTTGGGCAACCCTTTTAACTTTCGCAGCAAACGCACCTTATAATATGTTAGATGGTTAACCGTCTCCCAGATGGAATTGACTGTACTTCCCTCTGGCTTCCAAAGTGCCTGTTTACTGTCCACACCTTCCAGTGCATCACTTAACGGCGGGGCCCAATCCTCGATATCCATGCAATAATCCCAATTTTGCAGCAGAACCTCACTGATTTTATTTTGCATGTTCAACCTCCTAATACTAACTGAATTATGTAACTACTTAAACCATCATATAGTGGTTACATTAGAAATGTAGCATATTTCCAGCGTTCAATCAAGTAACTAGCTAATCATAATTTTAACTGTTACAATCGTTGTAATCGAGAGTTGTGCGGAAAGGATGAACAGGACGTGTTGTGGGAGGATTTCATTAATAGTTACTGGCGGGATTGGCGAACAGGAGATAAGAATAAGGATCGGGATGAACTCGAAGATCCGGAGTGGATTGCGAAATGGCTGAAGAAGCATGCTCTGCTAGAAACACAGCTGCCGAATACGATAGAACTGGAACAGCTAATGAAGCTTCGATCCCTACTATGGGACTGGGTACAGGCTATTGTACAAGGAAACTCGATGAATGGAGAAATGCTGAAGCAGCTCAATATCTATATGGACAAGGGTCCTGTTACGCGGCGAATGGTATGGAAAAGTGCCGAGCAAGCGGAGATTTCATTATTGCCACTACATAGCGGTTGGGAGCAGGTGATGGCGGAGATAGCGGCGTCTTTTGCGGAGGCTATGCTTGAAAAAGAACCCTCAAGATTCCGTATCTGCGAGAATCCCGATTGCCTCTGGGTCTATTACGACGATACACGCAACCGCTCTAAGCGGTACTGCGATGACAAGGCTTGTGGCAACCTCATGAAGGTGCGGCGGTTCCGGGCGCGGAAGAAGGCTGAAAAGGGTTCGGAGTGACTATCAAAGGAACTCTTGCGGATGACGAATTTCGATCAACATTTATCCCCCCCAAACTTTTCAACACTCCTAATACGTCTTGCTAGTAAGTGCGCTAATAACACACTTATTACAACGAAATGGAGCGTGAACAAACAATGAAAAAGAGCCCTTTTAACGTATTGAAGTTTGGTGTAGTCGGATTAACGGTTGTGGGAATAAGCGCTGGCATGTTACCAATGAATGGCACTGCTTTTGCTGATGCAGTGAACACGACTAAGCCTGCCATCAATGCCCCGATTTCAGCTGTACCGATTTCCACCATCAATACCACTGGAATCCAAATCAAAGAAGTAATTCTCACATCTTCAACGGAGCTTCTGAATACAAATATTAAAGTGCCACAGATCCTAGGTATGTTGGATACGAAGGCTCAGGAAGAGATCAACAGTGTCATTCTCTCTAATGCGCAGAAAGACCTTGCTCTTTGGGAAAAGGATGCAACTGAAGCAGCTGCAGACGCTAAAAAGGCTGGTTTTGAGTATCGCCCATATGAGCTAAATATTATTTATGACTTAAAGGAAAATAAAACGGATAACCCTTCTGGAATGATATCACTTGTCGTTACTTCTCAAGGTGAAACTGGTGGAACGGGTATGCCTCGTGTAGATACATATAATGTATTTAATACGAAACAAGCTCAGCGGATTGCCTTGTCAGATTTCTTTGGAAACGACTTTAAGGAAAAGTTGAATGCCGGTATCCTTGCGAAGATCAATGAGGAACCTGAGAACTACTTTATTGAGGATTTCAAAGGAATCGACGAAGAACAAGGTTTTTATATTGAAAATGGTGAGGTTGTCATCCTCTTCCCTAAATATAGTATTGCTCCAGGCGCCATGGGAACTCCTGAATTTCGTTTCAGTACCCATATTACGAACAACCCGAAGCTCGATTTAAGTACAATAGCTACATTTAAGAATGCTAATGGGGTTTCAATGGTGTCATTACGAGATGTGGCGAATCGTTTAGGATATGAAATCAAGTGGGATCAAACGTCGCGCTCAGCTGAGTTGAAGAAAGGTGCACAGTGGACCAATGTTACCTTAGGTAAAGATTCTTACTTTTTTGCCAAAATGGCACCTGTCACTTTAGGTACTGCTCCTATCCTAAAGAACGATACGATATACGTTCCGGTTAAAATGGTTACCGATATTTTACGTGTGGAAATTAAGAACGGCTAATTGGGCTAATGGCATTCCAGAATGATTTTTTGTTCTAGAATGCCTTTTTAAATTCATAGGCACTTGTGTACCGATTTCTGATCCATTCATGGTCACTCCTTTATTTACCAAGAGAAGTTAAGAACTTTTTTAAGTTAGTCATACGTCTTGCTGACATAAGACAACTCATGACGAAGGAATGAACTACCATGAAAGAAATCAAGGTTACACCACCGACTAACTCTTTAGAACCTGACAATTCCACGACTAGAAGGCGTTATATGCCGGGAATAGATGGACTTCGCGCACTCTCTGTGATTGCAGTTATCGCGTATCATCTCGACCTCAATTGGGCTCCAGGAGGACTTATAGGGGTCGGAATATTCTTCGTTCTGTCTGGATATCTGATCACGGATCAAATCATCCAAAGGTGGAAGCAAGACCGACGGTTCGACCTTAAAGATTTCTGGATCAGACGAGCGCGACGGCTATTGCCTGCTATGTTTGTCATGCTTTTTGTCACTGCTATGTGGCTTCTGGTGTTCGATCGTTCACGATTAGCAGCATTACAAGGGGACTTTATATCTTCAACGTTATACTTCAATAACTGGTGGCTTATTTTTCACGATGTATCTTATTTCGAGAGCTTTGGACCACCTTCTCCTATAGGTCATTTGTGGTCGCTCGCTATTGAGGAACAGTTCTACTTCATTTGGCCATTGGTTATTATTGTAGGGTTACGCCTTGCACCTCAGCGAGGTAAACTCATTGTGATGTGTCTAACAGGGGCATTCCTCTCGGCACTTGCTATGGCGCTAATCTATCAACCTGGAGTTGACCCAAGCCGAGTCTATTATGGTACTGATACCCGAGCTTTTGCTCTACTGATTGGAGCCGCTCTCGCTCTAGCATGGCCGAGTCAAAATTTGACCGATAAGATTTCACGCAGATCTCGCTATATCCTTGACTTCAGTGGTGCAATCGGATTAATCACCCTCATTCTTATGATTTGGCGGACGAATGAGTACGGACAATTTCTTTATTATGGCGGCTTGGTTCTAGTGTCGATCCTTTCTGCAATTGTAATAGCTGTACTCGCACATCCTGCGAGCCGACTAGCTAAAATCATGGGTTGCAAGCCCTTGCGTTGGATTGGCGTACGTTCCTATAGTATTTACATATGGCATTATCCAGTCATCATTCTAACTAATCCTACAGTAGATACAGGTGGGTTCGATGGTTTCCGTGTTCTTTTTCAGCTGGGAGTTAGCCTCCTATTAGCCTCACTATCGTGGAAATATATCGAAGAACCTATTCGTCAAGGTTTATTAGGAAGATGGTGTACGAAATTAAGTATTCGTCTGCAATTCAAGATTCGACCCTTATTCATCTTTATTGCAGTCCCGTTAATCATATTGTCCATATCCTGCAGTAGCAACTTGGATACCAAGATATCCGCAGATCCGAATACAGGCACTATTACTAATCCCGATAAGAATGAACATAATGTCACACTAGTGCCCCCTCAAAATGTACCAACACCTGTGCCTGTACCAGTACCAGTAGATCCACCGAAGAAGCCAGAACCTCAGACTCAGGTAGAAGAAGCAGGTAAAGGTGTTACTGCGATAGGTGATTCCGTAATCCTCGATGCTGCTCCTTATCTACAAGAACTTCTGCCAGGCATTGTTATCGATGGTAAGGTAGGCAGGCAGATGTCACAGGCACAAGAAGTGGTCGATAAACTTAGGACGAAGGGGAAACTTGGCACTCGAGTGATCATTAATCTAGGTACGAACGGAGCTTTTAACTCCAATCAATTGCGGAAATTACTTATTTCACTTGAAGATGTTCAGCAAGTCGTACTAGTAAACACACGTGTACCGAAAAAATGGCAAAATACTGTGAATACTTTGCTTAAGAAAGTGGCTTTAGAATTCCCCAACGCTATGGTTGTAGACTGGCATTCCTCAAGCGAAGGAAAGGACTCTTACTTCTATGAGGATGGCGTTCATCTAAAACGAGAAGGTGCCAAATCCTATGCAGCACTTGTAGCTAAAGCCATACAAAAGGAGAATCAATGAGAATAGTAATCTAACAAACTAAAGCTACGCAATATAAAAAGAGAAGGGTTTTACGAATATGCTTAAGAGGAATAAAGAGAAATTACTCACTCTTTGTATTACAGATAACAAGGAGAACATATACCGTCTAGCTTACAGCTATGTGAAGAACAAAGAGGATGCATTAGATGTTGTTCAGGATTCGATTTATAAAGCTCTCTCCTCTATAGGGTTGCTAAAAAAACCAGAATCCGTAAAGAGTTGGTTGTTTAGAATCGTAGTAACTACCTCACTAGATTTTCTGAGGAAACATAAAAGAGTTCAACCGGTAGATGATGAAGCACTCGACTTTTTTATCCCTGGTGCGGTAGACGTGTATCCAGATATTGATTTAGAAAGATCGCTGGATGATCTCCCCCTTAAGTATCGAAATGTCATCGTCCTTAGATATATCGAAGATTTAAAGATCGAAGAAGTTGCGGAAGTATTAAATGAAAACGTCAATACAGTAAAGACTAGACTATATCAAGCACTCCAGTTATTAAGAGTCAACATGCAGGAAGAATCCTCAAAGGAGATCAATTAGAATGGATAACCAAATCAAAAAAATTATAGAAGATTATAACAAACTCCCTATTCCTGAGGAATTAGATTTCGTTGTAAGTAAAGCATTAAAGAAAAGGAAGATAAGGAGAATACGTTACCAGTGGATATCTGGAGTTTGTGCGGCAGCCCTATTTTTCGTGATTGGGATTAATGTCAATGTTAACATTGCCAATGCCTTCTCCGCTATACCTGGTGTAGACAGTATTGTTAAAGTGCTAACTTTTAGAGAATACAAAGTGGATGAGCAGACCTATAATGCAGACATAAAGGTCCCCATCATTACTAACCTAGAGAATAAAGAGCTGGAATCGACCCTGAATGAAAAATATCTCGAAGAAAACAAAAAACTATATGATGAGTTTCAAACAGAGATGGAGTCTTTAAAGCAATCCGGAGAGGGTCATTTAGGGGTAGATACAGGCTTTGAGGTTAAAACGGACAATGCTGAGCTATTTGCTATTAGCAGATACGTGGTAAATACCGTAGGTTCATCGTCAACAACAATGCAGCACGATACGATAGACAAGAAGAATCAAATCCTGCTAAGTCTGCCTATGTTATTTAAGGATGATCGATATATCAGTATCATAAGTGAAAATATTAAAGAACAGATGCGCTCCCAAATGAAAGCAGATAAAGATATGTTCTACTGGATTTCAACAGATGAACCCAATGAAGACCTTTTTTATCAATTTGAAAATATAGCTAAAGATCAAGATTTCTATATCAACGATAAGTACCAGCTGGTTATTTCCTTTAACAAATATGATGTGGCTCCTGGCTACATGGGCGTTAGAGAATTCATCATTCCAACAGATGTTATTGCAGATGTTCTGGTCAGCCGTACGTACATTAAATAAATCATTATGAGACTCATAAGGGGTATGCGTTTTGTATCCCTTATGAGTCTTTTTTTGCGTGAAAAGTCATTAATCAATCCCTATGCCTCTAATGTCTTGCCATCCTATTTTTATTTCTTCTAATAATTCATCCCCTATCTTAACTTCTATACTTGAGATAGACTCTCCCCCAACGCTGTGGTAGAAATGAATCGCCGGATTGCCCACCAGCACCCAAGTCATGAACGAGCTATAATTTTTCTTCAATAAATTCTGTGCTACACTTCTTATGAGCTGCTTCCCTAGACCTTTTCTTTGGTGTTCCTTAAGCAAATAAAGTGCATAAAGCTCCGCATCGTAGAGATCCGGCTCTCTTCGCGCCCCTCCATTTGCAAAGCCAATGATCATCCCAGACTCATCTTCAGCAACATACATTACCTCGTCTTTATTGGGATTTTCAAAATTCTGAATCCAACGCTTCCTTCTAGCTTCTACTGTGAAATTATCAAGAAACTCGTCTGATATTAGTCCTTTATACGTGGTTTTCCAACTCGTAGCGTGGACGAAAGCGATCCCGTCTATATCACTAGCTGTTGCTTCTCTGATCTTCAATTCATTTCCCCCCTGTACTAATTCTAATCAAGTATCCCTGACTATCCCATTATATCCACCAGCCTATATTCTGGAAATAAGAAGAACCAGATAGCATCCTTTTGAGACGTCTTCCGGTTCTCTCCTTCTATCTCACTTATCCCTGCAACGCCTTCCGCACGCTTAATATATATTTCGCCTGATCTAATGGATTCACGCCCCGGCGGGTGCGCTCAGCGGATACGTCTGGAGGACATTCTTCATAGCCGGCAAAAAAAGAAGTGAACGTGCTACGCCCCTTCGTGTAGGAGCTTAAAGTAACCGGATAATCGAGCGACGTTGCCAGTGGCAGACGGCCTTCGATGATCATCCGCTCGCCTTGCAGCACAGGTGGCTCGAAGGTGCCGCGCATCTGAACCAGGTCGTTCATCACTCGGCCGCCATTCTCCTCAGGGACAACGATGCGAACCTGAAGAATCGGCTCCAGTAGTTTAGTGCCTACCCGCGCGAGTCCATCCATAATCCCCATAGGAGTCGCTACGGCAAAATCCAGCGGATGGGTATGCCATACGTGATGCTGTCCCTCGATTAAGGTCACTTTAAGATCGGTAACCTCCCAGCCGTACAAGCCCTGTTGCAAGGCTTCTGGTACACGGCGTGCGGTCTCGCTCTGATATTGCGGCAGCAGATCGGAACTCCGCACTACCGAATCATAAACTAAACCACTGCCAGGAGGTCCGGGCTCAATCTGAAACCGCAGAATCGCCCAGCACGGCTTCGGCATCGTATAAGCGATAAAGCCTTCCCCAGCAGAGGCTGGCGTTTCTTTATAGATAACAGAAGGCTGACCGAAGGTAACCTTCAGCGCATACCGCTCCTCCAGAACACTGTTCAGAATCTCCAGCTGAATAGGTCCCATTACTTTGATATGCAGCTCTCGCTCATCCTGCAGCCACTGCGCATCCAAGAGCGGATCTTCATCCGCCAGCTCCTGCAATGCTCCGATAACCTTATGGTCATCCATGTCGGTTCCCCAGAATACGCGCACCGTTAGCAGCGGTACAGCCAGCTTCGCTTCCTCCGGAATCGCCTCCGGATGGCCGAGTACATCTCCGATCCGTACCCCTGAAAGACCATAGATTACAGCGATATCCCCCGCTTCAAGCGATCCGACATCCTCAGTACGACCACCCTCGACCTTGCGGATCTGGGTCACTTTTCCCTGAATATCCTGCGTGTAGTTCATTACCGTATCGCGGTTACGGATCGTTCCTTCATAAAGGCGGACAAACGCCATTCGCCCCATGCTTTTATCACGCTGAATATTGTAGACAATGCCGGACACCGGCCCCTCAACATTGCCACCAGCTCGCGGAAAATACTCAACCATCGCGTCCAGCAATGCAGTAATGCCAAGCCCCTTGGCGGCAACACCATAAACCATTGGGAAAAAGCGTCCTGAAGCGGAAGCTGTCTTCATATATTTTTTCCAAGCTGCAAGATCAATCGAACTACCTGAGATATACGTCTCTAGCAGGTCTTCATCCCGCTCAGCCAATGCCTCTAATAATTCTGTCTGTGCAGCTGGATCAGTATCACTTCCCCATAAATCAATAGCTTCTATGTACTCCTGCTCTTTGCCTATCGGTTGCTGAACAGGAATGATATCACTAGATAAATAATTTCTCGCTTGGGCCAGCACAACCTCAGGGTCTGCACCTACACGATCCATTTTGTTCATAAAAATAAGCGTCGGTATTCCCAGCTTCCTCAGCGCGTTCCAGATCATCTCACTTTGAGCCTGCACACCTTCTACCGCCGACAAAATTAGCACCGCACAATCCATCACTCGCAAAGACCGTTCAACCTCTGACAGAAAATCGACGTGTCCTGGTGTATCAACGAGGTTGATCTGCACACCTTTCCATTGAAAAGAAGCTAATGCCGCCCGAACGGATATTCCTCGTTGCCGCTCCACATCCATAGAATCCGTCAATGCTGTCCCACTGTCTACACTGCCGAGCGCTCGAATGCGACCGCTTTCATACAAAATATTCTCTGTTGTTGTTGTCTTGCCGGCATCCACATGGGCAAATATCCCCACATTAATCCGTTCTGCTCCCTGCTGCTGAATCATCTATAGTACCCCTATCATGAGCTAGATTGATCTAAATTTATATTGTACACATCCTTATGTCTCATAGTAATACATCCCTCCTTGTTGTTCCACCCTCCTACTAAATTGGTTAAATTCAGCTATGCCGGGTATGTAATTACTAAGTAAGAAGTCTAACGCCAAGGAGGAAATTCATCATGTTAGATCAACGTTTGCTAAATAAAGTTGCAGTAGTCACAGGCGCAGGGTCCGGTATTGGAAAAGCTACAGCCATAAGGTTTGCTCAGCACGGAGCTAAGGTATATATGCTTGATCGCACCCCTGAGGAATCCTATGAAACTAAACGTGAAATTGAATCCATTGGAGGAACAGCTACAGTTATCGAATGCGATGTTTCCAATCCAGGTCTTGTCGAAGAAAGTATTCGTAAGGTTGCGGATGAGGCTCGGAAGATTGATATTATTTTTGCGAATGCTGGCATTAATGGTACATGGGCTCCAATAGAAACACTAGAAATCGAAGATTGGGACCAGACGCTAGATACCAACCTACGCAGTACCTTTGCCACAGTAAAATATGCTATCCCCCATATGAAAGAAAATGGCGGAAGCATCATTATCACTAGCTCTATTAACGGAAATCGAGTGTTCTCGAACATCGGCGCAGCTGCGTACTCCTCTTCCAAGGCTGGACAAGTCGCTTTTATGAAAATGGCTGCGCTAGAGCTGGCGCAATACGGTATCCGCGTAAATGCGGTCTGTCCTGGATCGATCGACACTCAAATTGGAGATAATACAGATAAGAGCGATGATCTTCAAGAAGTGAAGATTCCTGTAGAATTTCCGAAAGGCAATCATCCTCTGGAAGATGCGCCCGGTAAACCTGAACAAGTAGCCAATCTAGTATTATTTCTCGCCTCGGATGAGTCTTTCCATGTCACAGGAACTGAGATCTATGTAGATGGTGCTGAGTCACTCCTTCGCGGATAACGTTTTACTTGAATCTTTATAATATTTTAAATTGCCTGCAACATTTTGGTCTAATCTACCATCTAAGAGTATGGAGGTGACGCATAATGAAGAAATCATTATTCATAAGTAATGTCAAAACAATGACGATAGCCTGCGGTATTCTAACAGCAAGCCTGTCATTTGGAGCATCCGCTTTTGCTTTTTCGGATTTGAAAGGTGATCCTGCGGAAGCAAAAATTAACTCCCTGCATAAAGAGGGGATTATAAATGGAGTAGACAAAGATAAGTTCGCGCCTAAATCTAAAGTAAGCTTTGCCCAAGGGATTCAGTTCATCGTTGGTGGTCTGAATCTGTCTCCGAAGCCAGAGGCGGGTAACAGCTCATCCAAAGCTAGTGATTATTTTGATAAGGTGAACGACAAATCCTGGTATGCTTCAGCCTTCCTGACTGCCAAGCAAAATGGTCTTTCACTTGATCGAACAGTAGATCCTAACGGAACCATCACCCGTGCTCAGTTCGCTCACTTATTGACGCAAGCACTGCAAAGTAAAGGTAACTTCCCGGTTACACTGATGTATGTAGACATTAAGGATGGCGATAAACTTTCTACAGAGGTTATAAATAGTCTCCAGATCCTGCTGAATACACATATCGCCACACTCGATAAGAACGGTAATTTCCGGCCAAATGATGCCATTACCCGTTCGGAAGCAGCCGCGATGACCTACGATGCAGCTGCTTTTGCCAAACGCGTAATTGTGTCTAATGGCAGCCCTACTACTCCAACCTATGAGACTGAGGTTACACTAACCAAAGCGGGTGAAGGAGTAAACAAGGCTACATTGACCGTTAACAACTTACCGCATTCTGGATATGGACTAGTGATTGAGCGAATCGAATTTGGCAAAGACAAGACCGCTGTGATTTATTTTAATGTGACTGCTCCTGATCCAGGAAAAATGTACGCACAGGTGATCTCAAAAGCATCTGTTGTCACTTATCTGCCAGAGGGATATAAAGCGATCGCTAAATCGGTATCCGGATCTACATCTTATTCTTCTAGCGCTACGCAATAAAAGCTCCGGACTCGATTCTTATGGACCGAATCAAACGAAGGTGCCCCAAAAGCCGTGAAATGGCTAATGAGGCACCTTCGTTTTTTGAGGTCTTTCCTATGTTCTAAACTACACTAGGACTAATAAGAATTCCCTGCTTCTCAGGGCGTCCATTGATCATGAATAATGCCCACTAGTGCATGATCCTCTCCAATCTTCTCGAAAACTAGACGCAGGCTGCGCCAGTCCATCCCTTCGACAGAAGGATCGATGCCAGCAATATGATATTCAACGAAATCATATTGCTCCTTGGGATACACTTCGTTTAAGTTATTGATCGTTGTACCTTGCCCAAGCCCCTTGTTCACAGCAATTTCAGCCGTCTGAATGAAGTCTGCATCGTAGACAAACCGCTTGTAGTAATCTGCGAATGTCAGCTCAATTAAATCACCCGATCCAGCAAATGTTCGCCAGACTCTTTTGGTAGAGTCATTCATTAATCCTTCCACTTCATCCTTGCTAAATACAAGATCATTCTTCGTATCCACGTATGCGTATGGAGAAAAACGCAACCCTTTTTCTGAATGTACCCATGCGGCCAATTGCTTCATATCCTTATTCCTGAGAGATTTCATTACCGTAGTGGCTGCTTCCTCAACTAATGGCGGCAAGCCCTCTAGATTCTGTGGCTGCTCCGTGCTTGATGGCTCTGTCTCCTGTGGTGGTTCCGTCGTAGCGACTGGCTGTGCCGTTTGTGACTGCTCTGGCGTCTGGGTCTGTTGCGGCTCCATTCCCGCTTCTGGCGTTCCTCTGCATGCTGTAAGCCATAATAACATAGCTGCTATCAGCGCCAAGCCACCGATATTTCTTGCGAAGTACATAAAATCCCTCCTCGTCTTTGATCCCTCGCTCTTTAGACTGATTTGAACAAATGAAGGTTGCAAGCTTATACTAAAACTATCAATCATACAACTCTTATGAGAGGGAGGGGTTACTATTCATTTAACAGCAAAACTTAAAAGCCTTCCCCTGACTCCCGGCGTGTATCTCATGAAGGATGGCCTCGGCCATATTATATATGTGGGAAAGGCGAAACAGCTGAAACGGAGAGTAAAATCGTATTTTCAAAACTCGAAGTCTCATTCCCCAAAGGTAAAACAGCTCGTTCGCCATATTAAAGATTTGGATATTATCCTTACAGATACCGAATTCGAAGCTTTTATGCTGGAGTGCAAATTAATTAAAGAAATAAAGCCCATGTACAATAGAAAAATGAAAAATCCACAGGCTTATACGTATATCGTAATAGGAACGGATGATAAAATGCATTCGTTAGAGATTACCTATGATCCTGCTGATCAAAAAGGTAACCATATTTGGGGCCCCTACACGAGCAGAAGTACCGTGGAAAGAGCCGTGCAAGGCATCAAGGAAAGCTCAAAAATCCTTTGCAGCAATCCAAGCTTCAAAAATTCTTTATGCCTAAACCATTCGCTTGGCTTATGCATAGGGATGTGTGCTGGCGGCGATGCTGCTGTTCAATATAATACGATCATTGATAAAGTCATAGCCCTACTAAACGGAACGGATTCCAGCCTCCTTGTGGAGATGGAGCAACAGATGACTAAAGCTGCAGAGCAATTTGACTTCGAAACCGCCGCCAAATACAGGGATTATATCGGAGCCATCAGCTTCCTGAATCACAAAGAGAAGGTTATCGAATTCGCTGCAGAGAATCAGAATATCGCGATCCTTGAAGCCATGGATGAACAGACGCTTAAACTCATATTGCTCAAAGGAAATCGCATCCTGGCGCATACTAAGCTCGAATACGCTCAACCCGATATTACCTACCTGCAAGCCGTTATAACATCAGCGATTATGGACACTTTCTGCGGTGAACTTAACCAGGCCCCGGCAGCAATTACTCGCCATGAAATTGACGAAGCACAAATTATATACAGCTATTTAAAAAGCAGCTCCTGCAGCTACATCATCGTGCAAGAGGATTGGCTTGCAGCTAACAATCATTCCCGTCTAGACACTGCGGTGGACGAGCTGTTGCGTATCTTTTTAAATGCTGCTCCAGCCCATTCGTATAATTAATCTACCTTGTAACAGCGGTGAATGTTTGGACTTCCGCCCGCTCTTGTCTTCAGATTTCTTGATTTCAAACCACTATTCGTGGTAGAAATCTGAAGACAAATACGGACACTAACGCTCCTCCAGTTCCTAAACCCTCCTCCGTCACCTTCACCTTTTATCAGCTTTTCCATACCGTTTGCTTCGCCTGCTCCAACGTGACCTGAATATTTCCCTAGTAATAGCCATTATTTCAACTGTTACTCTAAACTTACCCAAAAAGAGCAGGTTCTTCACTCCTTAAACGACAAAACAGGTTTCTCCCCCCATGTACTGAGCCGAAGAAACCTGTTTTGAAGCTTGCCTATCTCTCAACTATATTTACACAATCCTTCATCCAGAAGATTAACAGCAAAAGTTAATTGCTCTTCAGATACAATAAGCGGAGGATGCCAGGTGATGCAGTTCCCTCCTGCCAATTTAAAAGAAAGACCCTTCTCCAAGCAATAATACAGTACTCGCTCAGCTAATTCCTCATTCTTCTCTCTAGTCTCTCTGGACTTCACAAGTTCAATAGAAATCAGTAGTCCAGTAATACGGACATCTCCTATGCAAAGATGTTTAGCCGACAGAGTCTCAAGCTTCCCTCTTAAAAATTCAGACCTGCTGATACATTGTTCCTGCAGATTTAAGTCATCGATATAATCGATGGTGGCACAGATCGCTGCACTTCCTAACGCCGGTTTCTCATGGGTATAGTGCCCCAAAGAAATATCCCCCGCACAATCATATTGCGTTCTGGTAAGCACTGCTGCTTGCGGGATCACCCCTCCACCTAACCCTTTTCCGAGCACGAGGATATCCGGTTCGATATCGAAATTCTGATGGACGTAGAACTTTCCGCTTCGCATCAGTGCTGTTGGAATCTCATCAAAAATCAGCAGAATCCCATATTCATCACATATTTTTCTTAATCTTGTGAAATAAGAGATAGGCGGGATATGCGTATCCGTCGCCCGAATAGGCTCAAGTAAGATCGCCCCGATCTCTCCCTCATGTTGAATCATATATTCCAGATAGTCGAGGCAGAAGGTAGCCACTGCTTCATGGGAATGACTTCCCAGCAGGTTACGGTATGCGTTAAAAGGAATGGCTTTCAGCATTCCTGGCATTTGCGGGCCCATGTCCTTTTTAAACACGTATTCTCCTCCGACAGCGATTGTGTCCAGCCCCGCGCCATGGAAGGACTCCCACATGGAGATGACCTTATGCTTCCCCGTCCATTTGCGAGCAATCTTAAGGGCCAGACCTACAGCTGCACTTCCGGAAGGCGTAAATAATACTTTATAGTCCTTTGAGGTCGTTTTGTTGATTAAAGCTTCTGCAGCTTTCACCGCAATATCTGCCGTAAATCTTCTTGGAATGAACGGTAGCTCGTCGAGCTGTTTTTTCACAGCTTCAGTTACGTAAGGATTCTTATAGCCAATCTGATGAATGCTATTTCCATGAAAATCAAGATATTTGCGTCCATTCACATCTGTGATATAACATCCCTCAGCATCTACGATACTGTTCAAGCACGGCGTTGACATGGATTGTCGCATATATGCACGCTCGTCCGCTTCGATCCTATCTATACTCACAGCGCTTAACTGGGTCATCCACTCTGTCCGCAAGGGGCTAAAGTTGATGTCACCTTCTCTTTTCAGCTCATGATTATCTCGCATAAGGTCTGATTCCTTGAGAAATCAGTACATTGACTCGCCCAATCAGCTGAGGCAGCTCACTCATCGATTGAATCGTAAAGTCTGCCCCGTTTTGAATAAAAGAGGTCTGTGTCGCTGAGATCACCGTTTCCTTCTCCACGTCTGAAAGTGCATTAAATTCCTCCTGGCTTAAGCCCATTTCAGAGCTTCCAATGATTACACCTACGGACCAGACGCCTGCATTAACACCTTCTTGAATGTCTGAAATCGTATCGCCTACCTTAACAACCTTCCATGCTGCCGATAGCTTTAAAGCTTCCATATTATGATAAATCATATACGGGTAAGGTCTTCCCATAGAATGCGTTCCATCTGGCGTGATTACATAATCCGGTTGATAGCCCTTCCCAGCGGCATTCGGAATTACAACATCCATCATGGACTCTGTATATCCAGTGGTTGAACCAATCTTTAGTCCTTGGCTTCTGAGCACTTGGACGGTCTCAATAACCTGCGGAATCGGATCAGTATATTCGGATAAGGATGCCATCAGGGCCGGTTCGAATTCAGCATACAGGTTCTCTACATCCTGTTCAGTAAAAGCTCTGCCAACCTTTTCTTCCCACAAGGCACCTACTCTTGGCATGGATAACATCGCGCGGATATGATCTATTTTCAGCATCCCCATAGGGGCTCTAGCTTCCTGCATCGTAACTTCAATCCCAGCCTCCCGAAAAATATCAAGGAAAACATTCACCGGTGCAAAGCAGCCAAAATCTACCGCTGTTCCTGCCCAGTCCAGAATTACGCCTTCGACTTGATTCATTGTGTCATTCCTCCCATGTATGCTTCGATAATATTACATAAGTTCTGAATATCTTCTTCGTAAATCTCACCAATATTCCCAATCCGGAAGGTGTCGTGCTCCGTTAATTTGCCTGGGTAGAGGACGTAGCCTTTTTCTTTCACATATTCATAGAAATCTTCAAAGCTGAATGTCTCGTTCGGAAAAAGAAAGGTGGTTATAATAGGAGACTGCTTATCGTCTGTGATATACGCCTCTATTCCTATTCTCGCAAGTCTTTCTCTCAGTACGCGGTTATTATTCTGGTATCTTGCTGCCCTTGCAGGAATGCCGCCTTCTTCGATCAGTTCTTCAATCGCTTTCGAAAATGCAGCGACTACATGGGTCGGAGACGTATAGCGCCATTTCCCATCCGCGTCCATCGCCATCCATTGATCGTATAGATCAAGTGATAGACTACGTGCATTCCCTTTACATGTGAGCAGCTTATCCAGCTTTGCAATGACAAACCCAAATCCCGGAACACCCTGAATACATTTATTTGCGCTGCTGATTAAATAGTCAATTTCAAGCCCAGGTACATCAATCTCTATTCCACCGAAGCTGCTCATCGCGTCGATAATTAATGTTTTATCGTAGGCTTTTGCCAGTTGTGAGATCATCTCAAGCGGGTTAAGAATCCCTGTCGTCGTCTCGCAATGCACCATCGCAATGTGCGTAATGGCTGGATCCTCTTTAAGAATCCCTCTAAGCTCTGCCTCTTGGGGGAATTCATTATATAGGGCACTATACACACGATAATGGAGTCCGATATATTGCGCCATTTGCACAATACGTTCTCCGTAGGCACCGTTTGTAATAATCAAAAGCTTATCATCCGCTGAAATCGCCGTAGTCAGCACAGATTCCACTGCAAACGTACCACTACCCTGCATGAGAACTGCCGTATATTCATCGTTCGTTGCTCTTGCCAAATCCAGAAGTCTGGATCTGATTTGTTGTGTAATGTTCTTATAGTCCTGGTCCCAAGTACAACGGTCAAAGAGCATTTGCTCTTTGACCGTGTTAGTAGTTGTCAATGGACCGGGTGTCAGCAATTTATAGTTGTTCATGGCCCTACACTCCTTGTTCTAATCTTATTTATTTTCTTTAAAGAATTGTTGATGTTGCTCCAGCAGTTCCACAGTCAACGGCTTAACAAATTTCATAGTGTGTGCAGGCTTATGGATATCACTAACCGTTTCATCTTTATATAGAGCCACTGGGTAATTTGTAATTAAGTCTTTTCTAGCATCTTTAATAATCGTTTCTGCCATTTTCATAGCCAGCTCTGTTGTTGCATCGTCTTTTTTCACCACGGCTACGGATTCTGTAAGCGAGAAGTTACCTTCCGTTGGATCTACATAGTCAATCGGTGCGCCTTCTTCTTTAGCTAATACTGCCTGATGACGAAGTCCAAAGCCTGCAGCCACTTCTCCTGCTTTTACCTTTTTAATCGGACCGGAACCGGAGCTTTCCAGATGTGGGCCTACATTAGCAACTAAATCATGCAGAACCGTTTTACCTTCTTCTTCCCCGTATTGCGAAATAATCGCCTGAACCAACAACCAGCCTGTCGAAGAGTCCATAATGTTCGGAACAGATACCAAGCCTTTAAATTCTGGTTTTGTTAAATCCTTAATGGCCGTTGGCATCGCCAAGCCCTTATCTTTAAGCACCGTTGTGTTTACAAAAATAGCACCGGTATTCGCCAAAATCGGCGTATAGTACGCTGGATAGGAATCTAGCGCGTTAGTCGTAAACGATAGATCTTTAAACATGCCATGTTTCTCTTGCGCACTTTCTACAAAATAAGAGCTCATCGTGATCAGGTTAGCCTCAATTTTGTCTCCCTCTGCCATCAGCTTTCCACCCAGCTCAGAAGTGCCCAAGGATTGAAAGAGATATTGCCCTTCGTACCCCGCACCTTTTAGCGCAGTCTCCATAGAGGCTACAGCTTCTTCATCCGCATTGGTCAAAATCACTACTTTACTCGCATCACCCGCTGCTTTATTTCCACAACCTGCTAATGTGAACACCAAACTCAAAGCCACGATAGACAACATAATTCCTTTGAATCCCTTAATTCTCTTAGACATAATTTCTCCCTCACTTTAACTGGTTTTTTTATATTTAAAATCGTTAACTAACGAGAGTTTGATTGCCGTTTCTGGAGATAGTCACCTAGGAGCTTAATGATAAGGTTGGTGCAAAAGATCAGGATGGATAGGACAAACACCTCATTAAATTTGGCGAAATGCTGCAGCTCTTTTATTTTGCTGGCAACTACCGAGGTTTGGGCAGTCACTAGAAAGATAATTCCGCTAATGGTCACCATCGCATTGATAAAATAATAGCTGACCATCTCGATCACCGTGGATGCAGAGTTTGGTAGAATGACCCGGCGGATCGTCTGCAGCCAATTATCACCTAATAACTCAGCAGTGGTTTCCCACGATGGATTCATTTTCGCCAGAGAGTTCTTTGCCATCAAATAAGGAGTCGTAAAGTAATGAACAAGGGTGCAGAGCACAAGAATCGTAAAGGTTCCTTTGAGACTGCTGTTATTGAACAGAAGTAGATACGACAGACCAAGGACCATACCCGGTACCGTGTTCGTCACCATCGATAGGATGTCAAAAGTCGCTTTCCCTTTTATAGGCGTTCGCACATTGATGATAGCCGCAGCATAAGCCACGATCGTACCTACGATTGCCGTCAGTCCTGCTACGAGCAAGGAATTTTTATATACATTGATTAAATCGCTTGATTGAAAAATATCCACAAAATGCTTGAATGTAAACGTAAGATCATAAGGATAGCCATTCATCAGTGGTGCAACGAACATGACTGCAAATACAGCCAGTAGCCCGATTAGAATCACGGATGAGATTAGTCCAAGAACCGAATCTCTGCCTTTATTCGGGATCATCTCGATTTCAGTCACCTTGTCATAATGGAAGTTGAATTTTTCAAGATACGTTAACAGCACAACCCCGAACGCCGCCGGTATTAACATCAGTACAGCAATAACTGCCCCATTGTTGAAATCCGGTATAGCCCCAAGCATGACCTGATACAGCTGAGTAGCAACCACGTTATACGTCCCCCCCACCGATGCAGGGATCCCAAAATCCGTGAAGCTTAGGATAAAAGAAAGAACAAACGCCCCTCCCAAAGTGCCCCACAATGGCCGAACGATCGTGTTCATGAAGCTTCGCAGCGTCCCATCCCCCATAAGCTTGGATACGACGATGAACTTTTTATCAATGTACTTGAACGAATTATGAATCAGCAGGAAAGCAGAAGGTAAGGTATAAATTACGTAGCCTATCAACAGCCCATTAAATCCATAAATCTCGAATAAATTCCGTCCGAAGATTTTAGTAATCAGTCCCTGGTTGCCAAAAGAGTACATTATCGCAAACCCGTAAGTAATCGTAGGCAGCAGCATAGGAATCAGAATTCCAGTTCTAATGATGCTTTTTAACGGGCGATAGATTCTTGTACAGTGGATAGAATAGGCTAGGATAAAAGCTAGAACCGTCGTGATGAGTGCCGTAACACCGGAGACCTTCATACTATTTCCGATGGACTCTCGAATCTCTTGATCTGCCAGAATGGTGAGATAATTGGATACCGAATAACCTTGGCCTGTTTCAAACGAGCGGATAAATAAAACTGCCAGTGGCAAGATCAGGAAAACGATAAATAACAATACGATTGGGATAAAAATGATCCGCATTTCCGGTTTAGCTTTAGGCATAATGTTCACCGAACAGGTTATAGATATTTTCCCGTTTCACTTGCAGTTGCCCCAGAATAAATTCTTTTACAAAATCATTGTTAGGTTGTTGAATGATCTCTTGAGGCGTTCCGAATTGGGCAATATGACCTTGATTAATGATGAGAATTTTATCCGACAGGGTTAACGCCTCTTCAGGGTCATGGGTGACGATAATCGTCGTAAGCTTATATTCTCTGGCGATGGATTTAATCCGAGCTTTAATAGATTCCTTGATGATTCCATCCAGTGCGCTTAGAGGTTCATCGAGCAGTAATAATTTGGGCTTCATTACGAGCGTTCTTGCCAAAGCCACCCTTTGCTTCTGCCCACCCGATAGAGCGCCAATCTTCTTCGTTAAATGCGGCTTTAATTCCAGAAACTCGATATACTCCTGAACCTCATGATCCGACGTTAATCCCTTTTTATTTTTCAGACCATAAACGATATTTTCGTAAGCATTAAGGTTGGGGAAGAGCGCATAATCCTGGAACACTATATTAAATCCGCGTTTCTTCATGGGTACATTGCTTAAATCTTGATCATTAAAAATGATTTGCCCCTGCTCCATCTTAGCCAATCCCAAGATGATGTTTAGCAAGGTGGTTTTGCCACTCCCGCTGGGGCCGAGTAAGGAGACAATTTCCCCTGCTTGGATGTCTAGACTAATATCCTCTAGAACAACCTTGTTATCGTAATGCTTGCTTATGTTTTGTAATTTAAGCAAAGCTTCCACCTCCTCAAGTACAACCTCAGTATAAAAAGGTTTTGTTTTTGAGGATAAACAGTTACGTAAAATGTATGTAAATTATAAATAAGTTGTGAGTATATTATAAGTATATCATGACTAACTTAGAAAGGAGTAGTTGCTACCCTATATTAATCCCTTTATACTTCAACTATCGAAAGCGATATAAACTTTGAATGGGTGATTACATGTTTCCACTGGAAAGACAAAAGAAAATCATAGAAATCTTAATGTTCAAAAAAGTTCAGAAGCTGCCGGAGCTAGCAGAAGAGCTTAATATTTCTATCGATACCCTTCGCAGAGATATCAACCTGCTGGACAAGCAAGGGAAGATCAAGAAGATTTATGGTGGAATTAAACTGGTGGAATCGGAGTTTGCCGAATCTCCAATGGATGCGCGGATGGTCGGTCACTTAGAGGAAAAGAAAATGATTGCCCAAAAGTGCAGCGAATATATCAACGATGGGGATTGCATCTATCTGGACAGCGGCTCTACCACCTATCAGATCGCCAAATATATCAAGAATAAAAAGAATCTCACGGTCATTACGAACTCCATTCCTGTGGTAAACGAGCTAATGAACAGTGCGGTTGAGCTTATTATCATTGGCGGAAAGGTCAGACTAAATGAGCAGTCTGTCATTGCATATGATTATCTATTTAATTTCAGTGAATTAAATATCCTTAAGGCTTTTATTTGCGCAAGCGGCATTACCCTTGAAAAAGGCATCTCCGACTATAACCTGGAGGAAGCCCAAACGCGCAAAAAAATTATCGATCTCTCCAAAGAAGTTTATGTTGCCGCTGACCATACTAAATTCGGGAAAGATGTGACCATCGGCATCGCCTCACTCGATAAAATTGGATACATTATTACCGACCGTAATATAGATCGAAGCTTCCAGCAGAAATTTAAAACCAAACGCACGAGCTTGATTATTGCGGAATAATATTACAAAAGAAACCTCTCTCGGATCTGAATGGTTGTGTGGAACTTCCATTTTACCTAAGGGAGGTTTTTTTCGTGTTTTTTTAAGGATCGCAGACACTTACCTTAACATCATAGACATCATTTCGTGAATCTCTTAAACTTAAAAATCAGAAGTACTATTACATTATGGAGTGTGAATATGCCCTTGAATCAGATGTCCGAATTACACCAGAGAAACAAATTAATTATTTACTTGTTTTGGGGCTGTTTGTTGTTCGGTTCAATTTCGCTTTACAGATTTCCACAAACAATCATGGCGATTATATCAGCAGCGGTCCCTCTTGGATTATTGTGTACGGTACTAATTTGGAAACGTGTGGCTACACCCTATATTATGTACATAACAGCTATTGGCTTTAATATCATTACATACTTCTACATCGATGCAGGGGCAAACATCATTAGTACGTTAATTCTATACTGGGGTCTAGGCATCGTATCCCTCTATCACAACTATCGCCCATTGTTCCTTAATGGTGTGATAGCTTGCATCTTACTCAACTATTTTCTAATGACCAAACCCGCTTTCGAATCCGTTGATGCCTTAAGTGTTAACGTTTTTCTCATCATGATGATACTGGTTCTGATCTATCAGAGTCAGATTGGTGCGAAAATGTTCAAAAATATGTCTAAGAGCAGCAACGAAGCTGAACGTGCCAGAGAGGAAATGGAGAGCATCCTTACAGGTGTTACTGAATCCGTAGGAGTTCTGAGTCAATCTAGTAATCTAATGCATAACAACGTACTGACAACAGATCGAATTTCAAAAGAAGTCGTAACCGCCTTCCAAGAGATAGCTAGTGGAGTAGAATCACAAGCACAGAGTGTTAGTGATATCTCAAATGCTATGCAGCAGTTAAACGAATCAGCTATGCACGCAAATGCTGCCTCCGTCTCCATGAGCAATAGAAGCCGTGAAACGGATCAAATTACGCAAGAGGGGCAAGATGAAATCATTCGCTTAACTGGAACTATGTCTGAAGTTACGGATATCGTAACGAGTACTGCTGGCTTGATGACACAAATGAATGAAGAAAATCAGAAGATTGAATCGATTGTTTCCAGCATCGTAGGAATTGCTGAGCAGACGAATCTTTTGTCGCTAAATGCTTCCATTGAAGCCGCTCATGCGGGGGAACACGGCAAAGGTTTCGCAGTCGTATCCAATGAAATCCGAAAATTGGCACAGAGCTCCCACAATGCATCCGCGGATATTGCCCGGATTCTCAGAAGCATTCAAAATAACATTGCCCAGGTTGGCGATATGGTTTCTAACGGGTTGCTAGTTGTAGAATCAGGAAAAAACTCCACTGATGATATCGCTCGATTATTCGAGGGCATTCGAAATAATACACACCAGGTGCTTGAACAAGCAGAAGACCTGAAGGATAGGAGCGATCATATCCGGCATGCATCCACCCTTGTACTGGGCGAAGTTAATTCAGTGGCTGCAATTACCGAAGAGAATACCGCAGCTATTGAACAAGTCCTCGCTGGCGCTGAGGTCCAGCAACAACATGTTTCTGAAACGGTGATTAGCATCAGCAATCTAAATGAGTTAGCTATTAAGTTAGACAGTTTAACGAGATCTTCATAGATACATCTGTTTGTTTCAATACCATTCAGTCAAAAGAAAAAGCCATCTACTCCTCACGAAGTAGATGGCTTTATTTGTTCATTTAGTTCACCTTAGCTAAGACTTCCTGCCTCAACACGCGGCGGACGCATGGTCAGGCTGACCCGGCCCTTCTTCAGGTCAACACCCATCACCCAGACGGTGACATTGTCTCCTACGGAGACAACGTCCATCGGGTGCTTCACAAAGCTGCCGCTGAGCTGGGATATATGCACCAGCCCATCGTTCTTGATCCCGATATCGACGAATGCGCCGAAATCGATCACGTTGCGGACGGTTCCCTGCATTTCCATGCCGGGAACCAGATCCTCGATCTTCAGCACGTCGGTGCGGAAGATCGGCAACGGCAGCTCCTCGCGCGGATCGCGGCCCGGACGCTGCAAGCTCTCCAGGATGTCGCGAAGCGTAGGCACGCCGACATCCAGCTTCACAGCCAGCTCCTCGGCATTTTGTGCCTCCAGCTGCGAAGCCACTTCTTTGCTGCCAAGCTTATTTACATCGAGGCTTAGCTCGCGGAACAAGCGATCCACCACCGGATATGACTCGGGGTGAATGGGTGTGCGATCCAAGGTGTTGTCTCCACCTGGAATCCGCAGGAAGCCGATACATTGCTCATAGGACTTCGCACCCAGACGAGGGACCTTTTGCAGCTGCTTCCGAGTCGTGAACTTACCGTTCTCTTCACGATATTTAACGATATTTTTAGCAATCGTACCGTTAACGCCAGCCACATAAGAGAGCAAGGCAGGAGATGCCGTATTTACATCCACGCCCACATGGTTAACCGCCGATTCTACGACAGCCTTAAGACTCTCTTCCAGATGCTTCTGGGAGACGTCATGCTGATACTGACCCACACCGATAGCTTTCGGATCGATCTTCACCAGCTCCGCCAGCGGGTCCTGCACACGGCGGGCGATAGAAGCTGCACTACGCTCTGCTACATCCAGATCCGGGAACTCCTCCTGCGCCAGCTTGGAAGCAGAATAGACACTTGCACCAGCCTCATTAACGATCAGGTAAGCCAGCTCTGGATCGCCAATTTCGGCGATCACTTCTGCCGTAAATTGCTCGGTCTCACGAGAGCCTGTCCCATTTCCGATCACGATGAGCTGAATGCCATATTTAGCGATTAGTTCTTTAAACTTAGCAGCAGCTTCAATTTTCTTGTTGTTCGGCGGCGTAGGATAGGTCACGGCTACTTCAAGCAGCTTACCAGTATCGTCTACGACGGCCAGCTTACAGCCGGTACGGTAGGCAGGGTCAACACCCAGCACACAGCGTCCCTTAACGGGCGGCTGCAGCAGCAAGCTGCGTAGATTACCAGAGAAGATTGAGATCGCTTGATTCTCGCCCCGCTCGGTCATCTCCCCACGAACCTCACGCTCCACAGAAGGAGCAATCAGACGCTTGTAGGCATCCTCAGTCACTGCCTCCAGCAGTTCCTTCACTGGGGATAGGCCTTTAATGATTTTCCGCGCAATGTAAGCATGAATTTTGTCAGTGACAACCTCAATGCCTACCTTCAGTATATTCTCCCGCTCACCGCGATTAATGGCGAGAATTCGGTGAGGTGGCATTTTGTGTACAGGTTCACGGTAGCTATAGTAGTTCTCGTATACGGATTCCTGCTCTGCATCCTTAGCTTCAGACACAAGGATGCCCTGACTTGCCGTATATTGCCGAACCCAAGAGCGGATCGCAGGATCATCTGCAATGTTCTCGGCGATGATATCCAGTGCACCTTGAAGCGCTTGATCTGCGGTCTCCACTCCTTTTTCAGCATCTATATATTTCGTTGCCTCAGTTTGTGGGTCACCTTGTCTTTGCTGCTCCATCATCCAGTTTGCAAGCGGCTCTAAGCCTTTTTCCTTCGCAACACTAGCACGAGTCTTACGCTTCTGACGGAAAGGACGATACAAGTCCTCCACTTCCTGCAGCTTGACCGCATTGGTGATTTGTTCATGAAGTTCCTTGGTCAGCTTGCCCTGCTCTTCAATATTGCGGATAACGTCTTTCTTACGTTCGCCCAAATTGCGAAGATAAGCCAGGCGCTCTTCAATATCACGCAGCGCATTCTCGTCCAGCTCACCCGTCATTTCTTTCCGGTATCTGGCGATGAACGGAATCGTATTCCCCTCATCCAGCAGTCCAACCGTTGTACGCACCTGCTTCAGGCTAATGTTCAATTCCTTGGCAATCGCTACAGTAATCAATTCCTGCTCCCGCTGTGCGGCCGCCTCTTCCGTAATGACTCCCGTATTGCTGTTATCTACCGTCATTAGTATCCCTCTTCCCGTACACAATCTGCTTATACAATTCTTGTTCTCATAACTAAAATAGTATCACAGATCGGCTCTGTTCCAAAGTCCAGCCTAGAGAGGAGGTAGATTGGGTGGTTTACGCGCGTTGTCCCATTCCCCTTTTTCCAGAACTAAGTGACAACATAAAACATAATGCTAGAACAAACGCCGCTGCCACATATGGAAAGTTAATACTTAGATCAAAAAGATACCCTGCAACGATAGGCCCTGCGATATTTCCAAGACTCGTATAAGCAGAGTTCATTCCTGCTACGAAGCCTTGCTGCGTTTCCCCCGCCATTTTGGATAACTGGGTGCCTACCGCTGGTCGAAGAATATCCATAGCCAAGAATACGACAAAGGTAATCGCACAAATCGCCCAGAAGCCACTTACAAACAGCGTCAACAGAATAAACATTGCAGCAGTTATAAGGCAAGTGGAGATTACCTTATTCTCGCCGAATTTATTCAGAATCCAGCCAAACGCGGATACCTGCACCACAGCACCGGCGATTGAGCCAAAGGTAATCACAAAAGCAATATCTTTAGGGGTAAAGCCAAATTTATGGTCCACGAACAATCCGAATACCGTTTCATAGTTAGCCAATCCAAAAGCCATAACAAATACAATAATTAACCCAAAAAAGTAAGGTTCACGATAAGAACGCATCAATTGCGTGAAGAAGCTCTCCTGATTATTTTTAGATAGCTTCGCTTCCATCCGTTTCTCTACAGACAGAGACTCAGGCAAGATCAAAACTGTGATTAGAGCTGCGATCCCAGCCGCACCAGCCGCACAGAAAAAGGGTACCCGCATGCCAAGCTCAGCAAGATAACCGCCAATCCCTGGACCGATAATAAATCCGGTAGTAATGGCTGCGTTAATAAGCCCCATGCCTTTCGCTCTCTCTTCAAAAGAGGTCGTGTCCGCTACATAAGCCATAACTGCTGGCATAATTAACGCAGCGCCTACACCACCGAGCAGTCTTGAAACGAACAAGAGCCAGGACACATTCGCCAGACCAAAGAGCAGCTCTGAAAAAGCAAACACGATCAGACCCGCAACGATCACTTTTTTTCGGCCAATTCTGTCGGATAACCTGCCCGCGAATGGCGATACTAATAATTGGGCAAGGGAGAATGAAGCCACTAACAGCCCAACGGTACTTCCTGTGATCCCAAGTTCATTCATGTAAGTAGGCATGATAGGGACTACAAGTCCGATCCCTGTAAAAGCAAGAAAAATATTAAGCATAACAAGTAGCATAGCGCCCCTGTTTCTAAGTAGTAATGACATTGTGTTAACCTCCGTAGTTTCTAAAGCCAAGTCTTCGAATAGTTTCCCTGTAGAGACCGACCATCCGGTCTAAATTATAGCAAAAAAATAGTCCTTCTAATTCGGTGCCTTTAAGAAGCTTCAGCCTTCTTGATTCCTGAATGTAAAGCTCCCTTCAAGCCCCATTATATCTTACCCCGTATATATCCCTTGTAATAACAATCGTACTGATTCCCGGTAATATTTTTTGATATCATCCGGAGTCTTTTCAGGAATAGAACATTCAGCAGCTCTTCCGATCCCTTCGAGCATACCATTTACAATAATCACATAATCCTCTAAGTCACCTTTAATAAAATACCCCGTGTCCATGCCTTCCTTCAGAAGATCACGACACGCATGCGAGGCAGCCTCATATAAATGAGCAAGCCGCTTAGTGATTTCCTCTGGATGAACTCTGCTTCTTGAGAATTCCTCAAGCGCCCGAATCAACGGATTCTGAAAATCATTTGCATAGTGCTCGGCTAAAGCATATAAACGCTCCTGAACACCAGCAATTTCATTCTTCTTATCTTCCCACGCCTGTAACCACTGCGCGGTATCCTCTTCTACCACATATAGAAAAAGTTCATCCTTGCTCGGAAAATGATGATATAAGCTGCCCTTACTAACATTCGAGGCTACGCAAACTTCATTCATGGTTACAGCTGCATAACCCTTCTGAACAAACAGCTGTGTGGCTTTAAGTACAATTCGTTTCTTTGTTTCTTCTCCGTCTGAACGTCCTCTGATTCTAAGCACCTCCTAAACCGACCGTACGGTCTAATACTATCAGATCATTTTGTAAAAGTGAACCCCTAATCCTTTTTTACCATGAGTTCGTGAAAATGCACATCAAAAGACGCCCGGATTCGTACCCGAGCGCCTATCTCATGGATTATCTATAACCCTGGGTGATTAAAAATCAATCAGTCCGAGGCTGATTTGCAGCGAATCATCCACCTTCTTCATAGTCTCATCATCAAGGTGGGTGATCTTGTCAGTTAAGCGTTGTTTGTCAATCGTCCTAACCTGCTCCAGCAGTATAACAGAATCTCTGTCAAAGCCATGAGCTGCTGCGTCAATTTCCACATGCGTAGGTAATTTAGCCTTCTGGATTTGGGCCGTGATTGCGGCCACAATTACCGTCGGGCTAAAGCGATTGCCAATATCATTCTGGATTACCAGTACTGGCCTTACTCCGCCTTGCTCAGAACCTACAACCGGCGAAAGATCAGCAAAAAAAACATCGCCACGTTTAACGATCAATGTCTACACCCCGCTTACTAAGCGGCCAAGAGTGCTGTCTGCATCTTCCTCCGCGAGGAACGCCTCGCATGCCATGGTCAAGTTGATCTTAGCCATTTCCATGTAGCCGCGCTGCATGGACTCCCGGATAGAACGTTTCCTCCGTTCGCTCAAATACAGCTTCATGGCCTGCCTAATCAATTCACTCCGGTTGGAATTCTCCAATTGAACAATTCCGTCCACTTCCTGCAAGAGATGATCGGGCAAGCTGATCATGATTCTTTTGGTGTTCTGCAAATTGGCCACCTTCTCTTCCACCCCCACAAACCTTCTGCCCTTGTGTTCCAGTGTTGCAATATACAAGGAATTTTATACAAGGAATATATGCCGCCAGTATATCAAGTATGCTGCATCCCATTATAAACTAGAAATGGCGGTTCGTATAGGCTTTTAGTCATATCTCCTAAAACGATACAATTCCTTCTATTTTCTCCCTTGAATAACATCACTGTCAAGAACTTTAAGATTGTAACAGAGCATTTACTAATTTAGGAAGTGTGCCTTCACGGATATAAACGCGCGGCACCCGATGAGCCAGCATGCAAATTACCTCGTAGTGAATCGTTCCAAGATGGAGAGCCAACTCGTCTGCCGTGACCATCACGTCAGCTTGACGGCCGATGAGTACAACTTCTTCGCCTGCTTTAATTTGTTCCGCTTCTTCAGCGAAAGATTTGAGTGATACCATACACTGATCCATGCAGATTGTTCCGACGACAGGAACGCGGCGTCCACGTATTAACACCTCCGCTTTGCCAGTTAGCATGCGGGAATATCCATCTGCGTACCCCACAGGTAACGTTGCGATAATCTCCTCGCTGTCTGTGAAGTACCGAGTGCCGTAGCTGACGCCCCAATGAGAAGGCAGGCTCTTCACATATACAACCTGCGTCTTCAGCGTCATTACCGGATGTAGTTCTACCAGCTGACGGTTTACCTCAGTTGAGGGATAAAATCCGTACAAGCTGATGCCTACCCGCACCATGTTGCTGGATAAATAAGGTGAATCAATGGCCGTAGCGCTATTGCCCGTATGTATGATCGGGATCTGAATGTTCTGCTCCCGCAGCGTTTCCGCCACGCTCATGAACCGTCGATGCTGTTCCAGTGTATAGCTTTTGTCTAGTTCGTCTGCCTTGGCAAAATGGGTAAACATACCCTCCAGCTCCGCCTGCGCAACAGACTGCACTTCAGAGATAAATGCGGGTGCGTCATCTGGTAAAAGACCCAGTCGCCCCATCCCGCTATCAATCTTGATATGCACCTTCAGCCGATGTTCCGGATCTACAGGAAGCTGTCTAACAGCCTCTAATACTTCCGGTGTGAACAGTGTTACAGTTACATGGTTCTCCCAGGCAACGGCTATTCCTTCAGGAGAAGTGTAGCCAAGCACCAGTATAGGAATCAGTATTCCCGCCTGACGCAGCTCCAATGCTTCATCCAAAAAAGCCACACTAACATAATCTGCTCCGAGTCTTTCCAGTTCCCGTGTCACTTCCACTGCTCCATGGCCGTACGCATTTCCTTTGACGCATCCCATAAACTTTGTCTCTGCCGGCAAGTAGCGGCGAAAGGCTTCGTAATTGGCACGCAATTCATCCAGATTAATTTCGGCTACTGTCGGTCGATAGCTTGCTTGCACTTCAAAGTCACCTTCTTACGTTGTAGTAAAACGTCATAGCTGTAATGATCATTGTCTTAGTACTCATGGTAATGCTACGGAAGGTGGCTGTCAATGTGAGCTCAGTTATCTTTTCGCTTCAGTTCAAAGCGGCTGGAGCGCTGGCAAATATAGAAAGGCGGATACTACGTTGTAGAGGAAAGAATCCCACAAAACGCAGTATCCGCCTACTTTATATTATTTACCCGATTGTGCCTCCATAGAAGCGGCAATTTGCATCATTTCGTTAACAGGAAGATTAGCACTTGTAATTCGATATTCTATACCCTCAGACATCCAAGTCAAAGTCTGCTGCTCATCACCACTCAGAAGTCCTGCGGTAAAACCAAGATCTATCAGCGTTCCAGGAGCCAATGCTACTGCACGGTCCAATGGACGGGCTTCCATAATGGTGTATTGATAAACCCCATCATACCGGATGAGAACAGCATGATCCTTGTTCCCCTCCATTTTATGGGAGTCCTTCAACTCAACACCTGCCGGAACGTACCCCGGTTCGATAATACCAAAGTCACCCAGCTCAGCAGCGACAGGTTGCCCCTCTTGCTCCTGACCCTCAGGAACTACAACCGGATTTCCATTTTCGTCAACCTGAGCTACTGTACTTTCTGAAGCAGCACCTGTAGTCATATTCTTTTGCATATCAAAGGAATCCTTAGTGAAATCTGTATCGAATTTAAAGGTGTCAAACTTCACGTCTACAACTACCTTGGCTTCAGAATCAGAGACTTGAACCTGTTTAGGCTCATAAGTCTTTTTATCCAGCCAAATCTTCTGCCGCACAAGGGCATTGCTCTGATAATTCGCAGCTACCTCAAACACATAGTTATCTCCATCTTCCACAAATTGACGATTGTTATCTGAGACGATGCCCCGAACTAGTGTCTGATACAAATAAACCTGACCTTGATTGTCCGGCCAATCACTCTGGAAGCGGAAGCTCTTATTCATACTTGGTGTAAGTACGAACACTCCCTCATCATTACGAAGCACGATCTGCGTAATATCCTTCTGTACATTCGCCAAGCTGATCCGGTAATAAGAAGGGTTCTTGTACCATACCTCTACCTTATACTCCTGCGGCTGCTCGCCGGTGAATAGGGTCATAATGCCTGAAGCTTGGTACGTTCCCTGCTTACTCTCCAACTTGTCGGCCACATTGTTCAAATCCTTGACCACGGAAGCGGCATCCTTCTTCCCGCACCCCGTCATCACCAGGGCCACGCTCATAATGATCGCGAGTACCCATATTGTCCGGCGCATGACATCATCCCCTTAACCTGTTTTGAATGCATTGATTAGTACATGTCTATGAGGGACTTGGCCGCAATATGCAGACGGGCATGACAAGCTGGGAGTTAGATTTATTTTTTAGGAACATACAAACAAAAAAAGCCCACGCATAGCGCTGGCTTTATGTTTTATACAGAAATGTAATAACATTATGTAGGTCTTATCTTTTGAATAGAGAGAAAATTATAAGATCAGTTTCTTGTTTCAACTCTCATTATCACTATGTATTGCTTTATTGTACTGATTGATTAATTCATCCAACCTCATCGACTGTCTGATCACATTTGGATGTAACAATCCACCGTATTCCCTTTCCATTAAATAAAGTTTGGCTCTAGCACCCTCTATTCTCTTTTGGATAATTTCTGGATTATTCATTACACTACCTCCTCAAATTAATATACTAGAGGTATATGTCAAATTCTATATTTTACAAATAAGTGCAGTACTATAAAGAAATGATTCTAATAAATACTAGAAGGAAGGTAATAATTACGTTACTATGCACTGCTAACAACAAAGCCATTTTTCTTTTCGTTGATTCGCTGCACCTTACTAATTAGGTTTCGGTATTCTTTTTGCGTTTCTAAAGATACCGTATGACGAAGCTCTTCGAACATTCCAACACATTTTATAATACATGATTCGCTATTGATTTTTACTGAATATTCTAAACTTTCCATTATATACTTTATACTAATCTCATATTTATTTCTTCTTATATAATAAAACGCTATCTCAGCCATCAAGTTGGTATATCTATCTTCGAAGATTTGTTGATTATAGGATCTAATCTCTAGCTGATGACGATCTCTACAATCTGATATTTTTCCCTCAAACTGCAGAAGAATATCATCCACGTTAAATTGGTAATAATTAGCTGCTTGAAGGATTTTGAACAGACCTGAGAGGATCTCTTCCTCTCTTTGTTCAAGATATGCCACATATTCCGGCAGCACCGTTATATCCCCTTTTAAAATTCGCAGCAAGTTAATATTAGCCCGTGCCCACTCCATACATTGATTCATAAGCTGCAAAGCTTCTTCCGTGTCTTCCCGAATCCAGTTCATATCCATATACATGTTAACATAATGTAAAGCCCTATCATAATCTCCTAGCTCTCTATAAACTACTGAACGTAACATGTAAGAGTATTGAATATATGAGAATAGTGGTATTTCAGGTTCCCTTTGAAGCCTGCTTTTTCTGGCACGGTCGTATTTAGCATGATATTGAATTGTTGCTTTATTCCCCATTTCCTTAGCCATTGCCATTACCTTGTCCCAATGTCGTAAACCACTATATGTATTCGCCAAATCTTTCAGCGCATCAAGCTGGTCCACCTCATCAAGCCGGTTAACAAATCCTTCAAATTGCACAGCTGCTCGCAAATTAGCATCCCGATCTTCACCCAAAGCGATCGTGAATAGCCTGTATTGGCAAAGGGCCAGCCGCTCTGAATGTTGATACTTCTCACTCTCAGCCACACTCTGATATAACATCGCTGCTGCTTTGTGCTTCCCTAGCGTAAAAAAATCTTCTGCAGTATCAAATAACGAAGGCGTATAAGATAAGCTATCCATCATAATCCCAACTACCCGTGCAATACATTCCAGCTTATCCAGCTCTGCACAGCGATATAGAAATGGCCGAAGACGTCTCCAATTCGGATTGGAGTGAACAAAACACTCATCCACATACAAATCATAGTAGCAGCCTTCTTCTAATCCCATACCTTCTGTAATCCGATCTAATTGTTGCATGGCTATTGGGCGATTCCCATTGATGATATTACTGATCGTGCCTGAATTTACCTTAGACACCTCTGCGAACTGATTGATCGTTATCCCCTGCTTCTTGAGATAGTCTGCCAGTTCTGCACGAATGGTCATCTGCTTCATGATCAAAGCCACCTTCCGCCAACATAATTCATAGATAAGCAAATAGCATTTTAATAAATATATGTCTAATTATTCCAGTGGTCAAATACTTTTTTTCTATTCCTTTTCATTATGCAATTATTCGGTGATCAATGTATAGACTTTAGATTAGTAAAAGATAAAAACCACCAGAATACAAGGTGTAATAGACCTTTTCTGATGGTTTTTCTTATGATATTGCTATCGATAGTTATTCAATACATGCATTTAAATTCAACTAAGAGCTAGGTTTAATCATCATATCCAGCTTTTTAATATAAGGGTCTAGCATTTCAATTAACTTCTCTTGGTTTTGAATCTCTTCTTTCGAAAGCCGATCCATATGAACACTGCCATCTGCATCAAATACCTTAGCATCATAGCTTTGTAAGTCTATGATTAATCGTTCGATCTCCTCAAACTCTTTTTTAGTAAGCCTCTGTTCAGCTTTTTCAAGCAAGCCATTCCAGAAAGCATCACGATCTACGGATTGCACTGATTTTTTTGATGTTTTCGCTTCATTTATTTGTTCGAAATATGGTTCAAGCTTAGCCTGTAACTCTTTATATGCCTTCTGGTCCTTCACACCTAACTGTTCTAGGTGAAAGACGCCTTCAGCATCGGCCATTTGCAGATTATAAGATCCCAATTCCTCTAGTAAGGACATCAGCTTTGTGAATTCCTCTTCGTCAAAGCTTTGCTTCGCGTTTTGCAGTTTGGCTTCAAGCCTGTCATATTGTTGCTGGGTTACTCCTATCGTAGCAGCAGTTGCTGGGGATCCATACATGTTGTCTGCCAAATAATGATATCCGGCATAAGCTCCAGTAGGAATTAATAGTGCAGCCGCCATAATACTTGCCACGAGCCATTTCTTCATACGTCTTCCCCCTTGTTTGGCCACGGCCCTATTTAATATTTGCTCCTTCAGTTCCGGTGGGGCACTTATATTTCTCGCCTCTTCCTGCAGAACTGTCCGTAACTCTTCATTGAAGTTCATGCAGGTCCTCCACCTTTCCCTTAAAAAGAGTATGATTGTCTGGCTTCTGACGAAGCTTCTGCAGTGCAGCGTGAATACGGGATTTCACGGTTCCGAGCGGAATACCCAGTATCGCAGCACTTTCTTCCTGTGAATATTCGTTTAAATAATGCAGAATAATCACCTGCTTCAGCTTAAATGGAAGACGATCTACACTTGCTAGCAGGCGGCGGTTAGATAACCTGTCCACAACATCACTCGTGAAATCATGCTCCAGCATTAGATCTGTTTGTTCTACTTTTTTTACCATTCGGAGATGCGTCCATCTCTTTCTTCGATAGGCATGAATTTGCCGCATGACCACTCCCATAAGCCAAGGCTTAAAGGGGCGGTTTACGTCAAATTGTTCAAGAGAACGGTGCACCTGAATGTAAATCTCCTGAACGATATCATCCACATCGGAGGTTTCGCGAACGAGGAAATGAACGGTCTGATACACATCCCGGATCGTTGCTTCATATAGCTCACATACGCTTCACAACTGCCGGCTAGCGTAAGCGCAATGAGCTGAGAATATTCATTTGGATGTTTCATCCCTCTCAATCCCTCCTTCGGTCTTACACTATATATTGGTAAATCAAAGAGATATCGTTCGATTTATTTTAACGAATTAAAAAAAGTATGTACTTATTAAATGCGGGAATCTATAGGGAGAGCTTCGATTCAAAAAGCCCGCACAATGCGGGCTTCCAGTATCGTTGCATTCCAATCAGCAGCATAAGCCACCTGCCATTTACTTAATCTAATCGATCAGTGGATAGACTCTGCTACTTTGATCAAATCATCCTTATCCAAGTTAGCGGATGTTACACCGTATAACACACCATTGGCTTCCCAGTCTACAGCTTTGCCATTGTACAATACAGCGTCAACTCCATTTATTTTCACTTTTTCTATTGTACCGTCCGTCGACATCTCATAAGCCGTCTCTTCATCAGCGTGCCGCTGCTGCATAGTAATCCTCTCATCTGAGGCTTTATTAATAAAATATAGGTCGATATATTTACTGTTAGTTACTTCACCGTTATCGTCCTTATAAAACTCAGCGTGATCAAAGGTATAACCATCCGGCAAGTACTCCGGCAATCCCACATCAAAAATGGTATATTCATTTAGCTTGCTAGAATCCTTCACGATCAATATTTCCGGTTTCTCTTGATCCCTCTCAGATTGCGTAACCAACCTACCATCTTCAAACCCTATGATTTTTTCCCCGTCAGCATTGTAAACATCACCAGCCTTTTGAGCTGCATCGGGGGTCAAAAGTACATTTCCGTTGCTATCAAAAATCTTACCTTTCAATTCTTCCGGAATCACATTGTAATCCGCAGAGTATTCTACTTCATGGGCTACAATATGTCCTAAATTTATCGTTTGCAATACTTTAGATAACAGCTCCTGTGCGAAGGATGGTTGCACAAAAGTTACACTTAATGTACCTACTACAAGCAAAGTCGCTAGTACAACAGCAGGACGTCTTAATCTATGCTTTGTACGCAATCCTTTCCCCTCCTCTTGGCTGGCATACGTTCTCCGTGCCTTATTTAGAATGGCTGTCTTGTCTGAACCCTCGCTGAAATCTTTATGGGCCAAAGCTCTGCCAAGCTCCAGTAGCTCCTTATACTCCCCGACACCGTTTATGTCTTTCGCAGTGTCATTTATACTTTCATCTAAATCCGCAGAGAACTTCTGCTGTATTTCTTTACTATTCATAGTTGCTCCACGCTCCCTATTTCAGTCTTCAGCTTCTTCATAGTCCGGTAGAGAATCACACCAATGTTGCTCTCTGTGATCCCCGTAACCTGTGCGATCTCAATGTTCTTCAGGTTTGCCCCAAATTTAAGAGCCACAATATTTCTTTCCCTCGAGTTCAGCGTGTTCAGCGCTTTAATTAGCTTGCCATTGCGTTCTCCCTGGAGGATCATGCTTTCCGGATCTTTCCTGCTAGAAACCAGTTCCTTGACGGCATCCAGCGAGAAGAAGCTGCGCCGCTTCAGACTTCTGTAATGGTCATTGACCACATTCCTAGCGATGGCAAACAACCATACCTCCAAAGGAGCTTTTTCCTGGGAATAAGTCGAAAGCTTAGCTAATGTTTTCTCAAAGACCAAGCTTGTCAGATCCTCGGCCGTATGGAGTGAGCTAACCCGATAAGCCATATAGTTAAATATTCTTTTATAGAAGGTTTCAAAAATCGTTGTGAATAAAGCATCTATATCCGTTTTTTGTTGGATTTTCTCTTTAACAAAGGGGTGGAGCAATGCGCGCTCTTGCATCAATCAAACTCTCCTTTCCAGCAAAATTTTACTTAGCTAAGTAAATTCGACTGTTAATACGCAATAATTCCAATTCCATTACAAGATACTAAAAAGAAGAGAGAACCCCTTAACTTGACAAGCTTATTATAGCTTCTATATATTTTAGGAACTAAAGTAAATTGGAGCGTGGCTATGAGCACAGAGCAAGATAAACAATATGCTATCCATAAGGTTATGGAATCTATGGCAAATGTGCAGCAGAAATCCCAGTTCTTCATTGATATGATCACCAAGCAGGAGACCCTGACTCACAATCAGATCCTACTGCTGTTCCAGCTCAGGCTTATAGGTAGCTTGAACATTACTGACATCTCCGAACGATTCATTATTACACCAGGAGCCGCTTCCTCGATGTGCGATAAGTTGGAAGATGCCGGTCTTATCGAACGTGTGCGGACGAAGGAGGATCGCAGAGTCGTCAACATTGTCCTTACAGAACAAGGGCATCAGCGGATTCTCCATATCTTTGAAGCCTTTCCTACCTCGGATTTGGATAAAATTTCAGGAACCTTAGAACAAATAAATGTGCTAATGGATAAAATGATGAACTAAAAGCTTTTGGGTTATATATGCTGCCTGTCAGGAAACTGACGGCAGTTTTTTTATGTCCAAAATACTATATTGACTATATATTATAATAATTATATATTTTAATCATTAAAATATATTTCGAAAGGCGGCCCCTGTAAATGTCCAATGCTAATGATCTTTTTGAACGCCAGGAAATGATCGGTCCACCGCTGAAAGTAAGAGGTTCACTGACCCTCAAAGAAGATGTTCGTGCGGATACCATCGATGTTGTCGGCCATTTAAGTGCACAGAAGAATGTTACTACCGCTAAGTTAAAAGTATCTGGTGATTGTTCGATTGGAGGTCATTGTAGAGCCGAACAGGTTATCAATCTAGGAGGTCTACGAGTTCAACACATCCAGGCAGACAGACTGCAATCGTCTGGATACTTTTCTGCAGCACAAGATGCTGCACTCGAAACCTTTTATGCCGAAGGTGCTGTGAAGATTCATAGGTTAACTGCTGAATCATCCATTGAGCTACGTTTAGGAAACAGAAGCACAATCGATGTCATAAAATCTAGCGGGACCATTACTGTTAAGCCATCTTTGAAGCTAATGAATGCGCTAATCCCCTACTTCCGGAAGCTTACCTGCAAAACGATTGAAGGGACTAGCATCATGTTATATCGAACGACAGCAGATCTCGTCTGCGGTGAAGATATTATCATCGGACCGGGTTGTTCTATTGGGGAGATCCGCTATACCAAAAGTCTAACGGTAGACCCTAAATCACAAGTTACTCGGACCGTATTTTTAAATAAATAGCAAACGTAACAACCTTGTCTCTGCTTTGTTTACAGAAAGTGACCTACTACGCGCTGATTTAATCTATACTTAAGAGGACTGGACTTAATCCTCGGAGGTAATTATGAATAAAATCATCGTAATCGGAGCTATCACGCTCTTTTTAGCCGGATGCGGAGCATCGGCATCTATAGATATGGATACAACAATGGCAATTAACCAAACACAAACTACTGAAGCACCACTGAAACTAATCGTTGATGGAGAAACCGTTCTTCCTTCTCTCCCACCTTTTTTCTCAGGTGATAAGGTCTATGTACCTGCAAAAGTACTCATGGAGTACTACTCATCTGAACAACAATGGGATAATGCTACGAAAACCTTAACCATCTCTGATGGAAGCAGTAAATATGTTTTGAAGCCAGGTAATGAGTATATGCAAGGTGACGGTTATCAAAATGAGCTGGGGGGACCTGCAATTCTACGAAATGGTATTTTTTATATTCCGGCAGACTCTCTAAACTCTCTCTCTGGTGCCACTGCGCAGCTGAATGCCTCGCAAAATGAAGTTTCCATAACATCAGGGGATGTTAGTACTACCGTAAGAACACCCAGCGAACCTCTCGCGATTGCTACAGAAAATGACCAAGTTAAGCTGTATACTGCCCTCAAAAATGGCGGTACCTACGAAGGATTTGTTGTAGAGGTGAACGGTAACAAGCATACGTTTAATTGGGAAGCACCAAGATTGTTAGGTTACACTCCTGAGATTCATTATGCCGATATAGATCAGGATGGGCGGGAAGAAGTTGTTGTCATACTGTGGCTAGGAACAGGTACGGGCATGTCTATGCAGGAGCTTCACGTCATAAAGCCTGACCAGTGGAAAGAAATGAATATACCATCCGCGGATAAAGCTGTCTCAGCATTTGTTACCTCAAAAATCTCCAATGAAAAAGGCGATGCCTTAATTCAAATTCAGGTAAAAGGTTCCACTCCATCTATAGTTACTATGCGTTATCCGGATCGTGGCGAGGATGGCAAGCTTGGCGAAAAAGCCGGGATTGGTGCTGTGACTTACTACATGGTAGAAGAAGGCAAGCTGAAAGCTGAAACCAATGTTTATATTGGATTTTTAGAGAGTATTGGCACATTAACCTTTTCCTACAAATCAGGGAATGATGGAATGGAACCTGAATCCATTCGTTTTGAGCCTCATGAGGAGTATGCCTCTTATGTAGTGGGTAAGCAGCTATGATTGATGCCCATGTACATTTAGAGCAATATGAGCCTGAGATTTCGGAACAAATGATGAGTGAGATTGCTAACTTGGGGATCGAAGCCCTGATTGCTGTCTCCATGAACTTAGACTCTTGCGTTCGCACTCAAAAGCTTGCCGCTACCTATCCCGGAGTGGTACGCCCAGCTTATGGTTTTCATCCAGAGCAACCCATACCGCAGAAAGCTGAGTTATCCACTTTGCTGGAATGGATTGAGCGTCAAGCCCGGGAGGATTTCATCGCTGTAGGTGAAATTGGACTGCCTTATTATTCGCGTGCTGAAGCACTGGAGCGCGGCGAAGCTTTTGATATGGAGCCTTACATTCAGCTTCTTGACCAGTTGCTTGAGCTTGCCGCCCGTATAGATAAACCAGTGGTCCTGCACGCTGTCTATGAGGATTCGCTGATTGCCTGTGATCTACTAGAAAAGCATGATATAAAGCATGCCCACTTCCACTGGTTTAAGGGACCCGATGAAGCCATTGCCCGTATGATTAAGAATGGATACTATATCTCTTTCACCCCTGACATCCTTTATGAGACGGAGATCCAAGAGCTTGCCCGCCGCTATCCCCCAGAGCTTGTCATGGCGGAGACCGATGGTCCTTGGCCATTTGAAGGACCTTTTGCGGGTAGAGTCACGCATCCATCTATGATTCGAGATGTTGCTGCTGCTTGGGGAGCGCTACATGGCTACACTTCCAGCCAAGCAGAAGAGATACTGACTGCGAATACTAAGCGATTTTATAGCTTGTAAAATAAACAAAAGGATGGTTCCTAGCGAATGCCAGGTCATCCTTTTGAATAATCACAGCTTTACCCCAATTTGGGAGTTCACAACCTCTCCACACCCATTAACGTTCCGCCTGTGAATTCCATTTTATAAATATCCGGCTTTGTGGTTTGTAGTAGAAAATCCAGATCATATTTAGCGTCGAAATAATTCATCATAAGCGTCATGACTGCACCGTGAGTGCCAATCGCAACCTTTTGCCCACTGTGTTGCTTCAGTATATCTTGCAGTACGCTAACTGATCGCTTCTGACACTTATAAATGGACTCTCCACCAACAGGAACAAAATTTGGATCAGCAAACATTGTTTCCAGTAATGGATATAGCTCCTGGTCAGGCATGATCATATTTCCATCCGAAAAATGGATTTCCCGAAGATCTTCAACACTTTGAATCTCTGCCCCCTGCTCCTGCGCAAATCCAGAAATCGTATGTATCGCCCGAAGATATGGACTTGAATAGAAGACTTGAATGCCTTCGAGACGTAACTTCTCCGTTATCTTGTGGGCATCCGCCTCCCCCTTCGCTGTTAATCCACGTGTTCTCTCAGTTCCTCCGGGCAGCTTGGGTGACTCTCCATGCCTTACCATATAAATAAAAGTTGCCATTCTTCCCCCTCCTCTACCTTTACATTTCTCGTGTTCTATCCGAACTCCTTCATAAAAAAAGCCCTTACGGGCAAGAATCGATCCTAGCGAGCTAGGAAATCTCTTAATTGCACTCTATGCAACTATTAAGCGTAAAAAGAGGTCTGCTAAGCAAATAAGTGTAGTTTCTGCAACTAAAAACCATCATTTCTACCCCAAAAGAGAAAAAATCAAATTATAGCTGCACATAATACAACTAAAGTTCGCTTTGAACGATGGAACAGCATTTAATTGCAGATTCTGCAACTAAATGCTAGGTAAGCCCGCTAGGTAGTCTGTGCTACTCAAGCTTTCTAGTCTGGCTAGTTTGCCTGACCTTCACTATCTGCAGCCTCAAGTTTCCATCACTTTAACCTTCCCCGGTTGTTCCGTTGAGCTATCACTTTTCTCTTTCTGCACAGGCCACAGCACGCGGCCAAATACTATCCCAAGCACACCTATCAAAGCGATTACGATACCAAAGTTTAAAAAGATTCGACTAGGCCCAGCAGCCTGAACCAGCATTCCACCGAGGAGTGGAGCGCCAATCATAACTCCGCTAAGAATGGTACTTTGAATACCGAACACACGCCCTGTCATGTGTGGGGGAGTTTCTTTTTGTAAACAATAATTGAAGGTAATCATAAACATTCCGTTTCCGAGACCCAGTACGAATCCTAGCAGCAGTACAGGAAGGCTAGTAACGCCTGGCTGAAGCAGGCCAAGCCCTCCGACCGATACACCAATAAGTGCATAACCCGTACCTAGCTTCCAACCGTAGCCTGTTCCCCGGTTCATTTTGTTCATGACCATGATCATCAATATTGCACCTACGCCAGTTGCCGCGACAAGCCAGCCCAGCATAGATTCCTCAGCAGGTGCGATAATTCTGAATAGACTTGTAAACTGAAAATCGATCATCTGAATAGCTAACGCACCAACTAAACCAAATAGCATGCTGTTTAGCAGCAGTCTGCTGCGCAGCATAAAGCTCCAGCCTTCCTTCCACATCGTGCGGAGAGAAACATGCTCCTCTGGATCCCCCTTGCTCTCTGAGCTGACTTGTCCTGCTTCACTATTTTTAACAGTAAGTAGGAGCAAGTAAGAACAGCCTCTGAGACAAGCATTGATCAAAATACACCACTGCGGCGTCAACACAGACAATGCAAAACCACCCAGCAATGGCCCAGCGATTTTGGAACCCTGATTTACGATTCCATTAAGTGAAGTGGCTTGAAGCAGCTGATCCTCTCTAACCATACTGCGGGTCATCGACTGCTGAGCAGGTACATTTAACGTAGAGATGGCGGCACGCAACATCAGTAACGGAAGCAGCCAAACCATACTGGGAGCGAAAAGCACCAGTACGGTTAACAATGCCGTAAGTAGGTCACACATCCGCATTAGCTTTAGCTTATTCAGTCGATCAGCCGCTACCCCTGCCACGGAGCCGAGCAGAATCCCAGGTAACGCTATGGAGACCGGAATCAAAGCCAGCATTAGTGGACTAGCGTGCCAACGGTACCCTACGAGCACTTGAATCGCCAGTGCATCGAACCAATCCCCAAAGGTCGCCGTCGCATATGCGCTGTATACACGCATATACACCTTGTTTTTAAGCAGACTCGTGCCTGCTTGTAATGAAGCATTCATCGGACATTCCTCCAAGTTACGATTAAGAACATAAGAAGCATGATCTTAATGTAACGGAGAATTGTCAGAGAATTATCAGAGAATTATCAGAGAATTATCAGAGAGCTGTTACATGGTTCATAAGCACGGTTTCCAAGGATTGCTCTAAGCGATGGAATCCCCGCTCTTCCTTCTCTCGTTCAAATAAATCTGCATATTTGTGCTGCAAAGCTGGTTTAGATGGAAACTTGTTACAATAGTGAACAATTCGATATAACGCATATATCCGCATCGGTACAAACCCTGACATCTCAAGCACTTGAAGCGCATCATCCAATAGTTGCTCTGCTTCACGCCAAGACTTGCGCCGTAGAAACCACAAGCCCCTCGCAACTTTATAACTGCCAATCTCACGTAAGTAAGGCATCTCCAGCAAAAGCGCTTCAATGTCTTTTGCCATCCGTTCTATTTCTTGATCATCTGTTCCAATCCACAAGTGTACAAGCATTTCAGAGATTGCCGTTACAGGAATAAAATTCTCATACCCGGGCTCTTTAATCACCTCATGCGTTAGCTTTAATCGTTCTAGTGCTTTTTCCGGTTGCTCAGCCAACGTGTACAAATCCAGAATATTAAGAACTTCCATTTCTCGATGCTGAGGCGGCAGAAGAATCTTTTTCTCAAGAACTAGTTCACAGAACTCTAGTTTTTTCTTAGGATCACCTAAAAAAATATAACAGATCAACAAAGAATAAAACCGTTCCTCCAGACCAACCTCCGTTGTGTTCAACAGCCAATCCAGATCGCCCTGCACAAAATGAATATAAATCGAATAAAACGGGTCCAGCGCATATCCCAACACATCCTGTTGGCGTGCGAGAGTTAACATGGAGCGGCCTTGGCCGTATTGGTGGTATTTCACGAATACTTCCCGCATCGTCTTTTGCATCTCTAAGTCATATGTAGTTGGATTGGTCATCGTTATAGAGGGCTCCTGCATAGTCAGACTATAACCAAATCCCCTAACCGTCTTAATATCTAGGCCTTGTAGCTTGCCTAACTTCTTACGAAGCCTATAAATATGATCGTCCACCGTTCGTTCTACCGGATATTCCAGTGGCCAGACCTTATCCAGCAGTTGTTCTCGACTGAACGTACGCCCTCTATTGATGTATAAGAACTGAAAAAGCGTAAACTCTTTTGGGAATAATTCTATCGTTATCCCATCTGCGGTCACTTTATATTCACTTTCATTTAATTCCAACTGCATGATAGAACCTCACTTTCCCCCGAATCCGCTCATTGGTTACATTATAGCAGTCCGTTCGAGGTGTACTCCAGATCAAAAAAGAACATACAAAAAGAGCAACCCACAGATTTCTCTGCATGATTGCTCTCTCCTCTTCTTCCCCAGCCACTTAGCCAGCCATATTATTGAAGGAATCCTGTTCACTAAACACAGAGATATGATCTACTGTGCCGGTCGAGCCTGGAATTATAAATTCCAGTTGGTATTGATCATTAGCCTGATAAGTGTAAATTTTATCCTCACCATTCACCTTAGTGTCATCCGGCTTGCCAAGCGTTCCCTCGATTTGTTTCAGTGTCAGCTTTTGCAGCGCATCATCACTGGAACGAACATCGAAAATTAAGCTCCCTTTGTTAAATCCAAATACAACATGTTTTTCAGCGTAAGTTGCATAGATGCCTTTTCCAGCAGAATCTTTCGATGGCTGCAGCTTTATCCGTAACACACGGTTTCTTACCTCCTCACCCAGGACCTACAGTTATTGCTGGTGAGTATGGCGCAGACATTGGTGAGGTTTTATGGTTTCATTATTGCAATTCCAACAGTTATTTTGGCTGGACCTGCATTTACTAAGCTTGCCAAAAAACTCGTACCTGCATCATTTACGAAGACAGGTAATATTGCCTCTTTAGGCGAACAAAAAGAATTTAAATTGGAAGACACACCTGGATTTGGTATCAGTGTATTCACTGCAATGCTTCCTGTTATTTTAATGTCTATTGCTACGATTATTACATTGCTTCAAAAAACGATCGGATTTGAAGA